>JAMNXP010000010.1 GCA_023653095.1 Bacteroidia bacterium | reverse complement strand
CGTTCATCCTGAGCCAGGATCAAACTCTCCATAGTAAAAGTTGTTTGACCCGGCTTCCCAAAGTATTTTTACTTGTTGGGTGGCTTGCTATTCCTTACCTTTTCTTTCAAAGAACTTTATAAATCTGCTGACCCTCTTCACGATTCGCAACACTTTATTTTTTTGTTTTTTCCGTTCCTTCCGAAGCGGGTTGCAAAGGTACAAAACTTTTTGACTTTTACAACTCTTTTTGAAAAATAATTTGACTTTTTTTCGTCTCCTTGTTTCTCAAATCTTTTCTCTCTTTCATAACGGGACTGCAAAAGTACTACTTATTTCCACACTTCCAAAACCCTCCCCAGAAAAAATTTAACAAAATGTACTAAGTCGCACATTTTCAGTCTACTAAAATTTAATATTATTTTTACCTCTTAGTAAACTACCGTCACCATAGCTTAAGAAACGATAACCTTCGCTTAACGCTGCCTTATATATATCCGTCCAAACGTCCCCTACAAAAGCCGAAATTAACATCAATAAGGTTGATTTGGGCTGATGAAAGTTGGTAATTAGTGATTGTGTTAGTCTGAATTCAAACCCTGGAACCATAAAGATCTGTGTTTCGCCGTGTAACTCCCCTCCCCTTTTCGCAATTTCTTGCCTCAATGCCTCCAACGACTCTCTCGTAGAAAACTGTAAATACCTTAAATCATATGAATCTGATGCCGACACAAAGACCTCATCCAATTCATTCAATAAGATCTTGGCTCCTAAAATGGGTAAACTTTCTAGTAATCGGCAAGCAGTTGTGCCCACGGCAGTGACTCCATAGGACTGATTCAATAAAGAATCTATCAAATCAAGACCAATCTCAAACCTTTCCGCATGCATCTCATGTTCGTCTGCTGTAGTTGCCGTCACGGGTTTGAAGGTGCCTGCACCTACATGTAGGGTGAGCTCACGTTTTTGCAACCCACTTTGATCCAATCGCAACTGTAACTCTTCGGTAAAATGAAGCGATGCTGTTGGTGCCGCTACCGCTCCGTCCTTTTGGGCAAAGATGGCCTGATAATCTAATTTATCTTTATCACTTATCTGTCTCTCAATATAAGGTGGTAATGGAACCTCACCAAAATGTTCAATCGCCTCAGGAATTGAGCCTAAGTCAGAAATCAATTCAACGTGGTTTTTCTCTCTGTCTACCCATTGAACCGACAACGAATGTCCGTTTTGCGAAATTCGCAAAACATCCCCCTCCTTAAATTTGCGTCTATTGCCAATCATGGCATGCCAATGGGTCCATACAGAATTCAATGGATTTAGCAAGAATACCTGGATCTCTTGTCCTTTATCATTGGTAAACCAGAACCGGGCTGGAATCACCTTGGTGTTATTCACCACGAACAATTGGTTGAAATCCAAGAACTGGTCCAATTCTGAAAACCTTGAATGGGTCAACCCTTCTTGGTTATAAACTAAAAGCTTCGCACTGTCTCTCGGAGAGGCTGGCTCATAAGCAATTCGATCATCTGATAGTGCATAATCAAATTGATCTACAGCAATTGGCGGAATACCCGTCATATTTTAATGTAACAAATTTGTCTGTGTCAAGTTTTGCAGGAACACCTTCATTTCTGCTAGGGCGCGAGATCTGTGCGACAACGAATTCTTGATTGATTCTCCTAGTTCTGCAAAAGTCTTATCGAAACCTTCGGGAATGAATAAAGGATCGTATCCAAATCCGTTGTTTCCTTTGGACTCAATATCAATGGAACCGTATACACGTCCCTCGAAAAAAACAGGTTCGGAAGTAAAACCCACGGCACAAATAACCGTGATGAAGTACGCCGACCGATCTGTGGAGTCGTTTAACTCTTGGAGCAACTTCTGATTATTTGCCTGATGGTTGACTGGTTGGCCTTGAATTTGTGCGTAACGCGCAGAGTGAATACCTGGAGCGCCATTCAGAACATGAACGCAAAGTCCGGAGTCATCTGCAAAGCATGGAAGGCCACATGCTTGATGAAATGCCAATGCTTTTAAGAGGGCATTGCCTTGAAAAGTATCTGCGGTTTCATCAACGTCAATATCTATTCCGATATCACGAGGAGAAATCACCTCTGAAAAACCCTGCAAAATGCTTTGGGCTTCCTCTATTTTATGTTGGTTGTTGGTAGCAAAAAGCCAACGGTTCATGATTAAGATTTTGCGCGAACCGTACGCTGTTCAATGCGTTTTTCGTAGTTGGAACCTTGAAATATTCTGTGAACGAAGATGCCAGGCACATGAATGTGGTTGGGATCTAATTCACCCACTGGAACTAACTCTTCTACTTCGGCAATGGTGATTTTACCGGCCATGGCCATCATGGTATTGAAATTACGGGCTGTATCTTTAAAAATTAGATTACCGTATCTATCACCCTTCCATGCCTTCACAATGGCAAAGTCAGCATCAAAAGCATGTTCCATTAGGTAGGTTTTACCATTAAATATGCGGGTTTCTTTGCCTTCGGCTACTTCGGTACCTACACCAGCTGGTGTAAAAAAGGCAGGAATTCCAGCACCGGCCGCTCTACAACGCTCAGCCAAGGTACCTTGTGGAATGAGGTCTACTTCTAATTCGCCGGAAAGTAGCTGACGTTCAAACTCGGCGTTCTCGCCTACATAAGAACTAATCATCTTTTTCACTTGCTTTTTTTGCAACATCAGACCGATTCCAAAATCATCCACACCTGCATTGTTAGAAATACAAGTAAGCCCATTCACACCGCTTTCCACCAAAGCAGCAATACTGTTTTCTGGGATACCACAAAGTCCAAAACCGCCCAACATGAGGGTTTGATTGTTTGTAATATCAAAAATAGCGTCTTTGGCGTTATTGAAAACTTTATTCATATTCTGATTCTAAAACGGCCGACAGTCCTTTTTCGATCAATGTTTGACAAATAGGCTTCAGGGATTGTTGCGGACCTTTTTTAACAGCGTATTTACCTTTTGTATGCACAAACCAAGCGCATTGTTCTGCTTGTATTTCGTCGTGTCCGCAGTATTTCACTAAGCAATCAATCACCCAATCAAACGTGTTTACTTCGTCATTATACAGAACGATAGACCAATCGCTGGTTCTGCTGTTTGCAAGCAGGGCTTGGATGGATTCTTCTAAATCGTAATTGTTAAGCATGATTTCTGTGTTTAGGTAACAATTTAGCTTTGTTTTCGTTTCCTTGGATGAGCCTTTGGATATTTTTTCGGTGAGTATAAACCACCAACACTGATATTGCAATCGTAAAAGCAATCACTGTGGGTTGTTTGTATTCGGGATGTTCAATTCCAAAGATCTTCACAAAAAGAACTGGAATACTCAACCCTGCAAGCATGGAACCGACACTCACAAAACGGGTTGAAAATAGAATCAACAAGAAAAGCCCAATAGCAATGAGAGCGATCCAAAAATTAATGGCAATGATTAAACCGCCCAAGGTGGCAATACCCTTTCCTCCTCTAAATCCGGCAAAGATGGGGAATAGATGTCCCAAAACAGCAGCCATACCATATCCCAACATAAGATTGACCTTTTGGTAATCTCCAATTTGAGAGATTTCAGGGTTTTGAAAATATTCATAACCAATCACCAGTTTTGCTGCTAAAAATCCCTTTAGAATATCCAGTAATAAAACTACGGTACCTGGGCCTTTTCCTAAAACACGGAATACATTTGTAGCTCCTGCGTTTCCGCTTCCATAATCACGAACATCTTTACCAAAAAAGGCTTTGCCAATCCATACTGCATTGGGAATAGAACCCAGCAGATAAGCAATAAAACCGAAGGTTAGAAGCCACTCAATTTGGAACATAAAACGAAAGATTATTTACCAAACGGAAAAATCAACCCACCGTAAACTGCTGAAGATTCTAATTCTTCCTCAATTCGAAGCAACTGATTGTACTTTGCCATACGATCAGAACGAGAAGCCGAACCGGTTTTGATTTGACCGCTGTTCATAGCTACTGCTAAATCAGCAATGGTATAATCTTCGGTTTCACCGCTTCTATGGCTTATTACGTTGGTATATTTATTACGAGTAGCCAATTGAATGGCATTCAAGGTTTCTGTAAGGGTTCCAATTTGATTCACTTTGATCAGAATAGAGTTCGCAATTCCTTGATCAATACCCATTTGCAAACGATCTACGTTGGTCACGAATAGATCATCACCCACCAATTGAATTTTGTTGCCCAATTTCTCGGTCATCAACTTCCAACTCTTCCAATCGTCTTCTGCGCAACCATCTTCAATAGAGATGATAGGATATTTCTTGCACCATTCCGCCCAATAATTCACCATTTCTTCGCCACTGAACGACTTTCCGCTAGACTTTTTGAATGTATAAAGTCCAGTCTTCTCATCGTACAACTCCGAAGTAGCTGCATCCATAGCAATATATACATCTTCACCTGGTCTGTAACCGGCTTTTTCGATGGACTTTAATACAATTTCAATTGCCTCTTCGTTACTTTGGATATTGGGTGCAAAGCCACCCTCATCTCCTACGTTGGTACTGTAACCAGCCGATTTCAACACGGTTTTTAGATGGTGAAAAATCTCCACTCCCATTCTCAACGCATCGCTGAAGGTATCTGCCTTCACGGGCATTACCATGAATTCTTGAAAATCAATTTTATTGTCGGCATGAGCACCACCGTTCAAGATATTCATCATTGGAACGGGCAATATGTTTGCGTTAGTCCCACCAACATACCTGTACAAAGGCATACCCAATTCATCAGCTGCTGCTTTTGCTGCTGCCAAAGAAACGGCCAACATGGCATTCGCACCTAAATTTGATTTATTGGGTGTTCCATCTAAATCTAAAAGTATACAATCTATCTCATTTTGAGCAAATACCTCAGTTCCTTCAAGCGCTTCAGCGATGGTGTTATTGATATTATTTACAGCAGTCAAAACGCCTTTTCCCAAATAGATATCTTCACCGTCTCTGATTTCAACGGCTTCGTGAATTCCGGTACTTGCGCCCGATGGAACAGCCGCTCTACCAAAGCCACCTTCTTCGGTGAAAACTTCAGCTTCTACGGTTGGATTTCCTCTTGAATCAAGGATCTGTCTTGCTTGGATATGGGTAATTTCGCTCATTTTTATGCTTTATTTTGGGACATTAACTGAATAAAATCGTCGAACAAATATAAGGAATCGTGCGGACCTGGAGAAGCTTCAGGGTGATGTTGCACTGAAAAAGCAGGTTTGTCTTTTCTGCGAATTCCTTCTACACTGTCATCATTCAAGTTGATATGGGTTAATTCAACCACCTCGGTTAATTCGGGGTTAAACTCAACGGCAAAGCCATGATTCTGACTGGTGATTTCACTTCTACCTGTAACTAAATTCTTTACAGGATGATTGCAACCGCGATGTCCGTGGTGCATTTTATAAGTTTTCAAACCGCTTGCTAAACTTAACAATTGGTGACCTAAGCAGATTCCGAAAGTGGGTAAACCCGTTTCAACAACGGTTCTGATGGTATCGATGGCATAAACCATTGATGCTGGGTCTCCAGGGCCATTTGAAATCATGAACCCATCAGGATTCCATTTCAATATGTCCTCGGCTGTTGCATTGTATGGGAAGATACCGAGGTGACAGCCTCTTTTCTTCAACTCTCTAGCAATGTTCTTTTTTGAACCGAAGTCAATGAGTGCCACTTTGAATAAAGTTTCATCTGACGTCGCTGATTCTTCGTAAAACTCAGAAGTAGAAACAGAGGGAGCTAAATCCAAGCCATCCATTGAAGGAACTTCATTCAATTTCACTTTCAATGCTTCAACATCTAAAATCTCACTAGAAATGATGGCATTTTGAGCACCAGTTTCTCTGATATGCGCCACCAACATTCGGGTATCGATGTCAGAAATACCGGTAAGATGATTATCGGTAAAATACTGATCAAGGCTGCCGCTTCCCAATTTGCGTGAGAAGTTGGGTGAGAATTTCTTGCAAACAAGTCCCGCGATTTTAATAGAATCACTTTCAACCTCATCTGAATGAACTCCGTAATTTCCAATATGATCTGTGGTCATAACCAGAATCTGTCCGAAATAGGAAGGGTCAGTAAAAACCTCCTGATACCCCGTCATTCCTGTGTTGAAGCAGATTTCTCCGGTTGTAGTGCCAATCTTTCCGATGGCGTTTCCCTCAAAGTACGTACCGTCTTGGAGGACTAAAATGGCTTTTGAAATTTGTGAACTCACTCTAGGGGTACAAATTTCTTCTATTTGACTCAATCGAACAATCTTTTATGAAAAAATTGTTATGCACATTGCATTTAGAAACCCACATTCAATTTAGTGTATTTCTTATTCGGACCAAAATTCTTGGCCGCTTCGCGGATGTCTTTCGCTCGATCTTTAGAATCAGGATGGGTACTCAGCCAATCGAGGTTTTCCATAGCCTTACTCTCAGGTAAATTTGCCATGTAATCCATAAATTCAGCCATTCCCTCGGGATTGATGCTCACATTGTGCAAGAGTTCGGCACCTTTCAGATCTGCTTCTTTTTCCAAACTTCTATCATAAGCAGTAGAACTCAGATGTCTTAGAACTTCTCTCACTATTTCACCGTTCCCCCCTACAATGGAGGCCAACACCCCTAATCCAACTTCCTTAATCAGTTTTTTTATAACGTGCTCTTCGGTGATGTGAATCATTTCATGGGCCAACACTCCAGCGAGTTGTTCGGGTGATTCACAAGCTTCAATCAGGCCGGTGTGCACCACCAAATGTCCGCCAGGCATCGCAAAAGCATTTACCTGATCTTTAACAATCACATGTACCTTAAAATCTTCACGTTTGAGTTGATTCCCTTTGCCCTTATTTCCTCCGGTTTGCAAACAAATGATATCTACCAAAGTATCTACCAAATGATTGTTCCTTTCATTGGTATCTAGGGTTTCTTGCTGTTGGATAGCGTCCCACATTTGATCGCCAAACTCCTTACCAATTTCAATATTTACATCATCGATGTGGAATATCTTTTTCCAAGGAATTTCTTTAAGTCCAGCATAAATAGCCATACCAATTAAGGCAATCAGCAAAAACCGGAAAAGCGTTTTATTCATCATTTTTTTTGAAAAAAGTATCGGTTAAATCAGCAAACAGCCACAATCTTAGGTGTTTTCCTTTTCTCACTTGAACCGCAGCGACAATGGTCGCAAAAAACTCGACCAAATTAAGCATTCCAATACCAATCATATATCCAATGTATTCATTTGAAATGGGTTCATCCCAAAACAATATGCTGATGGTCCACCAGAATCCGCGGGTATTCAAAAGAAAAAGTACGGCTTGACTCAACAAGGCCTGAGTACAATGCCATCTTACAAATGGACTAGACCTTCTATTCCCTAAAAAGAAAATCAAGGTAGCAATTAGATTAACAATAGGCAAAGGCAGCCCAGCAACAATTGCTACCACTGACATCACGTAAGAGTTCGAGGCTTTCTCTCGATCTCCTTCAGAAATATGTTCAAAGGTGATTTTTGGCATGAAATGTTATCAATACAAATGCATTTGTATCAAATCCCAATTCTTATTTCTAGCTGCATCTTGAATCATGAACCAATCTACAATAGCCCATATTCCACAACCACCCATGGTTAGCAATTTGCCAATACCTAAACCGGTATCGCCCAAAACAAAACGGTCAATTCCTAAAGTACCGCCCAAAATAGAAAAAATCAATAAATTGGAAGGGTCTTTGTACTGAATTGAGTTGATGAGCATCCACTTATCATCATCCATTTGTTTCAAACGCTCGACAAGCATGGGCATTTTCGAAGTATCAAAATACTTTGAGTTGTTTGCGATAAAAAGGTCGATTTTTTGTTGTTCCATAGCGGGGCAAATTACAAAAAAAACATCGATTTACAATTTAATCAATGTTCCTTGGGTCTAATTATTGAGAAGAAAATACTCGCAGCCAATATTCCCACAATAATGATTAAATTATGAAAATGTGAAAACCCAAGTTTGTGAAAATAATCCTCTAATAGCATTTTCAACCCTATGTATACCAATATGATAGACAATCCATATTTCAGGGCATAGAATTTATCAATTCCATATCCAATCAAGAAATAAAGGCTTCTCAATCCCAAAAGAGCGAAGATATTGCTGAAGAAAACCAAATATGGATCTGTGGTAACACCAAATACCGCAGGTACGCTATCTACCGCAAAAACCACGTCGGTTAATTCAATAATGATCAGAACTACAAATAAAATGGTGGCGTGCCATTTACCGTTTTCTTTGATGAAAAAATTTCCGCGATCAGTAGACACGTTGGTTACAGGCATGATTTTTTTCACCCATCTCATCACAAAATGATTTTCAGTATCCAATTCTTCATCTTCTTGGTGCATAAGCATTTTAACTCCTGAGAACATCAAGAAAGCTCCAAATACATACAGCACCCAATGAAATTGTTGAATGGCTGCACTCCCCAAGTAAACAAAGATGAATCTCAAAATCATGGCACCTAATACACCCCAAACCAAGATTTTTCGTTCGTGTTTTTCTTCTATTTTGAAGGACTTCAATATCAGCAACATCACAAACAGGTTGTCTATACTCAAGGCATATTCTAACAGGAATCCCGATAAATATGCTAGAGCTGAAGCCGTTTGAAAATTGTGCATGGATTGCTTCAACTCATTGGTTATGGTGAAGCTATTTCCGTGAACGGATGCATACTTCTGCAGGCCTGAAAAATCATGTATGGCATGCAATTGAGGAGAGAAATAATAAACCCCTAGAACAGATAACAAACCTAGTCCAAACCACCCAGCACTCCTCAATGCGCTTTGCTTAAACGTGGGCTTGGTGGCAGACTCTCCGCTTAACAAGCCTAGATCTAGAAACAATGCCGATAGAATGATTACAATAAAAATTAGCGAGGTAATAAAAGATTCTCCCATTGATTTGCAAAAATACTCGGGAATTATTGTTAAAACTACGGCTCAAAGTTTAGTTTTGTAGGAATGAACAGATTTTTTTCGCGTTTTGCGCAAGTATTTTCAGCGACTAGTTTATTGATTGTGGGTTTATCACAAATCTCATTCAAACCAGAAGAAGGCATGTTCCCGTTGAACTACCTGAATATTAATGATCTTAAAAATGCGGGAATCAAACTCGAAGCAGATCAGATTTTCAATCCCTCTGGTGTGTCGCTAACCGATGCCCTGGTGCGAGTTGGAGGCTGTACGGGCTCATTTATTTCTGAGGAGGGACTTATTATCACCAATCACCACTGTGTTTACGGGAACGTTGCACGTTTGAGCAACAAAGATCATAACTATCTAGAAGATGGTTTTGTTGCAGGAGATAAATCGGCTGAATTACCCGTTTCAATGCCCTGCCGCATCACCCAAAGTTATGAAGATGTTTCAGATGAAGTTCTCAAAGGACTCGATGAAAACACGGATGCCAAAACGCGTTTAATGACCATCGCTGCGAACATAAAAACCATCACCGAACGCGAGCAAAAGGCAAACCCGGAACTCGATATTGAAGTATCGGAAATGTTTGTAGGCAAGAGCTACACTTTGTTCAGATATGTTTTACTCAAGGATGTTCGATTGGTTATGGCTCCGCCGTTGACCGTTGGACAGTTTGGCGGCGATTCTGATAACTGGGAATGGCCTCGTCACAACGGTGATTTCAGCTTGGTTCGTGCCTATGTTGGAAAAGACGGTAAACCTGCTCCCTACAACAAAGACAATATCCCTTATAAGCCTAAAAATACCCTTAAAATCAATCCCAATGGCACCAAAGAAGGTGATTTTGTGTTTATTATGGGATATCCAGGAAGAACGTTTAGACATGAAAGCGGATCTTATTTGAAGTTTCAGCAAGAAGTGCAGCTGCCAGTTATTCAACAATTTTACAAGCAGTACATTGATTGGATGAAAGAATACTCCGACGGTGATGTAAATAAACGTTTGGCGTTTGCCGGAACCATTCAAGGAATGGAAAACACTGAGAAGAACTATCGTGGTAAAATTCAAGGACTTCGCAGAACCGATGTGGTTGCTCAACGTTTATCTCAAGATGCCCAATTAAAGAGCATCTATAACGCTGAGACTCAACCCCGCGAATACGAATTCGCAAAAACCACCATGGCTGAAATTGAAAAAAGTTGGGCCTTAAAAACGCAGATTGGCAAGTTGTATTTATACAGCACGTTCTTAGACAACCAATCAAAGATTGGACATATTGGAAATGTCCTTTTGCGTATTCAAAATGAAAAAACGCAACCTTTAAATTCCGAGATTATGGCTGATGCTGAAAAATCTCTAAAGGTGATTGATTGGAAAATGGAACAGCATGTGGTTGAATCTATTCTTGATGACCTCTATAAAATTGTTTGTTTGTCTGGAAAGTCATCCTTTAAATATGGCAACCAACAAGGACTAAACGCAGACGGAAAAAAGCTGCTTCACAAAAGTCTTTTTATGGGCTCAAAATCACCTGAGGCCATTTTGGCTGAATGGAAAAAAAGTCCCCAGAAATTCAACTACAAAAAAGACGCTCTGTTGCTTATTTTAGCAGAATTACAAGCAGATATTAATAATGCAAAATTGGTTTGGTCAAACACCGGTTTAGAGCTAACCAAACTCATGCCCCGCTACATTAGTTTGCGCGAGAAGCTGCTTCAATCGCAGTTTATTCCAGATGCAAACAGCACGCTCAGATTGACCTACGGTTACATAAGATCTTACTCTCCCAATGACGGAGAGCATCATTCACCTTACACTTCTTTGGACGGAATCTTTGAAAAAGCAAATACTTCAAACGACTATAGACTTCCGCAGATGGTGGCAGATAAACTTCGCAAAGAGAACATTCCTCAGATTTTCAAAGACCCCAAAACGGGCAAAGTTGTGGTTGGTATACTTTACAATATGGATACGACCGGCGGTAACTCGGGAAGTCCGGTATTGAATGACCGCGGAGAGTTGATTGGCATCAACTTTGACCGAAGCTTCACGGCAACCATCAATGATTTTGCTTGGAATGAAAAATATAGCCGAAGCATTGGATGCGACATTAGATACGTTATTTATGTGTTGAAATACGTATCAGAAGCAGATCATATACTGAAGGAGTTGAATATTTCATTGTGAGAATTGTCACCAATTGATTGAGGTAACTCTGCCGAACTTTGTAGTATGGGAATTTTATCATCGTTGTTTGGCAAGAAGAAATCGGTAGATTTCGCCGAACTTATCAGTCAGGGAGCACAAATCATAGACGTTCGCACTCCTTCTGAATACAGTAACGGACATTTAAAAGCATCAAAAAACATTCCTTTGGATCGTTTGGCTTCTAGTGTTTCAAAAATCAATAAAAACAAGCCAGTAATCACTTGCTGTGCATCAGGCATGCGCAGTTCTTCCGCACGTGGAATTTTGCTCAAAGCAGGTTTTACCGAAGTTTACAACGGTGGTCCATGGACGAGCCTAAGATCTTACGTAAAATAAAACCATCAATATGAGTTCTTTTCAAAAGTTAATAAACTCTGAAAAGCCTGTATTGATTGACTTTTCAGCTGAATGGTGTGGCCCATGCAAGGTCATGGCTCCCATTTTAGAACAAGTAAAACGAGAGATTGGCGACAAGGCTACAGTGGTCAAAATAGACGTTGACCGAAATCAAAGTGTCGCACAATCTCTCAAAATCACCGGTGTACCCACATTGATGATATACAAACGGGGCAAACAACTCTGGCGCCAATCTGGGGTATTAGACAAAAATCGTTTGATTGGCATTTTAAATCAGTTTGTTTGATTGGATTTCGGTGGTCGGTGGTCGGTGATCGGTGATCGGTGGTCGGTGGTCGGTGGTCGGTGATCAGCGGTCAGCAGTCAGCCTTCAGCTATCAGCCGTCAGCCATCAGCCGGGAAGTAGAGTTGAAAGCTGACCGCTGAACGCTGAGTTCTCAGCTCTCAACTCTCAGCCAAAGACCAAAGACCAAAGACCAAAGACCAAAGACCAAAGACCAAAGACCAAGGACCAATTTCCCTCCCCCAGCGAAGCCGTCAAAACCTATATCCTGCGCTCAAATTTACACTACGACCTGATGCAGTTACGCCCGATGCAAAATATCGGTACCTGAGATCCAACAAATTCTCCGCGCTCAACTGCAGCATAAGGCCCTTTCGTTGATAACCCACTCGAATATTGTAAATTCCCCATTGAGGATTACCACCGGGTGGATTTTGATTGGCATTATCTTCGCCACTACTGGAGTAGTCTTTGGCTAATTTTCGGCCGTTGAACAAGTATTGAGCTTCATAAAAAATCACTTCTGAGGCGTTGTATCTCAAAGCCAATTGTCCGAACACGGGTGGTATGTGATCAAGAGGCTCATCATCAGAATTTTCTAGCTTCATGAATCTGCCTTGCGTGAATGTGTAACTACCGTTTGCCCATATATCCTTCCAGATGCGAATACGAGCATTTCCATAATATCCAAAAATGGTGGCTGATGAAATATTGACCATTTGATAAATTCTAGTCATCGCGCCGTCCCAAAGCAAAGAATCAGATCCATTCAATTGCCCTGGTTGATCCAGCAACAAGTTCGAAACCGCCGATCGATAAACCCCTAATTCACCGGAGCCGTATTTTTTGTGTGAAATGGCCCAACCTAAGTCTATCGTTCTGCTAACTTCAGCATCCAAATTGGGCGAAGGAATCAATAATTTTATGCCTCTTGTCGATTCAAATACCTTAGTCATATCGTCAACATTTGGATTCCTAAATGCCTGATTGTATGACACTTTCAACATCATATAATCGCCCATCTTTTGGGTCAAACCAAAGTCGTAGCTCAAACCAGTGTTCTTGAACGAAATTTCATTGTATGGCAGTTTCCACAAATTTGACTCCGAAAAAAATGCTTGCAACGTATAATGTGTGAGTCTCAATCCTGATTGAACAACCGTGTTTTTCCATTTATAAATTCCTTGGGCAAATACTCCTGATGAATAGGTTTGTGCACCTGAATCTGAATATCTTGCCTTGGCTTTGCTTTCTGCTCTGCTGAGGATATTTTTATTGGAACCCATACTCTCAACGTCATTAAAAACAAATTCGGCACCATAATTCAAAGTAAATGCACTCCACTTATTTTGACGATCAGTGTTTAATGTCCACATAGATACTCTATCTAATTGCGTTCTTTCTGTTGGACTACCGTAGGGACGAGTAATTCTCCCAACTTGAGTTCTTTGATTGGCAATTACCAATCTTGAATTACCAATTAAGTTTTGTAGAGTGTAGGCAAATAACTGTCTATTCTGAGGCGCATAGTCCCAACGTCCAAATCCAAACCGTCCCTGATTATCTGTAAGTGACATCCTATCGTACCTAGGAATGATACCTGCATAAGAACCCTGAATATTGAAAATATGATACAATTTCTTTGTTTTCAACTTGAACTTTGTAAATACATCGTTCTGCGAATAACCCGTTCCTCTTTGGATCAAAGGATCATTATTGGTTAGGACGGTATCTCTTCCATTATGCTGGGCAACAAAACTTGGCATTTCTGCATATTTCGAATCCGCTTTATAATAACTTCTCGAACCCATTCGAAGATCACCAAATTGGCTACTAGTCATATTCAATATCCATCCGAATTTAGGCGATTGGTATTGAACACCGCCATTGATTATAAATGAACTACTGCTGCTTAAATACCTCAAGTTCAAACTCCCAGACCATTTCTTTTGTCCCAATTGAGGATCCTTTGTCTTCAGAAAAATCACTCCACCCAAGGCATCCGATCCAAACAAGGTAGAACCGCTGCCGAAATTAATCTCCATCCGATCCAATACAAATGGGTCAACGGTGATAATATCCTGCAAATGCCCAGCTCTAAAGGTGGCATTGTTCATTCTCACTCCATCCACCAAAAGCAAAACTCTGCTGGCTTCAAATCCTCTAAGTACAGGACTACTACCGCCCATTTGACTTTTCTGCACAAATACCTTACCCGAAGCAATTAAAGCATCCCCCAAAGTGGCAGGAACTAATTCATTCAATCTTTTGGATGTTAAAACCTCTATTTGTCGAGGTGATTCACTCCTTTTCTGAGCAAACCGTTGAGAGGACACTAAAATTTCGTCAAATGACTCTATTTCGGTGGTATCTATAATTTGTGATGATGCGCTACTGCTATAAATACAGCACACCAATGTGATTAATAATTTATTTATTTTCATTAAAATTTAAGTTAGTAAATAGTCCTATTACTATCAGTTGATACATTCAACTAGATTCCATTTGCTACTAACTCAAATCAGGAGGCGGCGATAATACTTCTTTTATTTCCTGGGGACAAAAAGGCCGGTATCTCTGTAATAATTCAAAGGATACACTATTATTATCCTGGAAAAAATCTATTCTATATATGGGATAAACTTTTTGTATAAAATCAACCAAATTAGTTTCAAAATCAGTTGAAAGCGGTGAACGACCCCAAATGCTTTTGGCTATTTGATCAATCTGTACATTGATTTTAGATTCTTTTTTATCTAAAAAGCAATAGTAAATTATTGAGTCTTTTTGTTTTTCTATAGAAACCACATCATACATTTCACCGCTAAATTCAAATTCATCACCATGATGCCAAATTAAAGCATCGTGATTGGTTTCACTAATAGCTATTCTTGATAATTGGGCACTAGATAGGTTACAATAAATAGCTTGCTTGATTGAATTTCGAATGATGCGTTTTTGAAATTTCAACAACATAAACCCCAAACCAGAGGGTACAACCCAAAGAATCAGCATAAATACACATATTGCTCTAATCAATCTCAAGAAAAACAAAGATAAAAAAAAGGGCGCCTTAATAGGCGCCCTTTTCGTATTTTTCTTGAATGAATTAATCTTTTGTTTCTTCGTTATTCTCAGATGTCTCCTCCGCTGCTGGAGTTTCCTCAACTACTGGAGTTTCTTCGATAACTTCAGCCTCAACCACTTCAGCAACAGGTGCCGCAGCTTTTGGAGCAGTAGAACCTGAACGACGTGAACGACGAGTGTTTGATTTCTTCTTATCTTGTTTGAATCCATCGAAGAATTCGTTGAAATCTACCAACTCAATCATTGCCATTTCAGCGTTGTCACCGGCACGATTACCCGTCTTTAAGATACGAGTATATCCACCTGGACGATTTGCTACTTTTTCTCCAACTACAGTGAAAAGTTCAGTTACAGCTACTTTATCACCCAAGTAAGCAAAAACTGTTCTCATGTTATGAGTAGAAGCTTCCTTACTGCGGGTGATTAGAGGCTCAACGTATATACGCAATGATTTTGCCTTTGCAACTGTTGTGATGATTCTCTTATGTTTAATCAAAGAAGAAGCCATATTAGCCAACATCGCTTTACGATGTGAAGACGTTCTTCCTAAGTGATTTACTTTCTTACCGTGTCTCATTGTGTATATTAATCGTCGTTTAAGTTGTATTTAGATACATCCATACCAAAGTGTAATCCGCGATCGCGAACAAACTCTTCCAACTCAGATAGAGACTTTTTACCAAAGTTTCTAAACTTAAGAAGGTCATCGATATGATAGTTTACCAATTCGCCTAAAGATTTGATTTCAGCCGCTTTCAAACAATTGTAAGCACGTACTGAAAGATCCAAATCAGCCAAAGGAGTTTTCAATATCTTCTTCATTTGCAAGAAAGATTCATCAACTTCTTCAACTACTTTAGAAACTCTCGTCTCAGGCATGATGTTTTCATCACTGAAAAGAACGAAGTGTTCAATCAATATTTTAGCTGCTTCTTTCAAAGCTTCCTCAGGATGCACACTACCATCAGAAGTCACTTCCAATACCAATTTATCAAAGTCAGTTTTCTGTTCAACACGATAGTCTTCAACAGAATAACGAACATTTTTAATTGGAGTGAAGATAGAATCAACAGAAATTTGCCCAATTGGGGCATCTTTTTGTTTGTTTTCATCAGCAGGGACATAACCTCTTCCTTTAGAAATAACCAATTCCAAATCCAAATTCACGGTAGGATCCATATTACAGATTACCAATTCAGGATTCAAGATGATGAAATCATTGGTATAGCGACCAATGTCACCAGCCAAGAACTGATCTTTTCCTTTGATTGAGATGAACAATTTATCTTGTTCGTTGCTCGCACCGTTTGCTTTGAAGCGAACTTGTTTCAAATTCAACACGATTTCCACCACATCTTCAACAACGCCTTTGATCGTGCTGAATTCATGGTCAACGCCTTGAATTTTAACTGCGGAGATTGCATATCCTTCCAAAGAAGAAAGCAATACTCTACGCATTGCGTTACCGATAGTAACACCATATCCTTTTTCCAGAGGGAAAAACTCGAATACCCCATGGAATTCGTTGGATTTGGTCATCACCACCTTATTTGGTTTTTGAAATGGTATAACACCCATGTTTTTGACTTTTAATTATTATTTACTGTACAATTCGACGATCAGCTGTTCCTTGATATTCTCAGGAATCTCTGAACGCTCTGGATACGTGATGAATTTACCTTCCATGGTACTTCCGTTCCACTCAATCCAGTTAAAACGTGAACGATTAGACGTAGATGCAGCAGAAACTATTTCTAAAGAACGTGAACGCTCTCTTACAGAAATTGTATCACCAGGACGCATATGGTAACTAGGAATGTTCACTACCTCACCGTTTACAGTGATGTGACAATGAGAAACCATTTGACGAGCGCTTCTACGGGTAGGAGCAATACCCATGCGGTAAACGGTGTTATCTAAACGTGCTTCCAAGAAACGTAATAAATTCTCACCGGTAATTCCTTTTTTCGCTGCAGCTTTATTGAAAGTATTTCTAAACTGCTTCTCAAGAACACCATAGATAAATTTAGCCTTTTGCTTTTCAGCAAGCTGAATTGCATACTCTGATTGCTTGGGGCGACGACGGGAGTTCCCGTGTTGACCTGGACCGTAATTCTTTCTTTCTAATGCCTTATCTTTTCCGAAGATTGCCTCACGGAATCTTCTAGAAACTTTGGACTTAGGACCTGTATATCTTGCCATGAATTTTTACTTTTTCAAATTATTAAACTCTTCTACGCTTAGGAGGACGACAACCATTGTGTGGCATTGGAGTGATATCCATGATCGTATTCACTTCCAAACCTACAGTTTGAAGATTACGAATGGCGCTATCACGTCCGCTTCCAGGGCCTTTTACGAAAACATCCACTTTACGCAATCCAGCATCAAATGCCACTTTTGCGCAATCTAATACTGCAACTTGAGCAGCATATGGAGTGTTCTTCTTAGAACCACGGAAACCCATCTTACCAGCTGAAGACCATGAAATAACTTGACCTTCGGTATTGGTAACAGAAATTATAATGTTGTTAAAAGTAGCACGGATATGTACTTGTCCGTGTGGATCAACTTTTACCTTTTTCTTAGTTACTTTCTTTGTATTAGCCATTTTTATACGTGCACTTTATTATTTTGTCGCTTTCTTCTTACCTGCAACAGTTTTCTTCTTACCCTTACGAGTACGAGCATTGGTACGAGTCTTTTGTCCACGTACTGGCAAACCTTTACGGTGTCTTTGCCCACGGTAACAACCAATGTCCATCAAACGCTTGATGTTCAACTGAACCTCAGAACGCAATTCACCTTCTGTTTTAAGGTTTTCAGTGATGAAACCACGAATTGCTCCCAACTCGTCATCATTCCACTCGCTCACTTTTTTCTCGTGAGAGATCCCAGCGTTATCCAGAATCTGAGCAGCTGTGCTGCGACCAATACCATAGATATAAGTCAAGCCAATTACGCCTCGCTTATTCTTTGGAATATCAATACCTGCTATCCTAGCCATTTTGTTTTTATCCTTGTCTTTGTTTGTATTTAGGGTTCTTCTTGTTGATTACATACACCTTTCCCTTGCGGCGTACCAATTTGCAGTCTTCACTGCGTTTCTTTACTGAAGTTCTTACTTTCATATCAACGTTTACTTATATCTCAATGTTATTCTACCCCTTGTTAAGTCATATGGAGACATCTCCACCTGTACACGATCGCCTGGAAGGATTCTGATGTAATGCATACGCATCTTACCAGAAATGGTAGCGATAATCTCATGGCCATTCTGCAACTTCACTCGGAACATTGCATTTGACAAAGCCTCGGAGATTACACCATCTTGTTTTATTGCGTCTTGCTTCGACATATCAAAAGGGTTGCAAAAATAGTACTTTTTTTATTAAAAATCAACTTGATTATATCCGTTTGTCATTCTACCTTTCATTCTACCGCCGCCACTCATCAATCCGTCATACTTTCTCATGAGCAAATAGCTATCGATTTGTTGAAGTGTGTCTAATACAACACCTACTAAAATCAATAAACTCGTTCCACCAAAGAACTGACTGAACTCTTGATTCACATTGGCTTGAACAGCAAATACTGGCAACACTGCTACAATACTTATTGCTATTGCTCCAGGAAGCGTTATTCTTGAAATAACCCCATCAATGAAGTTTGCGGTATGCTTTCCGGGTTTAATACCAGGAATAAATCCGTTGTTTCTCTTCATGTCTTCAGCCATTTGCACAGGATTAAAAATAATTGCTGTGTAGAAATAGGTGAAAACCACGATAAGAAATACCAAGAACGCATTGTGCCAAAATCCATAGGGATTCATCAAGCTCATCAACCAATCAGGCGCAGTAGTTTCAGTATAGAAACTTCCAATTGTTGCTGGCAAGAACAATAAAGCCTGTGCAAAGATGATGGGCATAACACCTGCAGCCAAAATCTTAATAGGCAAATACTGACGTGCACCACCATATTGACGGTTACCGATAACTCTTTTAGCATAGTTAACACTGATTTTTCGAGTACCTTGGGTAAGCAATATCACCAAAAGCACTACCATAAACCAAATCACTAACTCAACTAAGAAAAGAATTGGACCACCTTTAGTCAATCGGAATAAGAACTCACTGACAATTGCAGAAGGCATACGTGCAATAATACCAACCATGATAATCAAACTGATACCATTTCCCAATCCACGATCTGTAATTCTTTCTCCCATCCACATGGTAAACATGGTTCCAGCAGTTAATAAAATTACGTTGGTAAATAGGAACATACCTTTTGACATGATATCACCGTAGTTAAAAAGCAAAGCACGAGCATTACCGGGAGTTCCAATGATGTTATTCAAATATGCATATGCTTGAACAGCGGTAAATACAATAGTTAAAATACGTGTATATTGATTGATCTTTCTTCTACCCTCTTCCCCTTCTTTTTGCAACCGTTGAAAACTAGGTATCGCAATAGATACCAACTGCATGAAGATAGAAGCCGAAATGTAAGGCATAATTCCAAGAGCAAAAATCGCTCCACGGGCAAATGCACCACCAGCAAAAGTATTGATCAGGCCAAGTATGTTGTTCTTGGTTTGTCCTCTAAGTCCCTCGAGCATTTCAGCATCGATACCTGGAAGAATAATGTAAGAACCTAAACGGTAGATTACAAGCAACATAAGCGTATATATAATACGCTTACGTAGCTCCTCAATGGCCCAAATATGTTTGAAGGTGTCGAGGAATTTTTTCATGATTATCTATTGATTATGTGAACAGATCCACCAGCTGTTTCAATTGCTGACTTTGCGGCATCACTAAATTTATGTGCATGAATTTCCAAACCAGCTTTGATCTCACCGCGCCCTAATACTTTAAACAAATCACTCTTAGAGATAAGATGTTTACTTACTAAAACTTCGCGATCAATCTTGTTTACTTTCAACTCGTCAGCAAGTGCTTGCAACACATCTAAGTTAATAGCTGCATACTCCATACGGTTGATGTTTTTGAAACCACCTTTAGGAATACGACGTTGCAAAGGCATCTGACCACCCTCGAAACCGATTTTACGTGAGTAACCGGTACGAGACTGTGCTCCCTTGTGTCCTTTTGTTGATGTACCACCTCTACCTGATCCTTGTCCACGACCAATTCTCTTGCGATTCTTGGTTGAACCTTCAGCGGGTTTTAACGTATGTAAATTCATTACGCGTTTTCAATTTTTAATAAATGTTGAACAGTACGAATCATTCCTTCAAGTTGTGGATTTAACTCCAACTCTCTAGAAGCATTCATTTTACGCAAACCTAAAGCTTTAAGTGTTGCTTTTTGATTTTTAGGGTATCCGATACCACTTTTAACCTGAGTGATTTTAACTTTTCCCATAATTTTAACCATTAAACACTTGCTTTAAACTTATACCTCTCAATTTAGCAATGCTGAAAGGATCTCTCATTGTGGTTAAGGCATCAAAAGTTGCTTTTACCACGTTGTGTGGATTAGAAGAACCTTTAGATTTCGCCAAAACGTCTGTTACACCGGCACTCTCAAGAACGGCACGCATAGCACCACCCGCGATTACACCTGTACCATGAGAAGCTGGCTTCAATAAAACCTTTCCTCCACCAAATTTTCCAATTTGTTCGTGAGGTACTGTACCATTGATTACAGGAACCTTAATGAGATTTTTCTTTGCATCTTCAATACCTTTATTGATTGCATCTATAACTTCACCTGATTTACCTAAACCATGTCCTACAATACCGTTTCCATCACCCACAACTACCAAAGCTGTAAAACTGAACGTACGTCCACCTTTAGTCACTTTAGCAACACGGTTAATAGATACTACTTTTTCGGTCAAGGTGATATCACCGGGACGAATGCGTTGAGTATTTCTTAAACTTGACATTTTCTTGATTATTAGAATTGAAGACCTCCTTCGCGAGCTCCGTCGGCCAAACTTTTCACACGACCGTGGTATAAGTAACCCCCGCGATCAAAAACAACCTTATCAATACCAGCGGTAAGTGCTAATTCAGCAATTTTCTTACCTACTAAACCTGCTTTTACAACTTTGGTATCTTTAAGTTCATTGATATCTTTTGCACGAGACGATGCAGATAAAATAGTTACTCCATTGGAGTCGTCAATCAACTGTGCATATATATCTTTATTACTGCGATAAACGCTCAAACGAGGGCGTTGCGCAGTTCCAGAAACTACGCCGCGTATGCGGGCGCGAATCTTATTTCTTCTTGAAACTTTAGTCTTAGCCATGAATTTTCCTTACTTTTTAGATGCTGATTTACCAGCTTTTTTACGTAACACCTCACCGCTAAACTTGATACCTTTTCCTTTGTATGGCTCAGGCTTACGGAATGAACGAATTTTTGCGGCAACTTGACCCAACAATTGTTTATCTGTACAAACCATTGTGATACTTGGGTTCTTACCTTTTTCAGTTAAAGTGGTAACTGTAATTTCTGAAGGCACTTGCAACAAGATTTTGTGTGAATAACCCACTACAAACTCCACCAAGTTACCTTGGTTTGAAACTTTGTAACCAACACCCACCAACTCCTGCGTTACAGTGTGTCCTTCACTTACTCCTTTAACCATGTTATTAAGTAAGGAACGATACAAGCCATGAAGGCTTTTATCCTGCTTGCTGTCGCTTGGGCGATTTACAGTCATCACTCCATCAGCAACAACAATTTCAAAATTTGCTGCGATTTCCTGAGACAGTTCTCCTTTTGGCCCTTTAACTTTCACCATTCCTGGGGTAAAGTTAACATCAACTCCACTTGGCAGAGTGATGGGGGCTTTTCCTACGCGTGACATCTATTTAATTCTTTAATTTTTATAAAACAAAACACAAAACCTCGCCACCAATTCCCAACTGACGAGCTTCTTTATCTGACATTACCCCTTTAGAGGTAGTTAAAATGGCAATACCCAAACCGTTCATTACACGTGGTAAATCTGATTGGTTTGAATATTTTCTCAAACCTGGAGTACTCACACGTTTTAAAGAGGTGATAGCACTTCTACGGGTTTGATCATCATATTTTAATGCAATTTTGATCACCCCTTGCTTGTTTTCAGTAGGTTCAAATTTGTATTTCAAAATATACCCTTTCTCGTACAATACGCGGGTAATTTCCTTCTTCAAATTGCTCGCTGGTACTTCAACGATACGATGATTTGCTTTCATCGCGTTACGCAATCTGGTTAAGTAATCTGCTATAGGATCAGTCATTTTCTTTAATTATTACCAACTAGACTTAGTTACACCTGGTATTTTACCATCGCTTGCCAACTGACGGAATTGATTTCTACAAACCCCGAAAGTACGGATATAACCACGTGGCTTACCAGTAATTTTACAACGGTTGCGCAAACGCACTGGTGATGCATTTCTTGGAAGCTTTTGCAACTCTTCATAGTTACCTTCAGCTTTCAACTGAGCGCGTTTCTCAGCGTAATGAGCAACCATTGCTTCACGTTTACGCTGTCTAGCTTTTATACTCTCTTTTGCCATTTTTTAATCTTTTTTGAAGGGGAAACCCATTAATCTCAAAAGTTCCAAACCTTGCTCGTCATTTTCAGCACTGGTAACTACAGTAATGTCCATACCAGAAATTCTGTTCACCTTATCAATATCAATTTCAGGGAAAATAATTTGCTCAGTGATACCCATAGTCCAGTTTCCACGACCGTCAAAACCTTTTACAGTTAAACCTTGGAAATCACGGATACGAGGCATTGATACTGAAATCAAACGATCCAAGAAATCATACATCTTTTCACGACGTAAAGTAACTTTACAACCAATTGGCATTTTTTCTCTTAACTTAAAGTTAGAGATTGCTTTCTTTGAGTAGGTTGCTAAAGCCTTTTGCCCGGTGATTTTAGTCATCTCATCTACAGCTGCATCTACCAACTTTTTATCGTTTACTGCAGCACCAACACCTTGGTTCAAAACAACCTTAGTAATTCTTGGCACTTGCATGCTATTGCTGTAGTTGAACTTATCCTGCATACCAGGAATAACTTCTTCTGTATACTTCTTTTTTAATCTTGGTGTATAGCTCATCTCTCCAATTATTTAATAATTTCTCCTGACTTCTTGGAAAAGCGCTGCAATTTACCATTTTCATCGCGCTTACGCCCTATACGAGTAGGTTTTCCGTCTACCATGACCATTAGATTAGACAAATGCACGGGTGCCTCAATCTTATCGATAGATCCACTGGTATTTTGAGCAGTTGGTTTTCTATGTTTAGTAACAATATTGATACCTTCAACCAATGCACGAGTTTTGTCTGGGTAAACAGTCAACACACGACCGGTTTTACCCTTGTCGTCACCTGACAATACCATCACGGTGTCACCCTTTTTTACGTGTAATTTCTTTGTGTTTGACATTTTTATAATACTTCAGGTGCTAAAGAAACGATTTTCATAAACTGCTTGTCACGCAATTCACGCGCAACAGGGCCAAAAATACGTGTTCCACGAGGCTCACCAGCATTGTTTAACAATACACAGCTATTCTCGTCAAATCGGATGTATGATCCATCAGGTCTACGTACCTCTTTTCTAACTCTTACTACTACTGCCTTAGAAACGCTTCCTTTTTTCACGTTTCCACCAGGCATAGCATGCTTAACGCTGACAACAATCTTATCGCCAACGCTAGCGTAGCGGCGCTTTGTTCCGCCTAAAACACGAATGCACAAAACCTCTTTGGCACCGCTGTTATCAGCCACTTTTAATCTACTTTCTTGTTGTATCATAATTATTTGGCTTTTTCTACTATTTCAACAAGTCTCCAACGTTTTGATTTACTCATAGGGCGAGTTTCCATGATGCGAACAATATCGTTCTCACCACACTCGTTGCGTTCATCATGCGCAGCAAACTTTTTAGTTTTCTTAAAATATTTACCGTATTTCGGATGTTTTACACTGCGTACAATAGCAACAATTATGGTCTTATCCATTTTGCTACTAGTCACAGTTCCGATTATTTCTTTACGGGCGTTTCTTGTTGCTTCCATTAGTCTTCAATTGAATTTGCGTTGTTTCTAAGATAAGCTTGATACTGTGCCTCAGTTCTACGAGCATTCAACTCGGTCAACAAACGTGCAATATCTCTGCGACTCTCTTTTAATTTATGTGGTTGATCCATAGGAGATACAGCATTCTGGAACTGCATCTTTTGGTAACGCTTACGTTCCTCTCTGTATTTTTCAACCAACTCTTTGTTGGGCATTCCCTTTATTTCTGTACTTTTCATAATTAATCCTCAGGGTTAAAATCAGGACGAACAGTAAACTTACAAGCCACAGGCAATTTTTGAGCTGCTAAACGCATACCCTCTTTTGCTATGTCTAATGGCACTCCTCCTACTTCGAACATGATGGTTCCAGGTTTCACACGTGCTACCCAATATTCTGGAGCACCCTTACCTTTACCCATACGAACCTCAGCTGGCTTTTTAGTGATCGGCTTGTCTGGGAAAATTCGAATCCAAACTTGTCCCTCACGCTTCAAATAACGAGTAACCGCAATACGAGCTGATTCAATTTGACGAGCAGTAATCCATTTGGGTTCCATACTCTTCAAACCGAAACTACCAAACTCTATACGGTGACCGCTTCCGGCAATACCTCGAACACGTCCTTTCTGCTGTTTTCTATATTTTGTTCTTCTTGGACTTAACATAATCTTTAACTATTAGTTATTTCTGCGACGACGGTCTTGACGATCGTTACCACCACGTCCACCGCGGTTGTGTCCGCGATCGTTGCCGCGAGGGTTAGACTTACGCTCGGTGTCTTGTGCAGGAGACAAATCTACTTTACCGTAAATTTCACCTTTACAAACCCAAACTTTAATACCAATTTTACCATATACCGTTTGAGCTTCTACCAATGCATAATCGATGTTAGATCTCAAAGTGTGTAATGGAGTTCTTCCTTCCTTATATATCTCTGAACGCGCAATCTCAGCTCCATTCAAACGACCACTGATACGAATCTTGATTCCATCAGCACCCATTTTCATAGTTCCTTGCAACGCATTCTTGATAGCACGCTTGTATGAAAAACGATTCTCAATCTGTTGAGCAATGTTCTCTCCTACCAACGCTGCATCCAATTCAGGGCGCTTTATCTCATGAATGTTAATTTGAACATCTTTGCCGGTAATACGCTTGATCTCCTCACGGATAGCGTCTACCTCCTGTCCACCTTTACCAATAACGATACCCGGACGAGCAGTATTGATGGTCAAAGTGATTCTCTTCAATGTACGTTCAATTACTACCTTGGCAATACCACCTTTTGGTATACGTGCCTTTAAGTATTTGCGGATTTTCTCGTCTTCTACGAGTTTGTCTCCGTAGTCATTACCACCGTACCAGCTAGAATCCCAGCCTCTGATAATTCCTAAACGCAATCCTATAGGGTTTACTTTCTGTCCCATTTTTTATTATTCCTCGCTTTGGGTGTTGTTAATTTTACTATCAATAATCACGGTTACGTGGTTACTTCTCTTTCTTTGTCTGTAACCTCTTCCTTGCGGAGCTGTTCTCAAACGCTTCATTGCTAAACCACCATCTACGTTAATGGATTTTACATACAAATCGCTTTCCTCAATGCGTGCATCATTATTCACTACACCCCAGTTTGCTATTCCACTTTTGATCAATTTACTTAAAAATATCGCATAAGTTGGCTTCTGGTTCCATTGAAGTATGCTCAATGCTTTCTCCACTCGCTGACCTCTTACTAGGTCAGCTACAAGACGCATCTTGCGGGGAGACAACGGACAATTTCTTAATATTGCTCTGGCTTCCATTACTTTTATTATTTACCGTGTCCTTTGTATGTACGGGTTGGTGCAAACTCACCTAACTTGTGTCCTACCATGTTCTCAGTCACATATACCGGAATGAATTTATTTCCGTTGTGAACCGCGAAGGTATGTCCTACGAAATCAGGAATTATCATTGAACGACGTGACCAGGTCTTAACAACAGACTTCTTGCTAGTTTCGTTCAGTACTTCGACCTTCTTCATTAGCTTAATATCTACGAAGGGTCCTTTTTTTATCGATCTTGCCATTTTCGCTTATCTTATCGTTTATTTGTTGCGTTTAGATTTACGGCGCTCAATAATTAAGCGGCTTGTTCCTTTCTTAGGAGCACGTGTCTTTTGTCCTTGTGAATAGATAAGGTTTCTAGAACGTGGTTGACCTCCTTTGTTACGGCCCTCACCACCACCCATGGGGTGATCGACAGGGTTCATCGCTGCTGGACGTGTACGTGGTCTTCTTCCTAACCATCTGCTACGACCTGCTTTACCTTTTACCTCTTGGCTATGTTCGCTGTTAGAAACAGAACCTATAGTTGCCATACAAGAACCTAAGATTAAACGACTTTCACCTGAAGGCAATTTGATAGCTACATATTTTCCTTCTTTAGCCATCAACTGAGCATATGAACCAGCACTACGGCAAATTCTTCCGCCTTGTCCTGGTGCCATTTCTATGTTGTGAATCAAAGATCCCAAAGGCATTTCTATCAAAGGAAGTGCATTTCCAACTTCTGGAGGAACACCTGAACCTTGCTCAATCTTTTGTCCAACTTTGATTCCAGAAGGAGCAATAATGTAACGCTTTTCGCTGTCAGAATACTGAACTAAACAAATAAACGCTGAACGATTAGGATCGTATTCTACGGTCAAAACTTCACCAGCAATTCCTGGTTTGTTTCTTTTAAAATCAATCATACGGTAGCGACGCTTGTGTCCACCACCAATGTACTTCATGGTTGTTCTACCCTGGTTATTTCTACCACCCGATTTCTTGATGGGGGCTAACAACGACTTCTCAGGCTTGCTAGCGGTAATCTCTTCAAACGTATTTGCTACGCGAAAACGAGTACCAGGGGTCATGGGTTTTAATCTACGTACTGCCATTTCTTAGATGTTTTCAAAAAAATCAATGTTAAACCCTTCTTTTAATGTAACAAAGGCCTTCTTATACTTGTTAGTATATCCGGAGATTTGGCCTGTGCGGCGATTTCTGCGCGCTTTCCCCCGTTGAATCATGGTGTTCACTGAAGCTACTTCTACTTGATAGAAATCTTCAATGGCTTTCTTGATTTCGTCTTTAGTAGCTGTGTGATCTACTACGAAACCGTACTTACCCTTCTTATCCATCAAAGAACTAGACTTTTCAGTCACCAATGGCTTTTTCAGTATCATGATTAATTGTTCTCTTGAATTTTAGCGATTGCACTTTCAGTGATGATCAAATTCTTCGCCTTCAATACTTCGTATGTATTGATATCCCCAGCAGTCATCACTGTATTACCAGGTATATTGCGACCAGACAAATACACGTTGCGATTCAAAGATGGAGTAACAAATAAGTTTCTACCATTTACTTTCAATGCAGTCAACAATGATTTGAATTCTGATGTTTTTGGTGTTGCCATTTCGAAATCTTCAACAACCAAAATAGCTTGTTCTTGGGCTTTGTAAGACAAAGCAGAAAAACGAGCCAATTGCTTTAATTTCTTATTCAACTTAAAGCTGTAGTCTCTAGGACGTGGACCGTGAATACGAGCACCACCAACATAAATACCACTCTTCAAAGAACCGTGACGAGCTCCACCTGTACCCTTTTGACGGAAAATCTTACGGGTTGAACGTGAAATCTCTGTACGATCTTTTGTCTTATGCGTTCCTTGACGCTGATTAGCCAAGAACTGTTTTACGTCCAAATAGATGGCGTGATCGTTAGGCTCAATGGCAAAAATTTCTTTTGACAATGTTACTGTACGACCAGTTTCTGCACCTTGTTTATTTAATACTTTCAGTTCCATGACTTACTTCTCAATTAATACGGTTGAACCATTGTGACCAGGGATAGAACCCTTAACCACTACTAAATTTTTCTCAGTGTCTATTTTCAATATAGCTAAGTTCTGAGATTTAACTCTTGAACCACCTGTTCTACCTGCCATACGAGTACCTTTAAATACACGTGCCGGGAACGAACAAGCACCAATTGATCCAGGAGCACGCAAACGGTTATGCTGACCGTGTGTAGATTCCCCTACACCCGAAAAGCCGTGACGTTTAACAACCCCTTGGAAACCTTTACCTTTTGATGTACCAACGATGTCTACAAATTCACCTTCTTCGAAAAGGCTTGCATCTATCACTGTACCCAATTGTACGTCTCCAGACCAATCTCTGATTTCTACAACTTCGGTCTTAGCATCAGTATTCGCTTTTGAAAAGTGACCCTTCTCAGCTGAATTTACTTTGCGTTGTTTCTTATCTCCGAAAGCAATCTGTACTGCGTTGTAGCCATCATTGCTATCGTTTTTAACTTGAGTTACTACACAAGGACCAGCTTGAATCACAGTACATGCAACTCTCTTGCCGTTAGCATCAAAGATGCTGGTCATGCCCAATTTTTTACCAATCAATCCGTTCATGACTCTTATAATTTAATTTCAACCTCAACACCACTTGGAAGTTCAATCTTCATCAATGCGTCTACGGTTTTTGTTGAACCATTAAAAATGTCAATCAAACGCTGGTAAGTGCAGTATTGGAACTGCTCGCGCGCTTTCTTGTTTACGTGTGGTGAACGCAAAACTGTATAAATCTTTTTGCGTGTTGGTAGAGGCACTGGACCGCTTACTACGACCCCAGTTGTGCGTACCGCCTTTACGATCTTCTCTGCTGATTTATCCAACAAAGTGTGATCGAAAGACTTTAATTTGATTCTTATCTTTTGACTAACCATTTCAGTTGTTTCTTTCTTTTAATTTAATTAACCGCGTGCGTTAACTTTCTTCAATACCTCTTCAGCGATGTTTCTTGGAGTTTCTGCATAGTGGCTGAATTCCATGGTGCTATTCGCACGACCTGAAGTGATTGTTCTCAATGCAGTTACATATCCAAACATCTCACTCAATGGAACTTTAGCCTTAACTACTTGTGCTCCTCCTCTTTCATCCATACCTTCCATTTGACCACGACGACGGTTCAAGTCACCCATTACGTCACCGGTGTTTGCATCTGGAGTTACCACTTCAAGTTTCATGATGGGCTCAAGCAATACTGGATTACATTTACGAGCAGCATCGCGGAAACCTTGCTTAGCAGCGATTTCGAACGACAATGAATCAGAGTCAACGGGGTGGAAAGATCCGTCGAACAAACGAACTTTGATCTTATCAATACCGTATCCAGCTAAAACACCGTTGTGCATCGCAGCTTTGAATCCTTTTTCAACAGATGGAATAAATTCACGAGGAATAGATCCACCCACTACCTCATTTACAAATTGAAGTCCTTCGCCAGCCCATTCAGCATCGGCAGGACCTAATTCAAATTGAATATCAGCGAACTTACCACGACCACCTGTTTGCTTTTTGTAAGTTTCACGGTGAGTAGTGCTAGTGGTTAATGCTTCTTTATAATTTACCTGAGGAGCACCTTGGTTACACTCAACTTTAAACTCACGGCGAAGGCGGTCTACGATGATGTCCAAGTGCAATTCACCCATGCCTGAGATAACGGTTTGTCCAGTCTCATCATCTGTGTGAACTTTGAAAGTAGGATCCTCTTCAGCCAATTTAGCCAAAGCCATACCCAACTTATCAGTATCTGCCTGAGTTTTTGGCTCAATAGCCAAACCAATTACTGGCTCAGGGAATACCATAGATTCAAGGATAATTGGGCTCTTTTCAGCGCACAAAGTATCACCAGTTTTAATATCTTTAAATCCAACAGCAGCACCAATATCACCAGCACCTAGATAGTCAATTGGGTTTTGCTTATTAGCATGCATTTGGAACAAACGAGAAATACGCTCCTTGTTGCCTGTACGCATGTTTAATACGTATGAACCAGCATCTAGCTTACCTGAGTATGCACGGATGAAGCACAAACGTCCTACGTAAGGGTCAGTAGCAATTTTGAATGCCAATGCAGCAAAAGGCTCATTGTAGTCTGGTTTACGGGTAATTTCTGCTTCGGTGTCAGGGTGAGTACCTTTGATTTCTCCGATATCAATGGGAGAAGGCATCAATTCCATCACCATATCAAGCATGGTTTGAACTCCTTTGTTTTTGAAAGAAGAACCACACATCATAGGAACCAATTTCAAATCAATAACTGCAGCACGCAATGCGTTCAAGATTTCTCTTTCAGTGATTGAAGTTGGATCTTCGAAGAATTTCTCCATCAAAGACTCATCGTACTCAGCAACAGATTCAAGTAATTTTTCTCTCCACTCGGTAGCTTCTTCTACCATATCAGCAGGGATGTCAATTACTTCGTATGTCATACCGTGATCATTTTCATTCCAAATCATACCACGGAAGTTGATCAAGTCAACAACTCCTTGGAACTTGTCTTCAGCACCAATTGGAAGCTGAAGGGGAACTGCGTTACTACCTAACATAGTTTTAACTTGGCCCACTACGTTCAAGAAGTCAGCTCCAGAACGGTCCATTTTATTCACGAAACCGATACGTGGAACTCTATAGTTATCAGCCAAGCGCCAGTTTGTTTCAGACTGAGGTTCAACACCATCAACTGAACTAAACAAGAAAACGAGACCATCCAATACACGTAAAGAACGATTTACCTCAACGGTAAAATCTACGTGACCTGGAGTATCAATGATATTAATATGGTATTTTTCACCACGGTAGTTCCAGAAAACGGTAGTAGCTGCAGAGGTGATGGTAATACCACGCTCCTGCTCCTGCGCCATCCAGTCCATAGTAGCTGCTCCATCGTGTACTTCACCAATTTTGTGGTTAACACCAGAATAAAACAAAATTCGCTCAGTGGTAGTTGTTTTACCAGCGTCAATGTGAGCGGCAATACCAATGTTTCTCGTATATCTTAAATCGCGTGACATGTTTTCAATTATGCTCTAAAATGTGAGAATGCTTTATTTGCTTCAGCCATTTTGTGAGTATCTTCTTTCTTTTTTACAGAAGCACCTTCACTTTTTGAAGCTGCAACGATTTCCGCTGCTAACTTTTCGGCCATAGACTTTTCGTTTCTTCTGCGAGAGTAGTTTATCAACCATTTCATTCCTACCGCTACGCGTCTTCTCTGAGGAATCTCAGTAGGGATCTGGAAAGTAGCTCCACCCACACGACGTGCCTTTACTTCTACAGCAGGCATTACGTTGTTCATTGCTTTTCTCCAAGTCTCAATACCAGGCTCTTCAGTCACCTTACGTTCAACAATATCAATGGCATCGTAGAAAATCTTCAATGCAGTTGACTTTTTACCATCGTACATCATTCCGTTTACAAAACGAGTAACTAACTGATCGTTGAACTTAGGATCAGGAATCAATATGCGTTTTTTAGCGCGCGTTTTTCTCATGGCTTAACTAGTGATTATTTTTTAGCTTTTGGCTTTTTGGTTCCGTATTTACTTCTTCTCTGATTTCTACCTTCAACACCTGCAGTGTCTAATGCTCCACGTACAATGTGGTAACGAACACCCGGAAGATCTTTCACCCTTCCGCCGCGAACCAACACAATACTGTGCTCTTGCAAGTTGTGGCCCTCTCCAGGGATGTAGGCATTCACCTCTTTACCGTTGGTCAAACGCACACGCGCAACCTTACGAAGCGCTGAGTTTGGCTTCTTAGGCGTAGTGGTATATACACGGGTACAAACACCGCGTCTCTGTGGACAAGAATCCAATGCAGGAGACTTACTCTTTACCACGATCTCCTGGCGACCTTTTCTAATTAACTGTTGAATAGTAGGCATATTTTTTCCCAAAAAGGACGGCAAAATTAAGATTATTTTTTGTCATTATCAACACCTGCTCCAAAAAAATATTGATTTTCATTGAAAACCATCAAAAACTCCCATCTGCATTCATAAAATCTATTTGTGATTTCCTTTCATTATCTTTGTATTTACGTAAAAATATCCCCCGAAAACAACCTAAATCCCCGTTTTTACGTCTATGACCACATAATTATACTCTCTTTTCAATTTATGAATCTCATCAAAAATATTTTTATCGCTGCCAGTCTTTTTATTTCAAATGTTGCGCTCGCTCAAGATGAACCTACCTCAGGTGCCCTTGGTTTTCGTGAACGCATTTATGATTTTGGCACCCTAGAAGAAAGTATGCGATTTGCTACCCACCGTTTTATTTTTAAAAATACCGGCACCACCCCCGTAAAAATTTTAAATGTAGAAACTAGCTGCGGTTGTACCACACCCACATGGTCTGAAAACGTCATTAAACCCGGCGATAGCGGATTTGTTGACGCGCGCTACGAAACCACCAACCGCCTCGGAACTTTCAATAAAACCATCACCGTTTACTCCAATTCTAAAGTCAATCCCATCCAATATCTTGATATCAAGGGAAACGTTATTCGTCCTCAACCTACCACCATCGGCGCGCCCATTCCCAACATAGGAAATCTTCAAGCTGACCTTATCAATCTGACTTTTGATCCGCTGTTCGACAATCAAATCCTCAAAAAAGAATTTAGACTCACCAACAACAGTGATTTTACCGCTACCATCCAGCCGCTGGGTCCTGGGAGCACTCCTGATTATATTACCATTGAAGGATTTCCCCAGTCACTCGAACCCGGTGAATCTCAAAAAGTCATCGTTACCATCGACGGTAATAAAGCTCCTTCTTATGGTTTCGGGGGATTTGAAATTCCGGTGATTTCCAACAGTTACGGGAACTTTTATTTAGGCATCAATGTTAGTTACAACCGCAAGCAATATTTCCCCACTTTAAGTGCCCAAAAATTAAAAAAGGCCCCTAAACTTGTGGTTACTCCTACGGCACTCAATTTTGGCGAGGTGCCTTCAGGTGGATATTTAAACGGACATTTTGACTTTAAAAACGACGGAAAATCACCGCTCAACATTCACCAAATGATACCTGACTGCCCATGCATCACATTGACGGTTCCTAAAACAACGTTGGCTCCCGGAGAAACCATGAGGGTAAAAGTTCTTTTCGATACGGTAACTAAAAATGGAAAAAAAGGAATTGGAATTTGGATTGTAAGCAACGACCCCACTCAACCCGAAAGAAATATTTGGGTGCAAGCTACGTTTCCTGAAATCAAGAAACGTCAATGCGCTGATTGTCCTTTTTGATTATCTTAGGTTATGATAAACGTTTTGAACGTCATCATCGCCTTCCAACCTCTCCACCAAATCAAGAACCTCTTGTGCCTGAGCTTCGTCTAAATCCACATAGGAATTAGGAATATACTGAAGTTCGGCATTGACTACTTCAATTTTCATGTCTTCTAAGGCTTTTTGCATCTGACCAAAATCGGTAAAAGCGCTGTACACGTATACATCTTCTTCATCGAAAGCAAAATCTTCCAAGCCATGATCAATCAGTTCAAACTCAAACTCGTCTAAATCTTTTCCAGCGAGGGTAGACTTTGCAATTTTAAACACTCCTTTGCGGGTAAAATTAAAATCTAAAGACCCAGTTTTACCCAGTGAACCTCCGCCCTTGTTGAAGTGCATACGAACATTGGCTACCGTTCTGGTAGGATTGTCAGTTGCGGTTTCTACCACTACCCCAACACCGTGGGGAGCATAACCTTCATATCGAACCTCTTCGTAATCACCTTCGGTCTTGCTGATGGCTCTTTTGATAGCCGCATCAACACGATCTTTGGGCATATTCACGTTCTTGGCATTTTGGATGGCCAAGCGCAAACGCGGATTATAATCGGGATTTTCACCGCTCATTTTCACGGCAATCGCGATTTCCTTACCTAGTTTAGTGAACTGCTTTGCCATACGGTCAAAGCGAGCGAACATCTTATGTTTGCGTTTTTCGAATATCCTTCCCATACAAATCCAAATTTTGGACTGCGAAGTTATAAAAGTCTGTGCAGAAATCTCAATGTGAATATCAAGTGGAGAACAAACCCATGAACTAACACAATGTTCTTCTTCACTTTACATAACCGCAATATTTCGGGGCGAAAATCGTATCATTATGAATACGATACCATTTTTCGGGAAATTATCTATGAACGGGTTTCAAATCAGCAGCGTAGAAATTACCATACTGAACTGCATCCCAAACAATACACCTGTTCAACTTCATCAAGGCATTTTTTTAGATGAAGAAGGCAACCAGATCATTACCGATGGAGAAGAATTAATCAACAATAAATGGCAACTTTGGCTTTGGTTGCACGAAACAGAAAACCTTCTCTATTGCGAATTCAGCATTCCTGGCGGATGCACTTGGCGTTTATTCAAGAATCAACTCACCTTAAAATGCAATCATAAACCAACTTTACATTTTTGGGTGAATGAGATTTTTAAACGATTGGGAATACCCAAGGAAAATGCATTTAAGTCCCTCAACGAATCCCAAGGTGAAGCAAGAATTCTTGTAGACTTAGAATTCAGCCGTTTGCAAATGTGTTAATTCGCCGTTTACTTTCACATTTACACGAACCTGTCTCAATAAGAATTCTTTCAACTCAATGCCCGAGTATTTCAACAAAAAGGGCAAAATGCTCTTCTGGGGATGCATATTGGGCATGGTATTGACATCTAGAATAAAAGGCATGTGATTCCAAATTCTGAAATCAACTCTAGAAACATAGCTCAGTCCTAAAACGTGGTGAATTTGAACTGCCGACATTTCCAAATCTTTCAATACCGAAGGTTCAAGAGTATACTCCATGTCTCTCTGTGTTGAACCGAAAGAGTTTCCCGCAACATAAACCGCTCTGTGAGGATAAGGAACAATCTCTGCTGGTTTTAGTGTTTCATAACCATTGCCTTTTGAGTTTGGTATAACAGCTACAGAAAATTCGCGCCCTAATAAATATGGCTGAACCAACGATTCAGAATCTAATACAGCATTCGACAAAAATTCAAAGTTCTCAGAATCATTATCTAAAATAGAAATTCCCCTATGACAACCACCAAAACGAGGTTTTACAATGACCTTCCCCGCGTAATCACTGAGTGCCTTGATAGTTCTGAAAGTTGTAGCAGTTTTAATACCTTGCTCAATACACAAATCTTCTACCAATAGCTTATCTTGGGCCGCCTCCTGAGAGTTTCCGCTGCTACTTAGATGATTGATATCATATAAATCTAAAAACTGCGCTACCTCAGCCTGACTGTAATGTCCAAAACCATAACACAAATTAAAAACCACGTCAAACGTTTGAAGAAATTCACCGAATTCTGGGGTAGGTTCAGTCATATGAATGACCGTTGTATCAAATTCACCTTCAAGGGCATGATAAATAGAAGATATGGTAGAAAAATCTATATTCTCTTTCCAAGGTGTAAAACGACTATCGGCATATAAAATTGCTGCCGTGGGCAAAGAGAAAACTTGACTCATTTGCCACAAAATTACTCGGGGTAATATCGCTCCAAATTACCCCTATATTAAACTTGTGTTATCGAATTGCATCTCAAAGTAGCTCATTTGCTAGATTTGCTAACTCACTTCTTTCCCCTTTTTCCAAGGTAATGTGCGCATAAATCGACCTACCTTTCAATCGATCAATCAAATAGCTCAATCCGTTAGATTCAGAATCCAAGTATGGTGTATCAATTTGGTGGATATCTCCAGTAAAAACTATTTTAGTACCTTCACCGGCTCGAGATATGATGGTTTTAACTTCTAAAGGGGTAAGATTTTGAGCTTCATCAACAATAAACATGATATTTGACAAACTTCTTCCGCGAATAAAGGCCAATGGGGTAACCAATAATTTCTCATTTTTCACAAGTTCATTGATGCGTTGATAATCTTTAGAATTCTCTTTGTACTGATTTTGAATCACCTTTAAATTATCCCACAAGGGTTCCATATAGGGGCTCACTTTTTCTTTTGCATCGCCCGGTAAAAATCCAATGTCTTTATTATTTAACGGAACAATGGGGCGAGCAAGATAAATTTGCACAAAATCCGATTTCTGTGCTAACGCACTTGCCAAAGCCAATAAAGTCTTTCCAGTACCCGCAACGCCTTGAATGGTTACTAATTTTACCTTTGGATTCATAAGTGCATGAATGGCAAACGCCTGTTCAGCATTCTTCGGCTTAATGCCACAAACCACCTCCTTTTCTACTTTTTCTAAAGTCTGTTGCTCGGCGTTATAGTAGGCTAAAATGGAACTCTTGTGATTTCTGAGTATAAAATAATGATGTGCTTCTGGCTGAAAATCAAGAATGGAATTGGCATTGACACGGTCTGACTTGTGAATCTCCTCTATCTGAGCACTATCTGGAAGTTCCAAGCGTGTGATTCCTCTATAAAGTCCTTCTACGTCTTTGATTTTCCCTGTTTCATAGTCTTCCGACAATAAATTCAATGATCTCGCTTTTAACCTAAGATTCATATCCTTGGTCACAAGAATGACTTTTCGCTTTGGATATTGTTCCGACATCAACAAAGCCGCATTTAAAATTAAATGGTCTGCCTTCCGATCACCGAAAATTCTTGTGGCATCTATTTTCAATTTATCAGACACCTCCATGATAACCTTAAACTTTGAATCTCTCTTCTTGTCTATTGTAATCCATTCACTCAATGAATTGCCTTGTGATAAGGCATCAACAAAACGTATAAACTGTCTAGCCTCAAAATTGATTGTGTCGTTACCTTTTTTGAAATTATCCAATTCCTCTAATACCGTAATTGGAATAGCCACATCATGCTCCTGAAAATTAGTTACGGCTTGGTGGTCAAACAATATGACCGATGTGTCTAAAATAAATATCTTTTTCGGCATATATCAAAGGTACCTTTCTGTCTGTTTTGTATATTAAGCATATATTAATTAATTGTTTTTGAAATGCTTGCATCTTTAAAAAACTGCACAAATGAATGATATTACATATTCCATCGTTATATTCAAATGAAAAGTAATTTACTTTTATTTTTAACTGCTATTTCTACTAACTATTTGATATCCCAAAAAATCACCCCAACGCCATCTGAAAATTATAATCGGTCTGTTTTTCTTTCCTTGGGATTTTCACCTGATCTCAACAATCGTCATCTGTCGAGCTCCGGCAATGATCCGTTTGTACATGATATCATCCGCATGAGAAATTCAAATGAAACCCGTCTCTTGGGTTACACAACCCAATTAAATCTAGCTGTATCTATATCCCCAAAAACGTACATCGAAATGGGGCTTGGCTACCAAAATATGGGTTATTCAAGCCTCAATGTCAATGTAATGACTGATAATTCTTATTATATTGGGGATATTTATGACCGCTTCCATTACTGGGTAATTCCATTAAATTTCAGGCAATCCTTCGGCAAAAGAAAATGGCAGCTAACTTATCATGTAGGTATGTCTGCGAATTTTTTCCGCTTTCAAAAATCACAAATCATTTCGGTTTCAGACCCCTCTCAACCAAACATTACCAGAAAAAACATGGATGGGGAATCGACTTACAGCAGATTCAATTTAATGCCTAATATTGGATTGGGTGCCACCTACAACATCAATTCTAAATCGAAATTCACCATCGAACCTACCTTCAGATATTCACTGTTTAGTCTCACACACAATACTCCCATTGAGGGATATTTATACAACACAGGTGTAAATCTTACATATCAATTGAAATTGAATTAATCCTTTTTCCGACCTTTGTGTCATGAAGGATGTTTTTGTAATTGACATTACCCGCACCGCGGTTGGAAAATTTGGTGGCACCCTCGCATCGGTTCGCCCTGATGATTTAGCCGCCGAAGTGATAAAATCCATCGTTAGCAGAAATCTCCAGATAGACTACTCAGAAGTTGACGAAGTTATTTTTGGCGCAGCCAATCAGGCGGGGGAAGACAACAGAAACGTAGCTCGTATGGCCTCTCTCTTGGCTGGAATACCCGAATCGGTTCCTGGATACACCGTGAATCGTTTGTGCGCATCGGGGTTACAAAGCATCCAAAACGCATACATGGCCATCAAAAGCGGTGAAGCCAATCTGATTATTGCTGGTGGCACCGAAAGCATGACTCGTGCACCTTTTGTCATGGCCAAAGCCGAAGCGGCATTTTCGCGCACCCCTGAAATTTATGATACCACCATTGGATGGAGATTCACCAACAAGTCATTGTCTAAACTGCATCATCCATTTTCCATGGGCGAAACAGCTGAGAACGTGGCTGAAAAATTCAACATTACCCGAGAACGCCAAGACCAATTTGCTTACGAGTCGCAGTTAAAATGGCAACAAGCTCATGAACGCGGCGACTTCCATGATGAAATCACCCCTATCCACATCCCCCAAAAGAAAAAAGACCCTATTATATTTCAAACCGATGAACATCCGCGATTGAGCACCCCTGAAGTTTTGGCTACCTTGTCTCCCGCCTTCCGTTCTAATGGAAGCGTGACCGCTGGAAACTCATCGGGCATCAATGACGGTGCTGCTTGTTGTTTGCTTGCCAGTGAGGACATGGTTAAAAAGTACAACCTCACTCCCATAGCCCGAATTGTTAGCTTCGGCATTGCCGGTGTGGATCCAGCTATCATGGGAATTGGACCCGTGCCAGCCACTCATAAAGCCCTCGCTAAGGCAGGTCTGTCCATTGACCAACTCGACATCATGGAATTGAACGAGGCTTTCGCAGCACAAGTTCTTGCCAGCATCGATGCTTTAAAAGCAGACCCTAACAAAGTAAATCTTAACGGCGGAAGCATCGCTATTGGCCACCCTCTCGGCGCCTCAGGCACTCGCATCTCTGCCACCTTATTGCATCAAATGAAACGTAATCCCTCACTTAAATACGGCTTAGCCACCATGTGCATTGGCGTAGGACAAGGCTCGGCTATTATATTTGAGAGGGTATAATTTCAGTTTTCGGTGATCGGTGATCGGTGATCGGTGATCGGTGATCGGTGATCGGTGATCGGTGATCGGCCGACAGCCGACAGCGGACAGCCATCAGCCGACAGCCGACAGCCGCCCGCCGCCCGCTAAAGACCAAAGACCAAGGACCAAAGACCAAAGACCAAGGACCAAAGACCAAAGACCAAGGACCAAAGACCAAGGACCAAAGACCATACAATGCCCCGCTACAAAATAGAACTTCAATACCACGGAAAAAATTATCATGGGTGGCAAAAACAACCCAATGTTCATTCCGTGCAAGCTGAAATTGAAGGCCATTTAAATCAAGTTCTGCAAACCGAAGTGGAGCTTGTTGGATGCGGAAGAACAGATACCGGGGTCCATGCATCGCATTATGTGGCTCATTTTGATTCAGAAAAGCCCTTAGATTGCCATAAGACAAGCGTCAGCTTAAATCGACTATTACCCGATGATATTAGCGTGTTTAAAATCGAAATGGCTGAACCCGATTTCCATGCTCGATTTTTTGCAAAGTCACGGCAATATCAATATTTTATTGATTATGAAAAGAGTGCTTTTAGAGGAGAAATAGCCTGGTGTAAAAAGGTCAACTTGAATTTTAAGGTGTTAGCACAAGCGTGTGAAATATTAAAAAACCACAAACACTTTACCGCTTTCTGTAAAGGTAAAGTCCCAAAAAATAACGATGTATGCATCATTTATGAAGCCAATTGGGAAAATACAACAACTGGTGCGGTGTTTACGGTTAAGGCCAATCGTTTCCTGAGAAATATGGTCAGAGCCATGGTTGGCACACTCATAGATGTGGGTACTGAAAAAATTAGCCTCCAAGAGTTTCAGAGAGTACTAAACTCTGGTACACGCTCTGATGCTGGAAAATCAGTTCCTGCTCACGGATTGTTCCTAAGCAAAATTGAATACTAGACTCAAACCAGTTATTCCAATCCCAACTTCCGCAAGAAGCGATCTACACTGCGCTCACCGGTAATCATTACACCAAAATCAGAAGGTTTAACCTTTGAATTTGTCGCTTCCATAATCTTGTTTAGCTCGTCGTCATTGCTGTAAATGCTCACTTTATTTGGCGTTAAGAAGAAATAAATGGTGTTGGTTCCATCGCTGAGGTATATGTGCATCTTTTGAGATCCACGTTTAGCTTCCAAGTACATGGTTGCCGATACCGAACGGTTTATGGGCAATCCAAACATACTCACTAAAGTTACTTGTCCGTCACAGAACATGCCATTGATTTTGGAGTCCCAACGAAACTCCGCTTCGCTCAGAATCAAATTATAATTGGTTTCGTCATTGCCACCCAACAATTGCAAATTGCCCTTGATGCGGTTGTTTTTTTCAACGTCTTCCAATACTGATTTAAACAACTTAGGGTCGTCTATCATCTCTGCGAGCGCATCTTTGAATACATCGGTATTGATGTTCGCTGCTCCATCGCCTTCGCCCACGAAAATTTCACCCAGTCGTTTTTTAAAGTCAGAATGAAGTGGGAAGTCTAGCATCATTGACAGATTGAATACAAAAGAACTATCACCTGGCTTCAAATTGGCTTCTCCCGCTGTTCTGAACTTTACGTACTCTGACTCTACCCCAAAATCCATCGGACCTTCAGCATGAATGGAATGATCTTTCTCGTTGAATTGAACGTAGTTTCCACGACGCGAACCTTCACGCAATTTTGATTCGCTTCCGGCCATGAAACTTTGTTTTTCATGATCCCAGTAAAGTATACCGGTGTCTTGCGTCACATCGTTATCACTCAAGCGACGTTTGGTGGAGTTGAAAACGGGATAAATGTGCGATGAGTCTTTGGCCACGTGAAGTCCAACAAAAATTCGGGCTCCACTGGCGTTTCTGGGAGGACTCATGGGCAGTACAACATCTTGAGGATTGATTGAGCCTTTGAATTTGCACCAATGACTTTCAATCATGTTCTTAAAGGTATGCAAGGGTTTAACAAGTCCCGTGAAACGAAGATATTGCTCTTGAGAATGTAAAGTTGCAGAACCTTTGAAAGCGATTCGAGTGTCTAAAGTGAAGGCTCTTTCTTCTTTGATATTTCCGTACGCTTCAAGATTATGTTCTCTGTTGAAGTACATACTGTCAAAGAAAATATCTTGTTTCTTGCCTAATTTGTCTATGTATTTGTACCAACCCGCTCCCGCAATTCCATTTTTGCCATAAATTTTGGCTTTTACATCGTTGATGGTGTGATACTGATCAATGCGATTGGCAATAATCTTGGCTTTGAAGACGGTATCCATGTTTGCTTCGGCACGAATCAATACTTTTCCATCGGCGAGGAACAATCGAGAGTCGCCCAAATCAATGTGAGGAATTTCCGATACTTTAAGGGTATAATCGTTCATATCATACAAGCCTTTACGTCCCTCAAAACGAAGGCTGTCTTGGCGAATATGAGTGCTCATGAAATCAGGAGTGATACCTGCCATGGTTGAGCCTACACGAGCTTCAATGGTTTTAGCATCCATCTTCCACACGTAGTCGCTCAAGTTGGTTTGATACATGTTGAAAGGGAACTGGGTGATTTGGCCGGGGATGTTTGATCTAAACGACCCTGTGCGGGTCAAAAAGTCCATTGTTCCATTGATATTGTTGCTCGCAAAAGCCACCTTCGATGAGTCTAGGGTAAAAATCTTCAAATCGGCCTGTTGAGAAATGGCCTGTTTGGGTGCCAAATGCATTGCATTTGAACGTAATTCGGCTAAATCCCACTTCAATAAACCATCGCCCATGAGCTTCGATGGCGACTGAGTGGTGGTTCCGGTAAATTTATGGGCGTAAACAAAGGCTTTGGTTGCATACTTGCCAGTGGTCACTTTGTATTCGTCTTTGTAGGGGAACCAGTTCAAAGTGGCATCCACAGCGTGAGCCTCAGCATATCGAGTGCTTTCTTTGAGGTCATAAGTGTTGATGGGACCTGTTGTAGTTGTAGGCAACATCAAAATACGGGTAAACCCAGTCTTTGAGGTTTCATAATCAATGGTTCCCGTCTCACCGTAGAAACCCACTTCGCTCAAATTTAGGGTCATCTCACCTTTTCCTTTGCCCTTGTACATGGCAAGACCACTTGGAGGCGTTCGCTTTACAAATCCCAAGGAATAATCGGGCTGTATATAAACGTAATGCCTGAAGACAGGGAAAATATCAGCTGAATAGAACGTTCCGTCAAATTTCAAACCATCGATGGTGAAATTATCCAATGAATCAATGGTAAAAGGATCTACGGTAAACTTAAACTTATCGGCAATGTATTGTCCGCCGTGAATACTCGGTTTATCATACAGAATATCTCCCCCTCTGTTGGATGTAAAGATGGGATATTCTGGATAATCAATGTTACCTGATTTGTTGTTGGGTTTATCAATGTAAAGGGTACCGCCAATGTTTCTAAATACGGATTTAATGGGTCTCAACCGCACCCCCGACTCATCAGGGAAGTACATTCGCATGGAGTCAATCACGGCAAAGTCAACGGTAAATCGGGTATAATCAAACTTGAATGCTTGTCCGAAAAATTCAAATCTACCCGCACTTACTTGTCCTCCAAACTCCAAAGTTCGATTCTTTTTGGCCTTCACCTTTTGTTCATTGGGAAGTACATAAACGCTTTGAGAATCAGAAAAGTTAAACGCCGCAACCCCTTCAATATCCATTTCGTTGCTCAACAGATTTAGAGTTGCATTGGGTTTAGCCGCAATCACCGAAGACAGTCTGATGACGTCATAGTCTTTAGACTTTTTGTTCATCAAGATGTAGTTAAACAACTTATCTTTAACCGTTACACTATCGGTTTCGAAATCATAAACCACAAAACCGTCATCGTGAAGGTCAATGAAAGGATGTTGAGCTGAACCCGGGTCTGAGCCATAAAACGCACAATAATCTTTCAGCGAAAACGTCAACCTATCAGGGGTAACATACTTGCGCTTGAGCATTTGGGTACGCTCAGTAATTTGCTTTGAAAGATTCGCGATGGCCGCGGCATCCTTATTCTTGGCCATATACAACTTCTTCAATTCCGCTTTCATGTCATCCAATTGCTTGTCTTTAGGCATGCGATTGTAATAAGCATAGATCTTCTCTATAGGGTTTGCCGGCAATGGACCTTGAATGCGATCGTAGTAAATCTGTCTGAAGAAGTCATTGGACTGAAACAGTGCAGGTTTATCGTTGTTGTAGTTGTCAAAATCAACAAAGGGCTCGGTAATCTTCCAACGAACGTTTTGCACGTCAATGCTCATGTTGTGAAAATTATCAGCGAATGAACCGCGCATCAGTCCGTCTTCTCCCTTATTGATTTCAAGCATGTTGTTGGCATACTTAAAGGATACGTTGACACTGGGGTGATAAATATACTTGCCGCTATCCAGATTTAGGGTGAATTCTGTTTTGAGGGACGTGGCTACGCCGTTTTGAATTCGGAATCCTTTACTCTGCAAGGTTACCTTGGGCTTGTCTTTAAAATAAACATCAATGATAGATGGTTTACCATCAACCGTACTGGTATTGATGGCGGTTCCTTGAAGTGAAAAACCACCCGTAAATACAGATTTATCACCAACAATACCTTTTATTTTTAGGTCGTTGTCAAACGATGTAAATCTGGGAAATTTAGCTCTTTTACGTTGGGCGGTATCGAAGAAATCAATAAGTTCATCGGCAAAACTACCAGCAATAGGTTTGGCAAAGAACCGTGGAAATTGCAACCAAACGGTATCTACCTTATAACTGGATTTTCTAAATTCAATGGAAAACTCTTTAAAAGAAACTTGGGCGTTTTCACCCGGCATAATGCGATTAAAATTAGCTACTCCTTTTGTGCCTTTCCAAATTCCCTCAGATCCCAAAAAGACACCAGAGGTTTGAATTTCAATAGTGTCATTCACTGCCACACCCTTTAACTTCACATTTGGGAACTCAATGGCCAAACGACCGCCTTTGTTTGAAAGTTTAAAATCGGCGCTATCCACATACCATTTTCGGGTATCGGAAGATTGATAGAGCACGTTTTTTTCAAACAGGTTGGAGGTTACGGTCAGGAAATCTAAGAATTCTTTATCGGTTGTTTCTACTAATTCAGTGGCAATTTTTTTCCATTGTTCCAAAATTTCGGAATTCATGGAACGCTCCAAACTGCCGGTATATCCTTTATAAAAAAGATGAAAATAAGGCACCAAGATGAGACCTTGATCTAACATTTTGTTAGACATATTGATGAGATAGCGTTGCTGTTCAGGACTGTATACACCGTTGGTCCAATTTTGGGTGAATTTTTCAAAATCGGCTTTAATGGCCTTATCTTGAACGGCCTTGTAGCGATCTTGAAGTTCAATGATGAACTGAGCGGGCTCGGTATTGAAACGCCTTACAGCCTGAGCCTTTAGAGCTTGAAAGCTCGTTAAAAATATGGTTAGAAAAAATACGTAGAATCTCAATCTCATAGAATATTGCAACATGCAAAGATTACAAAGTAACGAAGTTCGGCGAGATTTTCTTTGAAATTCGCCGAACTCTAAAATAAACCGATTAACCTGCGGCTTTTACAATTTCAAAAAAGTCACGGGCTTTTAAACTCGCTCCGCCAATGAGTCCGCCATCAATATCGGGCTGAGCAAATAGTTCAGCGGCATTATCAGGCTTTACAGAACCACCGTATAAAATTCGGGTGGCTTCTGCTACAGGCTCTCCAAATTTCTTATTCAACAACGACCGGATAAAGGCATGAACCTCTTGAGCTTGCGCAGAACTAGCGGTTTTACCTGTTCCAATGGCCCAAACTGGCTCATATGCAATTACCATTTTATGCATTTCTTCAGAGGTAATTCCGGTTAATCCTTCTTCAATTTGCTTTTCAATAACGGCCCAATGTTGTTCTGTCTCTCTTTCCTCTAGGGTTTCACCCACACAATAAAGCACAGTTAAACCTGCAGCGAAAGATGATTTATTCTTCAGAGCGCACGCTGAATTCGTTTCATTAAAATACTGTCTACGCTCGCTATGTCCAACAATCACATGCGTTGCCCCAACAGAAGCAATCATGGCAGCTGAGATTTCTCCTGTAAACGCACCTTGAGTTTCTTGGTGTACGTTTTGTGCTCCAACAAAAATACTTGACCCTTCTACCAGTTTCACAGACGATGGCAAAGCCAATGTAGTAGGACAAACCACCACTTCGGCGGTATTGGCACGAAATTCATCTCTGATGATTCCACGAATTTCAGTAATCAATGCTTGACTTTCGGTCAAGGTTTTGTGCATTTTCCAGTTGCCAGCAACAATTTTATTTCTCATATATAAAGTACTACAAAATTAACCAATTTCATTCAGCGCATCACTGACCCAAGTCATTGCAAGGGCGAATTGTTCTTCTCTCGACAAATCACTGTTATCTAAGACCCGGTAATCAGATGACATGGTCAGCGGACTATCTTCTCTGCTACTATCAATGGTGTCTCTACTCACTAAATTATCAAAAACCTCTTGCCATGTTACCTTCTGACCGGCTTGTTCCAATTCTGCAAATCTCCTATCAGCGCGCACTTCAGAGCTAGCAGTCATGAAAATTTTCAATTCAGCGTTAGGATAAACCACCGTTCCAATGTCACGTCCATCCATCACAACCCCTTTGTTCAACCCAATTTTCTGCTGAATTTCAACCAATTTGCGTCGAACAGCAGAAATTTTAGCGATGTAACTCACTTGCGATGAAACCCTCAAATCTCTGATTCGAGATTCAACCGAAACACCGTTTAGAACTACTTCAAAACGACCCGTTTCAGAATTTAGGTCAAATCGAATATCAACATCCCCCAGAACCCTTTCAACAGAGGCTTCGTCTTGAGGGTCAATGTGATGATCTAAGACAAACAAAGTAACGGCCCTATACATGGAACCAGAATCAATGAATACATAATTCAAATGCTGAGCCAATTGCTTGGCCAAGGTTCCTTTGCCACAACTTGAGTAGCCGTCAATGGCAATGTTGATTTTTTTATTTTTTTCGGGGGGTGATTCTTTGGAATTCAAGGGGAAATTATTTGGTAAACAACGACTGCGGAATAAGAGTGAGGCTCAAGGTATTGGCATTTTGTCCAGGAAAAAGCGAAGCACTGCCATAGGTAAGGTGGTACTTCCAAACTTTAAACTTTATACCCCATCCAAACCCAGCCAATCCTGGTCTGATTTCAGGACTCATCTCAACTCTTCGCTGATGATTGTATCCAAATAAAATACCCATGTTCTTTCCCAGAACCAACTCACCTCCAATGGCTAAATGCCTAAATCCTTTTTCCAAAAAATTGGCAGGGCCATTATTGATTTCTTGTCCAGACAAATCTATGTTTCCGCTGCTGAGATATTGATTAAATGTCAAATCCCATCGCTGTAAATTATGCAGCACAGCATGAAAACGAAAGGGCATATGAACCGGCTTGTAAGAAGCTCCTATTTGAATGTTAAAGGGAAGAGATTCTCTTTCTCCATTTTTATAGACCACCACTTGATATCCTAAGTTTTTTACCACCATTCCAACTTGCACTCCGGTGTCTGAGCGAGAATAAAGCGCTCCTAAATTCAGAAATACACCGTTTGACACATAAGGGCCTAAGACCGAATAAGCCAAACCTGTTTGCGCACCAAGATTCAAATGTTTGTGCACTTTCTTGGCATAACCAATGGTGAACTTAAGTTCATTGGCAATGATATCGGTTTGGTAATTACCGCCCTCATCATACCCTTTCATGGTGCCGTAATCTATATATTGTGCATGAAAGGAAAAAAGTTGCTTTTTGATTTTAAAGGCATACCCTGCTCCACCATGTCTTACAGGACTCACCCCGTTGCTCCCTCCAATCAATGTGCCATATGAAGCACCGTATTGATTCACAATACTCTCGTTTAACAAAGCAGGATTGTGAACGGCATACTGAATATCGGTTTGAGGTTGAGCAATTAAATACCCACCCCAAGCCAAACTTCGAGCACTCATAGGGGCATCCAAATTGGCAAATATACCCGTTCCACCTATTTGCGCGTTGGCTGAAGGAAATAAACTTCCCCCGAAAAACACCAAAATAAACGGTCTCAAGAATATCTTTTGGAACATGCTTTGCAAAAATAGGCTTTATTCCGAACTTTGCACCTCGAATGAATGGCCCCATTTTTGGACTTGACTCTCTAGCTGAGCATCAAGGGTTTGTAATAACCCAAGGAACCTTTGACGGAGTTCACGGAGGACATGATTGGGTACTCAATCGAGTGGTTGATCTTTCAAAGCAACACGGAGTACCTTCAATGCTCATTACTTTTCATCCGCACCCAAGGCTGATTGTTCACCCCAATGACCCAAGTGTTCAACTCCTTACTTCCATCGAAGAAAAAGCAAAAAAAGTTTTATCTAAAGGCATTGATACGGTTCTTGTTTTGGAATTCAACGAAGCATTGGCGCAATTAGATCCCGAAGAATTTGTAAAACAAATTTTGGTTGAACAGCTGAAAGTGAAAGCCATGGTGGTTGGTTATGATCACCGATTTGGCAAAAATCGCAAAGGTTCGTTTGAAGATTTATTGCAATTTTCCCAAAAATACAACTTTAAGGTTGACGAGATCAATGCTCGGTTGATAGACGATATAGCAGTCAGCTCTACCAGAATAAGACAAGCTTTAATGTCGGGCGATTTAGCCACCGCCAATAAAATGTTGGGCTCACCATATACCCTTTCAGGAACCGTAATTCACGGAAACAAAAGAGGTCGTACTATTGGCTTTCCAACAGCAAACCTTGAACTCTCAGAACCTCTCAAACTCATCCCTCCCATAGGTGTCTATGCTGGATATGTAGAAATTGAGGGCAGTGATTTTCTAGCTCAAAAATTCCGAACCATGATCAATATTGGCGTACGACCCACAGTGGATGGCACGAATTTGAGCATTGAAGCACATATTTTAGATTTTAATTCCGACCTTTACGGGCGAAAAATTGAACTTCAACTGTGTGAATTTTTAAGAAATGAACAAAAATTCGATGGTATTGAAGCCCTCAAAATTCAACTCGCAAGTGATAAAATAAAAACATTGCAAGTACTAAATTGACGTCCTTTACTAAACATATCGTACTCTTTTTATTGGCTTTGAATGCCTTTTTCGTCTCGGCTGCAAGTCCATACGCTCCTCAAGAGGAGGAAGAAGAAGCCATGCATGAACCTGTAGCTCCGCAGGTCATCGATACCACTGAGTCTGAGCTAGAAGACCCAAACAACTTCATTCTCGACGACAGCGAAAGTCCTGATTCTATAGCAGGTGGCATATTTTTACCCGGCTATTACCCAGAATATGATTTCTATTTCCGGTTTGATAGCATGTCTATTGACCCTTATCGCTACGACCTCCGAAGGTTGAACGGCGAATTCGTCTTCCCCATGCTTTTCGAAGATTGTGGATTTGCCCTGCCTCACCCGGGTAAAACCAATTCTTCTTTCGGCTGGCGCCGAGGACGTGTACACGCAGGAATTGACCTACAATTAAATAAAGGCGATACCGTAAGAGTTGCCTTTGACGGTGTGGTGAGAGCCTCTCACTTTCATTCCGGCTACGGAAATGTGGTTATTGTCAGACATTATAACGGACTAGAAACGCTGTACGGGCATTTGTCTTTGCGTTATGTAAAACCTGGAGACCTTATAAATGCAGGTCAAGTAGTTGGATTGGGCGGCTCAACAGGCAGGAGTACTGGTCCGCATTTGCACTTTGAAACGCGCTTGTTTGGAAGACCCTTTGACCCCACAAAACTCATTGACTTCAAAAACGATAGTTTGGTTAGCAACGTATTGGTAGTAAATCAAAAATTGTTTCAACTTCCTTACAGTAAGACCAACATCAAACGCGGACGCAAAAGAAGATACTCTAGAAAAAGACGCAGAAGAAGGAGAGCTTACAATATTGAGATCATTTCTCCGTTTGATTTATTTGATAAGCCGTTAGATTCATCAAAAACCGCATTTTACACCTCAGAATCATAATAAAGTGAGCATCAAGGTTGATCAATTAACCAAAATATACGGAAAACAAGTGGCCGTTGATGCCATTAGTTTTGACATCCCAACAGGCCAAATTGTGGGCTTCTTGGGCCCCAATGGAGCAGGCAAATCAACCACCATGAAAATGATTACAGGCTACATTCCACCCAGTTCTGGAACGGGAACCGTTTGCGGAATTGACCTTGTAGAAGATAGCATTGAAGTTCGAAAATTGGTTGGATATCTTCCCGAAAACAATCCTTTATACCTAGAAATGTATGTAAAAGAGTATCTAGAATTTATTGCGGGTTTGTCTGGAGTAAGTAAAATAAAACCGGCAGTTGAAAAAGCCATTGAAATGACCAAGCTCACCCCTGAAAGACACAAAAAAGTAGGGCAACTTTCCAAAGGGTATCGTCAGCGTGTTGGGCTAGCTCAAGCCTTGATTCACGAGCCCAAAGTTCTCATTTTAGATGAACCCACCAGTGGACTAGACCCCATACAGGTAGTGGAGATAAGACAAGTGATTAAAGACCTGGGCAAAGACAAAACAGTTTTATTGAGCACACACATCATGCAAGAGGTAGAAGCTATGTGTGACCGAGTGATCATGATTAGCAAAGGAAAACTAGTTGCAGATGATCTTGTTACTACATTAACCAAAGACGGAAAATCGTTGGAAGACACGTTCCGATCTCTCGCAAATTCTGAAAACCATGTTGAGCATATATAAAAAGGAAGTTCGAAGCTTTTTAGGTTCGCTGATTGCCTACATCGTCATGGGAGTTTTTCTGATATTGACCGGACTATTTCTATGGTTTGTAGACGGAAACAGCATCTTCGACTTAGGTGTAGCCAGCTTACAAGTCATGTTTGACATCTCACCCTACATCCTAATTTTTTTAGTTTCTGCCATCACCATGAAAAGCATTTCCGATGAAAAACGATTGGGCACGCTAGAAATCATTACCACAAAACCCATCACTGATTTACAAATCATCTTAGAAAAATACTTCGCAGCCCTCACCCTAGTTGCCTTTACCTTATTGTTGACATCGTTTTATGCCTATGCCGTCTATAACTTAGCACTCCCAGTAGGAAATATTGACTTGGGTTCTATGTTGGGCAGCTACTTGGGACTGTTTCTTCTCGCGGCTTGCTATGCCAGTATAGGACTTTTTGCGAGCTCACTTACCGATAATCAAATTGTAGCACTCATATTATCCATGCTTTTGTCGTTCTTCTTTTTCGCCGTTTTGGGGATGTTGGGCGACCTAGAAATCTTAGATAAAATTGGAAGAAGTTTGAACTGGTTCAGTTTAGAATTTCATTACAATTCCATGAGTCGCGGTGTGGTTGATACCCGTGATTTGGTATTTTTCTTGGGATTTATTTCTGTTTTCCTCGGGGGAACTAAGTTGGTGTTTGAAAGTAGAAAATGGTCATGAACAGTAAAAAGCACTCATTCACCCAATTCGCAGCCCTTTTTCTAGTGGTTTTAGTTGCCAATATCTTGGGCAACATGTACTACCAACGATTTGACCTTACTGCTGAAAAACGCTACACTCTCAGTGAAACCAGTAAAAAACTTGCCTCTAAGTTGGATGAAAGCCTCTATTTCAGACTCTTTTTAGACGGTGAAATGTCTGCTAAATTCAAAAGACTCAAACTTGAGATTAGAGATTTAGCCTACGAATTCAGAGAGGCCAGCAATCAGAAAATAGAAATTGAAATTGTTGATCCCTTTGCAGATGCAAAAGAGTCTGAAATGAGTGATCTTCTTCAAAGCTTTGCAGACAAAGGAATTGAGCCCGTTAGAGACGTTGATCGCGAAAACGCCGATGAAACCCGCATCAAATACTTGCTACCCGGAGCTGAAGTTCTTTACAAAGGACGCAGTGCCGCGGTTAATTTCTTCGAATATGACATTGCAAAAAGTCCAGATGAAAACATCGCTGCTGCAATTGACAACATTGAATACGAAATAGCCAACGGCCTAAGACAAGTTTCTAGTGAAAAAAATAAAAACGTAGTTGTTGCTGACGGTAACGGCGAAATGGTAGACCAACGAGTTCAAGCCTTCGCTTCTGAATTGTCAAAATACTACAACATTTCGGCGCTCAACTTGAATTTCTCTGATCCTGAAGCTGCACGTCCTTGGGAACAACAAATCCAACAAAACCCAGAAAACGCAGAATCAATCTTTGTCAATGGACTGCACAAGAGACTCAATTTAAATGATTTACTCATTGTCATAAAACCCATCAAAGATTACAGCAACCAAGAGTTGTATTTGATAGATCAGTTTTTAATGAAAGGCGGAAAAGTGCTTTGGCTGATTGACCCAGTTAACATTGAAATTGACAGCTTCCGCAATTATAAAGAGGTGATGGCCATGCCTTACAATTTGGAAAACATCTCCGCAGCCCTATTCAATTACGGAATTGGACTGAAGAACAATCTTCTGACCGATTTAAAATGCAATCGCATTCCCATTCCAAATGGAGGGCGAATGGAATTGGTTGATTTCCCCTATTTCCCGCTGTTTGGAGAGCCCGAATTCCCTCACAACATCACCAAAAACATTGGTACTGTGTGGATGCAATTCCCAGCCACATTGGAACCAAAGGTTCGTCCAAAATTAGACATCATACCTTTGCTATCTTCCACTCCCTATTCAAAATCCATCACTACTCCAGCGCCTGTTGATTTGGAGCGAATCTACATTCAGTCGAAAGACGAGAACTACCGCAAAACCATGAATCAAGGCGAACAAATTGTAGCGGCACTGATGCAAGGCGAGTTCCGTTCAAGGTATCGCTTGATGAAAAAATACACCGATGAGCCTTTCCTTGAGTCAGGAAATAGTAAAATGATTGTGGTTGCTGATGCCGATATCATCAGAAATCCAGTAGGTTCTCAGGGCATGATTTACCCAACAGGATACGACCGAATTTCTCAATTCACTTTTGCTAATAAAAAGTTCTTACTCAACTGCATTGACTATCTCATTGATGACAATGGACTTATAGAAATTAGAGCCAAAGAAAGAACCGTCAGATTGCTGGATCCTGAAAAATCAAAAACCGAAAGAACGTATTGGCAGTGGTTAAGTATGTTGGTTCCTTTGGCCATCATGATTATTTATGGGATAGTAGACTATTTCATTCGCATTAAGCGTTATACTTAATCTCAGATATGTACGAGTTTATTGAAGGTAATTTAGAATCGCTTACACCCACACACGCAGTCATTGAATGTCAAGGAATTGGCTATTTCACTCATATTTCCTTGAATACATTTGAGGCTGTAAAATCTCAAAAGCAAGTACGTTTATTCATTGAACAAGTGTTCAAAGTTGAAAATCAAAGTCCGGTAAGCATTCAACTTTACGGCTTTGCTGATCCAAACGAACGACAAATGTTTAGGCAACTAACTTCCATTAGTGGGGTTGGAAACAATACCGCCATCATCATGTTGTCTAGTTTAGATCCTGACACTTTGATTTCGGCCATCTTAAACGGCAATGTTGGTTTACTGAAAAGCATTAAAGGGATTGGTGAAAAAACAGCCCAACGCATAGTTCTAGAATTGCGAGATAAGCTTGCAGGCAAGAAAATGACCCAAAACTTACCGGGTCTCAATCAGGCTTCTGACGCCATCACCGAAGCCATGACGGCGCTGACGGTTTTGGGTTATCAAAAGGCCGCTGCAGAAAAAGCCCTTTTAAAGATTAGCAAAGACCTTGGAACCCTTGCCACCGTTGAGGAATTGATAAAAAATTCACTTAAAATTTTGTAAATTGCAGGCTTACATCTCATTAAACGTGTTGAAAAGAGCGGTACTATCGGGAATTTTATGGATGTCCATTGCTGGGTTTAACAGTTCGTTGGCTCAAAGCAATTCAGATTCTACAGTAAAGTACAAGGTTCATAAAAGTGGTCAAAACGATCCCAACAATCAAAAGGCTTCTAATGTAGACCTAGAAGACCCCTTGTCTGTGGTTTGGAAATACAATCCTAAACAAAACCGTTACGAAGCTTTCAAACAAGTAGGTTCTCTTTCCTACCCCACCGGTCAAAATTTATCAGTGACCGAATACTATCAAAAGTTAGAAAAAGAGAAAAACGCCGAGTACAACAGACTCAAGTCCCAAAATACCGACTATTCACAGTCGGTTAACAAAGGTGGAATCACCGAATACATAAAAGCCGAATTAGGAAATCCTGCCGTATCCAAAATCTTTGGTGCCGGGGGTGTGGACTTCCAAATGACCGGATCTGCCATGGTTAAAATTGGAGGTACAATCAACGAGTACCGCAATCCAAATTACAGCAAAAGACAGCAAAAGTATTTTGTACCCGTGTTTGATCAGCAATTGCAAATATCTGCCAACGGAAATGTGGGTGAATTTGTAAAATTGGGTATCAATTATGACACCGAGGCACAATTTGAATTTGATAACCAAACCAATTTAGGCTGGAAAGGAAAACCTGATGGTATTTTAAAAGATGTTCAAGTAGGCAATGTGAACATGAACTTGCCCACTCAGTTGATTAAACCCGCTAACAATCTTTTCGGGTTTTCAAACACCATGCAATTCGGAAAAACCACCATTAAAACGGTCTTTTCTCAAAATCGTGGGCAAAGCACTGAAACCGTCCTAAAAGGTGGAGCTCAAATGAATGAGTTCAAAATCACCGCAGATAATTACGATCAGAACCGACATTTCTTCTTGTCTCAGTTCTTCCAAGAGAATTACAATAAATCTTTGGAAAATCTTCCCATTGTTTCAAGCGGAGTGATTGTGAACCGTGTAGAAGTTTGGGTAACCAACAGAAATGCCAACGTAGAAACCCCACGCGATATCATGGCTTTCATGGACTTAGGTGAACCCAAGCCCTACAGAAGCACATTAAACATTGGCTCTCAGATTGCCGCAGATAATACCGCAAATTCTCTCTTTTCCTCTTTACAAAGCAACCCAGCCATCAGAAAAACGGGTACTTCCATTGATGCGATTTACTCCTCCTTCCCCAATTTTGAACAAACATTGGATTTTGATTTGCTGAATTATGCACGTCAATTGAAAGACAATGAATTCAGTTTAAACCAACAATTGGGTTACATCTCGTTGAATCAACCTCTCAACAACGATGAAATTCTGGCCGTAGCTTTTGAATATACCTACAATGGTGAAACCTTTCAAGTAGGAGAATTCTCCAGAGATGTTGCACCAGGTGATCAACAGTTGTTGTACCTGAAAATGTTGAAAGGCAATACCATCAGAACCCGCTTACCCATTTGGGATTTGATGATGAAAAACGTGTACAGTTTGAATACGTACTCGCTTTCTTTGGAAGACTTTAAACTAAACGTCATTTACGCCGATGACACAAGCGGTGCTGACTATAACTACTTACCCATTGGAACCGCAGATGTTCCTGCATTGAAAAACGGTAATCCATTGATTCGTGTTTTTGGACTTGACAAGTTGAATCGTCAACAGGAAGCCAAACCCGACGGAATATTTGATGCCATTGAAGGCATCACCATCCAAACCAAAATGGCACGGGTAATTTTCCCCGTTACAGAACCCTTTGGTGATTATTTGAAAGACATTTTTGGCTCTCGAAACGATTTGGCCGACTATTACTGCTATCAAGCGTTGTATGATTCAACAAAGTTCCTAGCAGCCCAAGACGTTAAACACAACAAGTTCTTCCTCCAAGGTAGCTACAAGAGCACCAACGGTGCAGAATTGTTCTTGGGAACCACCAACCTACAAAGGGGATCCGTAAGGGTCACAGCCAATGGACGTCCGCTTCAAGAAGGAATGGATTACGAGGTTGATTATGCTATGGGACGGGTTCGAATCATCAACCAAGGTTTACTGCAGGGCGGAGCTGAAATCAGAGCAAGTGCTGACGGACAAAGCATGTTTAACATACAACAGAAGACTTTATTAGGCGGAAGAGTTGAACACAAGTTTAATAAAAACTTCATGATAGGAGCAACCGCTCTCCATATGTATGAACGTCCGCTCACATCTAAAACCAACTTCAACGAAGAACCTTTATTGAACACCATTTTTGGGGCTGACTTGGCCTATAGTTCTAAATCCCGTTTTTTGACCAAATTGGTTGATAAACTACCATTTTTAGAAACCAAAGAAATATCAAACATCACAGCATACGCTGAATTTGCAAAAATCATCCCTCACAACCACAAATCACAAGGAGATCAGCGCGGGGTATCTAACTTGGAAGATTTTGAAGCAGCTGAACTACCCAATGATTTCAAGGTAGTCAATAACTGGGTGGTAGCAAGTGTCCCTCAAAAACAACCCGACTTCTTCCCTGAAACAAATCTTTCTGACAAACGTCAATGGCTCAACCGCAGTGCGCGTCTGAGCTTTTATACCATTGATCAATTGTTTTACAGAGATATTGACATGCCCGATAACATCAGAAAGCGGGTAGATCAGATATTGAGTGACCCTTTCATGCGTCAAATTGATCAAAGAGAAGTGTTCCCTGAAAGAAACTTCCCTCAAGGTACTGCAACCATTCTTCCTACGTTAGATTTGGCATTCAATCCGTTTGAGCGTGGAATGTATAACTTCAACGCTGATGCAAATGAACTTCTTCCGAATGGCCGCTTTGCTGATCCCCAAAAAAGTTGGGCTGGCATTATGCGTCGTGTAGATCAGAACGACTTTGAAGCAGCAAACATTGACTATATTGAAATATGGTTGATGGACCCATTGTATCACAATAAAAACCTCAAAGGCGAATTGTTGTTTCACTTGGGAAATATTTCTGAAGACATTCTTCCAGATAGAAGAAAAGCATTTGAGAATGGGCTTCCTACATCGAACAATAACAACAATGAAACCGACACCTCAAATTTCGGTATTGTAGCAACCAGTCCACAAATCAACTTTGCCTTCGATAACAACCCAGCAGCTCGTAAATTTCAAGATGTTGGATTAGATGGTTTAAGCGATGACCAGGAAAGAGAATTTTTTGATACTGCTTATCTCAAACAATTGGAAACCAATTTTGGTGTCAACAGTCCAGTTTATCAAAATGCACTTAAAGACCCCGCCAATGATAATTTTACGCATTATTTAGAAGAGAAGTATACCAATGATGATGCAGATATTGTTCAGCGTTATTCAAAATACCAGGGACTAGAGGGCAATAGTTCCACTGAAACGTTTACAGGTCAATACGCCCCCATGCCCAAGTCTTCAACCACGCAGCCTGATTACGAAGACATCAACCGTGACTTCACCATGAACCAAAGTGAAGATTATTTCCAATACAAGATTAAAATCTCTGACAATGATTTACAAATTGGGAAAAATTATGTTGCGGATGTTATCAATAATTTGGTGACACTCAGAAACGGCAAACAAGAGAACATTCGTTGGTATCAATTAAAAATCCCCGTGAGGGAATATGAAAAAGCCGTAGGAAACATTTCTGATTTTAAGAGTATCCGTTTCATGCGAATGGTTGTAAGAGATTTCAATGATTCTGCTGTTTTACGCTTTGGATATATCAATATGGTGCGCGCAGATTGGCGCAGATACACCAATTCCTTGAAAACTCCTGGTGTTGTTGTACCTACTGACCCCAACGACGGTACCAAGTTTGTTGTGAGTACAGTGAACTTGGAAGAAAATAGCAAGAGATCACCAGTAGCTTATGTAACACCTCCAGGCATTGTGCGAGTTCAAAACATGGCTAGCTTGGGTACAGTTCTTGAAAACGAGCAATCCTTAAGCATGTTGACGTGTAATTTACAACCGGGCGATGCTAGAGGTGCCTTCAAAACCGTTCAACACGACATCAGAAACTACAAGCGCATTCAACTTTTTGTTCACGCCGAAGAGGTAACACCAAATACCATTCAAGACGGAGAAGTTTCAGCGTTTATTCGTTTTGGAACCGATTTAACCAGCAACTACTACGAATACGAAATTCCTCTTTCTATGACTAGAGGGTTTGTAAATGGAAATGCACCAACCGCAGATAAACTCGTTTGGCCTGATGCCAATATGATAGACTTGGAATTCCAAAATCTGTTTGATTTAAAAATTGCCCGCCAAAATGCAGGTTGGCCCATGACTGCTCCTTACATCAAGTTCTTAGACAAAGGAAAAATTACCGTAATGGGTCTGCCCGACTTGAGTAACCTTCGTGTAATGATGGTAGGTGTGAAAAACAATAGTCCAGAACCCAAGTGCTTTGAAGTTTGGACCAATGAATTGCGCGTGAAAGACATCTCCAACGGCGGTGGTTGGGCTGCATTGGCAAACCTACAAGCTCAGTTGGCTGACTTTGGGCAAGTAAACATGGCAGGATCTATCAGAACCATCGGTTTTGGTGACGTTGATAAGAAATTGAATCAGCGTAGCTTATCAAACAGTTACAACTACGATCTTGCCACAAATTTAGAATTTGGAAGATTCTTCCCTAAGGAAAAAGGAGTAAGTATTCCTCTTTACCTTGGTTGGTCAGAAAGTTTTGTTCAGCCAAAATTCAACCCATTGAATCCTGATATTGAACTGCAATCTTATTTGTCGGCATTGACAGATCAAACCATGCGTAACACCATCAGGAAGGCCGCAGAAGATTACAACTCCTTGTTCAGTTTCAACATCAACAACTTTAGAATTGCTCAACCCGGAAATAAGAAAGCCAAAATTTATTCTATTTCGAATTTCAACGGTAGTTACAGTTATCAGAGCAATTACAGAAGAAACCAACAAATTGAGGAATACTTTATCAATACCACTCAAGCAACTTTGGGGTATGCCTACAATAACAACACCAAGTTCATCATGCCCTTTAAGAAATTGCGAAGCAAAAAATTAGCCATCATTCGCGATTTCAATTTCAATTTCATTCCATCGGCCTTCAATACCCAAATGCAGGTCAATAGGTTATATTCAGAAATGCAAATGAGGAACAACAACAGCTTCAAGCAGTTGAATCCTCGCATGTACGATAAAAACTTCACCCTCAATAGAAACTATAATTTCTCCTTACCCATTGCCCGTTCGTTGAACTTCAGTTATGCGGCGAACGTTGAAGCTCGAATTCAAGAACCTTACGGTGCCATCGACAGTAGAGAAAAACAAGATTCAATTTATCAGGAATTCGAAGGATTTGGACGATTGAGAAGATTCTATCAAACCGCCAACCTAACCTACACCCTTCCCTTCTCAAAAATCAGTTTCTTAAAATGGATTTCGGCAAACGCAAATTACAAAGGGAGCTATGATTGGAATCAAGCTCCTCCGGCTTTTGCGGGACTTGGAAATAGAATCCAAAACAGCCAAGACATCAACTTGACTGCTCAATTTAACTTCACGCAACTGTATTCGCAAGTGCCGTTTTTGAAAGATTATCGCACTCCAAAAAAGCGTAAGAAAAAAGACGCCCCCAAGGACGGAAATCCTGAAGAACCCACCTATAGCAGTGCCTTAGAAAAAGGGAAAAGTGATATCATCAAACCAAATCCTGCTATTGTGATATTGGGCGATTTGATCACCATGGTGAAAAATGCCAATATCAATATCACCCGTAAAGAAGCTACTGAATTGCCTGGTTTCAATTTAAGACCAGACTATTTTGGATACAATTTCAAGCATCTACAACCAGGATTGGACTTTGTGTTTGGATTCCAAGATCCAAACCTCAGATATTCTTTGGCTGATAGAGGATATATGGCATCGGATAAAAGACAATCCAATTTCTACAGAACCAATTTGAACCAAAATATCAGCGGTAACATTTCTATAGAACCCATCAAGGATTTCAGAATCAGATTGGATTTCTTGCGTAACGAAACAGACGGAACTCAAAGTATTTTCAAAAACGATGGTTTCAAATGGCTAGACGAAGGTCTCACCGGTACTGGAACTTACAGCATATCAGCTATTTTCTTTAATACGCATTTCATTAAAGATATTGAAATGAACGAGAACTATCCCAATCCAGTATTCGACGCCTTCCTAGACAATCGCTATACTGTCGCTACCCGCTTGCAAAGAGCCAATCCAGAATTCGGAGGTGCTTTGGAAATTGATTCAACAACCAAATTCCCTCTGGGTTACAGCAAGACGCATCAAGATGTTATTATTGGTGGATTTTATGCCGCTTATGCTGGACTTGATGTAGGAAGAACCGATATTTCTGGTTTCCCTGCAATTCCTCTACCCAACTGGAACATCAATTATAATGGTTTAACCAAGATTCCAGCTTTGAAGGAAATCTTCACTAACATCAACATTAAACACGCCTATTCAGGAAAGTATACCATTGGTAATTTTACGCGCAACCTCAAATACGATCCATTACAGCAGGCTCAAATAGGAAAGGATCTCATTCCTAAACTTCAAATTGCCGATGTAACCATCAGTGAGAATTTCTCTCCTTTGATTGGGGTGAATATCACCACTAAAAACAATTGGACCGTGGGCTTTGAATACAAACGTTCAAGAGTTTTGAAATTATTTGCTTCTAGTTATAATTTGACTGAAATGAAGCAAAATGAATTCCAGTTGAATGCAGGTTACAGAACGACTGGACTAACTCTTCCCATAAGAAGAAAAGGCAGATGGACCTATCTACCGAATGACTTTAGATTTGACCTAGCCCTATCTGTAAATGACAACACCACGGTGATTCGTAAAATTGATGTGAACATCAATAAGTACACAGCGGGTATGACCAACATCAAAATCACACCTTCCGCAACCTATCAAGTAAACCAAAAAATCAACTTGGCTTTGAGGTACAACAGAGTGATTATGAACCCCAAAATTGCTACTCAGTTCTACACTTCACTCACAGATTTCGGAATTGAACTAAGATATACTTTCAACTAATGAAAGCCCTTGTTTTAAGCATCCTTTCAATTTTTAGCCTGGGGACTAACATCCTTTTTGCCCAAAATCAAATCCCAACCGGCACATGGCGTTCACACTTCACATACAGAAATGCGAAAGTCTGTGAGGCAAGCAGTAAATTCATTTACTCTGCCAGCGAAAACGGATTTTGGAGAACATCCAATATCGGAGAAATGACCTTATTGAAAAAGGAAGACGGATTCAATGGCATTGAAATCACCTGCTTAAAATACAATTCAAATGCAGATGTTTTAGTGATTGGCTACGCCGATGGAAACATTGATTTACTTTTTAAAGATCAACAAATTCAAAACATTCCCGGCTTTAAAAACAAACTTTTACAAGGCGATAAACGCATCAATCATTGCTCTTTCAGCGGTAATGATGCCATTTTATCTACCAACTTTGGACTACTAATTGTTGATATCCAAAAAAGAGAGATCAGAGACAGTTATACGTCCATCGGAAACAACGGACAAGAAATTCCCTTATTTGCATCAACGGTGATGGGAGATTCTATTTTTGTTGGAACTACCACAGGAATCAGAAGTGCAAAGTATTCAAGAACCGTTAATTTGAACGATTACAATCAATGGAAATGGGCGTTTCAATCCGTCAGCCCATGTTTCAAAATGTCAGCCTGGAATGATTCACTGTTCTTTGAAAATGATTCAACCATCAAAAAGTACTTCAAAGGCACAGTAAACACTCCTTTCCCTTCGAAAAGACCCACTGCTAATATCTTTACCAATTCCGAAGGACTGCATATTGGTAGACAAGGTTCCATGACTAAAATCAATAACCAAGGTTATACCGTTGAAACGGTCAATTTAATTTCCGATTTTACCCAATTCAACGATAAAATATATTGGTTTTGCACTGGAATTGGTCCTGGAATCATTAAAAAAGACCCCGCTGGTGAAATAGCCTTTATGCCCAATGGACCAGACCAAGTATCGGTGTTTAAAATGTCCAAAGAGGGCAATATGCTTTTAACCACCGGTGGTGGATTGAGTTCGACATTTGGTAACGCATTTAACAACAGTGGTTTTTACTTATACAATTCAGACGGATGGAAGAGCAATGTATCTTCCCCCTTGAATGTAAACATGTATGATTTCACCTTTGTTGCCTATCACCCCACCTACCAAAGTTTGTATGCTGCGACCCATTCCAACGGTATTTTGATCATCCAAAATGGGGAGATCAAGCAAAAAATGGATGAAACCAACACTCCATTAAAACGAATCAACGACAGTAGCTTTCTTCACTTAGGCGGAATGTCAGTTGATAGCAAGGGTAATTTTTGGGTAGTGAATTATGCTCAAAGCAAGCCTTTGCTTTGTAGAACCTTTAAAGGCGAGTGGTTTTCCTTCAGCTTATTAGATGAACAAGAAATCACCTCACTCACCATTGATGCTAACGATCGTAAGTGGATGACGCTAAAAACAGGTGGTATCATTGTTTTTCATGAAGGAGAATCGATGTCCCAAACAAGCGATGATCGTATAGTGAGAATAGGTAAACAACATGGTCTAATCAGTACCGAAGTTTTATCTATCGCAGCTGATAAGAACGGGTATGTTTGGATAGGCACCAATCAAGGTCTCAACATTTATACCGGTTCCCAAAACCTATTTTCTAACCCAAAGGTAGACCGATTCATTGTTGATCAAGACGGACAATTAGGATATTTACTGGGGGAAGAAACCATTACAGATATTCTAGTTGACGGTGGGAGTAGAAAATGGTTCGCTACCAGAAACGGTCTCTTCTGCGCCGATGAATACGGTCAACAAGTCATCAAACGCTTTTCCACGGAAAATAGCCCATTAATTTCTAACAATATTATTTGTTTGGGACAAATTGACAATACCGGTGAATTATTCATTGGTACAGACAAAGGAATTGTTAGCTATAGAAATGATGCTGCTAGAGGTAATAATAACTTCGGAGAAATTAAAATTTATCCAAATCCTGTACCACCCAAATACGACGGAATCATTACCATTGAAGGATTGGCTGAAAACGCAGAAATCAGAATTACCGATCTTCACGGTAGGCTCATATATCAAACCATGGCAAACGGTAGTAAGGCTACATGGGATGGACATAGACTAGACGGTAGCAAACCCAACAGCGGCGTGTTTTTTGTTTTTGGAATGAACAGCGATGGCAGTGAAACTGCTATGGGTAAATTTGTATTTATTCGCTAACCTCAAAAGTGAGGCCATCATACGCCAAATCAATGCCGTTGGGCAATTCTGCACAAACTTCATCGTGAAGCCCTATTTGATGACTCATATGCGTAAAATAGGTCTGTTTTGCGCCTATTTGCTGAGCCAATTCAGTAGCTTGCTGTAAGGTAAAGTGAGAAATATGCTCCGTTTTTCTGAGAGCATTCAATACCAAAACTTCTACCCCTTTCAATTTTTCCAATTCTTTCTCTGAGATGTAGTTGGCGTCAGTGATGTAGGCGAAATTGCCCATTCTGAATCCCAAAACAGGCAATTTATAATGCATCACTTGTATGGGAACAACAGATTTTCCGAACAAATTGAATTCTTTATTTTCAATAAGATTAAAATCCAACTCAGGAATTCCTGGATAAGGTACTGGTTCAAAAATATACGCAAACTGATCTTTCAGTGACGTTAAAACCTGATCAGTCAAATAAACGGGTACTCTTTTTTCTTGGATGTAATTGATGGGACGTATATCATCTAAACCCGCCGTATGGTCTCTATGTTCGTGTGTGAACAGTATGGCATCAACATTATTCAATTGTTGACGCAACATTTGATACCTAAAATCGGGCCCCGTATCAATGATGATGTCTTTACCGTCCCACTGAACCAGCACGCTGGCTCTCAGGCGTTTATCTTTGGGATTTTCGCTCAAACAAACCTCAGATTGGCAACCTATAGGAGGAACTCCTTGCGAAGTTCCTGTACCTAAGAATGTTACTTTCAAGGCCATGTTCTAACGATTACAATCCCTGAAATAGATGACAAATATTATTGATTGGATAGGAATCCTTTGAGCTCCATGATGATGCCAACTTCCATGTTGTTGACTTTCTTATCATCAGATGCGTAGATACTCAACCAATCAGTTGAATGAATTACCTCAAAAATGGAATTCAAACTAGCATCATGCAAAGGATAATCATACACGTTGTTACCTAAATCGGTAAGCACTTTTTTCACGAAATCAAATCTCTTGGTCACGCGGTCATTTTGACGGCTGTTCAAAAGAATGAAATTGGTATCGTGTTTTTCGTAATAGCTTTCAATCATGTTGTGATTCGCTTCTGGCAATACAGAAACAAATCCTTCGCCTTTGGCATTCTCTTGTATCTGTTGGCAGAAACGAATTCCTACAGGTTCAAAAGCCATGTCTGTAATCACTACGAACTTTTGAGCAATGGTGCTGCGGAATTGCTCATGCATTTCCTTCGCTCTAGTCACAGCTTGTGCTGGGTTCTTGAAGGTATCGCGCAATTCAGTAATATCAGAGGTTAAATCTTTACCTAAAACTTCCCCTACGATCATCAAAAGATTGCCTAAAGCGAACCCCAAAGTCATTCTAGGTTGATATCCAGTTGCAATGGTATAGGTAGGATAATCTGCTGCTGTTGCTAGATCCATAAGTTTACCGCCTGCAGCCATGCAAATGATGTCACAGCCACGTTCTTGTGCCTCTGCGAACATGGTCAAAGTCTCTTCGGTATTGCCCGAATAGGAACACAAGATGGTTAGGGTCTTGCTGTTGGCATATGCGGGTAAATGATAATCAGAATATCCTTCTACTGGAACAGGTGAATGATTCCAAAAATACGAGCGTGCAATTTTCCCTCCTATTCCGCTTCCGCCTAATCCAGCAATAATGATGTTGGAATAGTTGGAAACCAATTTACCGTGTTTCTTGTAGTGCGTTAAAACGTAATCAAACTGCTCTTGGAAGTTCTCCAAAGATATTTCGTGAGTTAATACTGACATTTCTTCTTTCTCCAATGATTTAACGGTGCCACTCAAACTTGTAACGCATGTCGCTCACATTTGCAGAACTGGTTAATATTTCTTGCAAACGATTCAAGACAAATTGTGGTTGGCTTGAATAATCTTCTTGGTTAGGAATGTTGTAAGCCGATACAGGAACATCTAATTTGGTTGATTTTTCTTTGATGACTACTGCAGCCACTTGCTTGCCAATGATGGGCTTAGAAGTAACTCCGTCAGGCAATCCAAAAACCACACCCAAAACGTTAAACTCATTTCCAATTTGTGGCAAGAAACCTTGTCCGTAGCGAACTACATCGGTAGTGAAATAATCACACTGAAGAGTTTGTGCAACTGCTTCAGCATTTTTGTTCTTAGCCAATGCATCTGCTATTTTTTGTCCAGCAACTTCAGCTTTCTTCTGATCTCTAACAATCTTCTCTATTTCAGTACGCACGTTATCAACAGTCGCATAACCAACGTGTTTCACATTTTCCAATTTGATGATTACGTGCTTGGTTGGGAAAGCAAAAACCTCAGAGATTTCATTCATCTCACGCTTCTCGTTGAATAACCAGTTCATCAATTGCTTTACATCGCTCATATCGCCGATGCTACCTAAACTGCGCTTATCTGTGGTGAAATCAAGCTCAACACGCGGTATCAATGACATTTTCTCTACTGCTTTGTCAAACGACTCAGGCATATCAGGATTGATTTGGTTCTTCAATTTTCTGCTTGCTTGATCTACTTTATCAACGGTTTCGCGACCTGGAAGAATTTCGATGGTATTCATCACAAACTTCATTTTCTGATAATCTGGCTCTTCCATCGCTTTCATGATGTGGTAACCAAATTGAGTTTTTACTAACCCTATTTGACCTTTTCGAGCGGTCATACAAAACTCTTTGTATTCTTTTACATAGTTTCTAGGATCAGCCCAACCATAAGATCCACCATTGTTGGCAGAACCTTGGTCACCAGAATAAAGAGATGCTAAATCAGCAATTTGCTTACCCCCTGCAACCATGTCGAATACTTCTTTCGCTTTCGCTAATGCTTCAATAGAGTCTTTAATCACAGTTTGATTTGGCAGAGAACCACTCATAGGAATCAAAATATGAGATACGTTCACCATTGGAATAGTATCATTTTCGCTTGCTACCTTCTGATATACAGAAAATTTACCTTTGTCGTAAATAGGACCTAAAACAGTTCCGTTAGTCGCTGACCACAATGAATCTTTGATGATAGCAGGAACTGGATCCTTCAAGTCTGTGATTCTTACAAATCCAATGGCACCTAAAGTATCTGGTTTGGAAGCTTGTTTTTCATACACTTCAGCAAAACGTGCAGCTTGCTCGTATGCGTCTATCGTATCAGCTCTTGAAGGGATCAAATCAAAAACCACATATTTCAAACTGCGTGATTCTTGCTTGATGCGGTATTTTTCTTTGTTTGCATTCAAATAGTCCTCCAAATCATCATCGGAAATTTTGATGTCTTTGTCGGCTATTTTTGAAATATTCATGGCAACTACTTTACCAGTCACTGACTGATTAGCCGCTAAATAGTCATATTCTATTTCTTTCTTCGATTTGAAATTTTGCGCTTTTGCCACATAGGTAGCATAACGCATTTCTTTTTCGTTTGCGAAGATGTTGTTGATGTAGTTCGCTAAAAGCTGTCTGTTTTGTGGATTTACCTTAGCTTCATTGATCATCATCTTCACCTTGTTAGGATCAAATTTACCGTCTGTTTGGAACGACTGATCTGTTGCAATGTTATCATTAGGATGCTCACCAACCAAAAGTTCATTCTCATCTGCCTTTGATAAGGTTACCCCTGATAGATCAATCTCAGTTAAAAGCAACTTGCGCTTCAACAATTCATTCCAAGCACGTTGGAACAATTTGTTGGTATTGGCTTCATCCAATTTATAATTGGCATCTTGAGCAATTTCTTGTTTGTAGAACTCATCAACAATAGCTACCAATTCCGCTTCGCGGTACTTCTCACCATTGGCTTCTGCGATAACGTCTTGATTCTCATCAACCGTACCTCCGTTGCCCTTACCTGTGAGCCAATCACCCACCACAAACAACACCAATGCTGTAACGATAACTACTGCTACCCATCCGGAATTTCTAAGTCTCTGTATAACTGCCATATCTATAAAAGTCTGTAATTTTTTAAAAGAAAGCAAAAATAGGATTTACTGATCAATTTATCCAAAAGTTTTTCTTCATTGCCTTATTCTTTCTTCTCATTACCAAAGTATAAAGCCCAGAAGGAAACTTTGAACGCGATAAATAGAATTCTTGAAACTCATCATTTCTAAATCCTTGAGGTTCCAACGACTCAAAAATCATCTGTGTAATGAGGTTTCTTCCACTCTTTATTTCAATGGTAAACGATGTTTCCCCAGGCATGCAAGCCAAGAAAAGCAACGAATCTGAGCCTTCATTGGGGTTGATCATCACCACGGGATCTTGTTTCTTCACGGCCGGCTTTTTACCTTTCCAATGAATGAGTTCAATGCAGGGCTTCCCAATATCCTCGTGATAACGTGTAACTGCAGCTACTCCTCTACCTTGAGAAGTAGAAAATCCAATATAATCACCATAAAAGGACTTAGACCCAGGCAAAATACACGGTTCCTCAGAGATCAAGGCATTCTTGGAAACCGTTCCACCGTTTAAGGTTGCTGTGTATATCTGTGCGAATTTGCCTGTCGTAAAATTTCGGGTATCATACCAAATGGCTCTAGGCAATCCCGAATTCTTATCTATATCAAAGTACGGTTTGAATTGATCTGCTCCGTTGGGGTCGTCATTCACCCGAATGGGCGGTAAAAAGTGCTTTCCCCCATCCACAGATACCGTATAGTAAATGTTCCTGTCACCATAAGGTGATTCAGCACCATATCCCACATAAATCCTCCCTTTTGCATCCACACAAGAAAAAGGCATTCCATTGCTTCGTTGAACCCCTCTAACACCATCAAAATTCCATCCGCCACGCATAGGTGTCAATGCCTTGTCCTTTCCCCAGCTTCGTCCCGCGTCAATGCTCTCATCCATCCAAAGCGTATCGTTTCGAGACCAAAAGCAAAAAATCTTACCGTCAGGTAAAACGGCTATGGTAGCTCCCTCAGCGGTTTTATCATCATCTAATGCGTCACCGCTCACATCTGAAACCACCACCGGATCAAAGAAAGTAGCTCCCTGATTCTCGCTGCGTGCAAATCGAATTCTCGTAGAATCTTGTTTGGAAGTACTACCATAACGGTCAAATTCCGTCCACGCTATGTAAATGTTTCCTTTGTAGGGACTTTTAACTTGTTCGTCTAAACTGAACCACGGTTTGTCTTGCATTTTGCCGTTTTGTCCCACACATTTGGAATAAAATTGGACGCCGTTGGTGCTTCGCTCAAATACAATACAATCAAACCACTCCGGCCATTTCTTGTTGGGATTTTGAGCCAAATGAGCCAAATAAATCATCCCAGATGCAGACCGGTAAATGACCGGATCGCCGTAAAATCCAACATCGGGCTTGGTTTCAACTTCCAACCAATCGGTGCCGCCGTTGAGGGTGTGAAATACCTTATTGTTGTTAAAAACCAACCAAATATCATCGGCATCGATAGGATTGATGGAAATACTGGGCTCGTTTCCTTCCAACGGAGGATTTCCGAAGAATTCAGACTTGGATATCTCAGAATGAGGAAGTTGAGGAAGCGTAAAACGAATTGGGGCGTATTGGGCATTCAACGAATTCAACCATAAAGTTGAAAGTAGAACCCAAAACACCCCAATTTTCACGCCCATGGATTTAAGCAACATGGGTCAAAAATAACTATTTTATCAATGCGAATGCTTGTCAGACAACCAGCGTTCAGCATCCAATGCAGCCATACAACCGCTACCTGCAGCAGTAACTGCCTGTCTGTAAATTTTATCTTGGGCATCACCCGCGCAGAAAACACCTTCCACGTTGGTACGTGAACTGCCTTTTTCTGTGATAATATACCCTTGTTCATCCATATCAATATATGGCTTAAAAATATCGGTATTGGGTGTATGTCCTATAGCAACAAAAAATCCTTTAATTGGCATCTCACGAAGTTCACCGGTAACGTTATTCTTAACTCGAACGGCTTCAACGGCTGATTCACCCAAAATCTCATCAGTTTCAGAATTGAACAACACCTCAATATTGGGAGTGTTCATTACTCGATGCTGCATGGCTTTTGAAGCACGGAACTCACCCCTACGAACAATCATATAAACCTTACTACAAATTTTTGCGAGATAACTTGCTTCTTCGCATGCGGTATCTCCGGCACCAACAATGGCTACATCTTGACCGCGATAGAAAAATCCATCGCAAACAGCACAAGCACTAACACCACTTCCATTTAATCTTTGTTCAGAAGGTATACCCAACCATTTTGCAGAAGCACCGGTAGAAATAATTACCGCCTCAGCTTCAATATGATGAGTACCGTCTACTACCACTTTCTGTGGGCCACCGGGTGTAAACTCCACCGAAGTAACCATCCCAAAACGAACATCAGCACCCAAACGAACCGCTTGTTGTTTGAAGTTTTCCATCATTTCAGGACCCATGATTCCGTGTGGGAAACCGGGATAATTTTCTACATCGGTAGTGATGGTCAATTGCCCACCAGGTTGTAACCCTTCATAAACAACAGGTTTCATATCGGCGCGAGCCGCATATATGGCTGCTGTGTAACCTGCAGGTCCACTACCAATAATCAAACACTCTATTTTTTCAACGTTTTCTGACATAATCTTAATTTTAATGCAAAGGTACCACCGAAGATGAAAAAGGTGCGTGATAAAACGCACCTTCTTTCTTCGAAAATATTATTTTTTTAGTTCAAAGTGATTAATTCACGGTACTTAGGAAGTGCCCAATCTGAGTCATCACACAAACGTTCAATCTCATCGCTCACAGCACGAATTTCTTCGAACAAAGGCTTCACTTTAGAATTCAACGCCAAAGCTCTGTCTTTTGCGTGTTCTTTCTCCATGGCTTTATCTACTTCAGCTGAAAGTTTGTTATTTAACACTTGTGCGCTGTTAATCAACGAACTCAATTGAGTTAACAAATCAATTTGAGCAGACACTTGGTCTTTAGTCAAACCAATATTCAATAATTTACTTACGTTATCCGCAATTCTACTCTGATATCTGATAGCCGATGGAATGACCATATTCTGTATCATTTCTGTCAACACCTTCGACTCTAACTCAATGGTTAAGCAGAAAGATTCATATCTAATTTCAGTTCTAGCTTCAAGCTCTTTGTGTGAGAAAATACCCAAATTAGTAAATAACTCAACGCTAGCTTTAGACATATAAGCAGCAAGTGCTTCAGCTGAGTGTCTGATGTTCTTCAAACCGCGCTTTTTAGCCTCAACTACCCATTCATCGCTGTATCCGTTTCCGCCAAAAATCACCTTTTTGCAAGAAGTCAAGTCTTTTCTCAACACTTCACGAAGCGCCGTTTCCTTGTCTTTTCCTTTGGCAATTAAAGCGTCTACTTTGGTTTTAAACTGCATAAGCTGATTCGCAACAATGGTATTCAATACCACCATGGGTGAAGCACAATTGTCGCTACTACCCACCGCTCTAAACTCAAACTTATTGCCCGTAAATGCGAATGGCGAAGTTCTGTTTCTGTCAGTGTTATCCAACAAAATTTCAGGAATATTCGGAATATTAATACTGGTTTTGGATCCTTTTTTTCCGGTGGATGTTTGATTTTCAAAATCTTCAAGAACGTGTTGAAGTGTATCTCCAATGAATACGCTCATAATGGCTGGAGGTGCTTCATTTGCTCCTAAACGGTGATCATTTGCCGCTGTTGCAATACTCGCACGCAACAAATCAGCATGGTCATATACCGCCTTAATCACGTTGATGAAGAAGGTCAAGAATTGTAGGTTTTCTTGGGGACTGCTACCTGGCGACAATAAATTAACGCCGGTATTGGTCACCAAACTCCAGTTGTTGTGTTTTCCTGATCCGTTAATTCCTTTGTATGGCTTTTCGTGCAACAACACTCTAAAACCGTGATCAGAAGCACACGCTTCCATGATGTCCATCAAAAGTGTGTTGTGGTCTACCGCCAAGTTAAGAGATTCAAATTGAGGAGCGCATTCAAACTGACCTGGTGCAACTTCGTTGTGTCTGGTTCTCAATGGAATGCCAAGACGGTGAGCTTTCTGTTCGAAATCGCTCATAAATGCCTGCACTTTGGTTGGAATAGCCCCAAAGTAATGGTCTTCCATTTGTTGACCTTTAGCAGGAGCATGTCCAATCAAGGTTCTACCCGCGTACATCAAATCTGGACGCTGATGATACAAATCTTCACGAACCAAGAAATATTCTTGTTCAACACCCAAAGAAACTGAGCAATCGCTTACTTTTTCATCGAAATACTTGCAAACTTCGGTGGCAGCTTTTCTAACCACTGCCAAGGTTTTCAACAAGGGTGCTTTGTAATCTAAAGCCTCACCGGTGTAGGAAACGAAAATGGTAGGAATGCACAGAGTACGAACGCCGCCTTTCTCGAGTAAAAATGCGGGTGAGCTTGGGTCCCAAGCGGTATATCCACGAGCTTCAAAAGTGTTTCTAATACCTCCGCTAGGAAAAGAGCTGGCATCTGGCTCTTGCTGTGCCAATGCTTTTCCGCTGAAAACTTCAATACCGGTGTCAATTCCGGTAGGCTCAAAGAAACTATCGTGCTTCTCTGCTGTGGTACCTCTTAAAGGCTGAAACCAATGCGTGTAATGAGTTGCTCCGTGCTCTAAAGCCCATTCTTTCATACCATTAGCAACCTCGTCTGCCTTACTTCTATCAATGGCGTGTCCGTCATTTACTGCTTTGTGAATTTCTTGGATAGCCGACTTCGACAAATAACCAGATTGAGCTTCAGGACCGAAAACCATCTCTCCAAAGTAGGAGGAGATACCGCGGTGGTGTTTATCTTTTTTTGACATTTTTGATTGAAATTGTTTCAGTATTAATTATTGATGCAAAGGTAAGTAGGGCCGAGCAACCCTTCCATTTTTTTTCAAAACAAATATAATCATTATTTCAACAAGTGTATATTTGACACTTGATATTTAAATCCCTTTGTTTTAGTGGGGTTATCATTTGATTTGTCATCTGTTTGTTAGTCTATCCACATCTATCAACATTTCATGTGTGATTTTTCAACTTTATGATTTGAATTAAAATTAAGCCTTTAAATTCGTCCCACTTTTAAAAATCATGGGACACACCCGCATTGACAAATTTTCGGCAGCCGGTCTGCTGATTTCTTTAGGAATTATTTACGGCGACATTGGAACCTCTCCCCTTTACGTTATGAACGCCATTATGGGCGATGCTCCGGTGAGTAAAACTCTTATTTTTGGTGGCATTAGCGCTGTTTTTTGGACCCTTACCATTCAGACTACACTCAAATATGTAATCATGGTCTTACAGGCTGACAACAAAGGAGAAGGAGGTATTTTTTCTCTCTACAGCTTATTAAGAAGACGTTTTCCATATCTCGTTATTGGAACCATGATTGGCGGTGCCATGATGTTTGCAGATAGCATTATCACTCCACCCATTTCTGTTTCATCTGCTATCGAGGGACTTCGAAGTATAAATCCTTCAAACGGTTACAGTGTGGATTTCAGTGGAATAGAAACCGTACCAATTGTAATAACAATAATCATCATTTTGTTCTTGTTCCAACGTGCAGGCACAAATGCAGTAGGACGTTTTTTTGGACCCGTAATGACCGTGTGGTTTACCATGCTTGGAGCCTTAGGAATCATACAGATAATTAAACACCCAGAAATATTTCAAGCCATTAACCCAATTTGGGTATATCGTTTTTTGACTTCTGGCCCTGATGCATTTATTCTTTTAAGTGCGGTTTTTCTTTGCACCACAGGCGCAGAAGCCTTGTACTCAGATATGGGTCATTGTGGTAAACAAAACATTAGAATTTCTTGGATATTCGTAAAAGTTACCTTGTTGCTCAATTATTTCGGACAAGGAGCTTGGCTGATGGATCGTATTGGAACCTCATTAGAGGGTTCAAGAACCTTTTACGGAATTATGCCTGAATGGTTTTTACCCTTCGGTATTTCAATTGCTACACTTGCCGCTATAATTGCATCTCAAGCCGTAATATCAGGTTCGTACACATTGGCTTCTGAAGCTATTCGCCTGCATTTCCTACCCAAGTTTACAGTAAAATTCCCCAGCACCGTTAAAGGTCAAATTTATATCCCTGCAGTCAATACAGCCTTGTTACTTGGTTGTATCGCCATTGTATTAATTTTTCAGGAATCAGTTGCAATGGAAGCTGCATATGGACTTTCGATTTCCTTGGCTTTTGTGATGACGAGTATACTGATGTACTATTACCTACAAACTAAGGGTTGGCATCCCATACTCTCTGGAATTGTAATGACATTTTTCCTTTTAGTAGACTTGGCATTCGTAAGTGCAAACATGACAAAACTGATGGAAGGTGGCTTTGTAGTAGTTATCATAGGACTTATTGTCATTGCCTTCATGTACATTTCTTACCGTTCAGGGCAAATCAAAAAAGAAATGGTAGTAACTGAAAAACTCAGCGATTACCGCGCCCGCTTGAGAAGTTTGAGCCAAGACACCACCCTTCCCAAATTTGCCACTCACCTCATTTATATGAGTAAGGCTCCTGCCGATGACGAGGCAGAGTCGCCCATTTTCTACAGTATTTTACAAAAACGACCTAAACGCGCCGACTTCTATTGGTTTGTGAATATTGAAGTGACAGATGAACCTTACACCATGGAATACCGCGTTTGTGTGGTAGAGAAAAACGACCTCTATAAAGTAAGATTTAGATTGGGATTCAGGGTACAGCCCAAAATTAGCTTGTATTTGAAGAAAGTCATTGCAGATATGCTTCAAAACAAAGAAATTGACCTAGATCCTCATTACCATGGATTCTCCGCTCAAAACCAAATTGGAGATTTCCGATTTGTGTTGGTGGAAGAAGAAATCAGTGCAGAAAATGAATCTTCGTTCTTCGATATGCTCATTTTGGATGGTTATGAACACCTGAAAAACTTAGCCGGCACTCCTGAAAAATGGTTCGGCATTGACGAAAGTGTAGTAACCAAAGAAATGGTGCCCATCGTACTCAAAGCCCCTGCCGATGTCAACCTCAAACGCATTAGATAACCAACCATGCTAAAGTATTTCACCTTTCTTGCTGCAGTCATATACAGTCTGGGGCTAAACGCTCAAGGCATTGATGCTAAAGCCGTTCTACCTACCTCTCAATTTGAGTGGGATGACCTGTTTAAAATAACTCCTAAAGCCGGAAAAATCTCTCAGTTTACGGCTGACGGAAAATTACTCATTACTCAAAAAGCAGTAGGAACCAATTGGTGGATCATCACCAACAACCCAGCAACAAAACAAGATTCCATAGAAACCTTGTTTCACAGCAATTGGTTTACTAACCCCATTCCTAAAGGAAATTTCACCTTCTCTGCTGACCATAAGTTCATGGTTCTTGAAACAAACTCTAAAGCACTTTACAGACATTCTTACACCTCTGAAGTTTGGGTATATGACTTGGTTCAGAAAAAAGAGTACCTCGTTTCTAAAAATGCCATGAATGCCAGATTGTCTCCCGACAATAAAAAAGTGGCTTTTGTCAGAGACAATAACCTTTACATCTTTGATTTCAGTGCTACTCCACGTGAATATGCCGTGACCACAGACGGCAAATTCAACTCCATCATCAATGGCGCAGTTGATTGGGTTTACGAAGAAGAATTCTCCATGAGCCAAGGATTCTACTGGAGTCCTTCCGGCAATAAAATAGCCTATTACCGCTTTGATGAATCTCAAGTGAAAGAGTTTTCGATGGATATTTTTAATGGAAATGGAATTTATCCATACCAAGAAAAATGGAAATACCCTAAAGCCGGCGAAGACAATTCAAAAGTAGATGTATACGTCTATGATCTTTCATCAAAAAACAGCGAAAAACTTCCCTTAGAACCCAAAAATCCTGAACCCGGCGGATATTACATTCCCCGTTTTCAGTGGGCTCATACCGATGAACTTCTCACTGTGCAGCGATTGAATAGACATCAAAATCATTGGGAACTTCTCACCTGGAATACCCGCTCCAAACTGTTGCAAGAGCTCACCTCAGAGAGAAATCAGGCATACGTAGAAATTGTAGATGAACTCATTTTGCTTCCAAACAGCACCAAAATCTTGTACACCAGTGAAATATCTGGATACAACCACATCTATTGGATTGATTACGCATCCACCAAAAAAATCAAATCCGGCGCCGTTACCTCAGGAAATTGGCAAGTGAATAAAATAGTAGGATTCTCTGCTGAGAAGAACCTTATTTATTATACATCTACAGAATTTTCTACTGTTGAAGATCATGTTTATTGTATTTCTTCCGAGGGACGTAATAAGTCAGCCATCCTGTATCCTTCTGAAAAAACCGGACAATCGTTGTCTGGCAATCAGACCGTTATGGCATCTCCCAACTGCCATTGGATGTATATTTTCGAATCCAATTTCAGCGAGAATGCCATTTACAGAGTGCATTTATTCGGTCCAAACCAATACAAAACCACAAATTCCGACGAAAACTACATAAAATCCGTCAGCCTCAAAAACCCAGGCTCAGTAACCTTCGGTGAAGTTCCTGCTTCTGCTTTAGAAAAAGGAATTGGACCAGAAATAGGGCTAAATTATTGGATGATGAAACCAGCCAACTTTGATCCCAAGAAGAAATATCCTTTGTTGATGTATGTTTATGGTGGTCCAGGAAATTCCATATGCAGAAACTCTAGAAACAGTTACTTTGCATGGTATCAACATTTGGCGTCGAAAGGTTATATCATCGTTTGCGTTGACAATCGCGGAACTGGGAACAAAGGCGAACAATTCAAGAAATGCACCTATTTAGAATTAGGAAAAGTAGAACATTCAGACCAAAGGTCTGCGGCAAAATACTTTGGCTCAATGCCTTTCATTGATTCTAGTAGAATAGGAATTTGGGGTTGGAGTTTTGGGGGATATATGAGCAGTTTGTGTATTTCGAAAAGTTCGGATGTGTTCAAAATGGCCATTGCCGTTGCGCCAGTTACCCATTGGAAATACTACGACAATATTTACACAGAAAGATATCTGAGAACTCCTCAGGAAAATCCCAAAGGATATGAAGATAATTCGCCTCTTAATTTCGCCAAGAATATTAAGGGTAATTACCTCATTGTTCACGGTACCGCTGATGATAACGTACATTTTCAAAACGCGGTCAGTATGGTTAACAATATGATTTCTGCCAATGTCAATTTTGACAGCGAATATTATCCCGATAGGAATCACGGAATTGGTGATGCTCCAGCCAGAAAACACCTATTCAAAAGACTCACCAATTATATTTTGGAGAACTTATAACCAGATTTTTTGTTAATTAGATTTAACTATTGCAAACATGAAATTAGAAATCGGACAAGCAGCACCAGCGTTCTATGCACTCAACCAAAACAGTGAAACAGTGAGCTTAGATCAATTTACAGGCAAAAAAGTGGTTCTGTATTTTTATCCAAAAGACGATACCCCTGGATGCACTGCTGAGGCTTGTGACCTTAGAGACAATCACAACCGCTTTTTGGAAGCTGGATACGTGGTTTTAGGTGTCAGTCCTGACGATGCAAAAAAGCATCAAAAGTTTATCGCTAAATTCGAACTACCATTTGATTTACTCGCAGACACTGACCAAGCTGTTGCTAACGCCTATGGTGTTTGGGTGGAGAAAAGCATGTACGGTCGAAAATATATGGGCATTGCTCGCACTACCTTCATCATTGATGAAAACGGAATCATTTCTGACATCATTGAAAAGGTAGACACCAAAGCCCACACCAAACAAATTTTAAATTAAAATTGAATCAGAAAATCAACATTGCCGTTGTTGGAAACGGCAGTTGGGCTACCGCCCTAATAAAGATCTTGACGGAGCATCCATCCACCTATATTCATTGGTGGATGCGCTCCCAAGAAAGTGTAGATTACATCAACGAAAACCTCCACAACCCCAAATACCTGTCTTCGGTAGAACTTCATACCGAGAAATTCAGCGCAACTACTGACCTTCAAAAAGTAGTGGATGAATCAGAAATTATTTTGTTGGCCGTTCCATCGGCTTTTTTGCATCAGGCACTTTCTACAGTCACACTTCCCACAGATAAAACCTATATCACGGCAATTAAAGGCATTGAACCCAATTCCAAACAGGTAGTTGCTCAATATTTAAAACAAGACCATCAAATTCCTCTTGAGAATATTGTCTTAATTTCAGGCCCATGCCACGCCGAAGAAGTAGCCCTTGAAAAACTCAGTTACCTCACCATCTCAGGACTCAACGACGAGCGCACGTCACAAGTGGCGAACCTAATCAAATGTAAATTCATTAACGTCACCCAAACCCGTGATCTAATAGGCGCTGAATATGCGTCGGTGTTAAAAAACATCTATGCCATCGGTGCTGGTATTTCACACGGACTGGGTTACGGAGATAATTTTTTGGCCGTATTTGTTTCAGCGGCACTCAGGGAAATGCGTTATTTCCTTCATGAATTTCACCAAGAAAACAGAGATGTTAAAGAAGCCGCCTACATGGGTGACCTTTTAGTAACCTGCTATTCACAATTCAGTCGGAACCGTTCTTTTGGAAACATGCTTGGTAAAGGTTATTCGGTGAAATCGGCCCAATTAGAAATGAGCATGATTGCAGAGGGATATTATGCCACTGATTTGGTATTTCAGATTGCTAAAGAAAACAAAATGAGCATGCCCATTGTTGAATCTATATACGAAGTAGTTTACGGCGGCAAAATTGCTAAAAAGGTTTTCAAAAACCTTGCTGAAAACCAACTCAGTTAAGAGATCTATGTCATTCAAAATTTATACGCGCAAAGGCGATGACGGTAAAACGGGCCTCATCGGAGGAGATCGTGTTGCTAAACACCACATCAGAGTTGAAAGTTACGGCACAGTTGACGAATTAAACAGTCAAATAGGATTGGTTCGCAGTTTTATTTCCGGCTCCGCCGAGGAAGATCACCTAGCAAACATCCAGAACAACCTTTTCACCATTGGCAGCTACTTGGCTTCCTCGCCTTCAAGCAAATTCGAATTACCCAAATTTGACGAAAGTAGCATTCCCGCTATGGAAGAAGAAATTGACCGCCTCACTGCCCTTCTCCCAGAACTGAAAAACTTCATCCTCCCAGGAGCTACCCAACAAGGCTCTCATTGCCACGTTGCCCGTTGTGTTTGCAGAAGAGCTGAACGTTTAATTGTTCACCTTTCTGACATCGAAGAAATTCAACCCTTCATCATTCAATACCTAAACCGCTTATCGGATTACCTTTTCACCCTCAGTCGTTTCCTCGACCAAAAATTTGGCGGCAAAGAGATTATCTGGAGGCCATGATCAGCTTCGCTGAGTGACTTTGGCGGACAGCCATCAGCCATCAGCCATCAGCCATCAGCCATCAGCCATCAGCCGACAACCGACAGCTGAGAGCTGAGAGTTGAGAGTTGAGAGTTGATCACCGTTCACCGTTCACCGATCACCGATCAAATTTGTATACTCGTTCAAACAAATGTATATTTGCACCTAGATTTATCATAAAACAAAAAACCAAAATACACATATGAAAAAAAGTTTTATTTATTTAACCGCAGCTGTTGCCGTGTTTGCAATGGCTTCTTGCGGAAGTAACGCCAGCGACGCTGGTAATGCCGATTCTACTGCTACCGCTAAAACCGAAGCAGTTACTTACACAGTTTCTACCGAAAGCGTTGTAGGCTGGAGAGGTTCTAAAGTAGTAGGTATCGGTGAGCACAAAGGTACCATCGCTATTTCTGAAGGTTCTGTTTCTGTTGAAAATGGAAAATTAACCGCTGGTTCTTTTACTATTGACATGAAAAACATCGTTTGTACTGATTCTATTCCTGATGAGTACAAGCAAAAATTAATCGGTCACTTCCAAGCTGATGACTTCTTCAACGTAGCAAAATTTGCAACTGCGAAGTTTGAAATCACTGGTGTTGAAGAAAAAGCAGAAGGAACTAACACACACGTTATTTCTGGTAACTTAACTCTTCGCGATTCTGTTAAAAACATCAGCATCCCTGCTGCTGTTAGCATTGACGGAACAACTTTCACCGCTAAAGGTACTGTAACCATCAACCGTTTAGATTGGGGTGTAAACTACGACAAAGCAAACATGAGCTTGAGCGAAAAAGCTAAAGCTGCATTGAAAAACGGTGTTGTTTCTGAAAACATCGAAATCACTTTAGACATCAAAGCAACTGCTGCTGAAGCACCTGATGCTGCTGAAGGTGAAGCTAACAGCGGAATGTAATTCAATCATTATTCACTTTTCATTCACATAAAAAAGTCCCGGTCGAAAGGCCGGGACTTTTTGTTTAATGCTGGTCCGAATAAAATCCTCTGAAATCAAGCGAAACGATTTCCAACCCAAACAAAGCGTCTATTGATGTACAATGAATCGGTAAAGGTTGCGTTTCCACTAGGGTTTCCGCCGGTAACGTGAAAATCGCTAAACGCAGCGTGTTGATTTACAAAGGCCGCACCGGTAAAATTAAAACTTACCGGAGTGAAGGCTTGTTCATTCATTACTTCCTCCACTGACTGCATGTACGCAACATCCGTGCTGTAACAAGAGCACGTAATTGCGCCTACGGTGGAAGCCAAATGGGCTGCTAAAGCCAAGCTCTCTTCTTTTCCAGAAGTCCTAACCACAAACAAAATGGGACCAAAGCACTCGTGCTTCCAACGATCATCAGCAGCATCAACCACAACAATAGATGGTGCTAAAGTACGAGCATCGGTAAACTCCGTATTCTCAACCACAGCATCATTTGAAATTGCACCTGTACCACTCAATGCATCCTCCACCCTTTTACGGGTAATATCATTTTGAACAGCGCCCAAAGTTCCTGCACCCATCTTAGGATTTTCTGCCAGTCCTTTTAACGCGCCGCGCAACGATGCTACAACGTCGTCAAAAGACATATTACCTTCAGGAGTATTGATTCCATCTTTTGATACGAAAATATTCTGTGGAGCCGTGCACATTTGTCCGCTGTACAAACTCGCTGCAAAAGCCAAATTCCCAAAAACTGCTTTAGCATCGGCGGCGCCGTCAAGAATGACACTGTTTACTCCTGCTTTCTCAGTAAATACTGTTTTTCCAGGTAACGACTCGATATATCGTCCAAAATCAGATCCACCAGTATAATCAATCAATTTAACCGATGAATGTTCAGCTAAGTGCTTAGTTATAGGATTCGCAGAACTATCTGCCGCAAGTTGAACTAGCTTAGTTGAAAAACCGTGCGCTGAAAGTACTTTTTGCATTTCCTCAACCACAATGGCAATGGGAAGAACGCTCTTGGGATGGGGCTTGATGATGCAGGAATTACCCGCAATCAAATTGGCGAAAACGCCAGGCACGGTATTCCAAGTGGGAAAGGTAGAACAACCAATCACCAATCCAACGCCTTTTGCAACGGGTTTAAAATTCTTCTTGATGGTCAGATCAAACTTGCCCATATTCTTCACCCAATCCAACTGCTGTGGGTAACGAGTTAATTCTTCATAACCAAGTGCTACAGATTCAAGGGCACGGTCATTGGCATGTGGACCGCTGGCTTGGAAACTCATCACAAACGATTGTCCGGTGGTATGCATGGTTGCATAAGCCAATTCGAAGAATCTTTCTGACACTTTATCTAGCATTTCAATCAAAATATTGGCCCTCTCCAACGGCGAAATTTTCTTCCATTGATTTTGGGCTGATTGTGATTGCTCTACCAAATAATCTGCAGTAAACACTGGGTACTCCACTCCCAAACCGACTAGCATGTATGGAGAAACTTCTTCGCCAAATTTGCCCGTAGCACCCGTTTCATCAAGTCCTAAGAAAGGATTACTCAACTGCTTCTGAAAAGCGGTTTTTCCAGCATCATGAGATTCTTCTGAGTACGCTTTTGGATTCTCTGGATAAGCGCTGAAATACGTTCTTTCACGCAAGGCCTGAATGGCTTGACTAATTTTTGGATTCAATTCCATATAATTCTAATAAAAATTAAGCTTGTCCTGTTTGTCCACCAAAATTCAATGGAATGCCATTGCCATTATTCTCATGTAACTCAATCTCGCCAAAACTATCTTCGTAACGAGCCAAATTATCACCCAAAGCCATAATCAATCGCTTAGCATGTTGGGGTGACAAAACAATTCTACTTTTAACCTTACCTTTCGGAACACCAGGCATCATTCGAATAAAATCTAAGATAAACTCCGTATCACTATGAGTAATAATGGCTAAATTACTGTATACACCTTCCGCAATTTCTTCGGTCAGTTCAATGTCTAATGCATTGGGATTTTTATTTTCGTTTTGATTTGACATAACGTTTCAAAGTTACTTTAAATATTATTCGGGTTTCACACAAATAACCGATATCTCTACTAAGGCATCTTTGGGCAATTTGGAAACCTCTACAGTTTCACGAGCGGGAAAAACGTCCGCAAAATATTGGGCATAAACTTCATTTACCTTGGAAAAATCGTTCATACTTTTCAAAAAGATACTAGATTTTACAACGTGATCAAACGTCAAATGTTGCGATTCAAGAAGAGCCTTGATGTTCTCCATCACTTGTTTGGCTTGAACTACAACGTCTGTATCTGACGTGAATGCACCTGTAAGCGGGTTCAATCCAATTTGTCCAGATAAATAATAGGTATTGCCCACTTTTACGCCCTGGCTGTATGGTCCAATGGGCTGGGGAGCATTTTCAGAAAAAATAGTTTCTCTCATGGTGTATGATGTATTTTTGTAATGACATGAATATAGCAGTATTGGGATCAGGCCCAAAATTAACTTCTTGGATGCGGAAAGCAAATGCCGCGCTAACATACGTGCAAGATACAAAAAGTCACGCCAATTACGAGGTTTTCATTGACCTTGATTTCGATGAATACCCTCAAAGAATTTCTGAATACGCCACCAATAATAACACTATTTTCCTTCTAAACACTTGTTTAATCACGGTAGAATCAGCCCTTTTTCAAGCCGGGATTCCATACAACGAGCAAAAATTCTTGGGCATCAACGCATTTCCATTGATGGCCGAACGAGAAATATTAGAAGTTACCTCTCCATTTGGTTTTATTCCTTCGGGGGACGTTTTTTCTTTCTTGGGATATAAACCCGAATACGTTCAATCTAGGGTGGGCTTCATCACCCCACGCATCATTTGCATGATCATCAACGAAGCGTATTATACCGTTCAAGAGGGTACGGCTTCAAAAAAAGACATTGATACGGCCATGAAACTAGGCACCAATTACCCGAAGGGGCCATTTGAATTCAGCACCGAATTTGGGTTAAAACAAGTATACTTACTTCTTGAAGCTCTTTACCAAGACACCCACGATGAACGATACAAAATTTGTTCGCTCTTAAAGACAGAATACTTAAAATCTAATTGATCAAAAAAAAGAAAGGGGCTTGCGCCCCTTTTCTTTTTTCATTACTGCTATGATTAAACCAAATACTTAGTTCTGAATGTTCACCTTGCGAGTGATGCTCTGTGTTCCATTGCTTACTTTCACTAAGTACATACCTGAGCTCAACTCGCTCGCATCTACCTGTGTCATGCCGCCCATAGAATCCATGCGCTTCACTACCGCTCCGTTCATGTTCATTACCTCTATCACGGTACCTTTGCCAAATACGGCGCTGGTTGCCACTGT
>JAMNXP010000014.1 GCA_023653095.1 Bacteroidia bacterium | reverse complement strand
TGGTCTTTGGCTGATGGCTTTCGGCGGACCGCTGACCGCTGACCGCTTCGCGGGAGACTTTGGGACGGTGAGACTTACACTTCGCGTAGCTTAGCGCCTGTGGCGCTGCTTGGCCTGACGGCTGAGAGATTAGAGTTTAGGGTTGAGAGCTGAGAGTTGAGAGTTATCGGCTCCAAGTCCTAGCGAAGCGTGAGTCTCAAAGTCTCAGCGAAGCTGAAGGCTGCCCGCTGATCACCGAAAACTGATCACCGAAAACTGATCACCGAAAACTGATCACCGAAAACTGATCACCGAAAACCGATCACCGCTTACAACATCATCTGTGCTCCAAAATGGATTTGCGTGTTTGAGGTTTGTTGTTTAGTGAGGATAGTTCTACCAAAGGCAAAGTGGAGTCTGAGATTTTTAGTTTTGTTGTATTTTGATAGGCCTGCTTTCCAAGAAGATTGAGATTGTAGGAGTGAATATGGGTTCTGATTGAATTCTTGAGTAACGGCGCCGTAAGTGCCGTATAATTCAAATTGTTTTGGCAGGAGATATCCAAGTCGCATTTGATAGCCTGAACCTAAAATAAGATATTCGCTGATTTGAGTCTCTCTGAGTTTTTGTGTGCTGTAAATATCTGTGTATGAGCCCTGAATACCGTTGGCCGTATTGATGGTGTATTCAGCTAACAATGAAAGTCGGTTCCATTTAAAAAGTAAATCAACACCCCATTTACGGTAGTTGGGTAGTTGTAAGTCTCCTAAAGCGTTGTATAAAGCAAAATTATTATGACCTTCACCTTTTGAGTCACTGACTCCACGATTGATGCTCCCATAGAGTCCAAAAACTGCCCATGGTCTTGAATTAGTTGATGACTCAGATGATGCAGAATTGATGGTTGAGAGCTGCATTTGGCGATAATGGAGTTTGTTGCCGAAAGGATAAATGTCAAGTCGTCCGCTGTATTTAAGACCGCCTTGATCAACATCGCGTGAGTCTATCCCGAAAGAATTCATGCCGTCGCCGGAGGTGACCGAAATTTGAGGATTGAAGACCAACTTGCCAAGAGCAAATGAATGGTCCATGAATATACCGAATTCACGTCCTGAGCGAGCAAATGCGGAGCTCAAAAGTTCACGATCTGGATTCATTAAGTTGCCCTCTTGAAGGAGTAATTCGCGGTTGTTTCCCACGTTTTGACGTTGACCAATTTCGAGGTTGATGTTGGGAGTGGGTTGATAAGTCATCACTGCATCCAATAGAAGGGAGGGTATTGAAAAGTCAGTCTGCACAAAAAATCCAAGTCCGTTTTTGTATGACTTTCCGCGGAAATTGAAGAAAGTACGTTGCGGGAAAAGTTGGTTTTTAGGGTCGGAAATACTTGATGAAAGTCGGTTAGCGCTGACCTGTATAAGTCCCCCGAGGCCAAATTCATATTCTCCGTTATTGAGGGAGAAAACGAGTTGGTTGTTGGGTGATATTTGGGCGGAAGACTGGCTGAAAAGCAGGGTTGATTGAACAACGATGGAAGCTATGAGGGCTATTCTTTTCATGGTATTTTTAATGGGTTTATTAAGGTAAACGATAATAAGGTAATACAGGATATTGATTGGCGTTGAGCACTTGGTAAGACATCAAACTGTTAGGCACGTCTGGTTCAAGGATTTCGAGGAGTATTCTTCCTTTCCGTTGGTTTACAGGAAAACGAAGGGTTCCGGCGGGTAGATTGATGGTTTGGGAAACAACGTCATAATCGCAATCTTGTCTGTAAACACCTTCAAATTCAATGGGTGAAGGTTCACAAGATTCTTTCAATTGGTAGGATTCAATGGTTAACGTTTGCGCAGAAGCAAACGTGTCGTGCGATAATTGGAACCATGATAATCTATCAATGATGGCCTTTGCAGATGGGTGAACTAAATAATATTGAGGGATTTTCCGCTGTTTTGTGGCGACCAGATTTTTAGCGTCTTTGGTTGGAAGTATAATGCTAGTAGTGTCTTTGGTGAATAAGTCAACCATTAACACACGCTGATCATTTTGATCATTTTGGGTTTTAATAACCACCATATTGTTGTCTGAAGGATGGTTGAGTGCTTCTAGAATTTCGTCAGTGTGCTTGACGGCACTTTCAAGATAAGATTTAGCACATAAAAATGTGGAGTGTGTTCTGCGCTTGAAGGATGTGCGTCCTAAGCCAACGCCGCGAATTTCGAATAACGTAGAAATAGCTCCGGTTAGGGCAAATGAGGTAGCGCTAGACCGGGCGTTGCTCGAACCTTGGCTCAGATATAAGAAGTTTAAATGAGTGTCTGTGGTGAAATAGTCGTGTACTCTGTAACCAAGAGATGAAAGTTGTTCCATCAACGGATTCACAAAGTAATTCTGGGTGATTTCTCTTTGGTTTTGGGGGACATTCAAATTGCTGGAGTTGAGAATCATGACATCATAAGCTGATCCAAGTCCTGCGGTTCCCATTTCTAAGAAATCTTTGCGGTAGGGTCTGAATTCATGAAAATCAAGGGCTAAATCAGGTTCAAATTGGCATAAAGCTTTCTTGAGGCTGATGCTTTCTTGGATCATGAGTTTGGTTTGATCACGGTTGAGGTCAAGTCCGTTAGCTGCGTAACGGTCGTGATTTTCGTAACCGTCTATATTGGCCATGGGCACAATGGCCCATTCGAAGTGGTTGAGAAGGTCTTTATTTTCGGGTTTGAAAATTTCACTTATTAGGTATAGAATGCCTTCAGTAGATGCGGGCTCATCGCCGTGCAGACCTCCTTGAAGCCATACTTTAAGTTTGGTTTTGTTGGATGTTTTGATTCTAACCAGCGGCATTGATTTTCCTTTTTGTGATTCGCCAATCCATTCTATGTTTATTTCTTGGGGATGTTCAAGTTTAAGGTTTTCAAGGAATGACATCATTTCACGATGGTTGGTGAACCCACTTTTCTTTTGAAAAGCAGGGGTATTGATAACTATATCAGGCTCTGGAAACCATTTATCGGTGATTTTTTTGGGTTGAATGCCAGAATCTGATTGAAAAATCAGGGATATCCATGAAAAGAGAAAGGCAAAAATGAGTTTCATAAGCTAAAGGTGGTTTGAAATCTAAAAATCCACTCATTGCCATTCATAGGCTGCGAGTTAATGTAGTTGCTTCCTGGGTCGCAAGTTACGTGAGTGGCTGAAATTTGGTATTTACACTGGTAATTACGTCCAAAATATTTAGACATTCCAATGGTAACGTATTGCGGACGATTGTAGAAAGTCCCGTTTTTAAGAAAAGTGTAGGGGGCGTTGATGAATCGGGTGAATTGACCATCAATGGAAATGCCTGATGGAAATATATAACCTGATTGAAGATTATAACCGGTTCCCAACATCATCCTTCCTTTGACATAGGCATCTACGTTTTGGAGTCCATCCACCAAAAAAGTATTGGCAACACTACCGTCTTCTCTTACCCGGTAGGCAATGGACTCTGGGACAGTGGCAGTAGCGTGAATGGCATCGGCGAGAAAGGAAAATCCTTTAAATTTAAATAGTAGGTCAACTCCAAATTTGGAATAGTTAGGTAGGCTGTAATTGCCTGTTTGGTCTAGGTAAAGAATGGTGCCACTTTCACGGCCTCTGCGGCTGCTCATGCCTCTGTTGGTATTGGCAAAAACACCAATGACTAGTTTGGGTGTGGGTTCTCTAAAAACATCCGCTTCTCGAAATTGCCCGTACTGCCTGAATAATCCAAATGGAAGATAATCTACTCTAGCCGAGTATTTAAGTCCCCCGAAATCATTGCGCATCACATTGCCACCATCGCCGTTGGTAATGGCAATGTAGGGTCTGATGTAATGGGTGTTTTTGAATTTGAACGACGACTGAGCGAAAATTCCAAATTCACGAATGGTGCTGAAGGCGCTTACCAAACGACTTCTTTCTACCAGCTGAATGGCATTTGATGAGTATAGACGGAGGTCTGCGGGATTGCTTCTTTGCCCAAAAGTAACGGAAAATTTCTTCCAAGCGTTGTAAGTCACGAAGGCATCCATGAGATAGAGTTTGTTGTTTTCTTCAACTTCCGAACTTCCGCTGAAGTCATATTGAACGCGGTATTCCCATTTTTTTGAGGGGGAAGTACCGTCAATTCTAAATCTCAATCTACGCATTCTAAAACGAAACAGCGTTTGATCAAAGAAGGTGTCTTGTACGTATTTTAATTCAACGTATGGTTGGATGTAACTTTGAAGTTTCCATTCGTATCCTTGCTTATTACTGAACGTAATGCCTTCACCGTATTTATATTTATGTACTCTTAGGTCTTGGTTTTGAGCCTTCAATTTTACATTTAAAAAGTTGCTTGCTGCAAACCAAATCAAGATATAAATATGTAGTTTTTTCATTTAAGCAATGGGTTTATTTAAGGTGCCTTGCGAAATGGTACTTTCTAATTTCCATTGATCGTTGAATACGCAAAAATCAGCGTCAAAACCAACGGCAATTTGACCCTTTGAATTCAAACCCAGGTTTTTGGCTGGATTTGTAGTAACCGTTTTTAGAGCATTTTCAACGGGGAAGCCACTATTGATGAGTGCTTGAACTTCTTTTAAGTTAGCGCCAATATCAGCGGGTTTTGTACCAATGACGATTCCATTTTCGTCTTTTTTGTCAAGTCCGGCATTTCCGTCGGTGCTGAAAGTTACCAGCGAAAAGTCTATTCCCGATTCAAAGGCTTGAATGGCACATTTATAAGGATCTGTGAACTTAGATGCTCCGGTGGTAATATCAATAGAACCGCCCAATCTTGCAAATTCGATGGCTTGATCAAACAACTCAGCGGTTCTTCCTACGTGAGTGGGAGAAATATGTTCAATGGGAAAACCATGATCTCTATGGAGCCTGAAAAGCGGATCCATCATTGTAGGAAGCGCACCAAGGTGCACATGCATGATTCCCTTCTTTTTTGCAATGAGTCCGCCGGTTCGAACGGCTCTTAAAATTCTAAGTAATTCGAGGTCTGTTGGATAAGACGATCTTATGTCTGAAATCGCGATTTTACATCCCAAGATAGGCTCAATAAAAACCAAATCATCTTGAATGGAGTCAGTCACATGAACGGGGTCAATTCCGTAGTAACCCGTGTGCATAAATGTATTTAAACCTTGCTCACGCATTGACATTACCTTAGCATAAAGCGACCTGATAGACTTGGTAGACCCATCGGTTCCAAGAAGACCCACCGCGGTGGTGGTGCCTGCATTGAATAAATCTTGGGTATTTAACTCTTGAGTCATGGACGAAAAGCCGTTTTTTCCGCCAGCGCCCATGAGGTGTATGTGTTGATCAATGAAACCAGACGTGAGCGTCAATCCCTGGAGATCAATGGTTGTGACCTGGTTTTCAGGAAATGTGCCCAACTGAATGACGGGTGCTATTTGGACAATTTTTTGGTTTATGACCAATACCGACTGAATTCCCAATGGAATGGGACTGAAAATATTGGCGTTTTTGATCAGTAAAATCATAAAGTGTATGCGCTTATTATTAACATGAAAAACAAACTTAAAATAATGGGAAAAAGGTTCCTTTTGACAATTTGGTTTACATCAACGCCTGAAATTTCTGATAGTGCGATGAGTATTCCCGAAATTGGCGAAATGGTTCGTCCTAAATTGGCTGAGAAATTCATCTGAACCAATAAAGACGGAGCATCAATTCCTAGTTTTTTAGCTATGTTGGGAATCAGCGGCCCGAAAGCAAAGAATGCTGCATTTCCGCTGCCCATCAGAGTTGAGGTAACAAATATGATGATGGTTAAAATCAGTCCAACTGTATGCGCTTGAAAAAATTGACTCAATGAGACTATTTGATCAATGAATCCAAGAGCTATCAATCCATTTGCAAAGGTTTCGGCGGCGATAATGAGAATGACCACCTTTTTAAAGATGGATGACATACCGTCCCAAAAAATGGAAACAGATGAAAATACTTTTCTTAGATCTTTGAGTCTGATTAATTCAAAAATCACAGACAATCCAAATCCCATAAAAAGGGCGGTGGTGGTATTTAATTCTTTGATTAGAGGAATTCCTGGTATTAAACCAGAGAATAGTATGAGCATTAGCAACGGTAAGATTGGCAAAAGGGCGTAAATTTTCGGTGCCTTTGGCGATGATTCTGTTGTTGACTCCTTGGTTGATGCTATTGTTTGGGGGATTTCTTTTTGATCGTAATGTTTATTGGTAAAGTAAAAAACAATCATCATGAATAGACTGGTTGTCCAGAAAAGTCCCCACTGATATTGGGTGAAATAATGAACTACAGGCACGTTTAATATGTTTGCGGCACTGGCTGATAGAGCAGATGCGGGTCCTACTCCAATTGCTGTTGTTAGAGCAATGGCGGAAACTGCGGTGGGTTTTGTGACTCCTAAGTTGATTAAAACCGGAAATATGGTCATCATCAAAAGCATGCCCAGCCCGGCAGCGGATGGAATACAAATGAAAAGCAGCTGACCCAAAGGCACCATCAAAGCAGCTGCTAAATGCGGCGCGTTTTTTAGAAATTGAATGGGTTTTGTAGCTTGATCAACCAGTGCTTGTGAAGCGCCAATGTGCTTGGAAAACGCAATGAAACCTCCAATAACCATGATCATCAGTCCAACATTTTGGTTGGTTTTAACAAAGATGTCGGTAATGGATTTAGTGGTGAGAATGAGAGATTTTGGCCAGAGTTTGATGGGTGATTCTAACATGTAGGCTGTTAGAATCATCAATGTTCCTACAGAGAATAATATCACCACCGAAGGCATCTTTTTGTATAATAAAAAGATGGTAATGGCTAGTGCTATGAAGGAAATGAATAGCGACATGATGAATTAAAAAGGGTCACCGTTGCTTTTGGAACCGGGACTGAAGTATTTTCCGTTGATCACGGAGTGTTGTATGAAGTCTCCAGTTAAATCAGGGTTTCGACTGTAACTTTCGTTGGGGTTATTTGACAAAGGTTCAATATCAAATTGTAACAAGATGTTGTCTGATTTATCTGTAATATAAATTATATCTCCGGCATTATTGAGATTGAGATCACCTGATGTAGATGTTTGAACCAGCGCTCCACCAAATGTTCCCTTGGGCATTCCGCCTCCAAACAAAACGAGACATTTACCAGCTTTTAGTAGGGTATTTGCTGGAAAGGTGTGATTCGGAGTTTTAGTGATGAAGTTTTCGGAATCAAACACTTTAAAGCCACTTATATCAAGAGGCTTGCTTGAGTAATTAATGATTTCAATGAATTCATCTGCTGCTTGTGCATAGACGCCATCGCCATTGGCATCGCCGTCTAAAAGGTTATTGCTAGGATCATATAGTATTTCGTTGAGCAAAATATTGGGAATGTTCGGTTGGTCATCGTCTTCGATGGTTAATACAAGTTGAGAAGGAGTTGGAGATTCTAATCCTTCCAATTGCGCAACATTGAAAATGATGGTTTCAGACTGTTCCAGTGCGGTGTCTTGTAATATCGTAATAACCGCTTCGTAAATTGTATCGCCTGCTGCAATGTTCCAACTGGTATGGTCAATGAAGAAATCTTCATTTAAGGTTGCATTACCCGTTATTTCTAAGGTTATTTTTGTGTTTGTAGAAACCGGTTTCGCTAGTTTGACGGAGATAGTTACCGTTGAATCTCCTTCATTGACTAGGTCTTTGCTAAATTTCCAAGTCCAAGAACCATTATCAGAAACATCTTCGGTTTTGCATTGTTCGAAGATCAATACAGCAAGCATTATGAGGGTAGCGGTACGAAATAACTTCATATATGGTTTGATTTTAAACAAATCACCTTATAATTGTTGAAGCAAGTTCATACCAGTGCATCAAAATTAATCATACCAGTTGGTCGTATTGAATCGCATATCGAAAATTTGGTTCCAAGAGCGTTTAGATTTGGGGACAAAAATGCCACTTTATAGGGAGTTGTATGAGCTTTTAAAATTGAATATTGAGAACGGGAATTTGCCCAGAGGTAATTATTTGACTTCCTCTCGAGAATTAGCTGAAGCCCTTAATTTGTCTCGAAGTACAGTTAACCGGGCATATGAATTGCTTGTTTTCGATGGACTAGTCACTGCGGAGCTCGGAAAGGGTTATATCGTTGAACATCAAGTTCAAGAACTTCATCGCAATTTCAATGGTTCTGAATTTGAGAATAATAGTTTGTCTGATGTAGCCCAATCTTTTTTAAAAGTTGTCCAAGCAGAGAATCATGGAGCCGGAGAATCTGATGGATTGGCATTGGCTTTTAGTCCAGGTGTGCCACCTGTAGATGTTTTTCCAGTGCGGCGTTGGATGTCTTTAACACAGAAATATTGGAAAGAAATTCAGTTTAGTTCGCTGAATTATAAACCTACCTCTGGTGTTCAATCGTTGAAAGAGACCATTGCCAATTATTTGAGAATAGATCGCAATATTCAATGTTATCCAGAACAGGTGATAGTAGTTTCGGGGTCACTTCAATCTCTGTATGTAATTGCAAATACGCTTGTGAATCCGGGAGATCTTGTTTTTGCAGAGAATCCAACCTTTGAAAACGTGGTTTCGATATTTAAGGGCATGCGTGCTGATTTAAGTGCTCTAGAATTAGATGAATCTGGTGCAGTTGTGCCGTGTATCAACAATCTGACTAAGAATCCAAAATTAGTTCACTTGACTCCCTCATGTCATTTTCCGTTGGGAATGGAAATGACAGATAATCGAAAAAAGGAATGGATAGATTTTGCTCGTAATCACCAATGTTATTTGATTGAAAATGATTACGAACATGAAATGGTTCATTATAAAAGGGAAAAGACTACGTTACATTCATTGGATAATTCTCAAAGAACCATCTATATATCTACATTCAATAGACTGTTGCATCCATCCATTAGAATAGGTTACATGGTTGTACCGTTTGATTTATTGCCAGCGGTAGAAGCTTTAATGAATCACAGCCACCGTTTTGTTCCACCTTCCATTCAGATGGTATTGAACGAATTCATTAAGCAGTCGTTTCTCCAAATTCATATGAAGAATGTTTGGCAGATATCTAATGATAGGAAGAAAGCTTTTCTTGCATCGGCGAAAGAATTTCTTCCTCATTGGCAATTTGAGCAAACCCCAGCTTTGCATATTTTGGGTAGTTCAAATTTTCAAAATATGAAGACTGGCAGTGAAATTGCATCAGATATTTTAGTTTCCCGAAGAATGCGCGAGCATAATATTATCTCCCAAAGCTTAAGTTCTTTGTATTTTGATGGACGCACTCAGGAAGGGCTAATTTTAGGATATTCCAGTGTGCCACCATCGGTTATATCGCAAAAGATACAACAGTGGTCTTTGTTATTTTGACTAACTGGTATGTATATTTGGTGATGTTAGTGTCAAATTTGTAATTGGATGAGGGTAATAAACGTTTTTTTGTTCTTGGTTTTGATTGTAGTGAGTTGGGTTAGTTGTACTGACGAAAAGCCGAATGGCAGTCCTCTAGACAAAAGCAAACTAAATGGTACCGGATTAATGGCATTTCCCATCACAGGAGATACCTTCGGGCCAAAGATGAACGTCTTTTATCACATTCCATCAGAAGCCCATGCTGAATCTCCTGTTTTATTGGTTTTTCATGGAAATGGCAGGGATGCAGAATATTCTAGAAATTTATTGATTAAAGAATCTGAAAATAAAGGTGTAATTGTAATATGTCCTGAATTTAGCAGTAAGCTTTTTCCAGGGTCAAACGAATATCAATTGGGAGGGATGTTCAAGGATGGTGAAAATGCCAAGCTATCTGAATTAAGACCCTCAGATCAGTGGACATTTTCATTGATTGATAGGCTGTTTTTGACCATTAAAAACTCCATTAAAAGTGAAGTTTCTTATTTTGATATGTTTGGACATTCAGCGGGCGCTCAATTTGTTCACAGGTTGATTACTTTTATGCCAAATTCAAGGGTCAGAAAAGCCGTAAGTGCCGCCTCTGGTTGGTATACGCTGCCTGATGTTAAAATTGATTTTCCTTATGGTCTGGGGCAAACAGGGGTAGATGAATCTAGTTTTGAAGATATTTTTGCAAAGTCCATTTTAATCAGTGTGGGCAGTAAAGATACTGACCCTAATTCTTCTGCATTAAGACACGATACTCAGTCAGACTTACAGGGATTAAATAGGGTGGAAAGGGCTAGATTCTATTTTGCGGAATGTCAAAAACAGGCGGCTAAATACGGCTTGAATTTGAATTGGAAATTTGCCGAAAATCAGGGCATTGAGCATGATTTTATGGGTAATGCGTCTGCCGCATTTAAATGGTTATATCCATGAAAAAGATAAAGAAATTTAGCGAACTCAAATGGTTACAGCTAGTGGTTGGCCCGCTACTTTTTGTTTTGCTTGGCTACGTTATTCCTTTTTCTGGGATGTCACTCCAAAGCAAGATGACTTTGGGAATTGTTGCATGGATGGCTTTTTGGTGGATTACCGAAATAGTTGCCATTGAAGCTACGGCTCTATTGCCGTTGATATTGTTTCCTCTATTTGGAATATTAGATCTCAAAACTGCCGCCGCTCCATACGCTCATCCCTATATTTTTTTGTTTTTCGGGGGATTTATTCTCGCGCTAGCCATTGAGAAATGGGGGCTTCATAAACGCATTGCGATTCATATTATTCGATTTGTAGGCACCAAACCCAAACAACTTATTGGAGGAGTCATGGCTGCTACCGCATTTTTATCGATGTGGATTTCAAACACGGCCACTGCTGTGATGATGTTGCCCATTGCTTTGTCTGTGATCAAAGCTTTATCAATGGGGGAGAATTCAAAATTTTCAGAATCCATGTTATTGGGTGTAGCATATTCGGCTTCTATTGGTGGAATGGCTACCATTATTGGTACACCTCCCAATTTGGTGTTTGTAGGATTCATGGAACAGAAATTAGGGAGGGTGGTTTCATTCACAGAATGGATGCTTTGGGCTTTGCCCTTGTCAATATTGTTGTTGCTTTTTACTTGGTATTTATTGACTCATAGATTAAGAATCAAGGGCGGTGCAGACCAAACTTACTCAGGTATTTTAGACGGTTTGCCTACTATTAGTAAAGAAGAAAAGCGTGTTTTATGGGTGTTTATTTTGACAGCAGTGGCGTGGATTACCCGAACTTGGCTCATAGAACCATATTTCTCTTTTGTAGATGATACCATGATTGCGATGATCAGTGCATTGATATTGTTCATTCTACCCTCTGGGCAGGTTGGTGAAACATTGATTCAATGGAAAGATACTCAGCGGCTTTCTTGGGGATCATTGATTTTATTTGGTGGAGGTTTGAGTTTGGCTTCGGCATTTGATAAGAGTGGGCTTGCACAATGGATGACTCAATGGATATCTACTTGGAACCACTTGCCAAATTGGGTCATTGTTTTAATTGTATTGACATTCATGAACTTTTTAACCGAATTGACATCGAATTTAGCCGCCGCAGTGGTTGTGCTACCCTTGTTGTTACCCATGTCAATTACTATGGGGATTGATCCATATTATTTTCTTGGTGGAGTAGCGATTTCGGCTTCTGCCGCGTTCATGTTGCCTGTTGCTACACCGCCTAACACTTTGGTTTTCAGTAGTGGTCATATTAGTATTAAGAAAATGATGCAAGTAGGTTTTAGACTCAATTTATTTTCAATTGGCTTGATTTTTCTTTTTGTTGAATTGTTAATGTGGTTAACCAATTAACTCGTTCAAAATAAACGTCTAATTGTCAAAAAGACACTCATATTTAGTATCATTGCAATAGAAACAACATTACATTTAATAAAACATGAAAAAAATCATCAAAATCATGCTGTTCTTGGGTTTAAACGTTGGTGTAGCCAATGCCCAGACAGTCTATCTGGCGGAGCATTTTGACTATCCGGCAGATTCCTTGCTACAAAAAAATGGTTGGTATGGGCATAGTGCAGCAACTACCAATCCAATCAAAGTAACTAACGGCGGTTTAAGTTGGACCAAATCAAACTACAAAGGGAGCGGCGTTGGAAATGCAGCTGCTGTTAACAATACTGGTGCTGACGAAAACAAACCATTCGCATCAGATGCTACAACTGGCAATTTGTACGTATCATTTTTGATGACTGTAAACAAAATGACCGCTACTTCTGGTGGTGTATTTTTTCATTTAGGTCAATATTCAAACCCTACAACACCAGTTTACACTGCTCTATCAACTAGCTTTAGAGCAAGAACTCACATTGCGGCAGGTGCAGACTCAACAAAATTCAAGTTGGGATTGTCATTCAATAATTCTAGTCCAGACGCAACCACTGCAGATTTGAATGTTGGTGAGACATACTTGGTTGTTGTTAAGCAAATCTTCGTTAGCGGTACTAGCAATGATTCAGTTGCTTTGTATGTTTTTGCTGATGGCGATGATATCTCTAAAGAGCCTGCAAAACCAACTTTAGGCCCAATGGCTGGTACACAAAGTGATTTAACTTCAATTCAAGCTGTGGTTTTGAGACAGTATTCATCTACTCAGAATGTTACAGTTGATGGCATCATAGCTCAAGATAATTGGGATATTGCAAAAGCTACTCAAACAGCGAAGTCAACCCGTACAGTTAAGTTTTCTGTAGACATGTCATCAGAAACTGTAAGCGCGAACGGGGTTCACGTAGCTGGAAACTTCCAGGGTTGGAGTCCCTCAGGAACAACTCTTACTCAAGAAGGATCTACCGGAATTTACTCAGTGTATGCTGAAGTAGATACCACTTCAGTTGTTGAATACAAATTCATCAACAACAACGATTGGTCATCTGGAGTTGAGAGCGTACCAGCAATTAACCAAAAAGGACACAAGAACAATGGTGAGTCAAACGACAATCGTTGGTTTTGGTCAGGCACTGGAAAAGACACCTTGGTTTTACCTGCATTCAAGTTTAGCGGAAGCGCACCTTCAGGCCAATACGCAGTTCGTATTGCAGTTGATTTGAAAGCAGAAGCATCAGTTAGCACTGATGGTGTTCACATTGCAGGAAGCTTGCAAGGTTGGAACCCAGGAAAAGACAGAATGGTAAACCTTTATTCTTCAAACAAAATTCATGAAATCATTTTCTGCTTGGCTGATGGAAGTTATGAATACAAATTTGTAAACGGCAACGCATGGGGTAAGGATGAGTCAGTTCCTAGTGCTTGCGCTACTAACAACAATCGCGGTGTAACAGTGAACAGTGCTGACATTGAAGTGAGCAAAGTTTGTTATGGATCTTGCGACGCATGTCCTGGTGCAGCTTTACCTAAGTATAGAGTTACTTTCCAAGTAGATATGGGTGCAGAGTGTAACGTAGATGACGTTGACTTGGCAGGTGGAAAGATCAATGGATGGGCTGGTGGAACCTACCTTTCAAACCAATCGGGTTTGAGCGGCGATTGGAAGATCACCAAAATTGGTGTAGG
>JAMNXP010000009.1 GCA_023653095.1 Bacteroidia bacterium | reverse complement strand
TGGTCTTTGGCTGATGGCTTTCGGCGGACCGCTGACCGCTGACCGCTTCGCGGGAGACTTTGGGACGGTGAGACTTACACTTCGCGTAGCTTAGCGCCTGTGGCGCTGCTTGGCCTGACGGCTGAGAGATTAGAGTTTAGGGTTGAGAGTTTAGGGTTGAGAGTTATTGGCTCCAAGTCCTAGCGAAGCGTGAGTCTCAAAGTCTCAGCGAAGCTGAAAGCTGACTGCTGACTGCTGATGGCTGACGGCTGATAGCTGATAACTGACTGCCGATCACTATTTAACTCCAAACGAAAACATCTCAGTGTCTTCTATGAAGCCCGTTAGATGGTCATTTGGAGATACTTTACCTACGCCGGCTGGTGTGCCAGTGAAAATGTAGTCACCAATTTTGAGGGTGAAATATTGTGAAACGTGGCTGATGATTTCGTCAATGTTGTTGATCATGAAATCGGTGTTGCCCTGTTGCACGGTGACGTTGTTTTTTTGAAGGCTGAAATTCAACGACTTAATTGAATCTTTTTGGGAGAAACCAAAATGATCTAGGGGCATGAATTTACTGATGACTGCTGAGTGATCAAAGCCCTTGGCTTTTTCCCAGGGGAGGCTCTTTTCTTTGAGTTTTGTTTGCAGGTCGCGAGCGGTAAAATCAATGCCTAGGGCAATTTCACTGTAATAGTCGCGAGCAAATGATAGGGGAATATGTTTTCCTAATTTATTGATTTTGATGACTAGTTCTACTTCGTGGTGAACGTCATTTGAGAATTCTGGAAGGAAAAATGGGGCGTTATTGCGTAGTAAGGCTGAGTCTGGTTTAATGAAAATGACTGGCTCATCGGGAACTTCGTTGTTGAGTTCGCGAATGTGTTCGGCGTAATTTCGGCCAATGCAAATGATTTTCATGAGACGGAATGTTAGTTCCTAACCAAGGTTTCATCTCTGCCTGGTCCCATAGAAACCACAGAAATTTTGCAACCAATGTAATTTTCAATGAATTCTACATAGTTTTTGAAGGTAGAATCCATAGCATCATAACCAGCATTGAGGTTTAAATCTTTACCCCATCCTGGGAAGGATTGATAAACGGGTTCAATCTGAGAATTGCACAAATTGGCAGGCACCTCGGAGGTGATTACGCCGTTAATGTTGTATGCTGTGGCTACGTTTAATTCGTCAAATCCGTTTAGAACGTCGCCTTTCATCATGATGAGTTCGTCAACGCCATTGAGCATGCAAGTGTATTTGAGAGCTACCAAGTCTAACCAACCTGTTCTTCTTTCACGACCTGTAGTTGCACCAAATTCATGTCCCAATTGACGAATTTCTTCACCAAGGGCATTGTCGAGTTCAGTGGGGAAGGGGCCTGATCCAACGCGTGTGCAATAGGCTTTGAAAATACCGTATACTTTGCGGATGTGCTTTGGGGCTACCCCTAAGCCGGTACAAACACCTCCTGAGAGGGTATTGCTAGATGTTACGTAAGGATAGGTTCCAAATTCAACGTCAAGCATACTGCCTTGAGCTCCTTCGGCGAGGACTTTTTTACCTTCGCTGATGTATTGGTGAATGAGGTATTCGCTGTTGACGAGTTTTAGGGTTTTTAATCGTTCGATGGCTGCAAAGAACTTGGTTTCTTCGGTTTGAAGATCAAAGTCAGTGAAGCCAAAAAACTCAATTTGTTTGAGGTGATTTTCAACGGTAGAGCGGTATTTTTGATTGAAATCAGGGTCTAAAATATCGCCTACGCGCATTCCAGAGCGGCCAATTTTATCTTTGTATGTTGGGCCAATTCCTCGGAGGGTACTTCCAATTTTATCTTTCCCTTTGGATGCTTCTGAAGCGGCATCTAAAATGCGGTGAGTAGGTAAAATCAAGTGCGCCTTTTGAGAGATGAGGAGTCTTTCATGATAATCAGGACATTCATCTTTGATGCGGTCAATTTCTTCTCCAAGGCGGATAGGGTCAATAACAACGCCGTTGCCTATGAGGTTGAGAATATTTTTACGGAAAATTCCAGATGGAATGGTATTTAGAACAAATTTTTTGCCTTCGAATTCAAGGGAGTGACCTGCATTAGGGCCACCTTGGAAGCGAGCCACTAGGTCATATTTAGGAGTTAAGTAGTCGGCAATTTTGCCTTTTCCTTCGTCGCCCCATTGGAGGCCTAAAATAACGTCAATCATGTAGGGTGTTTAAATTATGGATTTTTGGCATTGTGCGCATGACCCGTCTTCATTGGTCATGGGCTCGCCATAGAGGTGTAATGAATGTGAACTGATATCAAATTTGAGTAATCCGCCCATGGTGGAGCTGATTTGTTGTACTCGAGGATCGCAAAACTCCATCACTTTTTTGCATTTATTGCAAATGAGGTGGTCGTGTTGACGGTAGCCATAAGCTTGTTCAAAGTGGCTGGTATTTTGTCCAAATTGGTGCTTTTTTACCAAGCCTGCTTCTACTAAAAGGTCAAGGGTGTTGTAGACGGTAGCACGACTAACATGGTAGTTTCGTGATTTCATTTTAAGGTATAGTTGGTCTACATCAAAATGGTCTTTATAGGTATAGATTTCATCGAGAATAGCATAGCGCTCGGGAGTTTTGCGTTGCTTGTTGGTCTCCAAATATTGGGTGAACAACTCTCTGACTTCGTCTTTGACTTTTTGGATTTTCGGGTCGATTTTCATGTCTTACTCTTCTCTTTTGAAGGGAATAGGCATTCTGATTTTCTTAGCGTTGGAATAGTATTTTCTAATTTCAGCCATTGCGGCGTCTGCCTCGTTGTTTGTGGGGTATGCGCCAACATAGACTTTGAAGTTGGGTTCGTCGTAGATGATTTGAGCTGAGTACATAGAGTCTAACTTTTCATCTACTTCTTGTTTTAATACAATGGCATCAGCACGATTGCTGCGCATCCCAATAAAAATTCTGAAACCCGCTACAATATGATCTTCGGCGCTACGTCGATTGAGTCTGGCTTTTTCGGCGTTAATTACTGATTCTTCGGCGGTGATTTGTACCTGAGCATAGGCGTCAAAACATCCCCAGAAAAGCAAAAACAAAAAAGCGCTGCGCATACTCTACAAATATCGTATAAAATCATCGAGTTGAGGTAAGGCTTCCGTAAATTTGTAGTAATGTCAAAAAAAGCTGCAATTGTGATTCTGGATGGCTGGGGCTTGGGAAATAAATCGAAGTCTGATGCCGTTTACTGCGCTAATACGCCTTTTACCGATTCTCTGACCGAGAATTTTCCGCATGCTACATTGAGAACGGATGGAGAAAATGTTGGGCTTCCTGAAGGCCAAATGGGGAACAGCGAAGTTGGGCATATGAACATTGGTGCTGGACGCGTAGTTTGGCAGATGTTGGCCAAAATCAATAAGTCGTTTAGAGACGGCGATGCCGCTAAGAACGAGGTTTTACAAGAGATTTTCAATAAGACAAATGAGTTGAAAAGACCGCTTCATCTTTTTGGATTGGTTTCCGATGGAGGTGTTCATGCTCATATTGATCACCTCATTCAATTGTGTCATTTAGCTACGCAAAACGGGGTTCAAGATATTTACATTCACGCGTTTCTAGATGGACGTGACACAGATCCAAAGTCTGGACTGGGCTTTTTGAAAAAATTGCAAGAAGGAATTCAAGGCACTGCGGCTCAAATCAGTACCGTTGTGGGAAGGTATTTTGCTATGGACAGAGACCTTAGATGGGAGAGAGTGAAAAAGGCTTACGATGTCATGGTGCATGGTACCGGTGAAATGGCCTGCGGATTGTTTGAAACCATTGAAGATCATTACAATCAAGGAGAAACCGATGAATTTATGTCGCCCATCCATTGTCTTGATGGTGAGGAAGGCTTGGTTAAAGACGGCGATGTTGCATTGTGTTTTAATTTCAGAACCGATAGAGGTAGGCAAATAAGTAGGGCTTTAACCCAGGAGGATTTTTATGAGTTCAATATGCATGCACTAAACTTGCATTATTACACGTTGACTCAATACGACGAGAAATTCAAGATTTCAGGGGTGGTTTTCAGCAATGACAACTTACAAATGACCTTGGGTGAAGTTTTGGAAGCGGCGGGAAAAAGCCAATTGAGGGCTGCAGAGACTGAGAAATACCCTCATGTTACGTTCTTTTTTAGCGGGGGACGGGAGCAAGAATTCAAGGCAGAAACCCGAATCATGGCCAATTCGCCCAAAGTGGCCACGTATGATTTACAACCGGAGATGAGCGCTAAAGAACTCACAGAGAAAGCTGTTGATTTTATTAAACTGAATGAGCCTGATTTTGTGTGTTTGAACTATGCCAACGCTGATATGGTGGGGCATACAGGGGTTTATGAAGCCATTGTAAAGGCCGTTGAAACAGTTGATTCTTGCTTAGAGACGCTCCTAGAAACGTTGAAAACCCATCATTATCAAACCTTGGTGATTGCAGATCACGGAAATGCAGATTTTGCCATCAATGACGATGGTACCCCTAACACAGCTCATACCACCAATCCGGTGCCGGTTTGGCTCATTGGCGAAGGCAAAGAAACCTTGAAGAATGGGAAACTGGCTGATGTGGCACCCACCATATTGGATTTAATGTCCCTCGAAAAACCCACAGAAATGACCGGTCAGTCTTTAATAAATAAATCATGAAACTCAAGTTACTCATTCCCATAAGCCTGTGGCTTTTTAGCTGCAGCTCAGATCAGGAAATCCCCGAAAATATTACTGATCCATACGCACTTGAAGTATTGAATGACTTAAATGAAATGTCAAAACAAACGCGATTGAGCATCATCAGGAACATTCAAACCGGAGAGACGGTTGAGAGTTCGGAACTGTTGATAGATACCATCAAAGAACAGGCAAATAAATTGAAGGTTTTAAAAGATGAATATGCTGGATTCTTAAGTTTGAACACAGAGGAGCTAACTAAAACCATGGAATTAACCGTGGATAGTGGCGGAGGGTATGAAAGTAGGAATTACAGCAATAAAGATACTACGGCATTCCTTCAAGAGTTTAAAATCATCAAAAGCAATCATAAAATTCAAGGTTATTTTTGGAAAACTCGACAAAGGGGTTGGCTGGTAGATCGTGATATTGATAGATTTTACCTTCCTGGAAAAGGCTATGACATTCAAATTGCTGAAAATACATGGTGGTCAGCGCCAGAACGTATAACCATTCACGCAGAAGTTTTGGGTCCTAACAACGTAAGATAGAGAAATGAAGATTTTAAATTACATAAACGGTGAATTGAAAGAGCCTGCAGCAGGTGCTTATTTAGACAATTACGATCCGAGCATTGGGCAAGTATACGGACAAGTTCCCGATTCTGATTCTACCGATGTAGCTGATGCATACAAAGCGGCAACAGCTGCTCAAAAAGGATGGGAAAATACACCTGCGGAAGAAAAATTCAAGGTTTTAAATGCCATCGCCGAGGGTATTGATGCCAAGCGCGAAGAATTTGCTTTGGCGGAGAGTAGAGATCAAGGGAAGCCATTGTGGTTATCTAGAAATGAGATGATCAGGGCAGCCCAAAATTTTAGATTTTATGCTACAGCTGCTATGCAGTTTGCTTCGGAGAGTCATGCAATGGAAAATAGGGCCATCAATTACACCTTGAGACAATCAATAGGTGTGGTTGGATGCATATCGCCGTGGAACCTTCCGCTGTATCTTTTCAGTTGGAAGATTGCTCCGGCTTTAGCTGCTGGAAACGCGGTTGTGGCTAAGCCCAGCGAGTTTACCCCGGCTACAGCATTTCTACTTTCAGAGGTTTGTATTCAAGCTGGACTTCCAAAAGGGGTATTGAATATTGTTCACGGGTTGGGTCCCAAAGTAGGACAAGCCATGGTGGAACATCCCAAAATTAAGGCCATCAGTTTCACGGGAGGCACTGTTACAGGTAAGTACATCGCGGCAACGGCGGCACCTATGTTCAAGAAATTGAGCCTAGAATTGGGCGGAAAGAATCCCAACATCATTTTTGCTGATGCAGATTTGGATAAGGCAGTTAAAACAACGGTAAACACCTCTTTTATGAATCAAGGCGAGATTTGTTTGTGCGGAAGCAGATTGCTCATTGAAGAGAGTGTCTATGAAGAGGTAAAGAATGCTCTTATTGAAGAAGTCAAGAAGTTGACGGTGGGTGACCCCATGAATGATTCAACCCGCATTGGTGCTATTGTTTCGAAACCCCACTATGAAAAAGTGAAGTCATACATTGAGTTGGCACAAGAAGAAGGCGGTAAAGTTCTCATTGGCGGACAAACCGTTCATCCCGAAGGAAAAGAAAACGGGTGGTACATACAACCTACCATTATAGAGGGCCTCAAGGCAGAATGTAGAACCAATCAAGAAGAAATTTTTGGTCCGGTAATTACCATCATGCCTTTTAAAAACGAAGCGGAAGCTTTGGAAATTGCCAATGGCACCGAATATGGTTTGGCCGCGACCTTTTGGACCAACGACCTCAAACGTGCACATAGATTGGCATCGGAGCTAGAATTTGGCATTGTTTGGGTGAATTGTTGGTTGCTCAGAGACTTGCGCACTCCTTTTGGAGGGGTGAAGAGCTCAGGCGTTGGAAGAGAAGGCGGTTGGGAAGCCATGAGATTTTTTACAGAGCCAAAGAACGTTTGTATCGCATTGTAAGCCTAAATTTGCATTATGTTTGATAACAGCGATCGCACAGAATTGTCGCAGTTGGGTGAATTTGGATTGATTCAACACTTGACTCAACACTTCGAAAATCAACAGAAATCTACCCTTCTTGGGGTGGGTGATGATGCTGCTTTGATAAAAATGGGCAGTAAAATTGCTGTTTGGAGCACAGATATCATGTTGGAAGGGGTTCATTTTGACCTTTCCTACACACCATTAAAGCACTTGGGCTTCAAAGCCATTGCTACCAACGTGAGCGACGTGTGTGCCATGAATGGGAAAGCAACTCAAGTTTTGGTTTCTGTTGCCTTGAGTAACCGTTTTTCATTGGAAGCCATTGAAGAGCTTTATTTGGGAATGAAAATCGCTTGCGATAAGTACCAAGTTGACTTGGTGGGTGGCGATACCAGTACTTCTCGGTCTGGATTGGTCATCAATGTGACGGTTTTGGGAGAGGTAGATTCTAAAAACATCACCAAGCGCTCAGGCGCTAAACCCGGCGATCTTTTGGTGGTTTCGGGGGACTTGGGTGGCGCATATATGGGACTTCAAATCTTGGAACGCGAGAAGAAGGTCTTCATAGATCATCCCAGCATGCAGCCCGACCTAGAACCTTATGATTATATTGTAGGTAGACAACTCAAACCCGAAGCTCGTGTGGATATTATTGAGACTCTCAACGAATTGGGAATTGTTCCTACCTCTATGATGGATATCAGTGATGGTGTGGCATCAGAGGTTTTTCACTTGGGAAAAGCTTCAAAAGTGGGATTTGATGTTTACGAGAATAAACTTCCCATCGATTCACAAACCATGGAAACTGCCATGACTTTCAATTTAAACCCCAGCATTGTAGCTTTGAATGGCGGCGAAGATTATGAGTTGCTCATGACCATGGATCAGAAACATTACGATCAGTTAAAAAATCACATGGATTTTACCATCATTGGACATGCTACAGCCATGGAGGGGAAACACAGATTGCATACCAACGCCGGAAACGTGTTTGATATCAAAGCACAAGGCTGGCAACATTTTAAACAAGAAGAAAAATAAGAATATGTATCGTTCACATACCTGTGGGGAATTAAGAATAGAACACGTTGGACAAAACGTTGAATTGTCTGGGTGGGTTGCCAAGAATCGGTCTTTAGGAAGTATGTCCTTTGTTGATCTTAGAGATCGATATGGAATTACCCAGCTAGCCTTCAATGAAGTTTACAACCAAGAACTGCTCAACAAAGCAAATGAGTTGGGTAGAGAATTTGTAATTCGAATAAAAGGAACGGTTGCTGAAAGAAGCAGCAAAAACAGCAATATTCCAACGGGTGAAATTGAAGTAATTGTGACTGAACTTCAAGTTTTAAATGCTTCAAAAACACCTCCATTCACCATTGAAACTGAAACAGATGGTGGAGATGAGTTGAGAATGAAATACCGATATCTAGACCTTCGCAGAGAGGTGGTTCGCAAGAATTTGGAACTAAGACATCGTTTGGCTCAAGAAATTAGAAGGTATTTATCAGATCAAAATTTCTTGGAAGTAGAAACGCCGGTTTTGATCAAAAGTACCCCAGAAGGTGCAAGAGATTTTGTAGTGCCCAGCAGATTAAATCCGGGGGAATGGTATGCCTTGCCGCAGAGCCCGCAAACATTCAAGCAATTGTTGATGGTGAGCGGTTTTGATCGGTATTTTCAAATTGTAAAGTGTTTCAGAGACGAAGATTTACGCGCAGACCGTCAGCCTGAGTTTACTCAAATTGACTGCGAGTTGAGCTTCATTGAGCGCAATGATATATTAGACATCTTTGAAGGCATGGTTAGACACCTTTTCATTCAAGAAAAAGGAATGCACTTCGAGGATTTTCCTCGTATGACCTATGCTGATGCCATGAAATACTATGGTTCAGACAAGCCAGATGTTCGATTCGGAATGAAATTCGTTGAATTGAAGTCAGAAGAAAGAGATGTTATTTCAGGCGCAGGGTTTGGAATCTTTGATTCAGCAGAAAGCGTTATTGGAATTTGTGTTCCTGGCGCGGCAAGCTTAACCCGTAAACAAATTGATGCATTAACTGATTATGTGAAGCGTCCTCAGGTAGGTGCTTCAGGCATGATTTGGTGCCGAAAAGAAGAATCAGGAGAATTAAAATCATCGGTAGATAAATTCTACGACGCAGATAAATTGGCGAAGTGGTCAGAAGCTTTTCAAGCTCAAAACGGCGATTTGTTGCTGTTGTTAGCCGGACCCATTGATAAGACTCGCAAGCAATTAAATGAATTGCGTTTGAAAGTGGCTGCTGATTTGGGACTAAGAAATCCCAACGTTTTTGCTCCGCTTTGGGTAGTTGATTTTCCTTTGTTGGAGTGGGACGAGGATTCTCAGAGATTCCACGCTATGCACCATCCTTTTACAAGTCCCTTGCCTGAACACAGGGAGTTGATGAAGACCGAACCCGGTAGAGTGAATGCCAATGCCTATGATTTGGTCATCAATGGCGTTGAAATAGGGGGAGGCTCTATCAGAATTCACGATCAGCAATTGCAAGCGGAAATGTTTGGCTTATTAGGATTTTCTTCAGAAGAAGCGCAAGCTCAGTTTGGATTCTTGATGAATGCCTTTGAATACGGAGCACCACCACACGGCGGAATAGCTTTAGGATTTGATCGTTTATGCAGTTTGTTTGGCGGAAGTGATAGCATCAGAGATTTCATTGCCTTTCCGAAGAACAATAGCGGAAGAGATACCATGATTGATGCCCCAAGTGCTTTAACCAAGGAACAGCTGAGTGATTTAGATCAGAAATAAAGTAAACTGTTTTTCTAGAGCCTACTTAAAGGGAATTACAGTAGCGCAAGAATTCTAGGCAATAAAATATAGCCACCAACAATCAGTGCAACGGTTGATGCAATGAGTGTGGCTCCTGCAGCCATGTCTTTAGCTCGTCCTACTCCTTCATGTCTATCGGGATGTAGGGTGTCCAGGGTTTTTTCTATGGCGGTATTCAAGCTTTCCGAAACAAATACCAGTCCCATGGTAGCCCAAAGAATGGCCCATTCCAAACGATTGAGGTGTTGACCTTGTGAATCTAAATACCAACCCAAACCTAATACGGCAAACATCACCCATATGATGATTTTGAAATTGTGTTCGGTTTTTGCAAGTAGAATGACTCCGTTTAAAGCAAACCTGAAAGATTTATAGAACCGCAACATGATGAGCGAAAATAAATGAAAAAGGGGCAGCCTTTAGATGGAGGCCGCCCCTTTTGTATGAAAGTGTGTATATTATCGATTAGAATGTGTTGATTTTGATGCGTTTTTCGATTTCTTCCACATCTTGGCGGAATTTTTTGTCGGTTTCGATCAAATCATTTACTGTTTGGCAAGCATGGATCACCGTAGAGTGGTCACGTCCCCCGAAGAAAATACCGATGTTTTTCAAGGAAGCCTTGGTAAGGTCTTTGGTGAAGTACATGGCAATTTGGCGGGCTTGAACGATTTCGCGTTTACGGGTTTTTGATTTTACTGCTTCTACAGGAATGTTGTAGAAGTCGCAAACCAACTTTTGGATATAATCAATGCTGATTTCCCGGGTTGAATTCTTAACGAAGTTTTTAACGGTTTGCTTGGCAAGATTTAAATCTAAATGCTTACGGGTAAGCGAACCTTGTGCTAAAAGAGATATCAATGCTCCTTCTAGTTCACGAACGTTGGTGTCGATGTTGTGTGCAAGGTATTCAACCACATCTTTGTGAAGGGTGATGCCGTCTTGATACATTTTGTTTTCGAGGATGGAAACACGGGTATCAAAATCAGGCGTGCTGAGGTCAGCAGACAATCCCCATTTGAAACGGCTCAACAAACGCTCATCCATATTTTTTAGATCTTTTGGAGCGCGGTCACAGGTTAATATGATTTGTTTTCCGTTTTGGTGAAGGTGATTGAAAATTTGGAAGAATACTTCTTGTGTTCTTTCCTTTTTTGAGAAAAACTGAACATCATCAACAATCAACACATCAAGGTACTGGTAGAAGTTTACAAACTGATTGTTGTTGCCCTGTCTAGCTGAGTCAATGAATTGATTGATGAATTTCTCTGCGCTGACAAATACCACCACTTTTTGTTTGTGTTGTTGTTTGATCAAATTACCAATTGCGTGAGCAAGGTGGGTCTTACCCAAACCACAGCCGCCAAAAATCATCAACGGGTTGAATGCGGTTCCACCTGGTTTTTGAGCGATGGCTAAACCTGCATTTCTTGCCAATTTATTGCATTCACCTTCAACAAAATTGTCAAAAGTGTAGCGTGGGTTCAATTGGCTGTCAATGTTCATTCGGCGAAGGCCAGGAATGATGAAAGGGTTTTTGATGGGACTGTCCATATTGATGGGCATTCCCAATTCGTTATTTACGGGTTTAGAAGAGTTTCCGGTAGGTAAATTGATGGTGAATGGTTCAGAATGTTGAGAGGTTGCATTCTCAACAATGACAGAATATTCTAATTTGGCGTTAGGGCCAATAACTTTCTTTAACGTTTTGTGAAGGATCTGCACGTAGTGCTCTTCCAGCCATTCATAAAAGAATTGGCTAGGTACTTGAATGGTAAGAATTTTGTTCGAAAGTTTCATGGGTTTGATGGGTTCAAACCAAGTTTTAAAACTTTGAGGGTTCACATTGTCTCTAATAATTTCAATGCATTCTTGCCATGCAAGTTCGTGTGCTTTTCTTTCCATATATATCTTGGGGCCTGAGTGTTAATTACTTGTTAAAATCCTTATTTAACTGATTGATTATCATGGATAGTCAAAAAGTTAGTTTCCGTTTGTAAAGAAATAGAGAATTTTCACAATTTGCTAATTTTTTTTGCTTGATTTTTTAATTTTTTTAGTGTATTAAATCGCGAATTCGCCATACACTTTTCTCAAAGCAAACGCAATTTCACCCAAGGTGGCATATTCTTCAACGCTTTTCAAGATTTTGGGCATGAGGTTTTCGCCAGATCGTGCTGCCGATTCCAAATTTTCCAAAGATAAATCAACTGATTTTTGATTTCTTTCTTGTTTTAGAGCGTTGATTTTTTCGGTTTGTTTCTCTCTGATGCTGTCATCAATTTTGAAAGAAGGAATATTTTCATTCTCTTGAGAAGTAAACTGATTTACCCCAACAATGATTAGTTCTTTTGATTCTACCTGTTTTTGGAATTCGTAACTACTTCTGGCAATTTCTTCTTGCATCCATCCGCTTTCTACTGCCGCAACAGATCCTCCCACTTGGTCAATCTGAGTCATTAACAACAATGCCTCTTTTTCTATGCGATCAGTGAGTTCTTCCACGTAAAAACTTCCCCCGAGAGGGTCAACCGTATTGGTGACTCCACTTTCAAAACCAATGATTTGCTGGGTTCTGAGGGCAATTCTAGCGGCTTTTTCAGTAGGCAGATTGAGCGCTTCGTCATATCCGTTGGTGTGTAAACTCTGTGTTCCACCTAAAACTGCTGCCATGGCCTGTAACGTAACCCTGGAAATATTGTTTTCGGGCTGTTGAGCCGTTAGAGTAGATCCTCCTGTTTGAGTGTGAAATCTCAACATCATGGCTTGGGCATCGGTGGCACCCAACTCCTTCATGATGTTGGCCCACATTCTGCGCGCCGCTCTGAATTTGGCGATTTCTTCGAAAAAGTCGTTGTGAGCATTGAAGAAAAACGATAATCTCTTTCCAAATACATTGATATCTAAGCCCGCTTTCAAAGCGGATTCTACATAAGCTTTTCCGTTTGCCAAGGTAAAAGCCAATTCCTGAACTGCGGTACTTCCAGCTTCACGAATGTGATAACCACTGATGGAAATGGTGTTCCATTTTGGAAGTTCTTTTCCGCACCATTCAAAGATATCAGTGATGATTTTCATGCTGGGTCGCACTGGATATATATAGGTACCTCTAGCTGCATACTCTTTTAGAATATCATTTTGGATGGTTCCGCTGATTTGCGATAAATCTGCGTTCTGTTTTTTCGCCAACGCAACATACATAGCAAGAAGTGTTGAAGCTGTTGCATTGATGGTCATACTTGTAGTTACCTTTTGGAGCTCAATTCCTTTGAATAGGGTCTCCATATCTTTCAGTGAATCAATGGCTACGCCTACTTTGCCCACTTCACCTTCGCTCATGGCGTGATCACTGTCGTACCCAATTTGTGTGGGTAAATCAAACGCTACCGATAACCCTGTGGTTCCTTGGTTCAATAAATAATGGTATCTCTCATTGCTTTCCTCGGCGGTACTGAATCCTGCGTATTGGCGCATAGTCCATAGCCTACCGCGGTACATGTCTTTGCGCACACCGCGGGTGAAAGGGTACTCACCTGGTTGCTCTAATTGACTTTTCGATGTATGGTAAACTTCGTTGATTTCTATTCCGCTGCTGTTTTTTTTCATTTTTCGAGGGATGGTTTTTCGGGGGATATTAATTCGGATGGGGCGAGGAATGTGTCGTTGAAATGCTCAATTGAAGATCAATTCCATTTCTCCACGGATCATTTGAAGTCCTTTTTCATGAGGAATCTCACCATTATTTTTCGTGTGATTGATGAGAGACTCACAAAATTCGACGGCCGATTGATTGGAGTCAATTTTAGATTCTACCGTTTTTATCAAAATCAAGGTTTGTTCCTTTACAATTTTAATGGTGCCCCAAGTTTGGGCGCTAACGAAAATTTGTTGCGATACATTATAATTAAATTCTTCGTAAATAGATGCTCTCATTAGTTGTGCAATTTGAGAGGCGGTTAAACCAGGTTTGGCAAATTTTTGAATCAGTGTAGGAATAGAGGTGCGTTCCAGCATCAAACTCAGTCTCTCGTATGCCGCAAGCTTTAATTTTACAAAGTCTTTGTTGTTTTGACGCAGTATTTCGCTTTTCAAAGTCTTCTCTAAATTGCGCGACATGCTCTTCATAATCATAGAAGAGCTCACAATTACCAACACCGAGGGCGCTAAAATGTAAAGCGCAGCTTCTATCAATTCAAAGGTTTCCATGGGTTTTCGACAAAGATACATTCTTTGTCGCACAACACTAAAATCAAACCGACCAAGGCAATTAAGAATTGACTAAATTTGTAGGTATGGAAAGTTTGCCCGTAAAGTTCACTCAACATGCCATAGATGAACTTCATAGATTGCATGAGAACCTAGAGTTAAAGGAAGATTCAGTTTTAAGAATAGGAGTAAAAGGCGGCGGATGTTCAGGTATGAGCTACCTTTTAGCCTTTGATAAGCGCGAAGAAGGAGATAAAGAATACAACCTAGAAGGAATTCCCGTAGTGATGAATAAAGCGCACGTGATGTATGTCATTGGAATGGAGGTTGATTGGGAACACGGCTTGAACAATCGTGGTTTTTCTTTTAATAATCCCAATGCTTCAGAAACCTGTGGCTGTGGACAATCATTTTCGGCGTAACTTATTAACCATTCTTCGAATCATTGCTACAAGTCGTTGAAAATATCCGCCAAGGGTTCTCTTCCCTCAAGTCACATAGAACCCGAGCAATTATTACGGCTTCCATTATAGCAATTGGTATTTCGGCCTTGGTGGGAATTCTAACTTCCATCGATGCGATGAGCAGTGCCATTACCAAAACCATGTCCCGCTTTGGCGCTCAGAGTTTTTCCATCAACAATCGATTAACTGTTCAACGATGGGGTGTTCCTGATGATTTTAAGCCCATCAGCTATGATCAATCCCAAAAGTTTGAAGAACTGTATCGAGGAACTGGGGTTATTGGGAAAACCATCAACGCTTCGTTTACTTCTAAAGTGAAATATCGCAACATCGAAACAAACCCAAACATAAAAATCATGGGGGTTGATGAAGATGTAATTTTCACCTCCAGCTATGAATTAGCAGCAGGTAGATCTTTCACCAAGAACGATGTATTCATGAGTTTTCCTTTGGTGGTTTTGGGTTCAGATGTGGTAGTGCAAATTTGGGGAGCATCTTACAAAGAAGGTATCAGTGTTGGTAAAGATATTTCCATTGACGGGAAGCCATACAAAGTCATTGGTGAGTTAAAGAAAAAAGGTTCGAGCATGGGAATGTCGGGTGGAGATAGAATGGTGATTGTGGGTATCAATAAAGCCCGTCAAGATTTCACCCAAGCCATCAATAATGTAAATATGAGCGTGATGTCAGAATCTATTGAGAATTTGGATGCTGATATTTCAGAAGCCAGGGCCATTATGAGGCGAATCAGACGACTGCCGCCCCATCTGGAAGATGATTTTTCCATTACCCGAAGTGATTCTTTGGCGAACAATGTCAAGGAAGATTTAGCCATGGTTTCATCTGTGGGAATGTTGATTGGTATAATTACGCTTTTGGGAGCTGCGGTAAGTTTAATGAATATCATGTTGGTGAGCGTCACCGAAAGAACCCGTGAAATTGGTTTGAGGAAATCATTGGGTGCCACGGCCTCAGCCATTCGTAATCAGTTCTTAGTGGAAGCGGTAGTCATTACTCAACTCGGCGGACTTGGTGGAATTATTTTGGGTATTGTTATGGGAAATGCGGTTGGAATTTTACTCAACAGCGGATTTATCATACCGTGGTTTTGGATTTTCTTTGCCGTGATTATTTGTATTGTGGTAGGTTTGGTTGCAGGACTTTATCCAGCAGTTAAAGCCTCCAAATTAGACCCCATCGAAGCCTTGAGACACGAAGGCTAAAAAAAACGCCCTTCAGAAATGAAGAGCGTTTTCAAAAAATCGTTTTTTAATTTTTAAGCCAAGAATGGAATTTTAACCACTTGAGCCTTCAGTAATTTTCCTCTCACTTCTATGTAAATCTCTGAACCAGCAGCGCTGTTTTCAGAGGTCACATAGCCCATTCCTATCGCTTTGTTTAAGGTAGGACTCATGGTACCTGAGGTTACTTCGCCAATGACTGTTCCATCTGCAGAGCAAATGGGGTAATGTTGACGGGGGATTCCACGGTCAATCAATTCAAATCCAACCAACTTCTTGGAAGGTTTGTTGTTCTTGATTTCCAAATGGTGTTCGCTCATGTGGAAGGGATTGTTGAATTTGGTGATCCAACCTAAACCAGCCTCAATGGGCGAAGTTTCATCGTTGATATCGTTGCCGTAGAGGCAAAATCCTTTTTCCAATCTCAAAGTATCACGTGCACCCAATCCACAGGGTTCAATTCCGAATTCTGCACCTGCATCCATAACTGCGTTCCAAAGGGCTTCAACTTCGTTGTTTTTCACGTAAAGTTCAAATCCTCCAGCACCAGTGTAACCAGTGTTTGAAATGATCATGTGCATGTTTGCAAGTACGCCTTCGGTGAAGTGGTAGTATGGGATTTCTGATAAGTTAACCTCAGTCAATTTTTGAAGAGCGGCAATGGCTTTAGGCCCTTGAATGGCTAACAAAGAATAGTCATCTGATTTGTTTTCAATGGTAGCACCAAACTTTTCGTTTTGTTTATGCATCCATGCTAAATCTTTTTCAATGTTTGAGGCATTGATTACCAAGAAATATTTATCAGCAGCAAAACGATAAACCAATAAATCGTCAACAATTCCGCCTTGATCGTTAGGCATACAAGAATATTGTACACGTCCATCAGACAAAGCAGAGACATCGTTTGAGGTCATATATTGAACTAAATCATACGCTTTTTCACCGGTAATGAAAACTTCTCCCATGTGGCTTACATCAAAAACACCCACAGCATTTCTCACGGCATGATGCTCTTGAATCAAATTTTTGTACAACACAGGCATGTCGTACCCAGCAAAAGGAACCATTTTGGCGCCCAATGCTCTGTGAACATGGTTGAGCGCGGTTAATTTCATTTCAGTGTTCTCCATTTCGCTACAAAAGTAACCAATTTTGGTCAGTGGTTTTATTGAATTGAAGAATAGGGGAAATCAATTTCTGCATCGGTTTCTCCTACATCGCAACTGCCATTTTTAATGCCGTTGGGTTGGTGTTTCAAGCTGATTCGAACCGCTCCCTTTTCAGGAATCAAAGCCTTCCATTTAGAAATTAAACCCAATTCTCTACCTTGATTGTCTTTGTCGGTTCTGGTGATTTCTAAGATAACCACCTGAATGAGTTGAATAGGACTGAAGCATACCAAGTGCTCATCGGCTTCTTTTAAGATTTCAGTATTCACGAGATGTTCGCCTCCATTGTAAACATGCTTGTAAGTCAATTCTCCTGTGTACTGAATTCCTGGGGTTAGTCTCAATGAATCTGGAAGTACGGGTGCGTTTCCGCCGTCGCCGTCAACATCGCTCCAAATCACCGTTTGAGATGGCAACCCAAGAGAGTCAGGGGTTAAGGTTAGTTCTACTTTGTTGATGGATTCTTCTTCGTGCTTGTGGTCATCGTCGTGATGGTGGTCAGTGCAAGAATTGAAACTGATTGCGAGCATCGCAAAAATGCTTGTTTTAATGATGTGTTTTTTCATGATAATGTATGTTGATGTTTAATTTTAAACCAATATTTCTGCCCATGGCAGGAGTGAAATACCGGAAACGGTCTAAGTAATTCCGGTATCGGGTATTTAGTAAATTGTTTCCGTTCAATGTTAGTTCGTATTTTGAATCTTTTTTCAATGTGATTCCTGCATCCAGCAAATGATATTCTTCCGGTGGCGGCATTAAATCTGTTTCAGCAGTGAAATATTGTTGTTGGAAAACCCTCGTATATTTAAGGAAGTATTCACCCCATTTGAACTGACCTACCCATCCTAAAGAAAGTTCGCTGCAAGGAAGCAAAGTGGGGAATCGTTCCGGCTCAAGAATTCGACCGTAAGTGTATTCCCCTCCGGCGGTTAATGTCCCCCGAGAAAAAAAGAATTCTTGGTAAGCTGAAAATCCACTTAATAGGGTAGGCAACTGTTCGTATTTGTAGTAGGGAAAAGCGCCTCGAACGGTCAAGATGGGGGAGGACTGCGGATTCAAATGAATGTAATTGGGCGACCATAAACCGAAGGTGGTGAGTTCAAAATTGCTTTTCTTGAACGCTTTTTTCAATTGAAATTCTAGTTTTTCGCCCCATTCAGGTTTTAAAAGTGAGTTGCCCTCTTCGTAACTGGCATTGCCGTGGTGAACCCCCGCCGAAAACAACTCATTCACCGCTGGTGCACGCCAACTGTGATTCAAAAACAGTTGATAGGTGTTTCTTTTTTGAATTTTACTGGCCGAATATGCCCCTGAGATTCCAGTGTACGCTTGCTCATTAACGGATTGATCTTTCAGTAAAGTGTGCCTGTTCAAAAAATCCAAACGCAATGCCCAATTCTGCTGAAAATTATGGTGCTCAAATTTCCCTTTTATCACCCCAAAATATTGTTGTGAAGTGAATTCTGGAACCAAAAAGTAGCCGCCATAACTCTGCTGCTGCCATTCGCCACCCACCTGTGCGTGAGAAATCAACCTTGAATTTAAGGGTATTTCTTGTCTGATCTGAACAGCGTTTAATCTGACATTTAGTTGCGGAAAGGTATAATTGGGATTTCGATGCGGATCAAATTCTTGTCGGGTGTTTTGTTGGAAAGAAATGAGTGTTTTCCATCCATCGTGTCTTTGAATGATGGCAGAAGTACTGATGTGTTCAGCGGCCTGTTTGGGTTTATTGATTTGATAACTACCACTTTGTAAAAGGATGTTCGGATCTTTTCTATTGATGCTATTGATAAGATCGGTGGTGTTTCCAATATGACTCCCTGCGTAGATTCCGTTTTCACTAAAAAACCAACTTAAATCAGATTGAATGGTCCAATGGCCATTCAATTTTTGTTTAAATCCACCCATGATTGAAAATTCTTTACTCGCGGTATTGGAGAGAATTCCATTTTTTGTTTCGGGGGATGTTTTGGCTGGAGATTTTTGCGCTTCGAGGCTCAAGGGTACAGAATAATCTTGACTAGCATAACCTTGTCCTTGGATATACCAACCCATTCCAGCGTGGTGTGTTCCTTGGTTGAGTTTAAAGTTGGCAAGTAGGGCATTTCCGTTGGTTGAGTAACCTAACCCTGATTGCAGATTTACGGCATGTGAGTGGTAAGTGGGTTGGTATTCTACTTGAACTGCGTTGCCCCAAGATTCGCCCGTGACCCACAGGGCATTATGAGTTTTCAAAACATTCACTGATTCCACTCCGGCTCTAGCTAGTTCCGGACCGTGGTCATTCCCCCAGGTTTGTCCAACCATTCTCAATTCATTTTGAATCAACGGGAGTCGCAGTCCCGATAGTCCTTGAAACATGGGTTTTTGGATGCTGTTTCCAGTAGAAATTAAATTCAGTTGCGGAATGGCTGATAATAGCGTGGCAACAGGGGCAAAAGAAACACCTCTTACGTCTTCTGTATGAAGGTGCGAAGCTTGAACACCGTTGTGCCAAACCACAATATGAGTGGAGTCCATGCGATGAATTTCATCACACGGATGACAAGAATCTGTGTTTGATTGGGCGAATAATGGGGTTGTTAGAAGAACATAAATCAACTGAACAACCGCTAATTTACGGATGTTTTTCACGGTACATTTTAACTGAATGGTTTTGGATTAGGAAAACGGATGTTCAGATAAAACGGGCGGAGATTTGTTCTTGACTATTTGAAAGAAATCGAAGGAGTAAGATTGTTGTAAATCAGCTGAGAAACTTACTCCATATACTTCGAATTCAAACTGTTCTGGTTGGTTTAATTCAACAACCTGAGACAAGCTGTAATCACAAACGGTACAGTTTTCTTCAAGGTGTTGGTGATTTTCGGGGAAATCCTCACAATGGTGATGGATGGCATGTTCATGCGAATGATGATCTGCCTCGGAATGTAAATGGAATAAGTTTTGGTTTCCCAAGAGGAAAACCGATAACAAGAGGAGTGATATGGCTTTATGCCATTTCAAAATGTTTAGGCTAATTCTTGCAGTTGGTTGGTCATCTCGCGAAGCTCAGTGCGGTTCAACTCATGTTGAGATTTTACACAAAGACTCAAGAAATAAACTAAATTATCTTCTGCTGTTTCCATGTCTTCAGCCAAAGGGGCATCAAAAGTTTCATTGGCTTCCAAATGCTGCCATGCCAAACGAAGTGCGCGAGTTACCAATGGATCGTTTTCTTTCAAGGCATATTCACGAGCTTCTTGCAAGGGTTGAATTAAAGTACTGGCATCAATTCCGTTCTTTTCAATGCTGGCAATTGCTTTTTCAAGTATTTCGTTGGCTTTTGAATTTTGCATATGGATCTATGATAATTTGCAAAGGTAATTAAAAAATCAAAGCGTTATTTATTTGGTCGATGATTTGCCGTTCAAATTCGATTGAAATTTTGGAGTGAATCTGGATGCAGCAAAAGTAGATACCAATACGAGCGCTATATAAAGCATTTTATTGGGTGTGAGGGTATCTGTTTGTAAGAATACCGCAATGATGGAAGCTAAAATTGGTTGTAAATAGATATAAAGCCCGGCCAATGTTGGACCTGAATGCTGAATGGCATAGGCATTTAGCAAGTAAACCAAGAAACTAGTGAAAACTAAAATGTAGCCAATTTTAAGTCCAATGTTGGTAGGTATGTTTACCCAGTCAGTTTGAATAAATTCATGAATTCCGAAGGGAGTAATGAATAACAGTCCAAAAGTAAAAGTATACCTATTGATGGTAATGGGCTTGTAATGAGCAGTTAATTTCTTGACGCGCACCAAGTAAACGGCATAAAAGATGGCGTTTATGGCAATCCAAATATCACCCCTGAGGGTTTTCTCAGAAAACTTAACTCCATTTGCAGTCATCAATGATACAGAGGCAGCTGCTGCAATGGCCACGGCTAAAATGAATATGGGCTTGGGCCATTGTTTTACTCTAATGTGGTCAAATATGGCAACAAATAAAGGAGTGAATAACATCAAAACCGCACCATTGATGGGATAAGTGGTTTCAAGTCCCTTGAAAAATAAATACATATTGGCGCTGGTTCCAAAAAATCCGCAAATAGCAAACTCCCTCCAATGCAATTTCCAGTTTATTTTTTCATTGCTGAGTGCACGTCCAATAAGATGAAATAGGGTAGCGGCAAAAGCAATTCTCAACCAAACAAAGGCTTCGGCCGACAGATAGTTGGGCATAATTTGACCGGCCCAAGAAAATAGAACGGCATACAGAAAACTGACCAGAAAAAGGGCTAAATGACTTTTCATCAATTCCAGCCGTTCTTCTTTTTGATTCCTTCATAGGCACTTTGAACCCTCAAGAATTTTTCTTCTGCTGCCTTTTTCTCGCTATCAGAAAGTCCTTGCAATCTATCTGGGTGGAATCTCAATGCCAATTTACGGTATGCTTTTTTGACTTCTTCTTCGGTGGCGGAAGATGAAACGTCTAAGATTTTGTAATCGCTGTCAGAAGAATCAATAAACATGGCCTTCAACGATAAATAATCTGGGGTGCTGATGCCGAGTTGATTGGCTACGCTATCGATGAGGGTGAGTTCAGATTTGGAAATTACGCCATCGGCACGTGAGATTCTAAATAGTACGTGTACCAATTCCAATCGGGCAGAATACCCCATGCGGTTTCTGAGATTGCGACATACCTCATAAAGGTTGTGAGTTTCTTTCAAATAATCACGCAATTTGAGAAGCATGTTTCGGGTTTGATCTTCGCCATACGTTCTCAAAAGCATGCTTTTTACCATGTCTAGCTCGCTTTTGGCAGCATTGCCATCCGCTTTCATGATGGCCGCAATGAGAATCAGCAGAGAGTTTTGAAAGTCAGAGGGCGATTGAAAGGAACTTTGCTGGTATTGTTGTCCCCCGTAACCCCCAAATCCGCCGGAAAAATTTCGTTGATAATTATTGCCGGCAGATGAATTCTGGTCATTGCCCTGAACAGCGTAATCAATGTATGATCCAATGAGGAAGCCAATGATGGCTCCAAAGAATCCAGATGAAATGAGCCCAATAACGGCTCCAACAAGACGAAAATTCACAAATTAATTATTGGAATTAGACAAAGATTTAAACTCAGATAGGGACTTCAATCTATTTTTAATTACAACATCTTGAGTGAGCCAAAGGTTTGGATCATCGGAAGATTTAACCCAGAAAAGGGCTGATTGCACGGTTTTGGTATCAGTAGGTGAGGCCTCAATTCCTACGTCTTCAAAATGGTAATTGGGGTAAATGCTGATTGACATTTGAGAAGGTTTGGCTTGGGGCGTTTGAGCATTTCTCAAGGTGTACATAAAGGTAACAATGGGCAGAGATTGAACGATGGAATCTCTTTTTTGCGGAATTTTATTGATGCCGGGAATTCCTCCGGCCTCACGGGTAAACTCTCGGCACATGAGCAGATAACCGGTGAGCAATCCTTTTTTAGCGTCTACCTCTTGGCCTTTTAGGTCAAAAAGTCTGAGGTTATTGTTTTCTTGTTTGATTTCGAAGGATTCTTTTTCGGCGGCGTGCCAAATGACTTTCAATGAAAGTATATCAGATGGATTAGCATTAAGGAGTTTAATGGTTCTCCAGAGCTGTGGATCAGTATTAAAGTAAGGAGTTAGGTACCCTTGGAAGGAAGGAATTTCAACAATACAGGGTCTTTCGGTATCTGGCACAAACATATAGGTAGCCATTTGATCTTGGGTGGGTCCGCCTACATATATAGTATGTACTTCTTTGTCGCCTTCAAAAAAAGAGGCCTTAATGCCTTCCATAGCAAGTTGTCTATTGATGTATTCTTTAGATTCATTGGGGATGGGCATCTTGATACGAAGCTTGGGCATGGCCCAATTCAAGAGCATAGATACGTTGTGGGAATCGGCAGGAAAGGTTTGATTGTCGGATTTTATAAACCAAACGTCGTTAATTTTTTCAAACTCTAGGGGTTTTACTTTATCATTATTAGGAGTGAACTTGAACCGAGTAATTTTGTTAGGGTCTTTGAGAGCAAAAAGATCTGAGGGCCAGGAGGAGGTATTGTTTAGGTTTTTCCACAGCAGCAATAAAGCAATAACTGAGATGGATATAATGAGTAGGGGTTTTAGTTTTTTAAAATTCATGGGAGGCAAAATATTTGACAAAAATACAACGGAAGGTTGAGATTTGGGGTTTCTGGGTGGGGTTGAATAATAAATAGAAAAAAAATATGGGAGGGTCTTGAAAAGTTCAAAATAATAACTATTTTTGCAGTCCTTTTTCGAGTGTCCAATTAAGATCACTACAAAAAGAAACGTTCTTACACATAAGCCACCATAGCTCAGCTGGTAGAGCAACTGACTTGTAATCAGTAGGTCGTTGGTTCGATTCCGACTGGTGGCTCAAGACATTTTTATGCAACCTCAACATGGGGGTATCGCATAGCGGCAATTGCGGCGGACTGTAAATCCGCTCCTTCGGGTTCAGTGGTTCGAGTCCACTTGCCCCCACCAAGCATAGAAATGTCAATTGCGGGAGTAGCTCAGTTGGTAGAGCGACAGCCTTCCAAGCTGTAGGTCGCGGGTTCGAGCCTCGTCTCCCGCTCGATTCGTTGGAGCAATCTGACAAAAGCCGATGTAGCTCAGGGGTAGAGCGTTTCCTTGGTAAGGAAAAGGTCAGGGGTTCAATTCCCCTCATTGGCTCAAACACATTATTAACTAATAGAATACTATGGCAAAAGAAACATTCGACCGTTCCAAGCCGCACTTGAACATTGGTACCATTGGTCACGTTGACCACGGAAAAACTACCTTGACTGCGGCTATCACTTCTGTATTAGCCAACGCAGGTTTCTCAGAAGCTCGTTCATTCGAGTCAATTGACTCAGCTCCTGAAGAAAAAGAGCGTGGTATCACCATTAACACTGCTCACGTAGAGTACCAAACTAAGAACCGTCACTACGCACACGTTGACTGTCCAGGTCACGCTGACTACGTAAAGAACATGGTTACTGGTGCTGCTCAGATGGATGGCGCTATCTTGGTAGTTGCTTCAACTGACGGTCCAATGCCACAAACTCGCGAGCACATCTTGTTGGCGCGTCAGGTTGGTGTACCTCGTCTAGTTGTTTTCATGAACAAAGTAGACATGGTAGACGACGAAGAATTGTTGGATTTGGTTGAAATGGAAATTCGTGAGTTGTTAGACTTCTACGAATTCGATTCAGACAATACTCCTATTATCCGTGGATCTGCTTTAGGTGGATTGAACGGTGACGAGAAGTGGGTTAACACTATCCTTCAGTTGATGGAAGCAGTTGACAACTGGGTACCAGTACCTCCACGTTTGGTTGACCAGCCTTTCTTGATGCCAATCGAAGACGTATTCTCAATCACAGGTCGTGGTACAGTAGCAACTGGCCGTATCGAGCGTGGTGTGATCAACGTAGGTGATGCAGTAGAAATCATTGGTTTCGGTGCACACTTAACTTCAACTTGTACAGGAGTAGAAATGTTCCGTAAGTTGTTGGATCGCGGAGAAGCAGGCGATAACGCAGGTATCTTGTTGCGTGGTATCGACAAAAACGATATCCGTCGTGGTATGGTAATCTGTGCTCCTAAGTCTGTAACTCCTCACAAGAAGTTCAAAGCTGAGGTTTACGTATTGAGCAAAGAAGAAGGTGGACGCCATACTCCATTCTTTAACAAATACCGTCCACAGTTCTATTTCCGTACCACTGACGTAACAGGAGAAATCACGTTAGCAGAAGGAACTGAAATGGTAATGCCTGGTGATAACGTTTCTGTAACAGTTGAGTTAATCAACCCAATTGCGATGGAAAAAGGTCTACGTTTCGCTATCCGTGAGGGTGGTAGAACTGTAGGTGCTGGACAGGTAACTGAAATTCTTGAATAATAGCAGCGTTAAACGCAGGCTATAACAAAAAGGAGCCGTAAAGGCTCCTTTTTATACGGGCATAGTTCAATGGTAGAATAGAGGTCTCCAAAACCTTTGATCAGGGTTCGAATCCTTGTGCCCGTGCTAAAAAAAACCAATTATGGCTGGAAAATTTTCAAATTACGTCCGTGAGGTTAAAGACGAACTTCAAAATAAAGTGTCTTGGCCTACTTGGACAGAGTTAAGGGAAAGCACATGGATTGTCATCGTGGCATCTATCTTGTTTTCTTTGGTAATTTGGGCGTTGGATAGTGGATTGGGTTTTTCAACCACCCAGTTTTATAAACTCTTTAAATAAATGATGTCAGTTTCTGAAGAAAAACATAAGTGGTATGTTGTACGTGCTGTAACCGGACAAGAAAAGAAGGTGAAGCACAACGTTGAAGTTGAGCTTGAGCGCGACAACAAACTTACTTTTGTTCCAGAAATTCTTATTCCTACCGAAAAAGTGTATCAGGTTAAAGACGGTAAAAAAGTAATTAAGGAACGCAATGCGTTTCCTGGATACATTTTGATTCGTGCTGATTTTTCGGATCCGGAAGTGATGCCTTTAATTAAAGGTGTTTCTGGCGTTGTTGGATTTCTCGGTTCTAAAGATTCACCGGTTCCATTAAGACCCAATGAACTAAGTCGTATCTTAGGTACAGCTGACGAATTAACCGAAGGCGACATTGTATCTGAAGATCATTACTTGGTAGGTGAAGCCGTGAAAGTAATTGACGGTCCTTTCAACGACTTTGATGGAGTGGTTGAAGAAGTTCAAGAAGAAAAGCGCAAACTCAAGGTGATGGTGAAGATTTTTGGTAGAAGAACACCACTTGAGTTAAACTATAATCAGGTTCAAAAATTGTAATTCGTAAAAGTAAGTAACAGAAAAATGGCAAAAGAAATTCAAACTTTTGTAAAACTCCAGGTAAAAGGCGGACAAGCAAATCCGGCACCTCCAATTGGTCCTGCATTAGGAGCCAAAGGGGTAAACATCATGGACTTTTGCAAACAGTTCAACGCACGTACCCAAGATCAAATGGGTAAAGTCCTGCCGGTGGTTCTTACAGTGTACACAGATAAGTCTTTTGAGTTCATCATCAAGACTCCTCCTGTAGCTGTACAATTGGTAGAGGTATCTAAAATCAAGAAAGGTTCAGCTGAGCCAAATCGTAAGAAGGTAGGTTCTGTTTCATGGGACCAAGTTCGTACTATTGCTCAAGACAAAATGCCTGATTTGAATTGTTTCACAATTGAGTCTGCAATGAGAATGGTTGCCGGTACTGCACGCAGTATGGGTATTACAATCACAGGAGACGCACCTTTTTAATTTTAATCGATTATGAAATTAACAAAAAAGAGAAAAGAGGCATTGGCTCTATATGACAATACCAAAGAATACTCATTGTTGGAAGCTGCTGAAATCGTAAAAAAGATCAGCAACACCAAGTTTGATTCATCTTTTGATATTGACGTTCGTTTGGGTGTTGACCCTCGTCAAGCGAACCAAATGGTTCGTGGTGTGGCATCTTTGCCTCACGGATTGGGTAAAACCGTACGCGTTTTAGCGTTGGTAACTCCAGATAAAGAACAAGAAGCTAAAGACGCTGGTGCAGACCACGTTGGATTAGACGATTATATTGAGAAAATTGCTGCAGGTTGGACCGACATTGATATCATTGTTGCGATGCCTTCAGTAATGGCGAAGTTAGGTCGTTTAGGTAAAATCTTGGGTCCTCGTAACTTAATGCCAAATCCAAAGAGTGGTACAGTTACCACAGAAGTTGGAAAAGCAGTTACCGAGGTAAAAGCGGGTAAGATTGATTTCAAGGTTGACAAAACCGGTATCATTCATGCCTCAGTAGGTAAAGTTTCTTTTGATGCTCAGAAATTGAGTGAGAATGCATTAGAATTGGTACAGGTATTGCACCGTTTGAAGCCTTCTGCCGCTAAAGGAACCTACTTCAAGAGTATTTTTGTAAGCAGCACAATGAGTCCAGGAGTTGCTGTAGAAGTTAAATCAATCCCAGGAATCTAATAAGCCATGAGAAAGTCAGAAAAAGAACAAATCGTAGCGGAACTGGTTGAAACTTTTAACAGTAACGCTTTCGTTTACTTGGCAGATCCAAGTGGATTGTCAGCTAAAAATACAAATGCATTGCGTCGCATGTTTTTTGAAAACGGTGTGACCATGCGTGTGGTTAAAAATACGTTGGTAAGAATTGCTATGGAGCAATCTGATAAAGACTTTGGCGATTTGTCAAGTGTTTTGTCAGGTACTACTTGTGTATTGACAGGTGAGAATGTAAAAGCACCTGCAACTACCATGAAGAAATTCCGTGAGAAATTTGAAGTACCTACCTTGAAAGGTGCTTGGATTGATCATAGCGTATACATTGGCGATGACCAATTGACTAACTTAGTGAACCTAAAGAGCAGAGAAGATCTTATTGGAGATATTATATCTCTGTTGCAGTCTCCTGCGAAGAACGTTATCAGTGCATTGCAGTCTAATGGAGGACAGAAGATTGCAGGTTTGGTAAAAACATTACAAGAAAGAAACTAAAAAAAACAATAACACTTAAAAAGTAAAACAATGGTAGATTTAAAAGAATTCGCGAATCAGTTGGTAAATCTTACTGTAAAGGAAGTTAACGAGCTAGCTCAAATTTTGAAAGACGAGCACGGTATTGAGCCTGCTGCTGCTGCTGTAGCAGTTGCTGCTCCTGCTGCTGGAGGTGACTCTGGTGCTGCTGCTGAGCAAACTGAATTTGATGTTATTTTGAAGAACGCTGGTGCTGGTAAATTGCAAGTAGTTAAAGTTGTTAAAGACTTGACTGGTCTTGGATTGAAAGAAGCCAAAGAATTGGTAGACGGTGCTCCTAAAGCTGTGAAAGAGAAAATATCTAAAGCTGAAGCAGAAGATATCGCAGCTCAATTGAAGGAAGCCGGTGCCGAAGTTGAAGTTAAGTAATATCACCAACTAGAACCTCCAAAGCCCCTGGTAAACCCAAGGGGCTTTTGGGCGTTATTTACAGTATAACTCCCATTGTAAAACATTAAAAAAACAAAACATTGAGTACTATATCAAATAAACGTATTTCTTTTGGCAAGGTACAACACGCCATAGAATACCCCGATTTCTTGGACGTTCAGTTGAAGTCCTTCCAAGAATTCTTCCAATTGGATACCCCCTCAGACTTAAGAGAAGGTGAAGGATTGTTTAAAGTATTCCGTGAGAATTTTCCTATTAGCGATACTAGGAGTATTTTCACCTTGGAGTTTTTAGACTACTTCGTAGATCCACCGCGTTACACTTTAGAAGAGTGTATTGAGCGTGGATTGACCTATGCTGTTCCATTGAAGGCTAAATTAAAATTGAGCTGTAACGATGCTGAACACGAAGATTTTGAAACCATAGTTCAAGATGTTTACCTTGGTACTTTGCCCTACATGACTCCCAACGGCACCTTTATTGTTAATGGTGCTGAACGTGTTATTGTGAGTCAGTTGCATCGTTCTCCAGGTGTATTCTTTGGACAAAGCACGCACTCAAACGGAACCAAATTGTATTCTGCCCGTGTCATTCCTTTTAAGGGTTCATGGATTGAATTTGCAACTGACGTGAATGCCGTAATGTATGCGTACATTGACCGTAAGAAGAAATTCCCAGTTACTACTCTTTTGAGAGCTATTGGATTTGAGAGTGATAAAGATATTTTGGATATCTTCGGATTGAGCGAAGAAGTTAAAGTTTCTAAAGCTGGTTTGAAGCGCGTGGTAGGTCGTAAATTGGCCGCACGTGTTTTGAAAACGTGGATAGAAGATTTCGTAGATGAAGATACTGGTGAGGTAGTTTCAATTGAGCGTAACGAAGTTATTTTAGAGCGTGATACTGAAATTCAAGAAGACCATATTGATACCATTATTGAAGCAGGAGTTAAAACCATCATTTTAAGTACTCAAGGTGATGGAGATACTGATTACTCCGTAATTTATAACACGCTTCAAAAGGATACATCAAACAACGGTAAAGAGGCCCTCGAGGTAATTTATCGTCAGTTGAGGAATGCAGATCCCCCAGACGAGGAAACTGCTCGTGGAATCATTGAGCGTTTGTTCTTCTCTGACAAGCGTTATGATTTAGGTGATGTAGGTCGTTATAGGATCAATAAGAAGTTGAAATTAGATCATTCAATGGATGTTCGAGTTTTAACAAACGATGACATTATTTCAATCATTAAATATTTGATTTTCTTGTACAACGGTGACGAAGTACTTGATGATATTGATCACTTGTCTAACCGTCGTGTTCGTACCGTAGGTGAGCAGTTGTATGCTCAGTTTGGTGTAGGATTGGCGCGTATGGCAAGAACCATTCGTGAAAAAATGAATATTCGTGACAATGAAGTTTTCACACCTCAAGATTTGGTGAATGCTCGTACCTTGTCATCTGTAATTAATTCATTCTTTGGAACCAATCAGCTTTCTCAATTCTTAGATCAAATCAATCCTTTGGCGGAGATTACACACAAACGTCGTTTGAGTGCACTTGGTCCAGGTGGTTTGAGCAGAGAAAGAGCAGGTTTTGAGGTTCGTGACGTACACTATACCCACTACGGACGTTTGTGTACCATTGAGACTCCTGAAGGACCAAACATTGGTTTGATTTCATCGTTGTGTGTGCACGCGAAAATCAATGGAATGGGCTTCTTGGAAACTCCTTATAGACAAGTAGAAAAAGGTAAAATTACCGGTGATATTATTTATTTAAGTGCTGAGGAAGAAGACGGAAAGACCATTGCACAGGCAAATGCTGTTTTGGATGATAAAGGGAACTTTAAAACTGAATTAGTAAAAAGCCGTAAAGAGGGTGACTTCCCGTTGGTTAATCCAGCTCAACTAGATTATATGGACGTTGCTCCTAACCAGATTGTATCCATTGCAGCTTCGTTGATTCCGTTCCTAGAACACGATGATGCGAACCGTGCTTTGATGGGATCTAACATGCAACGTCAGGCAGTACCTTTATTAGTGCCCGAGGCGCCAATTGTTGGTACAGGTTTGGAAGAGAAAGTGGCAAGAGATAGTCGTTCCATGGTGAATTCCGAAGGAAACGGTGTTATTGTATCAGTTGATGCACGTGAAATCACTGTTAAGTATGACTATGATGATAATGACAATTTAGTAAGCTTTACTGGCGATACTAAAACTTATCCATTGATCAAATTCCGCAGAACCAACCAAAACTCTTGTATCAACCTTCGTCCATGTGTTAAATTGGGTGATCGAGTAACTAAAGGACAAGTTTTGTCTGAAGGTTATGCTACCCAAGATGGAGAATTGGCTTTAGGTCGTAACTTACGTGTGGCTTACATGCCTTGGCAGGGTTACAACTTTGAGGATGCGATTGTGATTTCTGAGCGCGTGGTGAAGGAAGATATGTACACCACCATTTATATTACTGAATATGAATTGGAAGTTCGTGACACCAAACGTGGAGAAGAAGAATTGACCAATGATATTCCTAATGTGAGCGAAGAAATGACCAAGAACTTAGATGAATTTGGTTTGATTCGTGTGGGTGCTGAAGTTAAAGAAGGTGATATCTTGATTGGTAAAATTACTCCTAAAGGTGAGACTGAGCCATCTCCTGAAGAGAAATTGTTAAGAGCAATCTTTGGAGATAAGGCTGGTGATGTCAAAGATGCTTCTTTGAAAGCGCCTCCAGGTGCACAAGGGGTTGTAATTGAAAAGAAATTATTCAGTAAATCAAAGAAAGATAAGAATACCCGTACTTCGGATAAATCAAAACTTCAAAAGATGGAAGATGACCATCGCAAAGATTTGAATAATTTGAAAGATGAATTGGTTAAGAAGTTGTTTGCCATTGTGAACGGTAAAACTAGCCAAGGCGTATTCAATATGTACAGCGAAGAATTGATTCCAAAAGGAACCAAATTCACTCAGAAAAATTTATTGGCCATTGACTACACCAACGTGAACTACATGAATTGGTTAGCTGATGACGATAAAAACGATCTGATTGTACGTTTATTGAAAAACTACATCAATGTTTACAACGAAAAAGTAACCAACTTCAAACGCGAGCAATATTCAATCAGTGTTGGTGACGAGTTACCTACAGGTATCTTGAAATTAGCGAAGGTTTATGTTGCAAACAAACGTAAGTTGAAGGTGGGTGATAAGATGGCGGGTCGTCACGGAAACAAGGGTATTGTTGCTCGTATTGTTCGTGAAGAAGATATGCCATTCTTGGACGACGGAACACCAATGGACATCGTCTTGAACCCATTGGGTGTACCTTCACGTATGAACTTGGGTCAAATCTATGAAACCGTATTGGGTTGGGCAGGTAAAGAATTGGGAGTGAAATTCGCGACTCCAATTTTTGATGGTGCTTCACTTGAAGATATTCAAGACTACACTCGTAAAGCAGGAGTTCCTGATAACGGGTTGGTGTACTTGAATAACGGCTTGACCGGTGAGAAATTTGACCAGCCAACCACAGTAGGTGTGAGTTACATGTTGAAACTTGGTCACATGGTTGATGATAAGATGCACGCCCGTTCAATTGGTCCTTACTCGTTGATTACTCAACAGCCATTGGGTGGTAAGGCTCAGTTCGGAGGACAGCGTTTCGGTGAGATGGAGGTTTGGGCATTGGAAGCATTTGGTGCTTCTAATATTCTTCGTGAAATCTTGACGATTAAGTCTGACGATATCATGGGTAGAGCAAAAGCTTATGAGGCCATTGTTAAAGGTGACAACATCACTCAAGTGGGCACTCCTGAGTCATTCAACGTATTGATCCATGAACTTCGTGGTTTGGGTCTAGAATTATCATTTTTGGAATAATCCTGCATAAAGAAAGAAAATGCAACTTCAGAAAAAAAATCAAAAAATCGGGAGCAACTTTAGTAAAGTGAGAATTTCACTTTCCTCCCCTGAAATCATATTGCGCCGTAGTTTTGGTGAAGTAGTAAAACCTGAAACCATCAACTACAGAAGTTACAAACCAGAAATGGGTGGTCTCTTCTGCGAGCGTATTTTTGGACCTATCAAGGATTATGAATGCCATTGCGGTAAGTACAAGCGTATTCGTTACAAAGGAATTGTGTGTGACCGTTGCGGAGTTGAGGTAACTGAAAAGAAAGTACGTCGGGAGCGTATGGGACATATCAACTTGGTGGTTCCTGTAGCGCACATCTGGTACTTCCGTTCATTACCAAACAAAATTGGTTACTTGTTGGGTATTCCAACCAAAAAGTTGGATATGGTGGTTTATTACGAGCGTTATGTGGTGATTCAGCCAGGTATTGCTACCAATGTAAACAACCTTGATTTATTATCAGAAGAAGAATATCTAGACATTTTAGACTCTTTGCCAAAAGAGAATCAGATGTTGGAAGATTCTGATCCCAATAAGTTCATCGCTAAGATGGGTGCTGAAGCATTGGAAGATTTGCTTAAACGCGTAAATCTTGATACTTTGAGCTACGATCTTCGTATTCAAGCGGCTACTGAAACCTCTCAGCAGCGTAAGCAAGAAGCATTGAAGCGTTTGAAAGTAATTGAAAGCTTCCGCAGTGCTCAAAAGACGGGTGAAAATCGCCCTGAATGGATGATCATGCGCATGTTGCCTGTGATACCACCAGAATTGCGTCCGTTGGTTCCTTTGGAAGGTGGACGTTTCGCTACTTCAGATTTGAACGATCTTTACCGTCGTGTAATTATTCGTAACAATCGTTTGAAGCGTTTGGTGGAAATCAAAGCTCCAGATGTGATCTTGAGAAACGAAAAGCGTATGTTGCAAGAGGCGGTAGATTCCTTATTGGATAATACCCGTCGTGCAAGTGCCGTAAAGAGTGAAGGTAACCGTCCGTTGAAATCGTTGAGCGATATGCTTAAAGGTAAGCAAGGACGTTTCCGTCAGAACTTATTAGGTAAGCGTGTTGACTATTCTGGTCGTTCGGTAATTGTGGTTGGTCCTACATTGAAATTGAATGAATGTGGATTGCCCAAGAACATGGCGGCTGAATTGTTCAAACCGTTCATCATTCGTAAGTTGATTGAGCGTGGAATTGTTAAAACAGTAAAAACAGCAAAGAAAATAGTTGAGAAGAAGGATCCAGTAATTTGGGATATTTTAGAAAATATCTTGAAAGGTCACCCTGTACTTCTTAACCGTGCTCCTACGCTTCACAGATTGGGTATACAATCGTTCCAACCCAAGTTGGTAGAAGGTAAAGCCATTCAGTTACACCCCTTGGTTTGTGCGGGTTTCAACGCCGACTTTGACGGTGACCAGATGGCGGTACACGTACCATTGGGTAATGCAGCGATTGCTGAAGCTCAATTGTTGATGTTGGCGAGTCATAACATTTTGAACCCTGCCAACGGTTCACCTATCACAGTACCTTCTCAAGACATGATCTTGGGTCTTTATTACATCACAAAGCAGCGTAAGAGCACGCCTGAACATCCTGTAGTGGGTGAGGGATTGACTTTCTACGGTGCAGAGGAAGTAATCATTGCCTACAATGAAGGTAAAGCCGATTTGCACGCACTTATAAAATGCCGTGTAAAGGTTCGTGAAAATGGTGAGTTGAAATGGAAATTGATTGATACCTCTGTAGGAAGAGTATTGTTCAATCAGGTAGTTCCTGAGCAAGTGGGTTTCATCAACGAGTTGTTGAAGAAAAAGAACTTGCGTGACATCATTGCTGAAGTTATTCGTATCTCAGGGGTTGCGGCAGCTGCTGACTTCCTTGATGATATCAAGAATATAGGTTTCCATTATGCATTCCGCGGAGGATTAAGCTTTAACTTGAGCTATGTTAAAATTCCAACTGAAAAAGTGGAATTGGTAAACAAGGCAATGGATGAAGTTCGTGAGATTCAATCAAATGCTGATATGGGATTCATTACCAATAACGAGCGTTACAACCAAGTAATTGACTTGTGGACACGTGTGAACAACCAGTTGGCTAAGGTATTGATCAATGAATTGCAAAATGACGATCAAGGATTCAACCCTATTTATATGATGTTGGATTCTGGAGCGCGTGGATCTAAAGAGCAAATTCGTCAGTTGGGCGGTATGCGTGGATTGATGGCTAAACCTCAAAAGAACAGCAATAGCGGATCAGGAGACACCATTGAAAACCCGATTATTTCAAACTTTAAAGAAGGTTTGAACGTATTGGAGTATTTCGTATCAACGCACGGTGCTCGTAAGGGTCTTGCAGATACGGCTTTGAAAACAGCTGATGCGGGTTACTTGACTCGTCGTTTACATGACGTAGCTCAAGACGTAGTGATTGTTGAAGCTGATTGTGGTACTTTAAGAGGTATCAATATGACCGCAATTTTAACCAATGACGAAATTACAGAATCTTTGTATGATCGTATTTTGGGTAGAACAGCATTAGATGATGTTTACCATCCAGAAACGGGTGAGAAATTGATTGCTGCAGGTCATGAAATCAACGAAGAAGGTGCAACGGCAATTGAAGCAGCGGGTATTGAAGAAGTTGAAATTCGTTCAGTATTGACTTGCGAAACTTTAGGTGGCGTATGTTCTCGTTGTTATGGACGTAATTTGGCAACAGGTAGAATGGTTCAACGCGGTGAAGCTGTGGGTGTTATTGCAGCACAGTCAATCGGTGAGCCAGGTACTCAGTTGACATTGAGAACGTTCCACACGGGTGGTGCGGCATTGAATATTGCTGCTGAAAATACCATGGATACCAAATACGAAGGGGTGGTAAGTTTTGATGGTATGCGTACCGTTGAAAAAGAAACCATTGACAACAACACAGGTGAAAATAAAACTGCCGTTGTGGTATTGGGTCGTTCAGGGGAAATTAGAATTTTGGATCCAAAATTGAAAACAGTAATCACTACCTACAACATTCCATATGGAGCGGAGTTGATGGTGAAAGAAAATCAAAAAGTAAAGAAGGGCGACTTGTTGTGTACATGGGATCCTTTCAATACCTTGATTATCTCTGATATCACTGGTAAAGTGGAGTTTGATAATATCATTGAAGGTATTAACATGCGTGAAGAAGGTGATGAGCAAACCGGTCTTTCTGAAATGGTTATTACTGAATCTAAAGATAAAACTAAGGTTCCAGTATTCCGTGTTGAAGATGGTGAAGGCAACATCAAAACCTTTAACTTACCTGTGAAATCTATTTTGGTTGCAAAGAATGGTCAAACCGTTAAAGCGGGTGATATCTTAGCGAAGATGCCACGTTCTGCAACTCGTACTCGAGACATTACCGGTGGTCTTCCTCGTGTAACTGAGTTGTTTGAAGCACGTAACCCATCCAATCCAGCAGTAGTTGCTGAGACAGACGGTGTGGTAACATATGGTGTTTCTAAACGCGGTAACCAAGAGATCATCATTACCTCTAAAGACGGTGAAGTTAAGCACTTCCAAGTTTCATTGTCAAAACATATCTTGGTTCACGATGGTGATTATGTACGTGCAGGTCAGCCATTGTCTGATGGGGCCATCACTCCTCAAGATATTCTTCGCGTTGAAGGTCCTGCTGCGGTACAACGTTATGTCTTAAATGGTATTCAAGAAGTTTACAACCTTCAGGGTGTAAAAATCAACGATAAACATATTGAGGTAATCGTTCGTCAGATGATGCAGAAAATGGAAGTTGTTGATCCAGGTGATACACGTTTCTTGGAAGCAGAAGCCGTTGATAAATGGACTTTGCAAAAAGAAAATGACTGGATTTACGACAAGAAATTCGTGACTGATGCTGGTGAAAGTGATGTAATGCATGCTGGACAGATAGTAAGTTTGAAAGAACTACGTCAAGAAAACAGTGCATTGCGCCGTCAAGATAAGCGCATAGTTGAATTCCGTGATGCAGTTCCTGCTACAGCTACTCCAATATTGCAAGGTATTACCAAAGCTTCTTTGGGAACACAAAGCTTTATGAGTGCAGCGTCGTTCCAGGAAACCACCAAGGTGTTGAATGAAGCTGCAATCTCTGGTAAGGTAGATGAATTGAAAGGTCTGAAAGAAAACGTAATCGTTGGACATTTAATTCCTGCAGGTACTGGTATGAGAGCTATACAAAACGTTGTAACTGGATCTCGTGACGAATACGATCGTTTAATGGCCTCTAAGATGGCTGTTGAAGACGAAGATTAATATTCTTAACTATTTATAAAAAGGCCACCTCGAAAGGGTGGCCTTTTCTATTTGTGCGAAATTTGTGTTTCGTAGAGTTGCTTGTAATGGCCATCTTTAGCCAATAGTTCTTTGGGCGTGCCTTTTTCTACAATAGATCCAGCTTCTACCACCATGATTTGATTGCAGTGTTTTATGGTGCTCAATCTGTGAGCAATGACAACAGCAGTTCTATTCTTTAATAACAATTCAATGGCTTTTTGAATCAACGATTCAGATTGTGAATCAATGGAACTGGTGGCTTCATCCAAAATAATGATGTCTGGATCAACAGCCAAAGCTCTCAAAAAGGAAATTAGTTGCCGCTGTCCTTGAGAGAGAGAAAGTCCTCTTTCCATTACGTTAAATTCTAAGGCTCCAGGCAAGTTTTTGATAAAGTCCCAGGCTCCAATTTCTTCGGCGATGGATTGGAATTTTTGTTGTTGCAAATTTTCCTGTTTCAAATTCAAATTAGATTCTATAGAGCCACTGAACAAGAAAACATCTTGAAGTACAAAGGCAATTCGTTTTCTCAAAGAGGGAAGGTGATAATTTTGTACTTCTTGGTCATCAATGAGTATTTGACCTTTCTCATGTTGGTAATTATAGGTAATCAAATTGGCTGTGGAGGTCTTACCAGAGCCGGTAGAACCAATGATGGCCAGTGATTTTCCGGGTTCTAATTGAAAGGAAACATCTTTGAGCGTCCAATGATCTTCTGATTGATTGTATCTAAACCAAACGTCTTTGAATTCAATTTTACCGTGCAGTTTTTCAGGCTTTAAATCTCCATAGTTTTCTTGATTTTCTGTGGCATCGAGTAGGTTGAAAATTCGCTCAGCTGCAACGATTCCCATTTGAATGTTATTGAATCGGTCAGCAATGGCTCTTACCGGACGGAAGAAAAGGTTTATGAACATGATGAATGCTGTTACCTCGCCGAGCTGAAGGTTTTTCTCGAAGATTTGGATGCTTCCGTAGGAGATGATGATGGCAAATGAAAGTGCTACTAAGACTTCTACCATGGGGAAAAAGACAGAATAATAAAAGATGCTTTTGAAGTTGGCATCTCTGTGTTTGCTGTTGATGTGTTTGAATTTGGAATATTCTGATTTTTGTTGATTGAACAATTGAATGACTCCCATGCCAGTGATTCTTTCTTGCAGAAAGGCATTCAGTGCAGCTACTTGGTTTCTGACCTCTTGAAACGTATCGCGGGTTCCTTTTCGGAAGTAGTTTCCAGCCCAAATCAAAAGCGGAATTACGGTAAGGGTAAGTAGGGTCAATTTCCAATTGATTAAAAACATGCAAACCAAGATGGCAACTATTTGAACCATGTCACCTAAAATGGTGATAATGCCGGAAGAGAAAAGGTCTGTGATGGTTTGAACGTCGGTGATGGAGCGAGTTACTGCTGTGCCGACAGGGGTTTTATCAAAAAATGACAGTTTCAAATGGGTTAAGTGGTCATAGATGTATTGGCGTAGTTTTAAGATGATGGATTGCGCAATTTTTTCGGAGAGGTAAGAATTGAAAAAGGCAATGACGGTTTGTGCTATAAGCCAAATCAAAAGAATCAGGGCCCACAATTCCAATTGATTGAAGTGGCGTACCATAATTACGTGATCTATGATGTATTGGTATAAATTGGGTTGTAATGCGGTTAACAAGCTTTGAACCACCGTGAGAAATGCAGCAAATAGAATGGCTGAACGTTGGAAATCGGCGATTTTAAGTAGCCTTAAGAATAGCTGCCAGTTGTTGGTGTTTTTTTTATTTGCCATTGTTGACGAAAGAAGTTGCAAAGGTCGGATTTGTATAGTGTAACCGTGATTTTGTGTAAAACTTTTATTCCTTAAAAATGCCAAAACCCTCGTTTTCATGGTTTAATATTGCACTATGGCAAGACATATTGCTATTGCAGGAAATATAGGAGCAGGGAAGACAACCCTTACAAATCTTTTAGCCAAACATTACGATTGGGAGGTTCATCTTGAAGATATGGATGATAATCCGTATATATCTGATTTTTATGAAGATATGCAGCGCTGGAGTTTCAATCTTCAGGTGTATTTCTTAAATACTCGCTGGCAGAGAATTCAAGAAATTAGGAACGGTAAAAAAACCGTGATACAAGATAGAACCATCTATGAAGATGCCAATATTTTTGCTCCTAACTTGCATTCTATGGGACTCATGAGTACCCGGGATTTTGAGAATTATAGCCGCTTGTATGAAAATATAAAAGAGCAAATTCAAGCCCCTGATTTATTAATCTACTTGAGAGCAGGAATTCCTAAATTGGTTGATCAAATTCAAATGCGTGGCCGTGATTACGAAGATGCTATTCGTTTGGATTATTTGAAACGACTTAATGAAAGATACGAAGCTTGGATTTCAGATTACAAATTGGGGCCATTGTTGATTTTTAATGTTGATGACATGAATTTTCAAGACAATCCAGAAGATTTAGCGAAAATCATCAATCAAGTTGAAAGTACAATCAATGGATTGTTCTAATGTAAATGGCATTTAAACATCCTGAATTTCTCTGGGGATTTTTACTACTGCTGATCCCAATTGCGGTTCACCTGTTGCAGTTTAGAAAGAGAAAGAAAATTCTTTTTCCCGGAGTTTCACGATTGTTTAAGGCATTACAAGTTAGTCAAAAACAAAGGAACATCCGTTTTTGGTTGTTGTTGACTTTGAGGTCATTGTTTATTTCATTTCTAGTTATTGGCTTTGCGCAGCCCTATGTCCCCCGAAATTTAAAAACCAATCAAGTTCGGTGGATAGTTATTTATGATCATTCGCCAAGTATGTTTTTGCCCAACACGGAGGGTGAAAGTGCGCATCAACAAGCGCAAGAATTGTTGCAAGAATGGTTGAAATCAGGGCCAACTCAACAGAGTTTTGCTCTGGTTACCAGTGAAAATTCTCAAGGGTGGATTGATGCGGGCCAACTTCGAAGTTCATTGGGAGTGATTGCTGAGAATTCAAGACCGAGAAATTTGAGGGAAATGATGGGGCGGGCTCAAAATTGGGTTAATAGAGCGAAAGAAGACGGATTTTCGCCCAAGGTTTTGATAGTGAGTGATTTTCAATCAGACTTTTTGAGTGGGTACAACCCAACCGTAGTTTCCACTGATTTATTGAATTCTTGCAGTTTTTTGAAAGTAGGACGGCAGAACACGGATAAAGATGAGTTTAATCTTGCTTTGGATACGGTTTATTTTAACAAGGATAAATCAGGATTGAAGGTTCAGGTTTCATTACATTCTCTTCAAGCAACTCAAGTTTTAACAAACGTGAGTTTATGGGCAAATGGTGTCATTAAAGCACAAAAGAGCATCCAATTCAATGAACAAGAAACCACCACCTCGGTGAAAGAGGTGGAATTTAATTTGAACGGATTAAAATTGGATTCTTTCAGAGTGGCTATTTCCGGTGATCAATTTTTAGCTGATAATCAATTGTTTTGTGTTTTCTCCACCAGTAGGCGCCAGAAAATCTTTGTAGAGCCGCAATTTGAAGGATATAATGAGTTTGAGAAGATTTTTACCATCCAACCCGAACGTTTTGAATGGGTAAAAAATGAACAAGAGGCAGATTGGCTCATTCAAAAGAGAAATTTAAATGACTTGAAAAGTTATCAAGGCAATGCGCGGAGAATGATTTTTTTGAACGGAGAAAGCACTAAATTGACTGCTACAAGTTCATTTTCACGGTTAGAATCTAATTTTTTGGATTTGCCGGTTTTTGAAGGATTTTTAAAAACAGCACTAGACGATAAGACACCACTTCCGGAGGTAGCGGTAAATGAACCGTGGAGCGATAGACTTGCAAAGGACTTTGATGCGGTGATTCAAACGGAAAACAAGCAATCTGTTCTTTTTAGAAATGACCAAGCAGATAGGATCGATTTCATATGGGCGGCATCTTGGAAAGACGGCTTGCAGAAGGTGCGGAACTCGATGTGGTTTTTGCCGCTTTTTTCGCAGTTGATTTATGGAAGTTCACCGAGCTCAGATGAATTGTATGTGCAGCAAAATGGAGTTTTGGATTTAGATGCAAAACTCAATTTGTCTTTAGAAAAATCGTTGTCTATATCATCTTTAGGCGATTCTTCTGTTTCTTGGTTGGCCAACATCCAAAACGTGGAGCGTGGATTGGGGGTGCAAATGGGGGAAGAGATTCAACGTTCTGGATTTTATCAATTAAAAGGTGCAGGCTTTGAACAAATTTTTGCAATCAACGTGCAAAACAGAGAGTTTAAAAATGGGCCTCTTGGAGATTTGAAATATTATAGAGATCAAGGAGTAAAAATGATTGAAACAGAGTTGGATTTGATTGACAATGCATCAAGTGAAAACCTATTTAACTGGACGCAATGGCTCTTGTATGTTGCACTAGGTTTGATTTTGCTAGAGTCTTGGGTGCTATATAACACGTTCCGAACAAAAATTGTAAATTCGCAGAAACAAGCATGAATTCTTCAGTGCTCATTCAAAGTGCTTTATTGCACGATATTAATCACCCCCTGAACGGTCAGAGAGTGAATATTTTGGTTGAAAATGGAGTTATTTCCCAGGTTTCGACATCCCCAATCAGCGCTCCCGAAAATGTGAAAGTCATTAAAGGAAATGATCTTTTTGTTTCCGGGGGATGGTTTGACGCCTACTCTTTTTTGCCAGATCCAGGTGAACCTTGGAAGGAAACGGTTGAAACTTTTTGTCTAGCAGCTGCGGCTGGTGGATTTACCGAGGTTGCGGCATTGTGTGGTACAGATCCTTTGCCAGAGAAACCCGCTGTGATTGAGTCGTTAATTCACAAGTCACAGTCTCAAAAAGTGAAATTATATCCTCTGGGATTGGCGTCGGAGCATGCAGAAGGCAAGGAGATGGCCGAAGTTTATGAACTGTCTCAAGCAGGAAGCATTGGGGTCACCGATGGAATGATGGGTGGGGCCACCTTAAGTTTAAGAAGCCGTTTGATGCAATACTGTCAATCGTTGAATATCCCCTACTTGCAGATGGCGTATAATCCCAAATTGGTTACCAACGCTGAAGTTCATGAAGGTGAATTGAGTGTGAATTTGGGATTGAAAGGAATTCCTACGGCCAGCGAAACGGTTGAGGTATTAGCGAGTATTGAGATAGCTAAATGGTTGGATGTTCCCTTGATTGTTTTAGGAGTGAGTTCCAAAGAATCGGTGGAGATCATTAAAAATGCTAAGGCCGCGGGGTTAAGGATATCTGCTGTGGTTCCAGCGTTGAATTTGTATGGCACAGACCAGTTGGTAGGTGAATTTGATTCAAATTTCAAAGTGCTTCCGCCCTTGAGAACTGAGGAAGATAGGAAAGCATTGGTTCAAGGATTGGTGGATGGTGTGATTGACGGAATTTGTGCCAATCATACCCCCGAAGACGTTGAAAATAAGAAATTGGAGTTCAATTACGCACGTTTTGGAGCCGCCACTTACGATGCCCTTTCGCACATATTACTGAGCGGAAAAACAGAGCAGGAAATGTCTGCAATTTTGCATTCATTGACCTACGGTAACAGAAAATTATACGGGTTGAATGTCCCCAAAATAGAAGCGGGAGAGAAGGTTAATTTGACGGTATTTCAAAAAGGAAACTTTGAATTAGACCAACCCCAAAGCAAAGCTTATAACGTGATTCTCAAAGGTCAAACCTTGGATTACAGAATTATAGAAACTCTTTTGGATAAATAGTGGGAATTGAAATTAAATAATGGGAATGGATAAAATTAAGAATTTCTTCAATAAACCTCGATACTTTCATGGATTGCTGTCAGGTCTCATCATCTTGGCATCGAAGTTTGTGTTTTACTTGACCCAACATTGGGAATATGCCTTTAATCCATCGTTTCCGTTTTTTACGTTCTTATTGATGCTGGGTGGAATTATTATGGCCTCACTGGCAGAGCGACAAATGCGTGAAACCTATCAGTACAAACATGCACTCGCTACGGCTATGGGCGTGATTTTTGTGGCCGTTTTTGTTTCGGGATTGGCAGACCAAATGCTTTATTTGCTCATAGATGGTTCCTTGGCTGATCAAACCAAAGCCATTCAAATGGAGGTATACATCGAAACACTGAAGAACAATACATTCATCAGTGAAGCTACCAAAGATTCGATGGTGGAAGAGCTTAGAAAGTCGGTGCCTGAGTCGTGGTTGACGTTCTTTGGAAATGTATTCAGCAAGACGTTTGTAAACGGATTTTTAGCCTTGATCATTGCGCTTTTTACGCGTGTTAGACAGCCCAAGAATCAGTGGCTCAATGAGTAATGAGAAATTCATCAGCAGCAGCCAAAATACTTGGTTTAAGTGGCTTCGATCGCTGATTGAAAAAAATAGGAATCGGAAGAAAGAAGGAATTATTATCGTTGAGGGACTCAAAGAAATTGAGTTGGCTTTGGCTTCGTCGTTCGAGTTGACGGAATGGGTGTATTGTGCCGATTTTATATCCCCCGAAAAACTCAAAGAGACTTTTGGCGAACAAGCGTTTCAATCGGTGCCCATCAATGAGGTGACTGAGCCACTGTGGAAGTCGTTGACGGTGAGGGAAGACGTGGAGAACGCCATGGCATTGTTTAAATTTTCAGCACACAAACCGATGTTTGATTTGAGCCAGCTGAAGAAAGATGGACTTTATTTGGTGGTTGAAGGCGTTGAAAAACCGGGTAATTTGGGCGCCATCTTGAGAACCGCTGAAGCCGTAAACTTAGATGGAGTGTTGATTTGTGATTCGAGAATTGACGCGTTTCACCCGGTGGTGATTCGCAATTCGTTGGGATGTTCTTTTCGAGTGCCGGTGATTGAATGTGCATCTGTTGAAGCCATTGAGGCGCTGAAAAAGCAAGAAATAACCATATTTACCACTTTCATGGACGGGTCCATTCCGGCCTATCAAGCTGATTTCACTAAAGGAACAGCGCTGGTGGTTGGAACCGAACACGAAGGAGTTTCTGATCAGTGGAGGGGTGTAGGTCAGAACATCAATTTGCCCATGTTGGGTGTGATTGATAGTTTGAATGTATCGGTGGCGTCGGCGGTTTTGATGTATGAGGCCATCAGACAACGACAGTTTCAATAACAAAACTTACCTTTGATTTATGAGGGTTTCCATTTTGGGTGCTGGCCGCAGCGCGGGTTACTTAATTGAATATTTGACCGGTTTGGTGGGTGAGAAAATTACCTCACTGAGCGTTTACGATCTATCGTTTGATTTGCTTTGGACGGATTTTCCGAAGTCTGACCATGTCAATTACACGGTCATGAATTTGGGCGATGAGCTGAATTTGGAACGAATTACATCGGAATCAGACATTGTGGTGAGCATGATGCCGCCTGTTTTTCACCCCAAAGTAGCTAGGTTGTGCTTGGAGAAATCGGCCCATTTGTTTACTGCATCTTATGTCTCTGAGGAAATGAAAGAACTTCACTTGTTGGCTAAAGAAAAAGGGTTGGTTTTTATGAATGAGTTGGGCTTAGATCCAGGAATTGATCATTTATCGGCATCTAAGTTTATTCAAGAACTAAAAAATAGGGGCGCTAAGATTATATCCTTCAAGAGTTATTGCGGAGGATTGATTGACAAAGATTCGGAAGGTGAAAATCCTTGGAAATACAAAATAACTTGGAATCCCATGAACGTGGTGAAAGCCGGACAAGGGGGCATATCCAGGTGGCGTGAAAACGGGCGCGAAAGACAGGTTCAGCCTGAGGGATTGTTTAGAGAAGCTCAATCGTTCACCACTGAAACGGGTGAGGAGTTTGACGCGTATCCAAACCGAGATTCTTTGAATTACGAAGGCGTATATGGTTTGGAGGGAATAGAAATTTTGATCAGGGGTACCTTGCGCCGTCGCGGATATTGCCAAGCTTGGCAGTGGTTGGTAGATGCCAAAGCAACACAGAGTCAAAGCTTTCATGAATTAGGGTTAGTGCCACAAGCAGGGGAGACGTTCCTGAATTGGCTCGAAGGGTTGGCTGAAATGGAGAGCCGGGAATTGTATCATTTTGAAAATGAGGCTATAAAGGATAAAATAGATTATTTGAAACTAGATCAATTTGATATTTTACCAACCGATGAAACACCCGCAGATGTACTTCTTAGGGTGATTTCGGATAGATGGAAATTGAATTCAGGTGATAAAGACGAAGTGGTGATGGTGCATTTGACTGAATATGAGCAGGATGGAGAAGTTTGGTGTTTGGAGAGTATGCTGAAAGTAACCGGTGAGGGCAGTGGGAGGTCGGCCATGGCTAAAACCGTTGGCTTGCCATTGGCTTTGGGTGTTGAGTTGTTGATAAATAATGAGATAGATGAATTTGGAGTGCTGATTCCCGTGTTTAAGCCTTGGGGCGATGTGCTCTTAGATAGGTTGAAAGACCAAGGATTGGAGTTTGTTCATCGAAATTTTCCACAATCCCACCTCTCCCCCGAGCATAATGCGTAATTTTGTGAGGGGATGAAAAACTTACTTACACTTGCTTTTGGTTTTTGGTCTATGGCTTCGGCTTGGGCTCAAGATACCATTAATTTTCAGCGTTACTTAGACGGCCATACCGCTGCTGTAGAAGTAGTTGAAATATCGAACAGCGGACTCATGCTTGCCAGCGGTGGGTTTGATAACAACGTTCGACTTTATTCAAGAAAAGACAGTGCATCTCCCTTTGAATTTGAGCGGTTGTTCACCGGGCATCACGGCGGAATCACGTCTATCGCAATTTCCAACAACGGCCAATATTTAGTTACCGCTTCTAAAGATTATACTTTCAGAGTGTATGAAACCAAAAGCGGAGCGTTGAAGTTTAGTTCACGTGATCACGCCCAGCCCGTCACTCAAGTTCAGTTTGATCCCCAAGACAGTTTCATTTTAACCTCCAGCACCGATAAATCTATCAAGATTTTCAAAATTACCGACGTCCTCAAGGCCAAGTCGGCTCCCTTCACGGTCAATCACAAAGAAGCCATCAATGGGTTTGTTCTTTCCCCTAGAAAGGGACATTTTATCTTGGCAACCAACAGCACACAGGTAGTGGAGTTGAGCGCTAGAGGTAAAGTGAATTCCATTTTTATGGGACATTCTGGCAGAGTAAATTGCATCGACATTTCACACAATCGCAAGCTCATTGCAACGGGAAGCGATGATAAAACCATCCGCATTTTCAATATTGCTACCAAGCAAGTGCTTTTCACTTTGGAAGGACACGGTTGGAAGGTGACATCGGTTGAGTTTTCATCAGACGATCGTTACTTGTTGAGTACATGCAACAACGGAGAAGTGAAGGTTTGGTCGGTTCAAACGGGTCTGGAAGTATCAAACATTCCTCCCATGGGTAGCAATGCCCGCCAGGCACAATGGTTGCCTGATATGACCGCTTTGGCTGTGGCATCACACCAAAAAGGGCCGTTTTACGGCGTTGCCTTATATAAAACCCCGTATACCGTTTTTGTGAAGAAGCCAGCTGCCGCAAAAGGCGCAAAGCCCGCTAAGCCAGCAACAGCTCCCGCGAAAGTGAAGCCAGCAGCATCAAAAAAATAAAGTCTAATTTATGAGTGAAGCATTGAATAGCAATAAGGCTCCAGAGCCTGTAGGTTTATATCCTCACGCGCGTAGAGTGGGGAATTTGTTGTTTTTAAGTGGAGTGGGTCCTAGAGAAAAAGGCACCAAGAAAATTCCCGGAGTTGAACTCAACGAAGCCGGTGAAATTGAAAGTTACGATATCGAAACCCAATGCAGATCGGTGTTTCAGAATGTGCGGTGGATTTTGGAAGATGCTGGATCTTCTTGGGATAAAATTGTGGATGTGACCGTTTTTCTTACCAATATGAAAGACGATTTCAAAACCTACAACCGCCTTTGGGCCGAATATTTCGGTGAAAATCCTCCTTGCAGAACCACCCTCGAAATCAATTGCTTGCCTACACCCATAGCCATTGAGCTTAAGGTGATTGCTACCATAGATTAAAATCTCATGCCCAATTTTGAGGAGCATATTTCCGCGTTTTTGGATTATTTAGCCAAGAACAAGAGAATGAGTCCTCACACGGTCAAGGCCTACCAAATTGATTTAGATCAATTTAATGCCTATTTGCAATCATTGGGAAATCCGAGTTTGGCTCAGTTGAAATCACTGCATATCCGCAGTTGGATGGCTGATTTGATGTCGAACGATATCAAGGCTCGTTCCATCAACCGGAAACTGTCTTCGTTGCGCGCGTACTTCAAGTATTTACGCGAGCGCAGTTATCTAGATCAAAATCCCATGGCCAAAGTGGTGGCGCCCAAAATGCCCAAACATTTGGTTAAAGACATTCCTGCCAGAGACCTTCACGATTTGTTTGAGCGATTTCCTTGGGGCGAAGTGGAGCACGGCGAGCGCGATAGATTGTTGCTTTTGTTGTTGTACACCACCGGCATGCGTTTGTCGGAGCTCATTGGTTTGAAGTGGACAGACGTTGATTTTGCGCGAAACTCCCTTCGGGTCTTGGGTAAACGCAACAAGGTGAGGATACTTCCGTTGCACCCGGAATTGTCTGATTTATTGAAGTTGTATCATTCTTGTTCCGGGGGACGTTATAGCGTTTTCGAACGAGAAAGCGGTGAGCCATTTTACCCCGTGTTGGTTTATAGATTGGTGAACCATTATTTGCGACTTTTTTCGCACGCATCAAAGACCAGTCCGCATGTCTTACGTCATTCGTTTGCTACTCACATGCTCAATAACGGGGCCAATCTTATGGCCATCAAAGATTTGCTGGGACATGCTAATTTGGCCGCCACGCAGGTGTATACAAAGAATTCTTTTGAAAAACTCAAGAAGATTCACAATTTGCATCCTAGGAAATAGTGGTTATGTCGCCAATCTACTCGGTGCTGTCAACCAATATTTTTTCTCGGTATACCATGCCCGTGTGCAATTGTTTTTCCAAAATATTCCTCGAGCAGGCTTTGCTGCAAAATTATTTATTGACCATTCAATTTGACCAATTGCACAATTACAAGGCGAGCAGGCTCCAGGTGGTACTGTTTTATCGCAACAATAAGGAATATCTAATGAAAGGATGTTGAAGAGATTTTCATAATGGGCTCTATCTATATAATCGAATAATGTATGGCCATTTAGGGTGTTATCATCGATGGAGTAGAACTTATATGTTTTTGAGTTTGAAGGTAAATTATATTCTGAGAGTATAGCAGAATCATTGTATTCACATACCCCACACAAAAAGGTAGGTTCGATGTTTTGTGAATAATGAAAGGTGTCTTCATACCAACAGCCATACATTAATATTTGATTTCTAAGCCAACTATGTATATGCATTTTGCCCGGTACGGTAGAACCTATTGTGTCCACCCAGAAACCTACTTTATATAAATTGTACTGACAATCAATGAAGTTGTCAAAGTGCGGTTTACATGTATCCAATCTCACTGATGAATTGGAGCCCAATAAATTTTGTGTAAATAACCAATTTAGAAATACAAATAAAATTCGTCTCATGTTTGAACTATTTAACTTGGTACAAAGTTAAATTTTCTTAAAAAGTGAATTTTATCATAAATACTACATTTTGAGACTATTTGTAATATTAATTTTGCACCGTAATTTGTGTTTAAGCTCCCCCGTTTGAATTTAACATCAGAATGTGTTATATAATATACATTCATCCTAAATGGGCTAATTCCTGATTTTTATTTGATAACCAAAATTCAAAGACAATGTTATTGCATCTCGATTTACACGATAGTTTTTATAAAATTCTTCAAATCCACCTAGTGGCTTTCCTAAAGGTTTATTTTTTTCAAAATTATGCGAATATCTCAAATCTGTTGAAATGTAAAAATTAGGTAAAACATAGTATTTGATCGTACTACCAAAACCTATACCAAAGCTATTATATTGAAAAGTTTGTATAACGGGCTCTCCCCAACTGCCTGGAATATAACCCACCAGAACTGCTTCAATTCCCGATAATTTATAATTAATATTAAAGTTTGGGCTTAATGTGAAATTATTATATTCTATACATTTGCCCAATTCTGCCGAAATAGCATGATAAGATCTATTTATTACATCACCTTGAATTCTGTGATTAGAAGAATTACTTTTGCCAAAATAGATATAGTTAAACCCAATTACATATTTTGACCCATTCAAAATTTTAACACCAATTGTATGCGGCGGAATATATTCGGTGAAAGGCTGGAATAATCCGGGTGTAAAATTATTATTTTGAGGATAATTATTCAAAAAAATAGATTTTATTGCACCTATTTCTATACCTAATGAAATGCTGTTGTTTTTCAAACTATCTGACTGAGCGAAAATCGAATCTATGACCAAACTAATAATTACAAATACAAAATATTTCATTTTCATAACTACAATTTAGTTAATTTTCTCTGTTCACCAAATTTTGCGCTATCACGTCAAAGTCAATAAGAAGTAAGTTAACGAGTAAAATTCCATCATCTTTTACCGCAACAAGTGTAACACTCCCTTAATGAAACGGTTATTATTTGTTTGAACATGTTTGAATTGCATTACGTATACGTAGACGCCCTCAGGGGATTCTTCACCATTCCATGCTACGGGAGAATCAAATATTTTTTGTCCCCATCGATTATATATTTTCATACTTTGAAGTTCCCAACCCTCACCCACATAATAAAATGTATCATTTAAGCCCATGTTATTTGGGGTAAAAGCATTTGGGATATATATTGTTGAAGTTAGGCCACAGTACATGGGTATGATTCTTACTGTGTCAAATTGCTCACAATCTTTTTTGGTAAATAATACAATATCTTGAGCTTCACTGCTAATAATATCATACTCTGAGCTGCTACTTTTCAAGATGCCATCAACATACCAGCTCGCAGGTGAGATTAAACTTTTTAAAGTAATTGAACTATCCTTGCAAATGTTGAATACGCTTGAAGAAATGGCTAAATGAGAGGGTTTGACTTCTACGTTAAACGTATCGGTGAATAAACAACCTCCCATTGATAATGTTCGTAAATATTTCCCTGATCTTGTAGGCTTAATACTATTCGTAGATTGGCCAGAATTCCAAAAATACTCACTTGCCCCAGATACCGAATCGCCTAATGTTACCAAATTTCTACTACAAAAACTTGTATCTATGTTTATTGCTTGGTAGGATGGTGCTAATTTAATTTCTATTGTATCATAGCCTAAGCTACCGTTTCTATCTTTTTTAAGCCAATATATACCTGGCATTGTAACCCTTATACTTGAGGTAGTTTCACCTGTTGACCATAGGTATTTGTCGGTACTGTGATTTGAACTTGCCGTAAGTATATTGCCAGATGATGTATTGCACAATGCAGTGTCTCCCAATATTTTCACCGGGCTTTCTAATATGAAGCTTGTTGCAAATACTTTTGTTTGATTATTACTATAATTATAACAATTTGGCTCCAAAAAATTAATATACGAGCGAAAAAATGTATCTTCTTTTATGTTATGGTAAATTCTTAAAGTTATAAACTTTCCATTATTTTTACCTACAATGTTTTTTCTTATTTTATAGTAAACATCTAAACTATCTCGAGCTAAATCCCCAAAAGGAAAAGTATCTTTTCCTACAATATCGAACCTATCAAGCCTGCACAACTCCTCTCCGGGCTCATTTCTGTCATTGGACTGTGTAACCACTATCCGGAATTTGGCTCTTGGATTTAAATTCCGAATATGAAATTTCTCAGAATATTCTACAGAAGTTCGTGCACTTCTGATTGAAAATTGCAAGGTATATGCACTGTCTTTGATTAATGGGGTATTGAGTTCCAAACTCCATCCCTGTCTGCTCATTGTATCCGAATTATACCCTAGAGATATTTCGCATATTGAATCATTACGGTGATTAGGATACCAAATTCCTCCAGCTGAAATATATGAGGGTTCTTTTAACATTCTCCTTATTTCAGTACGATAAGCAAAATTACCACCATACACATCTAACGTGTCCAAGCCAGGGACTTCATTGTAAATGTATTTCACTTGATCAGAAGGCCAAGAAAACCAGCAATTTTGCAAAGTTGTACTGGTCTGTAAAGCGTAATATCTTTTGTAATCTTCCCCCATTTTTACAATGTACATTTCGATTGCGTAAGGGTTACTAAAATATCCTCCGGCAATAGGCTTATACCTTAATTTGCCATTGATAAATTGTTGGCCAAAAACAGGTCTATCAATGAACAAAAACAAGCACAGTAAGAATACTAGGCATGTTGTTTTGCTAATATTTATGTTATTGTTAATGCACATATAGTTTCCGCGAATCTTTGATATTGTCCATAGTGTAGATTGTTAGCATAAAGTGGACATAAGTGTGACTAAACAAAGTTATACTTAAAAACCATAAATTGCTTACAATGAAAGAAAAAGGACCAAAATATGCGGAGGCAGTTATCAAGGATATTCGCCGACGAACCAAGCGTAAATTTAGTTCTGAGGAAAAAATCTGAATTGTTATTTCAGGATTGCGTGGTGATTAATCCATTAACACCATTTGCAGAAAAGAAGGCATCGCACCAGCGTTGTATTATCGATGGAGCAAAGACTTCATTGAGGCCGGCAAACGGAGATTAAATGGAGGCACCTTGCGTGAGGCAAATACGGATGAAGTGAATCTGATCAGAAACGAGAATGCAGAACTCAAAAACCTAGTGGCCGAGTTGATGCTTAAGAATCGGACGTTAAAAATAAGCATGAATGGTCTCGAATCAAATTCCAGAAGTATATGAGAATGACAGCGGCAGACAAAATGGAGATCATCAAAATGGTAGAACAATCGCCTATTGGTGTTAAGGCCACCTTGGAACAACTCGGTATTCACAGAAGTACGTTTTATACATGGTATGATCGGTACGTGAAATTTGGCGCGTCTGGATTAGAAATCGCTACAACAAAACAGCATTGTGTTTGGAATAAAATACCCTATGAGATAGAATCGCAGATTATAGATTTTGCTTTGGAAAAACCTGAATTGTCTGCCCGTGAGTTGGCCTTACGATAAGCCGAATCCAGTAAGTACTTTGTATCCGAATCAACGGTATACCGGCTGCTAAAGAAGCGAGGATTACTAACTGCTCCCAACTATGTGGTATTGAGTGCGGCAGATGAATTCAAAGACAAAACCCTTCGGGTGAATGAGATGTGGCAAACGGATTTTACTTACTTCAAAATCAAAGGTTGGGGTTGGTGCTATTTGTCGACCATTTTAGATGATTACAGCAGATACATTGTGCATTGGGAGCTGTGTTCAACAATGAATGCCGAAGATGCCGTTAGGACGGTGGATCAAGCGTTGCAAAAAGCGAAGATCAAGGTAAATGCATGGCCAAGATTACTGTCGGATAATGGATCATGTTATTTATCGGGGGAGTTAAAATCCTATTTGTCCAAAAGAGGCGTAGAACACACTCGTGGTAAGCCGATGCACCCACAAACCCAGGGTAAAATTGAGCGTTATCACAGGACCATGAAGAATAGAATCTTACTTGAACACTATTATTCACCAGAAGAATTAGAAAGGACATTGGGTGAGTTTATTGATTTTTACAACAATAACCGCCTACATGAGTCCTTAAACAATCTAGCCCCTGCCGATGTATACTTCAATAGGGGTGCAAAAATCCTTAAACAAAGAGAAGAAATCAAGCAAAAACCATTTTACAAAGACGAATAAATCACTTATTGCAAATTCAAAATCAATCACTTAGTTTTGTTTAACACTTGTCCTAATAAACTTGACGACGTACACACCAACTAACCCGAGTTATAATGAAAGAAATTTCAATGATGAATATAACAGAGTGATTTATGGATTTCCTTTGATTGATAGTAATCCGGGCACTACATTAAACCCTGAAATTAAGAAAAGAAATTCAGAAGCCAAATACAATGCAGAAGTCAAATTATATCCGAATCCAATATCTACGGAATTTCCAATGTTGAGTTTTACGAATATTTCTCTGCCATTAGATGGGCTCAAGATTTATAATATGGGTGGTCAAGAATTAGAATTTAAGCAAGTCGACGAACATTCCGTCGAGCTTAAAAATGTTTCAGAAGGAATTTATGTGGCAAGAATATTTAGCAATAATCAAACGTTTAGTATTAAATTTATTATTGCAAAATAGAAAATTGAAACCAATTGTATTCATATTGTTGCTCTCCTTGCTGGGTGTTACCAATGCCCAGCAAGGAAATCATTTGGTGGTGCAGGGTTTTGATGAACAAATTAATAATATTACTGTACCGTTTATAGAAGCTAGAAATAAGACTGTTTACTATGATATTGATTTTAATAATTATGAAATTGAAATTAATACAATCAAATGTCCTAGTATTAAGTATAATTATTACGGGAATCCACCAACAGCTTCGCGTATAAAAATTTCATCTGGTTATCAAAGCATTTCAAATGCTAAAGGAGAATTACTTGGATTTGTGTTTAACAATATACTTTATAGTAAAAACGGGGACTCAATTGATTACATTCCACAATACGGAGGAAGAAGGGGGGTAGCTTCATATGTAGGAGTTTCAGATACTTTTACATTGTATTTTATTAGAGGGAAAAAAGATTACAATGCAACTAGTTTTGAAAGACAATTGTATAAATCAATTAACCAACCTTATCCTCCATATCCTGTAGATTCATTTTTTTTAATGGAATCAAAATATTGTGGAAGTAAGTTGATTTCAAAGAACAGAATCAAGGGATTTAAAAGTTTAGGGAAATATACAAATTTGCAGAGTAATGTTGTTTTTTTTAATACAAAATTCAATGAAAGAAAGGTTCAATTTGTTTGGGACAAATTCTTATATGAAGTAAATATTTCTAACGATTATAGCATTAATATCAAACAAGTACTTTTCAATAACGCCATAGATAGAAACTATTTTATTTGGTTTGATTATCAAGGAGGAATGTCTACTCCTTGTGAATTAGTAGTTTCGCCATCGGGACGTTGGACTGTGTTTAATTGGTATTATTCACATTTTGTTAATAATACCTATAAGTATTCAAATTCAAAAGTATTAATAATTGACAATGAAAATAATTTGAAATTTAATGAAATAGTAAATGATTCAGGAAATAATAATACGGATAAAATTACATATTGGAAAAATGCTGTATTCACGAAGAATGATTCAATATGTTTAGTCCGTCAAATAGAATTGAATCCACAAATTGGAAGCACTTCTTACAGAGATATTGTTAAAATCCTTGAAGTTAAAATTCATGAAAATTATAATGAAAAACAATATTATAATATTAAATTAGACTCCGTATATACAGGCAGTATTTTCAATTATGCATTTGACCCAATTTCTGATTTAATGTTAGCTCCAAATGGTAAAAATTATTCCTTTATTAGTAAGTATATTTTAAAAAAATCTGCGGATGTTGATAGTTTGCTGTTTGTACAATTTGAAATTGCTGAATTTATTAAAAATGGTACTGATTATTTGATGAATTCACCATTATTGGTGTTAGAGGGAATCAACATGGATTATTTTCGTTCATATCCATTTAGTAATTTCGACAAAATCTACTTCCCAGCTACCCCCATTCCGTATCACTACATCAATTTTACCAATAAGAGTTTGTGCAATGATTTGACTTATGAGTTTACCAATGAGACCGATACCAATTGGTTTGATCACTTCATGTGGTATTGGGGAGATGGTGACTCTAGCGCGAGCCATAAATCGCAAACTGTAATACGACATCAATACAAAAAACCGGGTAAATATAGGGTATTGTTGAAGTCTATCACCGCCGCAGGCGGTTGGGTCTGGTATTCAGATTCAGTAGAAATTCTTCCAGAACCCATTGCCAAGTACCATACAGAGAACACGGTGGGCTGTCAGTGGATAGCCGTTGAATTTGCCGATTCTTCCATTCTTGAAAATAAAGCTCATACATGGTCTTGGGACTTTGGAGATGGTAGCGATACCCTGCTGAGCTCTAACAGTAGCATAATGCCTACGAACAGGAGCATCAAACACACCTATATCACATCGGGGCAGTTTAAAGTTCAATTAAGAGTCAGCGACGGACGTTGTACCGATACCTTCAGCACCACTCAAAACATTGAAATATTGCCAGCTCCAAGACCGGGAATTGTCATCGATATTACCGAAGGTTGCACCCCGTTAGAGGTTGAATTTGGAAGAGCCTACACAGACCCAACCGATTCTACAATTTATAATTTTAAACCGATTTTACGTCCCCAGAATACATTCACCCAAGCCCAAAACAAGGCCACAATGCTAGATGCTGGGAAGTTTACATTGTATCAAAAATTATATGGCCCGTCGGGGTGTGTCACCCAAGATTCCGTTGAGATTTTGGTGCGACAGGGAGTGTCGGTGGACTACAAGCCGGAGCTCAAACGCAGCACAGTGGTGACCAATGAATCTGTTTTGACCGAATGGAAATCGGTTCCGCACGCCTCAAAATACCAACTTTACCGCAATAGCCTGCCTCATGCGGTGGTGAACGACACCCAATTCTTTGATAATTTATCAACTGAAATAGATCAACCTTACACGTATGAAGTTCAGGCGATGGACAGTTGCGATCGCAGGGTCGCCAACAAAAGCAATGTGGGTAAGACCATATTTCTCGGGGTAAAGGAAATTGAACCGGCGAGTAAATCAGAGTTCGCAACAGCACTTCTCACCTGGTCTCCCTACGAAGATTGGGCGGCCGATGGAGGGGTGGGTGAGTACGAGAGTTATGGCAATTACCGTGTGGAGTCGGAGAGTTGGGAGCGGTTGAGTAAAAACCAAGATACAACGGTCAACGACAATGATTTTATCAAGCCCAAGAATTACGAGAAATGTTATTATGTCAAAGCGCGAAGTGCGCAGGGCAGGTATGAGTCGAAGAGCAATGTATCGTGCTTGAAATATCAGGCAACGCTGTTTGCACCTAATGCCTTTACGCCCAACGGCGATGGGATGAACGATGTGTTTGAGGTGTTCAACTACGGATTTGATCGTTTCACCTTGAGTATTTACAACTCATGGGGGCAGAAGATTTACGAGCAGAACAACACGGAGGGAATTTGGGCTCCCACAGAGAGCGTTCCGCAGGGCGTTTACCTTTACACAATAAAGGCTTATCGAAACAACCAAGAATACGAATTTAGCAGTACGGTAACTTTGTTGCGGTGATGAATACTATTTATAGTATCAAATAATACTAAAAATAGTAGTGTTTATATGCTTTACTATACTTTTGTTTGTCCTTAGTTTTTTCATTCCGTTATTCTATTTTTTAAATCCATTTGTCCGTGTAAAATTCTCGTAATTTCAATTGGTAGGTTCAATCGTTTTCGATAAGATATGATATGTCGGCTTATTTTAAGTCCGAATAAGTCATTGGTTATTCCCTCATAATGTTTTCCTAAATCCGGATTATTCGCAATTTCTTGGCAACTATCTATCAGCAAGTTATAATATATGTCAGCTTGGTGTTCAGACCACTTTTCAATCGTGTATTCCCAAATTCCAGTTAAATCTTCAACGGCTTTGTTAGTCAGTTGATATTTAGCCATTCTTTTTATGTCTAGCTTTTAATTCCTGAAGATGCTTTTCTGGGTCAAAATTGTGTGCAATTCCACTGTCAATTCCTTCTTGAATCGCATTTTTTAGAGCAATAACTTTACTTTCTTCGTTTTCTAAAAGTCGAAGTCCAGCTCTGATTACTTCACTTACATTTTTATATCGTCCGGCAGAAACTTGGTTATTTACAAATTGGTCAAAATAATTTCCGAGTGATATGGAGGTGTTCTTGCTCATAATTCAAAATAATTACCCAAAAGTACCAAAAATTGGTAATTCTTCCAAATTACACCAAACGAACGTAGATAATCTAAAGATGATATTATTGATGGATAAGCAGCACGGTAACTTTGTTGCGATGAGAGGGCAGATACTAAAAGAAAAAGGGAACCCAAATGAGCTCCCTTTGACAGTCTTTATATGTGGAGGGTGAATTACCCTTGCATTTCGTTGGTTTGCAACTGCTGCTTGTAAGCCGCACGCAGTCTCTGCATTCTTTTGGTAATGCATGGCTTTTCGAAAGCCTGACGAGAACGCATCTCTTTTACTACACCTGTTTTTTCAAATTTCTTCTTGAACTTTTTCAATGCTTTGTCAAGAGACTCGCTTTCTTTTACATTTATAATAAGCATGTTATACCTTTTTTACTTTTTTTAGGGATGCAAATATACCAATTTTTGATTGAATTTCAAATTTTTACCAAGATAATCGAAGAATGTCTATTAATCTTTTAAAATGGCCCTTGAAATAACCAATTTCTGGATTTCACTGGTTCCCTCTCCAATGGTGCAAAGCTTACAGTCTCTGTAAAATTTCTCCACCGGAAAATCTTTCGTGTATCCATATCCCCCGAAAATCTGAACCGCTTCATTAGCGCAATACACACTCACTTCGCTGGCGTAATATTTGGCCATGGCGCTCACCTTATTGACGTTCAATTTGTTGTTTTTCAAGTGGCAACTCTCTTGAATCAGCAATTCTGCTGCTTCAATTTTAGTGGCCATGTCTGCCAATTTGAAAGCAATGGCTTGGAAGTTAGAGATGGGTTGTCCAAACTGCTCACGCTCTTTCGAGTATTTCAAAGCCGCATCGTAAGCGCCCTTGGCAATCCCCAAACTCAATGCAGCAATAGATATGCGTCCGCCGTCAAGAACTTTCATGGCCTGAATGAATCCATCGCCAATGTTGCCCAAAACGTTTTCTTCGGGAATGCGGCAATCTTCAAAGATCATTTCCGCCGTTTCGGAAGCTCTCATTCCCAATTTATTTTCTTTTTTTCCTCCAGAAAACCCGGGAGTGCCTCTTTCAACCACAAACGCCGTGATGCCGTGTGAATCTAAAAGATCGCCGGTTCTAGCAAGAACCACAGCAATGTCGCCGGTAATTCCGTGGGTAATCCAGTTTTTTGCGCCATTCAACACCCATTCGTTGCCCTCTTTGCGGGCTACGCACTTCATTCTAAGGGCATCAGAACCGGTGTTCGCTTCGGTTAGTCCCCAAGCGCCAATCCACTCTGCAGTAGCCAACTTCGGAAGCCATCTTTTCTTTTGCTCTTCGTTGCCAAATTGCATGATGTGACCGGTGCACAAGCTGTTGTGGGCAGCCATAGAAAGCCCCACGCTTCCGCACACTTTTGCCAATTCTTCAATGGCAGCAGCATATTCGTAGTAGCCCAAGCCCGATCCACCGTAATTTTCAGGCACCAAAACGCCCATCAAACCTAGTTCACCGAGGCCTTTAAAAACGTGCACAGGGAAGGTTTGACTTTCATCCCATTCCATCATTTGCGGACGGATATTTTTTTCTGCAAAGTCACGCACTGTTTGGCGTACCATGCTCACGCTTTCGCTTTCTTGAAAATGCATGGAACAAAATTATTGATTATTGTTGACACCTAGACGAAGATTTGATGAGCGGATTGTCATTTTTAGCGGAATTTCCCACCCTTTCAGCGGAATTACCCTGGGCTCTAGCGGAAGTACGGAGAAATTCTTTGCGCGTGTTCCAGCGGGATGCCGTGAACTTGGCTGCCGTCTTTCCAAGGATTATTTATCTGGGGATGTGCTTTTCGGTAAGCCAACAAGATTTTTGCCGCTGACGGTCCCACGTACGGATGACGGTAAAGGTCGCTGGGTGTGCAAATGGCTAAATCTAGTTTTTTGACTTGAGCGGTGTCAACCGAAAAAACGATGTTGGGTTGTTCCAAGATTTGGGAATCAATGTATTTGACTTCAAGCAACTGTTTAATGGAGAAAAATCCACCCAGTCTGTCGCGGTATCTGATGATTCTCGAGGCCATTTTTGACCCAATTTTTGGAAGTGCCTCCAATTCTGCGGAGTCACAAGTATTCAGATTCACTTGATGGTTGTTGATCCATTTGGGTGGTGCATCTGAAATGGGCACGTGAGCGGTGGTGAAAAGGGTATCGAAATAGGTAAGGGGCGCTTTAGCTAAGGATTTGAGTTCTTGCAATGCAGAAGGTTCTGGTGGAACCTTTATTTGATTTGAATCTTTAAAGGTTTGATGCAACACTCGTTGAATTTGGTGTTTTTCGTGGAAGAGAAAAGCCATCCTCAAGGCAAAAAAAACCGCCAGAACAACAATCCATGTTCCGGCGGTTTGAAGGTATTTTAATCGGGGTTTCACCCCGCAATGTTAGTGAGCAGTAGCCAATTGGTCTTTGCGATATTCGCCAATGTCCAATTTGTTTTTAATGGATTTAAACGCGTTAATTGTGGTTTCCACGTCTTCGAGGGTATGCACTGCGGTGGGAATTAAGCGCAACATAATTACACCTTTGGGCACCACAGGGTAAACCACAATACTGCAGAAGATGTTGTAGTTCTCTCTTAAGTCGAAGGTCAAGTGGGTTGCTTCGGGAATGGTTCCGTTCAGAAGTACGGGAGTCACAGGAGTGGTGGTTACACCAATGTTGAAGCCGGCTTCTTTCAATCCAGACTGCAAGGCTCTGACGATGGTCCAAAGTTTTTCTTTGTGTTCAGGTTGGGTGCGAATCATTTCAAGACGCTTGATAGAACCTACCACCATGGGCATGGGAAGGGCTTTTGCGTATATCTGAGAGCGCATGTTGTAGCGCAAGAATTTGATCACATGGGGTTCAGAGCCAATGAATGCTCCAATTCCAGCCATGGATTTTGCGAAGGTGGAGAAATAAATGTCTATTCCATCCATGCAACGCTGCTCTTCGCCGGTACCTGCACCTGTTTCACCCATGGTTCCAAATCCGTGAGCATCGTCAACAAATAGGCGGAAGTTGTATTTTTCCTTGAGAGCAACAATTTCTTTCAATTTTCCTTGAGATCCGCTCATCCCAAAAACACCTTCGGTAATAACCATCACACCACCGCCGGTTTGTTCAGCCAATTTAGTGGCGCGAACCAGCTGTTTTTCGCAGCTCTCAATATCATTGTGTTGGAAAACAAAGCGCTTTCCTACGTGAAGTCTAAGTCCATCAATGATGCAAGCATGAGATTCAGCATCATACACAATCACGTCGTGTCTATCTACTAGAGCATCGATAGCACTCAACACACCTTGATACCCGTAGTTCAATAAAATCACATCGGGCTTCTTGATGAAGTCGGCCAAATCTTTTTCCAATTGTTCGTGATAATCGCTATTTCCGCTCATCATGCGAGCACCCATGGGGTAGGCCATACCAAATTGCGCCGCGGCATCGGCATCGGCTTTCATGACATCGGGGTGATTGGCTAGTCCTAAATAGTTGTTCAATGACCAATTCAACTTCTCTACACCGCGAAATTTCATTCTCGGTCCAATTGGACCTTCCAACTTAGGGAAAGTGAAATATCCATGAGCATCGTCAGCGTGCATGCCCAGAGGGCCCATTTTGTCGTAGAGTTTTTCAAAGATGTCTTTCATGCGAGTTTTAATGTTATTACAAAATTAAGCCAGTTTCAGAATCCTACAACAAACACCGACGGCAATTTGCCTATTTCTATGCCCGTTTTTTTCCACTGTCCAATGGTTTGGCTCAAAATCTGTTGATTTTCACCGTGGAGGTCAAAAGCTATGGCTAATTTGGCCTCTACCGGCAGCCATTTGATCAAGGCTTGAGCCGTTTTATCGCTTCGGTAAGGAGTTTCAATGAAGGTGTGGGCGTATTTTTTCCAAACGGGGTTTGACAAAGATTTGACAAAAGGAATGAATTCTTCGGTCTTCACCGGCAAATACCCGTGAAAAATGAATTGTTGTCCGTTCAATCCACTCGACTGAATGGCCATGATGATGCTGTTGGGTCCCACCAAAGGAACAACCACCCGGTGGGTTCTGTGTGCCCAAGACACGATTCTGTTTCCAGGATCGGCAATACATGGAATTCCTGCTTCAGATACCACTCCAATTTGAGGTTCGTTTTTGTGTTTATTGAGGAAGTCTTCCAAGTCTTGGAGGGCGTAACCGCGTTCCAATTCAAAGATGACCAATTCATCAATGATGACGCCCAATTTCAAGTTGCTGATGAACCTTCTGAGTGTTCGCGCATTTTCAGCTACCCACACTTTGGTATTTTTTACGGCTTCGCCGTGGATGTTGGTGAAATATCCGTCCAAACTAAGGTCGCCAATGGGAAGCGGAAATAAAATGAGCTGTCGATTTAGTTTCGATGGATTTTCAGATGGATTCATATCTGCAAAAGTCGATATTTTGTCGAGTTCTCGCGTTGAAAATTTCATGATTGTGTCATGCGGCGAGATTCGTCCCCCAAAAGTCCCCCAAAAGAAGGTAAATTTGCGCTGTGGGATTCCTCAAAAAATTACAAGAACGCTGGAAGGTAGATTCAACGCTGCAGGTGGTTTTAATCTTGGTGGTGTTTGCGCTGACCGGTTCAACGGTGGTATACATCAAGAAGTTCATTCAGCCCATGATGGGCGACCATTGGTGGTTTGATTTGGTATATTATGTAGCCATCTTGCCCATTTACAACTTGATTCTGCTCATTTATGGTTTCATTTTTGGACAGGGAAAGTATTTTTGGGAGTTCGAAAAGCGATTTTTCCGCCGAATTTTTAGGAGAAAACAATCATGAGTATTACACAAGAAGCCGTTTTAAAAGCATTGTCGCACGTTGATGACCCAGATCTTCACAAAGATGTGGTGACCTTGGGCATGATTGAAAATTTAAACATCGATGGGTTAACCGTTGCGTTTGATTTGGTATTAACCACTCCGGCGTGCCCCATGAAAGACGCCATGGTGTCGGCCTGCAAAAACGCGGTGGTTTATATGGTAGATCAAAATGCAGAGGTGCACGTAAATGCTACCAGCAGGGTGGTTCAAAATGAACGCACTTCTGATACGCTGAGCGGTGTGAAGCAGGTCATTGCAGTGGCATCTGGCAAAGGAGGCGTGGGCAAGAGTACCGTATCTGCTACCTTGGCATTGGCACTTTCAAAATTGGGAGCTAAAGTTGGACTTCTTGATGCAGACATTTACGGACCGAGCATTCCTACGCTATTTAAAGTTCATCAAGCCCCTGAAATGGTAGAAATCAACGGTAAAAACGTGATGAAGCCCATCGAATCTCACGGGTTGAAATTGTTGAGCATAGGTTTTATGACGGCCCCAGGACAGGCGGTGGTTTGGCGTGGACCCATGATCTCTTCGGCGTTCAGACAATTCCTGAATGATGTTGATTGGGGTGAGCTAGACTATTTGGTGATTGATCTTCCTCCGGGAACCGGCGACGTTCAAATCACACTGGCGCAGCAGGCACCTTTGTCGGGAATTGTAGTAGTGACTACCCCTCAAGAAATGGCTTTGACCGATGCCCGACGTGCCATCGATATGTTCCAACTTGACAGCATTGCTAAGCCCATTTTGGGAGTGGTTGAGAATATGTCGTACTTCGTTCCAGACGATGAGCCCACTAAAAAATACCATATTTTTGGTGAAGGCGGGGGACAGAAATTGGCATCTGAATTTGGGATTCCCTTTTTAGGAGAGTTGCCATTGAGAACCGGAATAGGATTGGCTGCAGATCAAGGGAATTGGGATTTTGACTTGGAAATCATGAAGCCGTATTTGGCTTTGGCGGGAGAGGTTGCAAGACAAATTAGTTTAAAATCCGTATCTTTGTGATATGCAATTATCTCAACAAATTGAAGCCGTTCTCGAAACCATAAGACCCTATTTACAGGCTGATGGTGGAGATGTTGAATTGGTTGAAATACAAGAAAATAGAGATGTTGTATTGAGATTGACGGGTGCTTGTAGCAGTTGTTCCATGAGCGAAATGACCATGACCGCAGGCGTCGAAGAATCTCTTCGCAGATCCATTCCTGATTTGGGCAAAATTACGGCCCTAAAGGAAGGTCAATGAATTAAATCAATTCTTCTTTGGTAATTCGTTGGGTTTCAAGCATGCCTTGTACCCAATGATCTTTGCAACGGGCTTCGTATGAATTGTTGTGTCCAACAACAACCAACTCATCGGTGAGGCTGGTGCGGTAGGTGAAGTGGGCACTTTTTTGGCAAACGTGGCATTTGGCGCTCAATTCAATTTTTTCGGTGGCCAGTTTTTTGAGGGATTTCATGGGACCGAAGTCGCGATTCAAATAGTCTTTATCTAGTCCAGCAGCAACCACTCTCACCCCGTTCATCATCATTTCGCCAATGACTTCAATGATGTAGGGCCCTAGGAATTGAACTTCATCAATATATACCTCTTTAATTTGTGGCGTGATGAGTGGAAAAATCTCTTCGGCCTTTGAAATTCGGTGTCCGGTCATTTGAAGTCCGGTATGCGAACTCACTTTTCCTTCGGAATAGCGGTTGTCGATGAGGGGTTTAACGACTAATTTTTCGTTGATATCTAGGGGACTATCGTTGTAGAACCCTATTAAATGCGTGGTTTTCCCCGCAAACATACACCCAAAAATTAGTGTAAAATCTCTCATGAATGGTATTGAATTGAGGCGTAAATTTCCCGAAAATTTTTCATAATATCCTAATAACATGAATCCGCGAATCCACGAAATCATCGGCACCTTGCAATTGTTGAACGAGGAACTCCAACACAATCAAGGAAGTGGCGAAGTTTTGGGCAAGATAAAACTTTTTTCTGCACAGCTTTATTTAGAAACCGACATGGAGCTGATAGCGGTGGGCCGCGAAGCGGTGCATGAAGCGGTTGTTGAGCCTCCTGTGAATTTGGAAGCTGCTGTGGAGCCTGAGGTAATTGTTGAGTCTTATGTGGATACCTGGGTTGAAGCTCCTGTTAAAGAGGTGGTTGAAGAGCCGGTTGAAGAACCCGTTGAAGAAAAAGTGCAGGAAGATTTGCATAATTCGCAACCGAGTTTGTTTGGATTTGAGCCCGAAATGGAAGATGAATTGGTGATTGAAGAGGAAGAAATTCCTGTTTTTGAAGAGCAAAAATCCAGCGGAATTGAATTGGTTATCAAGAAACAGGACTCTGAATCAATTGAAAATCAAAGTGATGCTGATTCTATTGCTCCGGCATCCAAAGAAATCACTCCAGATGCCATCAAGAAAGCCAACGAAGTACTTTCTATGTTCTCTCTCTCCAGAAGGTTTGAATTTGCCAATTTCCTTTTTGGCGGAGATATGCAGAAATTTACCACCTTTATCTGTGAAATGATTCTGGCTCAGCCAGGAGATGAAAGAGAAGACGTGTTTGATTCTTGGTATCAACGCTTTGATTGGAAGCGCCGCGATGAATCAGCCAGCGACTTGAAACGCAACTTGCGCAAGATGATGTAAGCACCTGCAAACAAGGCTCTTTCCGTTTCGCAGTGAAATCTGCATTTGTGAAAGAGACATGTTGAGGTTCGATTTAAAATATCCTTTAGCCGTTCCCGCGCTCATGCTCATTTTGGGCATTGTTGCAGCACGAGTAATTCAACCCGCATTGACAACTTTCTTTTGGTTGTTGCCACCCGCGGTGGTGGTGCTTTGGTTGGTCAAATGTAGGATTGTAGCTATTTTCTTGGGATTTTTTTCTGTTGGATTTGGACTGTTACTTTTGAAAAATCAACGTGAGCAGTTGTTCTATTTAAAACTGGCAAACGCTCGTGCCTTGATGGTTCAAGCCATCGGGAATCCGAAAATGGTTGAGGTAAAATGGGTGATTTTTGAAGATCATAAATGGGTGAAATGCGAGGGGGATCTTGCTGTAAAATATGACGAATGCTTCAGCTCAAATCAGACTTTTTTAATTCATCCCCAGAAATACCTCTCAACTCTAAACTCTCCCCACTCAACTCTCAACTCTCCCCTTTACACTCTCCACTCTCCACCCTACACTCTCAACTCTTCACTCTCCCCTCTAAACTCTCTCAAGCTCCAAATTTTGAGCAGGATTTTTGGCCTTAGTAAGAAATATTTAAAACCTAAGGCCCATGCTTGGTACTTAGCTTTGATTTGGGGGGAGCGTTCAGAGCTCGAGAAATCAGACAAATTGGCCTTTCAAAAATTGGGTTTGGCTCATGTGATTTCTGTTTCCGGAATGCATTTGGCTTTGGTTTTTAATTTGTTGAGTTGGCCTTTTACTTTTTTTGAAAAGCGCAACCGAAAAGTCGCCAAGTATCGCTGGCTCCTTTTACCCTTGGTGTGGGTTTATACTTACTTGACACCCATGTCTCCGCCTGTAGTTAGAGCGGCAATATCGCTGACGTTGATGGTGTTGGCAAAATCAGTCTTTTCTCGAAGAGTGAGAGGCGCAGATGTGTATTTTTCGGTATTGTTCATTTACCTTTTGGGGGATCCACTGGTGCTTTTTGATCTTGGATTTCAACTTTCACTCATGGCCATGTGGGGCATAGTCTTCTTGGTGCCCGATTATTTGAGGCGGTTTGAGGAATCTCATTCCTTGGTACAGTGGTTTTGCAATACGGTGGTGGTGTCAATCATCTGCACCCTGACCACTATTCCTGTTATATTCAAGGAGTTTGAGCAGTTGTCGTTGTGGTTTTTGGTAGGGAATCTCTTGCTCATGCCTTTTTTTAATTGGCTAATCTACGGTTATGTCATCTTTTTTATCTTGGGATTTAGTGACTTTTTACTACAGTATTTTGCCTGCTGCGTTAATGCATTTATTGATTTGATGGATGCGTTGATGCTTCGGTTTTCGCACCTTCCCAGTTTCAATCTTTACAGTCCTCAATGGGGATGGACGGAATTTTTGTTGCTTCTTTTAGTGGTTGTTTTTTGGACGTTTTATCGCGAAGAGAAAATAGCTTTTTGGAAACATCTTTGCCTACTTGCTCTCTTTCTGTTGAGCGTTGAGTACAGCATTGCATTGTATATTTGCAGTTAATTATGAGCAATCAATGGGTAATAGTGGAACGTAGTGGCCCAATCGCGGAGGTCATTATGAACAGACCTGAAAAAAGGAATGCCTTGAATCCCGATTTAGTCATGGAATTGACTGCCGCATTCAGTGAGTTGAATGAAGACAATTCCGTGCGTTTGATTGTCCTCAAGTCGAAGGAAGGTGCTTTTTGTGCGGGTGCAGATTTGTCTTACTTGAATTCTCTGAGTCAGTTCACGCATCAAGAAAATATTGAAGATTCCACCCGATTGAAGAACTTGTTTGAACTCATTTACCATTCGCCAAAGATCACGGTATCTCAGGTGGAGGGCCCGGCTCTTGCCGGAGGATGTGGACTCGCATTTTTGGCAGATTTTTGTTTTGCAACCCCAGATTCTACTTTTGGATATACGGAGGCTCGGATTGGTTTTATTCCGGCCTTAGTTATGGTGTATTTGAAAGAAAAGTTAAACCAAAACCAGATGAACGAATGGTTGTTGACGGCTCAAATTTTCTCGGCAGATAAAGCCCTAAAAGATGGATTGGTGTATGCAGTAGAGGAAAATGTGGGTGCAAAAGTGCATGATTTTGCTGCACAGTTGTTGAAGACGGTGAGCTCTGAATCGACTTCGAGAATCAAAAATATGATGAGAAATATGCCCACAGATTGGAATGAATCATTAAGTTATGCAGCCGAGCAAAATGCTTTGGCTCGTAAAACCGATGATTGTCAAAAAGGGGTATCGGCATTTTTAAATAAGGAGAAAATTTCGTGGTGAAATTGGTAGACACTCATTGTCATTTGTACAGTGAAGAGTTCAATGAAGATAGAGCATCCGCGGTAGCGAAAAGCATCGAAAATGGGGTGAATAGAATTTTACTTCCCAACATTGATATGGACAGTATAGGGGTGATGCATGACTTGGAAGATCAGCATCCTGAAAATTGTTTTTCGATGATGGGACTTCATCCGTGCTATGTAAAAGAAGATTTTAAGAAAGACTTAGAAATCATGCATGCATGGTTCGATAAGCGGAAATATGTGGGAGTTGGGGAAACGGGCATGGATTTGTATTGGGATAAATCTACGCAAGCTTGGCAAGAGGAATCTTTGAATATCCAAATAGAATGGGCCATTGAAAAAGGCCTGGCCATGTCTTTACATACTCGGAACGCAACCCAGGAAGTGATAAAAGTACTAAAACCTTATAAAGGAAAGGTACAAGGGGTGTTTCATTGCTTTTCTGAGAGTAAGGAGTTGGCCGATGAAATCATCAAGTTGGGTTTTTATTTGGGAATTGGCGGAGTAGTGACCTTCAAAAATGCGGGGATAGCTCAAGTGGTGAGTGAGCTAGGCCTAGAGAAGTTGGTACTGGAAACTGACAGTCCTTATTTGGCGCCTGTGCCTTATAGAGGTAAGCGCAATGAACCCTCGTACACTAGATATGTGGCTGAGAAAGTGGCTGATATTACGGGAGAAAGTCTGTTGCAAGTGGCAGAGGTGACGTCCAGAAATGCAGTGCAGCTTTTTGGTGTGTGATAATTATCACAAAGTTTTCAATTTCTTTTAGTCATCTTTGAATTTCGTGATTTTTCAGATTCAAGAAATGAGTCTTTAAAATTGAAATTTAAAAATGAATATATGACAAAAATCTACCATACTTCTGGTTGTAACTGTGGTTGCAACGACGGCGACAAAGGCAGCAACCGCCGTGATTTTTTAAAGAAAGCAGGAACCGTGACGGGTTTGGGCTTGGCCTTTGGATCAATCACAGGTGGTTCATTAAGCTCTTGTAGTTCCGATGCAAAATCGGTTGATAAAATGAACGCCCTAAAAAGCGGAAAAGCTCAACGATTTACCATTTTGCAAACCGCAGACATTCACGGTCAATTGTTGGAACACGATGAGTTTTTCTGGGAGAATGGAAAGGCGGTTTTCAAGCGCAGAGGCGGTATGGCCACCTTGAAAACCATGATCAACACCATCAGAAATGAGAATCCTGCAAATACCATCGTTGTTGATGGCGGAGATTGTTTCCAAGGAAGTGGGGTAGCGGCTCTCACCGAAGGTAGAGCGTTGATTCCCATCATCAATAATATAGGATACGACTTAATGCTTCCCGGAAACTGGGAAGTGGTTTATGGTAAAGAGAATATGATCAAGGATTTGGGTGGATATCAGGCCGCTAAAGTGTGCGCCAATATGTTTCATTCAGACAATCCAGCCATTGGTAAAGAATTGATTTTCCCTCCGTATTGGACTAAAACGGTGGCGGGATTGAAGTTGGGATTCATAGGCTACAACGATCCGTTGACCCCGAAACGCCAATCACCGGCGTATTCAAACGGAATTGAATTCACCGATCCTGAGTTGAACACCGCTAGATACGTAAAGTATTTGAGAGAGTATGAGAATTGTGCCATGGTCTTTTTAGTGACCCATATGGGACTTACTCAGCAGATTGACCTTGGAAACAAGCCATTTGTAGAAGGTGTAGATTATATCTTGGGTGCAGATACCCATGAAAGAGTTCGTCAACCCATAGAAACCAAGTATACAAAGGTGACTGAGCCAGGTGCATTTGGTTCGTTCTTGGGTAAGTTGGATATTGTGGTTGAAGATGGCAAGATCAAAGAACATTTTTATGAATTGATGGATGTAGATCCATCCAAATATAAGCCCGATGCTGAAATGCAGCAGCTAGTAGAAAAGACCTTTGAACCCTACAAACCAGAACTTGGAAAAGTCATTGGGAAAACCAAATCTACCTTGGTGAGATATTATGTGTTGGAGAATCCCATGGATAACTTCATCACCGATGCTGTTTTTGATAAATTCAAGCCCGATGTGGCTCTGTCTAACGGATTTAGATTTTGTCCACCGCTGGTAGCGTCCCCCGAAAAACCGTCGGAAATTACCAACGATTTCTTGTGGAGCATGCTGCCGGTAGATTCTCAAGCACGTTCTGGAATGGTCAGCGGTGAGAAAATTTGGAAGTGGATGGAGAAAGAATTGGAAAATGTGTTCGCGAAAGACCCTGCCAAGCGATTTGGCGGTTGGGTAGTAAGATTTTCGGGAATGAAGGTGAATTTTACTTCGAAAAATGAGATGGGCAAGCGCGTGAACTGGATCAAAATTGGCGGCGAAGACATTGATAAAAAGAAAATGTACAAAATTGTGGCTTGCGAACGCGATGGCGACCCCGAAGACGCCATATGTCGAATGTTAGACGTTGATAGTCCCCACGATGAGGGAATTTCTCTTCACGAAATCATTCGCGAATATTTGACGTCGCATTCGCCTATTGAACCCAAAGTGGAAGGTCGTGTGGAATGCACAGATCAGCCCATCAATTTGTTGAGTCAACTAGAGGGTTACGAGTACACATTCAGATAAGACAGTAACTTTTATCACACAAATTATTTAAATTAGACTATTAATTTGCTAGCTATGTTAGAAATATTTGGTTACCTAGGAGCAGTTTTGATGGGAATTTCACTCGGACTTATTGGCGGGGGAGGTTCTATTTTAACGGTGCCCATTTTGGTATATTTATTTGGCGTAAACGCCGAGCTTTCAACGGCTTATTCTTTGTTTATTGTGGGATTAACCAGCCTTTTTGGGTCGTTTTCGCACATGAGAATGGGCAATATACATTGGCGCACGGCCATTGTTTTTGGAATTCCTTCCATCATCAGTGTGTATTTGACCCGTCATTTTGTGGTGCCCGCCATCCCGAATCCTGTTTTCGGGGGACTGAGCAAAGATTTAGCCATCTTAATCTTTTTTGCCATCATCATGGTTGCGGCATCTTACAGCATGATTCGCAAGGGTAAACCAAAGGCGGCAGATGAAACCGAAGTTAGTTTCAATTATCCTATGATCCTTGCTGAAGGACTGATAGTTGGAATGGTAACTGGTTTAGTTGGTGCTGGCGGTGGATTTTTAATCATTCCCGCATTGGTATTACTGGCCAAATTGCCCATGAAACAAGCCGTAGGTACTTCTTTGATCATCATTGCGTCAAAATCATTGTTAGGTTTTTTAGGTGATTTGGGACGCGGTGCCGAAATTGACTGGATTTTCATGTTGACTTTCAGCGCGATTGCCGTTGTAGGTATTTTCAGCGGAGCCGCATTGAGTAAAAAGATCAGCGGAGATAAATTAAAACCTGCATTTGGTTGGTTTGTTTTAATCATGGGAATTTACATCATTGTGAACTCCTTGATGTCAATGAAATAATCACTATGGAAGCCTGGATCACAAAGTTTTTCAACAAGAACGACCACAAATTGGTAGGTGGTCTGTTTATTGTGGTGGTTCTTTTCTTGGGATGGGATCTCGCCTCAAATCAATGGTTTTCAGATAACAATGGGTCAGTTTCTGTCAATGATTCTATTCCCCAGGAAAAATTATGGGCTGCACCGTCTGATTCGGAATTACCCGCTGGTGAAGACGGAGAATTGATCAAATACGGACGTGAATTGGTGGCTCATACCGCTGAATATTTCGGTCCGAACGGTTCAGTTGCACATTTTACCAATGGTTTAAATTGCCAAAATTGTCACCTCAACGCAGGTACCCAACCATGGGGAAACAACTACGGCTCAGTGGCCAGTACTTATCCAAAGTTTCGTGGAAGAAGTGGTCAAATAGAAAATATTTACAAACGCGTATCTGATTGCTTCGAGCGTTCATTAAACGGAAAGGCACCTGATAGTACTTCTCGTGAGATGCAAGCCATGATGAAATACATCAATTGGTTGGGTAAAAATGTCCCCAAAAAGGAAAAAGCCCCAGGTTCAGGCATTATGAAAGTGGCCTTTTTGAAACGACCAATTGATCCTGTAGGTGGAAAATTGGTTTATGATGCTAAGTGCGCGGTTTGCCATCAAGCTGACGGACAAGGTGTTTTGAACGATAAGGGCAATGCTTATACTTATCCGCCGTTGTGGGGTAAATTGAGTTACAATGAAGGCGCAGGACTTTTCAGGATGTCAAACTTTGCGGGCTATGTAAAAGCAAACATGCCGTTGGGTGCCACGCACAACAATCCGCAATTAACAGACGAAGAAGCTTGGGATGTTGCTGCCTATGTAAATACGCAGGAACGCCCCAAAATGGACTTGTCGAAAGACTGGCCAGATATTTCAAAGAAACCCTTTGATCACCCGTTTGGACCATACGCTGACAAATTTCCGGAGAAGCAGCACAAATTTGGTCCTTACGCCGAGATCAAGGCTTACTACGAGGCATTGAAAGATTGATGATCAGCAAACAGCGATCAGCCGTCAGCCGTCAGCCGTCAGCCGACAGCCGTCAGCCGACAGCCGACAGCCTCTAGTTAACAGCTGAACGCCGATGGCTGCTAGCCAAGGACCAAGGACCAAAGACTAAAAACTATAAAAATATAAATATGAAAGTAGAACAGATTTACACAGGATGCCTTGCTCAGGGAGCTTATTACCTTGAGAACAACGGCGAAGTTGCGATCATTGATCCGCTGCGTGAGGTACAACCTTATCTTGATCGTGCTGAAAAAGACGGTGCTAAGATTAAGTACATTTTTGAAACGCATTTCCACGCTGATTTTGTGAGTGGACATTTAGACTTGAGTAAGAAGTCTGGTGCTCCCATCATTTATGGTCCAAAAGCAAACCCAGAGTTTGAGTGTATAATTGCCGAAGACGGACAAGAGTTTCTTTTGGGCGATGCAGTGATTCGTGTGTTGCACACACCTGGACATACGATGGAGAGTACTTGTTTCTTGTTGTTAGAAAATGGTGTTCCAACGAGCCTGTTTAGTGGAGATACGCTTTTCTTGGGTGATGTGGGACGTCCTGATCTAGCACAAAAAGCAGCCGATATGACTCAAGAGCAGTTGGCTGGTATGCTATATGAAAGCTTGATGAACAAGATTATGCCCTTGCCTAATGAGGTGATGGTTTATCCTGCACACGGTGCGGGTTCAGCATGTGGTAAGAACATGATGAAAGAAACCATGGACACATTGGGTCACCAAAAGGAAATGAACTACGCTTTGAATCAGCCTAGCAAAGAAGCGTTTATTGAAGCGGTAACCGATGGTTTATTGCCTCCACCTGCTTATTTCCCCATGAACGTGGCCATGAATAAGAAGGGTTATGAGTCGTTTGATTCAGTGATGGACCAAGGTTTGAAAGGGTTGACACCAGAAGAATTCGAAACAGCAGCTGAAACTACTGGAGCTTTGATTTTGGATACTAGAAGTGCAGCTGTATTTAAAGATGCATTTGTTCCACGTTCAATCAATATTGGACTAGACGGCCAATTCGCACCTTGGGTTGGTGCAATGGTGGTGGATGTAAAGCAGCCATTGTTATTGGTTACCGACGAAGGAAAGGAAGAAGAAACCTTGATTCGTTTGAGCCGCGTTGGATTTGATGTGGTTTATGGATATTTGAAAGGTGGAATGGATGCTTGGAAAGCTGCGGGTAAGGAAGTTGATTCTGTGAATCGCATCACTGCTGAACAGTTCAAGTCTGAGATCACCATCGGTGAGTCGTTTATTTTAGATGTACGTAAGGAGTCTGAATACCGTGCTGAACACGTAGATGAGGCGTACAACAAACCTTTGGATTTTATTGGAGAGTGGTTTGTGGACTTGACTTCGCATGAAGGTGAATTTTATGTACATTGCGCAGGTGGTTACCGCAGTATGATTGCCGCATCGGTATTGAAGTCCAAAGGAATCCATAACTTCAAAGAAGTGGAAGGCGGATTTAAGGCCATCGCTGAAGCGGGCGTTGCTAAAACGGATTTTGTTTGTCAATCTAAACTTCAAAAAGCATAAATTCGTTGATTATGTTAGAATTATTAAAACAACCTTGGTCTTGGTGGGCTGCTGGAATCATTATTGGTTTGACGGTTCCTACCTTGCTCATTTTAGGAAATAAGAGTTTTGGTATTTCCTCATCCATGAGACACTTGTGTGCCATGTGTTTCCCTGCAAAATTGCCTTTTTTCAATTACGATTGGAAGAAAGAAATTTGGAACATCTTCTTTATTGTGGGTGTAGCGATTGGAGGATTTGTAGCCGTTCAATTCTTGGGGAATGACGAGCCTGTGAAGATTGCTGCTGAAACCCAACAAGAGCTTCGTGAACAAGGAGTTAGCAGCTTTGGTGAATTGTTGCCAGCTGACATCTTCTCTTGGGAGAGTTTATTGACGCTTCGCGGATTCATTTTTATGGTGATTGGCGGATTTATGGTAGGTTTCGGTACTCGTTGGGCCGGAGGATGTACCAGTGGACATGCCATCATGGGATTGAGTAATTTGCAGTGGCCTTCCTTGGTAGCAACCATTTCCTTTATGGTAGGTGGTTTCTTCATGACTTGGGTGATTTTGCCATTTTTGTTGGGTTTGTAATTTGAAATGTTATGACTAAAGAAACAGTAGAAAAAACAGAATTTTCAGATAACGCTATGTGCGTGAATGAATCAAAAATCAATAATTCATTTTTCAGCAATTTAAAATACTTGATAGTGGGAGTAATCTTCGGGATTACTTTCGTAAAAGCTGAAATTGTTAGTTGGTTTAGAATTCAAGAAATGTTCAGACTTACTTCATTTCACATGTATGGGGTAATTGGAACCGGTGTTGTGATTGGTATGTTATCCATTCAAATCATCAAACGATTCAAAATCAAAACCATTCAAGGCGAACCTATTACCATTGCTGACAAAACTTTCAACAAAGGTCAGATTTATGGTGGACTGATTTTTGGTTTGGGATGGGCCATTACCGGCGCTTGTCCAGGTCCATTGTTTGCACAAATCGGTGCTGGATTCAGTGTGATTTTTGTAACATTTTCATCTGCAACCTTCGGTGTGTGGGTATATGGTTATTTAAGAGATAAATTACCTCACTAAAATCCAATGTTATAAATAAAAAAGGCCGCTTTTAGCGGCCTTTTTTTATGGAGTATAATTTGTGGGTTACATCAATGCAATTTGCATGTCTGCTAATCCACCCCCGTTGTATACAGGAGATAAGCCAAATTGCTGAAGCATTCCAGCTGCCATTCCACTTCGGTTTCCGCTGCGGCAATACAATAAATATGGGCCTGGCAATTCCTTGATCTCGTCTAAGCGACTAGGAATTTCATCCAATGGAATATTCAATGCACCATTTACGTGTCCGTCTTCGAATTCCCAGCTAGAACGTACATCAATTACGGTCGCGTTCTGTTCGTTTACTAATTCTCTTATAGTCATAATTCTGATTTTTAATGCTGCAAAGTTCCTTCAATTTTTTTGATTCCGAAGTAACCTTTGTCACAAATTATGTGATATGGTTAATCTTCTTTTTTAATGAGGATGGATTTACTTCCACTATCAGTGTGAATGGTTAAAACGTAAATGCCGTCTGGAAGATGTGACCCTATAGTGATGTGATTTTCTGCAGAATTTAAATTTGGTTCTTCTATCAGTCTTCCCTGCAGGTCATACAGTTCAAGGTCGATTTCGGAATTTAATGATAAACCTATGATTTGAAGTGAATTTCCTTTCAGGGGATTTGGGAATACCGTAATCTCATCCACACTGATTTCTTGAGTGTTTAATTTCACTTCATTTGGGAAATTCATTTCCAAAGCAAAACGGTCAATTCTTTTTGATTCTAAATCTGAAGAGATCGAGAAGGAATATTCCGTTTCTTGATTCTTAGTCAAGACGGTTAAAGTGTTGGTGTATTTGTCTCTCAACTGCAATTCAAATCCAGGTAATTCAGAAGCTTTGATTCGGAGGGTGTAGTTTTTAGCGCGGTAGCGATCTAAAAACAATTGGATGTAATCTGAATTCTTGGCCGCAGAACGCGAATCAATAGAAAGTAGGTTTCCGTCGTTGTAAATGCTCAGGTTTTCATCTAGGTTCATGACCTTGCGAGAGTCTAAATCTGAGACTTCATCGGAGAAGCCAGGACTAAACCTAATTTGGGTTCCATCAGCAATTACTTGACTGTCTCTATTGATCAAGGTGATATCAATCATGTCAAATACACGATTTGGTATTTCCCAAAGATTGGTGGTGCTGAAGGTTCCTCCGGTGTATTTGCTGGCTTCGGTGAAAGAGAACGATGGAGTTCCGGTGGCACTCGCCGATGTTTTCACGAAGAAAGCTTGTCCGGGTTGCAAGTATTTTGTAGCTGTAGATGCCGAAGGCGAAGTGCTGGAATTTCCCAAATCTATTGTAGCATAAGCGCCTCGAGTGTTCAAGAAAGGATCCCACATGTATACATAGGTACTGTTCAAATTAGCCACCGATGAAGTGATGATTTGGCTCAAATCAACGGCGCATTGGTAGGGATTTCCAATGAAATTGTCTGCTCCGGGAGTGCTGCTCAAATTATTGACAGCATATGAACCCGTAAGAATGCTACCTGTTGCTCTAAGGGTGGTGTTTGTAGGTGTTGGATTGTTGTCAGATTGGTAAATGTCTACGGTTCTTCCACCGCGAATCATCAATCGGTAAGGAGTGCCTGCAGCCAACGTAGGAGTGGTGGTATTGAGCACCGATGACCAACTTTGGGTGGCGTTGTTGAAGGTGTAAAGCGACGGATTTCCAGTCAGGGTTGCATCCAATCCGTTAGCGCCAGTTAGAGACCCCGTGATGTGGGTTCCGTATCCGGGATTGGGGTTGTCTAAATAGGTAGAGCCGCCTTCTTGCCAATTGGCGTTGATGGAGGTGGTTGTGGTTACCGTTGGACTTAAGAGCCTAAATGCCCGCTTCGCGGGGACGTATTTCTCGACGGTGACATTGCCAGAAATACTGGTTCCAGACGCAGGAACGGTTGCTAATTGAGCGGTATAATCGGCAGTACTCTTGAAGGTAAGTCGGCCGCTGGTGGTTAAGGTTCCTGTGACCAAGGTCAATAAACGAGTAAGATTGGTTGTCCCTCCCAAAGAAACGCCGGCGCTGTTGTTGATGGTGAGTCGGGCAATTTCGTTGTTGACGAGAGAGCCTGATGGTAATGTTTGGGCAGTTGATCCGCTGAATCTGAGGGTGGAAGAGGCATCGCGGGCATCGATGTTCGCGCTAGATAAAGTCAAAGAGCCGCTCAGAGAGAGGGTTTGATTGTTAAGGTCAAAGATGTGGGTGGCAGAACTTCCGGCGATGGTGATGTTGCGCAGGGTACGCGCTTGATCAAGTTCACAGATTCGGTCAGGAGCAGAGGTGGTTCTGAAGGAAATATCGGCACCGGAGTGCGGCACACAGCCTTGCACCCAGTTGGATGCATTCCCAAAGCTAGTACTAACATCGCCTTCCCAAGTGTAGGTAGTGTTGACGGTGATTAGTGAAGATGTGGGAGATAATGCTGCACAAGCGCCACTCTTTACCACAGGTCTGTAATAAGTAGAAGAAGTTAAGTTCTGAGCAGTTAATGTGTTGGTAGTATTTGCGATGGTGGTTTTTGAAGAGAAATTACTCGAAGCTGATGATTCCCAGTTAACCACATCACCGGTTTGTCCGGTTAAAGTTAAAGTAGTTGAATTGGTTCCATAACAAACGGTAGTTGTTCCTGATAGGCTTCCTGCAACGGTAGTAGGTGAAACAATAAAGGTGGCCACGTCTGAGGTTACATCAATGGTACATCCCAATCCTGAAGAAGGTGCAGCCACTTTGCAGTAGTAATAATAAGTGCCAGCGGTTGAAACTGGCGGAGAATAGGTACTTGAAGTTGCTCCCGAGATGGCCGTTCCACCAGAGTTAGATGCTGTTGTATTGCTATACCATTGATATGTGGGGTAATTTCCACCGGCGCTTGTGGAAAGCGTGGCGGCACTATTGATACACGTACTCGTAGCTTGCGGATGCGCTATAATATAAATGTTTAGATATGCAGGATCGGTGAGGATGGATCCGTAATTGTTGGTTACTTCACAAGTGTATGCTCCGTTGTCAGAAGCAACAGGATTTGAAATGGAGTAGGTACTTGATGTAGCCCCCGAAATGTTGGTTCCGTTTTTCTTCCATTGGTAGGTGATGGTTCCACCATTTGCTCCCACAGAGGTAGGGTTTGTAGCGCTCACACTAAATGTGACGGTATTTCCAGAATTGTAACATTCAATATCGCTCACCGGTTGTTGAGAAATATCAGCCGTAGGAATCACAAATGTGTTTGCATTGTAAGCTACAAAAGAATAATCAGCAACACCGCCCGGTTTGAATACCAATTTAACCGCAGATGAGTAATTTGAAGATGTTAGACCAAAGTCGCTCAGTTTGTAGGCAAATAACCTCATCTCACGGGTGCTGTTGAGTCCGTTATTAAAAACGGTGCTAGAGACGGCGTCAGTGTTTGATATGAGACTGTTTGAGGCAGAATTTAAATTCCAAAGATCTAAATAGTATTCGCCCAAAATAGGTATATCGTAGGCAATGGCAGTAACTTCGTCGCCAACTCTATTATTGCTTGCATCAACAAAATAAAAGCGGTCATAAATTCCTTGTGTTGGTGAAGCTACCTGTGTAACCAGTATATCAGGTTCAGAGTCTGAAATTTTGTTGGGGTCAATGTTGGTGACAGTAAATTCAATTTCGGCATCAAAATTGGCAATCCCGGTTCCCATGTCGAGTCCACGTTTACCGTCAATCAGTACATCTTTGATTTTCTTTTGAGGATTGAGTTGTTGGGTTAGAGTACCGTCATTTTTGGATGCCCACAACAAAACGGCATCGGTTCCGCTTCCTGTGAGGGTATTTACAGGGAAAGCATTCCAAAGTCCGGAAGTGTAAGTAATCGATCTATTGGATAAAACAGTGTCTGACACACCTGTAGAATAAAGGGTTGATCCAAATTTAAAGGCAAGAAGATTGTGTGATAAATCTGGAAGAGTGGAATTATTCGATTGTATGGTTGATGACCAATAACCGTTATAATCAGTGATCATCCTATCGATGGTCTCAATAAAAATGAACCCTGATTTTGAGCCCGTGGTAAAGCCTGAACGACTCACCGAAATGCTTCCAGACTGAGCGCCGGTTGGAATGGTCACAACAATTAAACTGCTTGAACTCAAAGAATATGAGGCAGATGTACCACCCACCGTTACGGTCATTCCGGTGGAAGCGAAATTGCTACCAGTAACCGCTATGGTTTTACCAGCAATTTGCGACACTGGTGAAAAGCTGGCCACAGAAACTGCCTGTGCATTGGTGCTTTTCGCAAAAAACGAAAATAAGAGTAGTACAATTAAAGATATGTAAGGGCTGGTAGTTTTCAAGAAATTAAAATCATCCAAAATTACAAAAAATGTCAATCATATTATAGAGAAATATCTTCAACTTTGGTCAACATCAAAATATCAATGCTGTTTTGGAAATCGGGGTCTATATTGATGCCAATGCAACGCGCATTTTGTTCTACGTAACGCTTGAATAACATCGGAGTTTTATTCCCGTTGGGCTCAATGCATTCAATGATTCTATCCATGCGCTTAATGTCACTTGGAGATGATTGCGATATCCAACCTTGTACTAAAGGATTTTTTCGTAGTTTAAGTGGGTGAATTGGTACAAAGTGTTGCGAAATTTCTCTGTCCGAAAAGTGTTTCCAAAGAAAGCCAGTGATCAACTGTTTCGAATATTTGTGGAAACTGTTGGGCAAGCTGGTTTGTCCAATCAAGTATTTTACTTCAGAATGTAGTTTCAACGTTTCCATGATGCCTTGCCATAAAACGAATAAAGGAAACGCTTTCTGTTGATATTCTGGCACAACAAAGGCTCTTCCCATAACCATAGACGCCCTTAAAATATCCTCATTTGATGGATTTTTTCTGTAAAAATCATGAATGATGGAGTGGTAGTTTTCTTTTTCATAAAGTAAACTACCAATACCCAATCTGTAGGCGCCTACTAATTTTTGAGCTTCAGAATCCCACAAAATTAAATGATGAAAATCCTGATCGAATGCATCTAAATCTCTACTTTTTCCAGAACCTTCATTTACAGCCCTAAAAGTAATTTCACGCAGTCTGCCAATTTCCAAAATTATATTTGGAGACTGTTTCTGTGTGGTTAGGAAAACTTGGTTTCCACCCTTGAAAGTCAATGGATTAGCAAGCAATGAAATTTCGTGAATGATTGACTCTGCAGGTAACTCAGATGCTATGCTTGCTAGAGGTTTCTTTGGAAGTTTAATTACAGGAGGCAATTGCAAAAATCTCGTCTGCCTGCTCATCAATCGTATCTTTAATTCAAGATCAGCTACCGAAAGTTCATCGGTGACCTTGAAGGGTTTCCCAATAAAAGACCTCACCGGTCTCAATCTGCGTTTGAGTCCCTCTCTTGGAAGAAGAGCTGCTTTTAGACTGGGATTTATCTTGGAGAGTTGATAGAATAGAGCACTATTTCGACCTCTGATGGCCCAAGGAAGTGTGGTTCCATTGTACTTAACCAAGATTTTTTTTGCAGTTGGATGCCAAAAGTTCTCCGAGAATTTTCGGTGGATGCGCCTTTCTGTATCTACTTCCGAATTTGAGAATAACACCAAACAATGTTCTTCTTCCAACCATTTTAATGCGCTCTTAATGGCAAGAGCGTTTTTGGGTGAGGTTTCGATTTCATCGATATTTTTTGGATTGCGCAAAGGGATTTCAGCCTCAATGATATAATCTTTTAGTGCTCCCAGAGGATATGTAGTTGAGTTGACAATCAGCTTAACGTCAGTTCTGATGTTCATGATAGTGTCTAGAATCAATAATCCGTCCGCAATGCCCGTGGGATGATTTGCAAGAACCAATAACGACCCGCTTTGAGGTATGTTTTTTATTTGACGTGAGTTGATGATGTGTTTGACTTTTGATCGATTCTTGTACTCAGTTAAAAACTGATGAATTTGCAGATTGGTCCATGAATCAAAGATTCTTTTCGCTCTATTCCACCCTAATATTCGTTTTGCAAAAATCTGCTCCATAATTTTACTAAAATACGGCTGAATTGTTAAATAATAGTTATTGATTGGTCAATAAACCATGAAATTGTGTATTTAAAACGAGGTGATTAGGCTCGAAATTTTATTGTAAATTGCAACGAATTATGCAGAATAAGTTTACATTAATTTTAGGAGCACTTTTTTTAACTGCCCAACTAAATGCGCAAACAGCCAGAGAAGTTGGAGTTGAAATCAAAGCCAACTTGAATTCTTCTAAGCATATAGAACTGAAATGGTTGCAACAATCAGGTTCAACAAGATACCAAGTCTTTACCAAAAATTCCAGCAATACAGGTTGGGATCGTTTAGCAGATTTATCAGGGTCAGACTCGTCTTTCACAGATACAGCCTATAAAATACGAACTCGAAAAGAATACCGGGTCGCTAGAACCTCATCCAATTACACCGGATTTGATGGCAATGGTTATATTTTAGCAGGGTTTGATGTTCCTGCAAACGAGTCACTAGGTCGAGTGCTCTTACTTATTGAAGATAAATACAAGTCCACCGCATCCCCCGAAATTAAAAAATATATTCTACAGCTTCAGAACGAAGGATATCAAGTTGATACACACTATGTGGCAATAACTGAGAATCCGCCGGCAGTAAAAAGTTGGATTTACAATCATTGGCAAAAAGATACCACTCAACTTACATCCATTTTTTTACTCGGAAGAATTCCGGTTCCATACTCTGGCAATATGCGTCCTGACGGGCATTTAGACCATCTCGGAGCGTGGCCCGCAGATATGTATTACGGTTGTTTTTATGTGAATTGGACCGATAATTCTGTAAACAATACGGCCGCAACTTATTCTCGGAATCACAACGCTCCCAATGACGGAAAGTTTGATATCAGCCGTTTGAATACTGCAACCAAAACCATTATTGATTATTGTCAGTTGCCTGTAGGCAGGGTAGATTTAACGGATATGCCATCTTTCGGAAATGATACTCAGCTGATTAAAAGGTATTTAAACAAAGCCATGCTTTTTAGAACGGGTGAGAGAAAGGCGCAAAATAGAGGATTGATAGACGACAATTTTGGGTATTTTGGAAGTGAGGCCTTTGCTTCTGGAGGATATAGAAACATATCGGTTTTTAGTGCGCAAGCACCAAGCACACAAGATTACATAACCGAATTGAAAAGCAAGGACTATTTGTTGAGTTATGGATGTGGTGCAGGTACCTACACCAGTTGCGGAGGTGTAGCGAGTTCAAGCGATTTTGTAAATGACAGTTTATTGAATCCATTCACCATGACTTTTGGTAGTTACTTTGGTGATTGGGATAACAGCGATAACTTCTTGAGAGCACCGTTGGCATCCAAGGGATGGGGACTATCTAGTGTTTGGAGCGGAAGACCCTATTGGATGATGCATTCATGTGCTCAAGGTTACCCCCTGGCAGACGCTGTTTTAAGAACGTACAATACCTGGAATATTTACAATGCAGCAGCATGGATGTCGGGAGTACATACGGCCTTAATGGGCGATCCAACATTAAGGATGTTGGTGGTAGATAACGTTCACAATTTAAGCGTAACTTCCAACTGCAACGAAGACGTCATTCTCAATTGGGGATATGTAAACGACTTGGCTGACTCAGTTTTGGTGGAAGAGTGGGCTGGTAATAACTTGATTTCTAAGAGCATGTATGCAGCCGCTGACACTCAAGCAATCATTGCTAAAAGTGCGGGTACTTATCTATTTTCGGTGAGGTTTTTAAAACAAATGAGCAGTGCATCTGGTACCTGGTGGCAATGGGGTGCAAGAAGGTATGATTCAGTTATGGTGGATCGCAAGTTAGACGCGCAAATTATTCAAGACAATCAAGGTGCGTGGTGCTTGAAAAAAGATTATCAGTTTTTAGATACTTTTAAATTGAATAGCGGTGAAACAAGATTGTGGACTTGGGGTAAGGATTCAATGGGTGTTGCAAAGCAGATTACCTTGACATCAGTTAAGCCCAGTGCTGATTTACTTTGGTTGACCTTAACCAATTCGTCAGGTTGTGAATACCACGATTCGATTATGGTTAGTTTCAAAAATACCTCAGCGGGTTCTTTGAATTTAAGTCAACAACAAGTTTGTGAATACGACAGTATCCGGGTTGCTTACCCGTTTAATAAGAATGTGTCGTCGTTTGTTTGGTACATTGAATCAGATAAAAATACCATAGATACCCTTAAAGAGCTTGCTTATTTCTCTACAACGGGACGCGCAGCTGGGAACTACATCGCTAAATTCATGGGGCAAGATACAGCAGGTTGCCATGATTCTTTGATGGCTATATTCAGTATTATTGATCAACCCAGTCTTCCCCAATTTGATCTTTACGAAGGATTAGGCCGCACCGGCGATACGATGCGTTTGAGAGCTCAAAGTGGGTTCGCTCAATATTGGTGGAACGGCACTACATCTTCAGATTCAACCTATTGGTTTGCTTCAGATACCGCTGGACTGTTCGAGATTTCGTTGAAAGTAGCCAATGATTTCGGATGTGAGTCTGAAACGGCTTATCGTAAGTATCTCATCATTTTAAACCGGATTAATAGACTAGAGGCTCCATTATTTCAACTATATCCCAATCCATCTCGTGATAAAGTGAAAATCGCTTCGGAAAGAGGTTCTTTGATAGTTACCGATATGAATGGAAAAATCATGTTGAACTCTAAGTTGATTCAAGGGGTTGTTGAGCTTGATTTAATTAAGTGGTCAAGCGGGGTTTATCATTTTCAAATGATTGATTTAAAAGGTAACATACAAAATGTTAATTTGATAAAAGAATAATATGATTCGTTTTTTGAAGCTTTCTTTAGGACTTTCAATCTTGTTTTTGAACCAAAATCTTTACGCTCAAGGCCGTCAAGAGAATTGTTTGGATTTTGACGGTGCTGATGATTACGTGGAGTTCAGTGTTGATACCTCATTGAATTTTACTCAATCTGCTGTTACCGCCGAGGCTTGGATCTATCCCTATGGATTTGGACAAGAGGCCGATGAGGGAGCCATCATTTCATGGTATAACAATGCCATGAATTCAGGATTTTACCTGAATGCGGGCAATGGTGGACATCTTTACTTCGGAGTTTTTGATGATACCGTTGAAAAGGAATTGATGATTTTGAACGTAGTTAAAACCAATCAATGGACGCACATTGCAGCGAGTTTTGGTGCAGATCAGTATTTGAGGGTATACATGAATGGTGTTTTGAAAGACTCTATATATGCTAATTTTAAAATGGCCAATGCTTTAAGTACACCTTTGATGATTGGTAAGAGAGAGGGTGGCTTATTGAATTTCTACGGCAAAGTAGATGAAGTTAGGGTTTGGAAGCGCCGACTCAGCACAGGAGAAATTTTCAACAATTACCAAAGAAGAAGATGCGGTTATGATGGTTCGTTAAGGGCGTATTATAATTTCAATTGGGGAACAGCCTCCAAAAATAACAGCACTTTAAAAAAGCTTTTTGACCTTTCTGGTTATAAAAATGACGGTACCTTGAAGAATTTCTTGCTTTTAGGAACCTATTCCAATTGGATTGCTGGAAAATCGCTCCTATTTGACGTCTATTCCGTTGTTGATACTGTGGTTAGATGTGACAGATATCCTGCTCCTTCCGGAAAGAGGGTGTATACCAGTTCAGGAACTTATTATGACACCATTACCACCAAAAGAGGTTGTGATTCTGCCATAAAAATTGTTTTAACCATCAAAAAGTCAACCGCTAAAACCATCAATGTAAGAACCTGCGGTACTTATACTGCGCCTAGTGGATTAAAAACCTTTACACAATCAGGCACTTATTTAGATGTTATCAAGAATTATGCGGGCTGCGATTCTAATATTACCATTAAGTTGAGATTAGGGCCCGATTCAACCTTGTTTGATACCAATGTCTGTGACTTTTTCGTGATGCCACACAGCAAACGAAAAATTGAAATAGAAGGCTGGCATACCGATACACTCAAGAATTATATTGGATGCGATTCCCTTATAATGTTTAATGTGAAATTGCGTAAGAAATCCTTTTCTATTCAGAACATCGATTTTTGTCGCTGGGCTTTCATCCCCACAAATCAAAAAATCATCAAATCTCCAGGAACTTACTATGATACACTGGTAAATTCTGTAGGATGTGATAGTATTATCGCATTCAATTTTAAGTCAAAAGAAACTTATTCCTTTTTTCAAGATTTTGAGTGCGGCTCATATACAAGCGCATCTGGTAAAATTTGGACCCAATCTGGCATTTACTATGATACCATCATCAACTCAAAGTTGTGCGACAGCATCATTCGTGTTGATTTAACCATTACCCCCAATTCTTATAAGACCTTAGATGTCAACGTTTGTAGACGATGGAGAGTCCCCTCTCGAAAGTATTTCATAACAAAATCAGGTACATACAAAGACACTATCATGAACGAGGCGGGTTGTGACAGTATTTTAACCATCCATGCAACCGTTACTCAGTTTGACTATTCGGTAGATCAACGTCCTGATACCCTTTTTGCTATAGGCTCTGCAGATAATTATCAATGGTTAGACTGCGATGCAAATAGGGCTCCTATTGCCAGCGAAACCAATAAATTCATGCAGATAATTCGAGACGGTCGATTTGCTGTTGAGCTTTCCAACGTTGATGGCTGTAAAGATACCAGTGCATGTATTACAGTGAAGAAAAACGGAACTTCCAAATTGAAAAATGACCCCATGAATATCAGTGTTTATCCAAATCCAGCTTCCCATGAATTGAATTTTTCTGGTATAGAAGGATCTTTCGACTTCCAAATTTTGAATGTGGTGGGTCAACAAATGCTCTCTGGTCAAGCCAATCTATCCAACATCCAGATTGATTTAGCGCCGGGAATGTACTTTATCGCCGTTTCTCAAAACGGACAGTCTTCTGTTTTGAGATTCAATGTTGAATAAATTTTTATTGTTATTGTTTTTTTCGGGGGATGTCTTGGCTGCATTTGCAGCTCCCAAACCTCGACCTTTCATTCGCACCGAGGTGCGGGAAGGAAAGTTTTTTCAAAACGGAAAACCCTACCTAGCCAAGGGCTGTAATTACTGGTATGGTAGTCTACTGGCAGCCCAAGAAGATGCGCCCTCACAGCAAAGGTTAAAGTCGGAATTGGATTTTTTAAAGAAACAGGGCATTCAAAACCTGAGGGTATTCGTGAGCTTCGAAGGAAATCAAGACAGCAGTTATCCCTATCGAGTGATTCCCGGAATTCAAACTAATCCTGGGTTATTTTCCGAGAAAATCATGAATGGTTTGGACATTTTGTTGCATGAATTGTGGATACGCGACATGCAAGCCATATTGGTTTTGGGAAACAATTGGGAGTGGTCTGGTGGATTTGGACAATACTTAGAATGGGCGGGCGTTTCTGGAGTTTTGCCCAAAGAGGCAGGATGGGAATGGAGCAGCTATTGCAAATGGATATCCAAATTTTACTCTAACGAACTAAGTCTGGATCTCTATCAACAATCTGTCGTTTACACAGTTTCCCGAAAAAGCAGTGTGGATGGGCAGCCGTTGAATCAACACCCAGCCATATTTGCTTGGGAGTTGGCCAATGAGCCTAGGCCCATGGATGTTTCAGCAAGGGAAGATTATGTAAAATGGGTGCAAAGTTCGTCTCGGTTGATCAAGCATATTGATTCCAATCATTTAGTCACCATTGGCGTAGAGGGGAGCATTGGTACGCTTCAAGATCTAAGTTTGTTTGAGGAAATTCATGCTATTCGGGACATTGACTTTTGTACGTTACACCTATGGCCAAAAACTTGGAATTGGTATCAGAACCACCAGGAAGCAATCAATGATACTACCTTGGCGAAAACCGAAAGTTATATTGTTCAGCACGTTCAAGCGGCTCAGCGGCTGCATAAACCCTTAATAATTGAAGAATTTGGTATGCAACGTGACGGGCATTCTTTGTTGTTTTCTAGTGCTACTTCACAGCGAGACGCTTATTACAGATTTGTATTAAACTGTGTTGAGAAGTATAAGATTTCAGGTTTTCATTTCTGGGGATTTGCAGGCGTGCCTGAATCGGTTGCTGGATACCTAGCTGATCCGCCTCAAGAAGAAAGAGGACTCTATTCCGTTTCTCAAAACGATGCTTCCACTTGGGAAATGATTCGGAGATATACGCAAAAGAAAAATTGAGTATTTAGTCCACAAAAGTTTCACGGATGACCCGTTTGCATTCTTTAATCTCGTTTTCATGTAGGGAATCAAAGGTTTTAACAATTCTTATTTTGTCTATGGTTCTCAACTGGTCAATTACTATCCAACCTTCTTGGTTGTTGTGATTGATTTTGACCCTTGTTGGATACTTTTTACTTTTAGACGTCATGGGTGCGATGACAATGGTTCTCAAATGATCATTCATTTCATTGGGAGAAATGACTACACAAGGTCGAGTTTTCTGAATCTCACTCCCCAAAGTAGGATCTAGATTAACCAAGACAATTTGATACTGTTTTATTTCCATTCTTCGAATTGATCATCCTCAAATACATCATCAATCATCAGTTGGTCGTCACCGTTTTTGTGCATTTCTTGAAATGCGATGTCCCATCCTTTGCGAGGTTCAGAAATAGGACGCAATATCATTTGGTTCTTTTCAAGAATCAATTCCATCTTATCGGTGATGTTGTATCTCTCAAGTATAGCTTTATTGATTCTAAATCCTTTAGAATTGCCTATTTTAATGACTTGAACTTCCATGGTCTTCTAATTTTTCGTAATTACAAAGTTATTACAATTGCCCGAATTTGTCTGCATTATTATCGAATCAAATCAATGCTTTCTCGAATTCTCTCTATTTCAAAAGCATCAGCCTCGAAATACGACGAAGAACCGACCGGTTGGTAGGTGGTAATTTTCTTAGCTGTAGCGTGGATTTCAGTGGCTCCTGTGTTTTTTATGATGTACCCCGCATTTTCACTGTTTACGCCCGATCCAGGTTGAATAGAAAGGGTATTTTCGCTTATTTGAACTAACTTTTTTAGGGTGTTCACCCCTTCAAACGCGGTTGGTTTTCCTCCGCTGGTGAGAATGCGTTCAACTCCAAAGCGAGTAATTTTTTTTATGGCGTTTTTCCATTCAATTTCAGGTTGGTGTTGTATAAAAACGTCGAAAGCTCTGTGAAAAGTCACACGACCGCTCCAATGATTTTTTAACCATTCCAATCGGTTAAAATCGATTTGATTATCTGCTGTGAGAAATCCGCATACAACACCATCTACACCCAATTCTTCTAGAATTTGCAAATCGGTTTGAATGACTTGCCATTCTGCTTCTGTATAGTAAAAACATCCGCTACGCGGCCTAACCAAAACAAACAAAGGAACGTTCGCAGACCTGCAGATTTCTAGACTGATTTTAATGGTTCCATAAGAGGGCGTACAACCGCCATCAGCGAGGTTTTCGAAGAGCTCAATTCTGTCGGCGCCCGCATTTATTGCAGTTTCAACCGATTGAATGTGATTGCAAGCTACCTCTAATTTGATCACTTCAAAAGAGAATTTAATACGTGCTTTTGGTGGTTTTCTTCGTTCGAAGTCGCCGTGTAGTCAAATCCCGGATTCAAACTAAATCCACCGTGCTCGCCGGCTTTGTTGATGGCAATGAACCCAATTTGAACCGTTTTGGGGTCAGTAGGAGTGATTTCCAGAAGTCGTTGAACGGCTTTTTTGCAGGCTTCATTGGGTGAAAATCCTTGTCTCATGAATTCTACCACCAAAAAGCTTCCGCATGTTCTGATGACTTCTTCCCCGTTTCCGGAGGACGTTGCTGCGCCCACCTTATTGTCAACGTAAAGTCCCGCGCCAATGATGGGCGAATCTCCAATGCGGCCTCTCATTTTGAAAGCCATCCCGCTGGTGGTGCATGCTCCACTCAGATTTCCTTCAGCGTCAATAGCAACCATGCCAATGGTGTCGTGGTTGAATTCACCGTTATCCAACTTAACAGGAGGCGCTGCAATGGGTTTGTTAGACTGCTCAATGTTGATGACGGGTTTATATTCGCTTTTGATTAACCAATTATTATAGGTTTTTTGTGCGTGATCGCTGAGTTTGTTCGGTAATATTTCGAATCCTTGTTCTTTGGCAAATTGTTGGGCACCTGAACCCGCCAACATCACGTGTGGAGTCTTTTCCATCACCCTTCTAGCCAATGCAATGGGACTTTTGACTCCTTCCACAAAGGCAACGGCACCGCAACGACCTTTGTGATCCATGATGCTGGCATCTAAGGTGACTATGCCTTCTCGGTCTGGATTGGCACCCAGTCCCACGCAACAATTGTATATGTCGTTTTCGCTTTGCTGAACACCCAGTTCTACTGCATCTAAAGATGAACCACCGGTACTTAAAATGCTCCAAGCCGCAGTATTGGCGGCAACACCTTGGTTGTGCCAAGTACTGATGACCAGCGGCCGAATATTTTTTTCAATAATTGCTCCTCTTGATTTTGAGATCAATGCACCCAAACTTCCGAGGCCAAGCGTTTTAATGAGCGTTCTTCGGTTCATACTTTTTGTAATTCCAGAAATTTCGTTCGAAGATAAAATACTCGTGTTGATCTATTCTGTTTTCAAAAGAGATAAAATCCTTATAGTCTGTCCAAAGTACTTCAGAAAGAGCGCACAAACGGGGTAGGAGCATGTAAAGGACTTGTTTTTCAGTGGGCATGTATTCGGTCCAAAGATTGGCCTGAGCGCCCAAGATATATGTTTGCTCTGCGCTGTCTAAAGTTGACGGAATGGGTTGATAATTATACACCTTTTCCAACGATGTAAATCCACCAATAGCCAAGGGTTCTGTCTTGGAAGTGTCTTGATAATGATCAAAATAGCAATGGCTTCCGGGAGTCATGATGGCTTGATGCTTTTGTTTGGCAGCCGCAATTCCACCTTCGGTTCCTCTCCAACTCATGACCACCGCGTTGGGTGATAGTCCGCCTTCTAAAATTTCATCCCAGCCCACCAAAGTTCTTCCTCTAGAGGTAAGAAACGAGTCGATTTTCCCCACAAAATAGCTTTGAAGTTCGTGTTCGTCTTTCAGATTATGGGATGTTTTTGCATGCTGACATTTGGGGCATTCCTTCCAACGAGACTTAGGCACCTCATCTCCTCCAATGTGAATCATTTTGGATGGGAATAGAGCTATTACTTCATCCAGTACATCAAATAGAAAGTTAAACGTACTATCATTTACGCAATAAACGTCCTCAAAAACTCCCCAAACGCCTGGAACATTTTGCTGGACCTGTCTACAAGAATACTGCGGATAAGCGGCCAAAGCGGCTCTCGCATGTCCTGGCATTTCGATTTCGGGAATCACATTGATGCCTCGATCAGCGGCATATTGAACAATTTCTTTGATTTCATCTTGGCCGTAATATCCAGCATGTGGTGTACTGTCGCCCACATAGGGCTGAAAATTCTTCGCCACCATGGTTTCATTTCTCCAAGAGCCAACGGCATGAAGCTTGGGATATTTCTTGATTTGAATGCGCCAACCTTGGTCGTCGGTCAAGTGCCAGTGAAACTGATTGATTTTGTACAAAGCCAAAATATCTAAGTAAGTTTTGATGAATTGCACCGGAAAAAAATGCCGACTCACATCCAGATGAACGCCTCTATAGTTAAACTTTGGTGCATCAATAATTTTCACTTTCGGAAGGCTACCTTCATAATTGTAATGTAAGTAGAACCATTGCTTTAGGCTGGCTACGCCCAATTTAAGTCCATTTTCTGTAGTTGCACTGATGGTGATTTTTTTGTCAATCACCAACGAATATTCATCTGTTCCTTTTGCATTTTTTTCTTTCGGGGGACTTATAATCAGCACTACTTCCACATTTCGAACCTTTTCACAGGTCTCATGAATTAAGAAAAAGGGATCTCTACCCAGCCACGGATGTTCAGCTACTGATTTGTCGTTCAACTTAAAGTTATTGAAACTTACATTTTTCCCTTCGAGTATCTCAATGGATTGGGGTTGGGGAATGATCTGGCCTTTTGCTATTAATGTGATTGACCAAGCCGTAAGTAGGGCTAGGGATTTTAAATATGACTGCACGCCGCAATTTAGGGAATGGATTTCAGTTTTCGGTGATCGGTGATCGGTGATCGGTGATCAGCGGTCAGTCGTCAGCGGACAGCCGACACCGACAGCCGACAGCCGTCAGCGGACAGCCGACACCGACAGCCGTCAGCTGACAGCCGTTAGCTAATTTACAATTCAATTTTATATCCAATATTCAACATGAGAACTTTTGATTTTTGATTTTCAATATCAGTTATAAGTTGTGAAAGTCCTTGACCGTAGGTGAATCCGAATGTCAAGTTATTTATTTCGTATCTTACACCGGTGTACAATCCAATTTCTTGGGGTTGGAGATAATCTTCAGATTTAAAAATATAATTGTATGAATCTTGGGTCGCTTCGTCTCCTGTTCCATTCTTTATGGTTTCGGTTTCCTTGTATGTTCCCGAAAATGGATCTGTTTCTTCGTAATGGTATTTTAATTTACCTCCCATTTGAATACCGATGCTCGGGCCAAACGTGAAGGTCAATATACCACTGCTAAGTTCTGTGTTGAAATTAACCATCAGAGGTAGTTCGAGATAGCGAATATTGAGCCTTATTTGCTCTTGATATGAATAATCGCCATCAGAATAATTGTCATCATAGAGAAACCCTTTTTTTATAAATCTAAGTCCAGGTTCAAATGAAAATCTATCAGATAACGGAATATCAGCTGATATGCCGATTTGAAATCCGCCTTTTTGTTTTTTATAGGCAACTTTTTCTGATTCAAAATATTCCTTATCATAATCATCAAACCTCGAATAACCTTCAGGTTTATAAGTTGCAATTCCGTGAAGATTACCTCCGATGGTTGGATGTAAGGTGATTTGAGTTTTTGCGAATGAAAGTAGCAAAAATGAACTCACAAATAGTATTGATTTTTTCATGTATCGAAACTATTGTGATTCCTTTCTGAAAAATAACGACTACTCCGTAATCATAAATATAAATTTAAGGTAAATCCTTAAAATGACTTTGAGTCGTCTGCGGTCAGTCGACAGCCTCGGTCCTGCGGATTGATATCAATCTTTTATCTCTGAATTCTCAATTAACAGGATTTTATTTCATGAAATTGTCGGAAATGATATAATTAGCGAATATATATTGTCGGAATTTGTATTGAAAACGCATATTTGAGGTTGGAAATGTAGTCCCTTGAAAAAAGTAAGGCCTCCTGCTCAATGGCAGAAGGCCTATCCAGATACCCAGTTGGATGTGGTGCATCCACAAAATTATTTAGATTTTATCCAATAACCGCATTCAACGTAGCTGATGGGCGCATCGCGCGACTTGCTTTCTCGTCGTTCATGAAGTAATAACCGCCAATGTCAGCTTTGTTGCCTTGAACCGCGTTGAGTTCGGAAACGATGGTTGATTCGTTTTCAGTTAAACTAGCAGTAACGGGTGAGAATTGTGCTGCAAGGTCTTGATCATCGGTTTGTTTGGCCAATTCTTGTGCCCAATAAAGAGCTAGATAGAAATGAGAACCGCGATTGTCAATGCCGCCAATTTTGCGCGTAGGACTTTTATCTTCGTTCAGGAAGGTTGCAGTAGCCGCGTCTAATGTTTTTGCTAGAACGGCTGCCTTTGAATTGTTGAATTTATCAGCAAAATGCTCCAAGCTAACAGCTAGGGCAAGGAATTCCCCTAAGCTGTCCCAACGCAAATAGTTTTCCTCTATGAATTGTTCTACGTGCTTGGGAGCTGAACCACCAGCACCCGTTTCGAACAATCCACCGCCGTCCATTAAAGGAACTATGGATAACATTTTGGCAGAAGTTCCCAATTCCAAAATGGGGAAAAGGTCTGTTAGATAATCGCGAAGCACGTTTCCTGTTACAGAAATGGTATCAAGGCCTTGTACCATGCGTTCGAAACTGTAAGTCGTAGCATCAGATGGTGATAGTATAAGGATTTCAAGTCCCTCGGGATTAAATTCTGGCAAATACGCATTGACCTTTTTGATCAACTCGCGATCGTGGGCACGATTGGAATCTAACCAGAAGACCGCTGGAGTCTGAGTGGCACGTGCGCGTTTAACTGCAAGTCCTACCCAATCTTTGATGGGGGCGTCTTTCACTTGGCACATTCTAAAAATATCACCTTTTTCAACGTTTTGAGACATCACAGTTTCGCCATTGATGATCACGTCCACTTTGCCGTTTTCAGACATTTGGAAGGTTTTATCGTGTGAACCGTACTCTTCCGCTTTTTGGGCCATTAGACCAACGTTGCTTACACTTCCAATGGTACTTGGGTTCAGGGCGCCGTGTTTTTTATGAAATTCGATGGTTGCGTGGTACACTCCGCTGTATGAGCGATCTGGAATCACGGCTTTGGTGTCTTGAGCTTTACCTTCCTTATTCCACATGCGGCCTGATGTTCTGATCATGGCGGGCATAGATGCATCGATGATGACATCGCTTGGCACGTGTAGGTTGGTGATGCCTTTATCAGAGTTGACCATCGCTAGCGCTGGGCCGTTATTGATTGCATGGTCAAATGCTGCTAAAATTTCAGATTTCTTTGGGTCAGCAAGTGTATTTACTTTGTTAAGTACATCGCCAAGTCCGTTGTTTGAATCTACGTTGAGCGATGCGAATTCAGAAGCGTATTGAGTGAAAACATCCTTAAAAAAGACTTCAACGAAGGCTCCAAAAAGGATAGGGTCACTTACCTTCATCATGGTGGCTTTTAGGTGGACTGAGAACAATACATTTTGAGATTTGGCATCTTCAATTTGTTCTTGAATGAACGACTTTAATTTGCTAATGGAAAGTGTAGCGGAGTCAATGATCTCACCGGCTTTGAGTTTCAGACCCGCTTTTAAAGTGGTTTTTTCGCCTGAAGCGTTTGTGAAAATGATGTCAGCGCTGCACTCTTGGCTGACGGTGACGCTTTTTTCTGATCCGTAAAAGTCGCCATCGGTCATGCTCGACACGTGCGATTTGCTATCTGATGACCAAGCGCCCATGGAATGTGGGTGCTTTTGAGCGTATTTTTTCACAGATTTTGGGGCTCTTCGGTCGCTGTTTCCTTCGCGGAGCACAGGATTTACTGCGGAGCCTTTGATCTTGTCGTAGCGTTGTTTAATGTCTTTTTCTTGGTCTGTTTGTGGTTCTGTTGGATAGTTTGGAACCTCAAAGCCCGCAGATTGTAATTCGGCGATAGCCTCGTGCAACTGAGGCATAGATGCGCTGATGTTTGGAAGCTTAATGATGTTGGCTTCGGGCGTTTTGGCAAGATCCCCTAGCATGTTGAGATCATCGCTGATTTTTTGTCCCTCGGAAAGAAAATCAGGGAAGTTCGCTAGAATACGAGCAGCCAAAGAAATATCTTTGGTTTCAACATGAATTCCGGCTTTTTCGGTGAAGAATTTAACGATTGGCAAAAGGCTATAGGTAGCTAATGCTGGGGCCTCATCGGTTTTGGTGTACAATATCTTCTGCATGTTTTTAGGGAAAACACAAAGATACAAAATACGAGGGGCATAAAAAAAGGCGACCCTTGCGAGTCGCCCTTTTGCTATGAGAAAAAAAGGATTAGTTTTTTACGAATTTCAAGTGAGCCACTTTACCGTTAGATTCAACAGTAATGAAGTATAATCCGTTTGGCAAAGTCTCAACATTGATGTTTGAGCGTGGAGCTAAATCAGAAGATTTCAATACGGTTTTACCTGAAATATCAGCCACAATAACATTCATATTTGAATTGCTAGAAGCGTGTATATTCAACTCATTTTGAGTAGGGTTAGGGAAAATGCTTACGGGCAAGTTGATGTCTTTTACATTGTTTGGAGTACAAACTTTCACGTAAACACTATCGGTAGCTTTGTAATCACTGCAACCAGGAGCAGAGAACTTGTAAGTAATCACAACCCAACCTTCTTTAGTGATTTTGGTAGGGTTAAAGAAATTACCCTCAACTCCTTCACCTTCAAAGGTTCCAGAATTAGGATATGCAGAAAGATAGATTTTATCTCCACCATCTAGACACGCAGTATCTGTTTCAATGGTCAAATTAATTAAGTTATTGGACTCGTGAGATCCAATATCACGAATGTTTACAACAGCAAATCCGCGTTGATCCCAAACTGAACCTGAAAGTTGTTCGTCAGCGCTATCGATAGCTGGAGAGCCTTCCAATAATGCAAAAGTTCTAGTAGGGCTGCAATTGAATGCCAAAGTATCCAATTTAGGATTGGCAATTTTGTAAGATCCAACAATATTCTTTGTAGAATCTTTATAAAAGTTGTTATATCTACCAACGATTGAATTCGAAGTGAAGAAAACGCCATTTGTTACGTAAACGTCTTGTCCTAAAGTTCCGCGGTTGCCCCAGCAAATGGAATTGTACATCCAAACTGAATCTTGAGACCAAATACCGCCTCCAATTCCGTTGTTGGGATATTGAGCATTGTCAAAATTGCCAACAACTTCGTTGTCAGTAATGGTACAGTTTACTACTTCAAGATTACCCATGAAGTTACCAATTGCAGCTCCACCAATGCGAGAGAAGTTCTTCGCAAATGTGCTGTTTTCAATTCTGTGAGTGCGGCTCCAATCTTGCATCGCAACACCACCGCCGTATACTTGGCCATTTTTACCAGCATTATCAGCAATGTTTCCAACAACTTCACAGTTTGTCATTATCAAATGGTAACAAAAAACACCACCAGCCACAGTTTGACTCGCTTGCGGTAACCAAGCTCTATTATTTAAGATTCTGCAGTTATTGATGTTGATTTGCTGTCCCCCAGCAATACCACCAGCGCGTTGATCGTTTCCGTTTTGGAAAGTGATACCGTCAATGGTTGCCTTTAATGTTGACCCGATGTCTAATACACGGCTGGTTGCTTTGTATGGTTGAGAATCAGGTTGTAAGATTGTTTTGTCTGGTCCGTCCCCAATTAAGGTGATGTTTTTAACAGTTGTTGGAAGTGTCATTTTAACTTCGGTGTAAACACCTTCTTTGATGTAAACTACGTCACCGTCGTCTGCTTTATTCAAGCCTTCTTGAACTGTGGTGTAGTCTCCGCCTGTTTTGGCTACCGTAACTTTCTTAATGAAGTTGATGTTGATGGTAGTTGTAGAATTTTGAGTGCTGTCAGCTTTTCCGCCGCCAGAAAACGCAGCATCGGTAAATTTAACTAGAATGTTGGTGTCAGTAGAATTGTCTGTAGCTGAGCCTTCAAAAACGAAATCGATGGTTGAGTCGCTAGCCAAAAACGCTTGGGCAGTCAATCCTGAAGGAACTCTTTCTACAATAATGGCTTTAGAATCAACTAAATCAGTTCCAGCGGTGCCAGCAAAACCTTGTCCATTCATTTTGTTGTGAGAAATAGAGATGATGTCGTTGATTTTTCCGTCATCATCTGTTGTTTCTATAACTTCTGTTTGTGAAAATTTAATAGAAGGACCTTCTATTGAAACTTTAATATAGTTCCAACCACTGGTTGGGTATTCAGTTGAAGTTGTAGTTTGATCACGATCCATTCCCCACATTTGGGTAGTGTCTCCGTACCATTCAGACCATGTCCATCTTGCGTAGTTTTTAGAAAAACTAATCACATAACGGTTAGCGCCTTTTGGACCAACCCAATAGTTTTTCTTGTTGTAAGTTCCTTTGTGTACGTAAACACCTGATGAATAAGGGTCGCCTTGTACATTGACAACCAAGTTTGCTACTTGTGCGAAAATGCCTGAAATGAACAGAACACTGATCGCTAAAAACGAATAGAATTTTTTCATAATTTCTCGCTACAAAGTTCAGTTGTTTTTTTTGTTGAACTTTTAACAATAGATAACATAAAATCCAAATAGCTATAACAATTGTTAACATTGTCTGATGGAAACCCCCACATTTAGGCACCCAATAGTGTTATGGTTTAAAAGAGATCTCAGGTTGTTTGATCAACCATTGATTGAATTTGCCATCACACAGGGTAGACCCGTAATCATGTTGTATATCTTTGAGCCTTCCGTATTCAATTCTGAACATTACAGTGCGAGACACCACAGATTTGTATGGGAATCTATTGAAGAGATGAAAAGAATGGCATACTTGAAGAACCATGTTTTATATGCAGTGGAATCAGAGGCCCTAGATGTGTTTGCTGCTTTAAAAAAGGCAGTAGGCAATTATGAAGTAGTCAGTGTTCAAGAAGTAGGATTGGAAGTTACGTACAAACGTGATCGACAATTGAAAGAGTGGTTTCACGCTCAAAACATCCCATGGAAAGAAATGAAGTATTCGGGAATTAGGCGCGGATTGCAAAGCAGAAAGGGATTCAACGAGTATTGGTATTCCTATATGGAAGCTCAACAGCACGATTCTGATTTAGAAAAAATACATAGATTCGAGAACGCCCAATGGAATGATTGGGCCATTGAAAATGAGATTAAAGAGAAGCCTTTGGTTGAGGGAATCACTCAAAAAGGGGGTACACTTTTGGCTTTTAAATATCTAAATAGTTTTTTAAATGAAAGAATTTACAGTTATGCTCGCTCCATTTCTAAGCCCGAAGAGTCAAGAGCAGGTTGTTCAAGAATAAGTCCCTATTTATCCTGGGGGAATATCAGTCTAAGACAAGTTTATCAAGCGCAATATTGGGCCTCGAAAGAAGCCAAGAATAGGCGCAACTTTAGCCAGTTCGCCTCTCGATTGAGGTGGAGAGAGCATTTCATGCAAAAGTTTGAAAGTGAGTGTGAAATGGAATTTGTTTCGGTGAACCGAGGGTATTCAGCACTTGAATATGAAGGAAATCAAGAAAATATCAAACGATGGAGAGAAGGAAATACGGGTATTCCGTTAGTGGATGCTTGCATGAGAGCCTTAAACTACACTGGGTATTTGAATTTTAGAATGAGAGCCATGCTGGTTAGTTTCATTACTCATCATTTGAACGAAAGTTGGGAGGCAGCAGCAGCGCATTTATCCAAACAATTCTTAGACTTTGAACCGGGCATACACTTTCCCCAAATTCAAATGCAGGCGGGAATTACGGGTACCAATACTATTAGAATTTATAATCCCACAAAACAAGCCGAAGAACACGATTCCGAAGGGAAATTCATCAAAAAGTGGGTTTCGGAATTGGCTGAATTGAATGCCCCTGAAATTTTTGAACCTTGGAAATTGGAACATCCTCCGGAAAATTACCCTAAGCCCGTTGTCGATTTAAAAGCATCACACAAGGCAGCGCGCGAGCGACTGTGGGGAATGAAAGGCAATAAAGAGGTTAGGTTAGAGGCTCAGCGCATCTTGAAAATACACACTTAATTCTCGAACAGAATGGGTTTGATGCCATTTTGATTTGAAATTAAATAGTATAAGTTGGGCGTCAAATTTTGCGTATTGATTTCGAGATGGTTTCCGCGATTAACTATCATGTTATCATTTAATTTCACCCCATTCACGGTGTAAATACTCCAAATTTCATTGGGTTTTGCGGTAATATTCACTAAATTTTGGATAGATGTGATTTTTTGCGCAGTACCCTGGCTTTTCCAAGTATGTTTAATGTGGTCTATGTTTAGTTGGTATTCGTAATTCCATAAAGCGGCGCTGTCTTGGGTGATGAAATTGGCCGTATTCGCAATTTGCGCAATGGTTTGTGCGCTGTAGGGCATCAATGAAAAGTTATTTTTCAGTTGCTTGTCAAACAGGGTTGCATAAATTACCATCGCAGCAGTTAATGATCCTTCAGGCGATGGATGACTACCGTCTGGCTCGTATAAATTAATGCTGGTGCTATCTCTCAGATCTCTCCACACTACTCCCACGGGAGCAACTCTGCAAGAATTTTGTTGAGCCATTGAAATGTATCTTTCTCTAAGAAGGCCATTCATACCGCCAAACGTGCAAACGGGTGGCCAATTTGGACAATTTTGGGCATCGCCGTTTTGTCGACCCCAGGTCATGTAAAATGCAATTTTGGTTTTCGGATTGATGGCTCTAATGGAGTCTAAAATCTGTTTTGCATAAGGAAAACACTCTGTTTCCACTTGACTCATTGGGAACGAGGGTAATTGACTTTGCTCTTGCAATACAACAGCATCAAAGTTGCCTTCTCTCAGCTGCATGAAAAAATCAGGCGCTTGCGTATGATTTTTGAAGGTGAATCCACCTGGTGACCGGTCTGTTGCTTCGAAGGTGTCGCCATGTATTTTAGCCACTTGGAGGGTCAAATTGGCGAGGTTGTGAAAACCAGTGTAGCTGTTTCCGACAAATAAAACCTTCTCAATTTTTTGTGCTTGCAAAGAGGTGCAGGCGTTGATGATTAATCCTAGAACCAATAATTTCTTCATCATTCTAAGGGCAAAATTAGTCAATTTTTAACGTCAGCAACTGCGAACCACCTTTATCGTTGTCTATTAGGCCCCAAATTTCTTTGGAATTTTTTGCATTTATCGCAACACTTTCCAGTTTGAGTCCATCAATTGTTTGGGTGATTTTTATTTTTTCGAGGGACGGCCATTCGATTACGCCCACAAAAGATCCCAGAATTTCGCCATCTCGGTAGGAATCATCGGAAATCTCCACCGATGAACAGAAGATGATTCGTTTGTATGTGGCATCAAAATCAGCACCAGAAAAGCCCGATTTTTTACCTTTAATCGCCGGTAACTCAAAAGTTCTAACCTGGATATTTTCAATTTCAGGGACACTTTTTATTTCTAAGTATCTAAACCAATCTTTCGCCGAAATTACCATCAAAACCGATGGTTTTCTGTTGAATAGATACAGATTGCCATTCGCATCATGACAAGCTCCTTCAATGTTCCAATCATCTTCGCTGATCTTAGACGCCTTTCTGAGTTGTTCATACAAAGGCCCCCAATCAACCAATTGCATTTGTTGATTCATGAAATAAAGTCCGCTATCTCTTTGAGGACTTTTAGACCCTGATCCAAAAGCCAAAACATGCATTCCTCCTTGTGGGTCAGTGTAAGAACTTATTGCCTCAATGTCGTGTTTGGTTTTCTTTTTTTGTCGTTGTGCGTGCAGTTCACCCTTGTGTAATTTCCCGTAAAACGGCAGCGGTACAAATTTGGTTTTGTCGGATCTCTTGGGATGAATAACCAGCATTTCTGGGGCGTCATCGCCAATGATCCACCATTCATCGTTTACAATACAACCTGCAGATGCTGAGGGATAAGAGATTTTTGTTGTAGGTCTTTGGACATTGGTCTTTGGTCTTTGGTCTTTGGGGGTTGGTCTTTGGTCTTTGGGGGTTGGTCTTTGGTCTTTGGAAGATGGTCTTTGGTCTTTGGGGGTTGGTCTTTGGTCTTTGGGGGTTGGTCTTTGGTCTTTGGAAGATGGTCTTTGGTCTTTGGGGGTTGGTCTTTGGTCTTTGGGGGTTGGTCTTTGGTCTTTGGGGGTT
>JAMNXP010000008.1 GCA_023653095.1 Bacteroidia bacterium | reverse complement strand
TTAATCTTAAATTCGGTGCTGAATACTCGCTTTCTGCGTTCCGCGGTGCTGAGTTCAAATTGTTGTCTTGTTGCCATGTTGTTTATCGTTTTAAAGTTTGTTTTTAATCCTTTAAAACGGTCAACATATTTCAGGCACCGACATTGGTCCTTGGCTGGCGGCTGGCGGCTGGCGTCAAAGCCGCTATTATCAGAGTTCAGAGTTCAGCGTTCAGCGTTCAGAGTTCAGCATTCAGCATTCAGCATTCAGCTCTCAACTCTCAGCTCTCAACTCTCAGCTCTCAACTCTCAGCTCTCAACTCTCAGCTATCAGCTCTCAGCGTTCAGCGTTCAGCATTCAGCTCTCAGCCCCTGGCTGTCCGCTGTCCGCTGTCGGCTGATCACCAATCACTGATCACCGATCACCGATCACCGATCACCGATCACCGATCACCAATCACTAAATTACCTCAAATCTACAACCTGAACTCCCGGATGAGCCTTGGTGTCCCAAGTGAAAATGGCATCGTTGATGGATTTGTTACCCTGAACTTCTCCAAGGTCAATTACAACGTCAGTTCCGTTTTTGTAATGTTGAATAACGCGGCGAAGTTTGTATGTGCCCTTTTCTACTTCTATTTTGATGTAAGCGTACTTTTCTTTTCTCTTCTTGGGAACCAATTTGATGACGTCTCTGGTAGATTTACCGCTGGTTACTGGGCCTTCGTAGTTGGCCTTGAAACCTTGATTGAAAAAGGTGAAAATTTCTTGGGGAGATAAATTATTGGTGCGAGTGCTATAGTCTTCTAAGGTGACTTCCTCGTCTGTAGGATTGTAAGACCAAATGGTTTTACCGTCGCAATAAACTTCTTGGTTGTCGTATTTAACTTTGAACTTGATACCTTTTAACCAAAGTGAGCCCGATGCAACCGATGGCTTTCTATTGGCAACCTTTGTGGTGATTTTAAAATCAGTTTGGATGGTCTTATATGATTTGTAAAGCTTTTCTACGTTTTGAAGAATTACTTTAGATTTAGCATCGGTTTGAGCATTAGTACCCACACTTAAAAACAACGCACAAGCTAAAGTCCAAATTTTTATAATTGATTTCATATATTCAGTGTTCAAAGTTAATTCTTAATCAAGAGTTTGCAAAAACTGTTCCAAGGCAATTTCATCAGGAATGATTACCTGACGAGGTTTGCTGCCTAGGTTAGGACCTACAACTCCTGCATCTTCCAATTGGTCCATCAATCTACCCGCCCTATTGTAACCTATTTTGAGTTTTCGTTGAATCATGCTGGTACTCCCCACTTGGTTCTGTACTATGATGCGCGCAGCATCTTCGAACATCGGATCCCTATCGCTAGAATCAAAATCACCGCCGCCACCTTTTCCTTCGTCAGTTTGAATTTCAGGAAGTATGTAAGCTGTTGGATAAGCTCTCTGCTCGCCAATAAAATCAACAATGTCTTCAACTTCGGGAGTGTCTACAAACGGACATTGCAAGCGAATCATATCGTTTCCGCCACTGTAAAGCATATCACCTTTACCAATCAATTGATCGGCACCGTTTCCATCCAAAATAGTACGAGAATCAATCTTCGATGTTACCCTAAAGGCAATTCGAGACGGAAAGTTCGCCTTGATCATACCCGTGATTACGTTTACCGATGGACGTTGAGTTGCCAAAATCAAGTGAATACCAATGGCACGAGCCAATTGTGCTAGTCGAGCAATAGGAATTTCAATTTCTTTACCCGCCGTCATCATCAAATCTGCCACCTCGTCAATAACCACCACAATGTATGGCATAAATCGATGTCCATTTTGGGGATTCAATTTGCGCTTAAGGAACTTTGAATTATACTCAACTATGTTCCTAACCATGGCATCTTGAAGGAGTTTATAGCGATCATCCATTTCCACACAAAGAGAATTGAGGGTATGAATAACCTTTTGATTGTCTGTGATGATGGCGTCTCCATCGCCAGGAAGTTTCGCCAAGAAATGTCGTTCGATCTTGTTATACAAGGTTAATTCCACCTTTTTGGGATCTACAAGTACAAACTTGATGTATGCGGGGTGCTTTTTGTATAACAACGACACTAAAATAGCGTTAAGTCCAACAGATTTACCTTGTCCAGTGGCGCCCGCCATCAACAAGTGAGGCATCTTCGCCAAGTCGGCCACAAAAATCTCATTTGAAATGGTCTTCCCCAGGGCAACTGGAAGTTGAAAATCATTCTCCTGAAATTTCTTCGAGGCCAAAACCGCTCTCATGGGCACAACTTCTGGATTTCTATTGGGCACCTCAATTCCTATAGTACCTTTACCCGGTATGGGGGCAATTATACGAATACCTAATGCCGCCAAACTCAGAGCGATGTCATCTTCCAAGTTCTTGATTTTGGATATTTTAACCCCGGGAGCAGGCACAATTTCATAGAGTGTAACCGTTGGCCCTACAGATGCCATAATGGTAGAAATACCAATTTTATAGTGCCCCAAAGTATCTTCAATCAGCTTCTTACTCCGCTCAATTTCAGCGACGTCAATTTCCTGCTTTTTGGTGTCATATTCCTTCAGAAGATCTAACGTTGGAAATCTATAGCCACTCAAATCAGCGCGCGGATCATACTCACTATCAATACTTCCGTACTCAGTTCCACTTTGAACATCGGCCAAATTCACCTCCAATAGTTCCTCATCATCTTGAGTCAAATCTTCTATCTTAAACGATGCTTCAATTTTGGGCTGTGGCTGAATAGCAGCAGTTTCAACCTCATCTTCAGGTTCTTCCTCTTCAAACTCTTCCTCTTCAGGTTCTTCTATTTCGGGGGATGTTTTTTCGAAGGGATCAGCAACAGGCTCATCTTCATTTACAAACGGAGAATCTTCAAAATCATCTTCAATGATTTGTGGTTCAAAAATGCTAGACTGAGATTTTGGAGTCTGTTTAACTTCTAAATTCTCTTCTTCTATTTCAGGACTTGAATCGGGATTTTCAGTTTTGCGCATCAACTTTACAAACGGATTGGCATTCAAGAAAATGAATGAATAAAGAACAGCAAACGTGATTAGAAAGATCACCGTTCCAGCAATTCCAATTCCATTTTGAAGTTGTTGTACACCAAAATACCCGAAAGTTCCACCCAAAAGTGGAAACCACCACTGGAATGCAAATCCCAAGAAAAGAGAAAACCATCCCATGAAAAGCACGGAGTGAATGAGAATTCGAAGCAAAGAAAACGGGCGGTAATCGAGGAGCAAATACATTCCAGACAGAACCAGATAAGGCAGTATAAAAAATGCAGCGATCCCAAAACCGTTGTGCACAAAAAAGTAACCCAGCTTTGCTCCCATGAGACCCATCACATTGGCCACTTCACCTTGGTTTTCTTTGAATAAATCCCAATCGCCGTCAGCTAGAAAGCTTTGATCTGACTTCCAAGAAAAGAAGAATGACACGAAACTGATGGTAAGAATGAAAGAAAAAGCCAACAACAAAAAACCCAGTACCCTGCGCGTGGTTTCGTTTTTCATAGATGCAGCCCTAAATATTTCTGAACCGGAAATTCGTTCTGACTTATCAGCGGGCGAATCTTTGAGGAAATCTGAAACTTGCTTTTTATCGTTTTTTTTCTTGGGTGCACTCATGCGTTTTACGAATGTAAAACGAAACATGCCATTAAAAATTGGGTTTTATACACAGAAAAAGAGGTGTATTCAATTCTGCCCAACTTTAGTTAGCTCGGGAATCAACTCAAAAACTTGTCCTTCCACCGCCAATTCTACCGATTCAAATTGGCTACCTGCCTCATCTCTCAAAGGCTCCAAATCGGTATATCTTGAACTAAAATGACCTATCAACAATTTCTTGGCATTTGCCATCGAAGCAATGTTGCCTGCTTGCAGTGCCGTAGTATGAAAAGTCTGTTCTGCCCTATCTAAACGATCATGTAAAAACGTTGCTTCGTGATACAATAAATCAGCGTTTTCAATGAAAGGAACAATAGATTCATCGTAGATTGTATCAGAGATGTAGGCATATTTTCTGTAGTTCCCGCGGTGATTTCTGCCCACTTTAACTTCCTCAAGAACAAACCCGGTGCATGGAATTCGGTGTTGCAGATTGACGGTGTGTACTTGAAAATCACCACCGTCTAAAATCACACCATTTTCCCTGTTTTCGGTAGAAATAAAATTAATTTCATAGGTAAATCTACCATTTCCGTGTGCTAATATATCTTCAATGAACTTCTTTAAATCACTAGGCCCAATTAAAGTTATTGGCTCCTGCCTATTGTTCAACGCCATTGAGAACAACAAACCTGGTAATCCGAAGTAATGATCTCCATGTAAATGCGTGATCAAAATAGTTCTGATTTTATGCATTTTGAGACCATATTTCAACAATTGGTTTTGGGTGCCTTCCCCGCAATCAATCAAAATATGATTATTCCCCAATCGAACATAGTGAGAGCTCGGATTCCGATCTCTTGTTGGGGTGGCTGATGCCGTACCCAAAACCACTACTTCAAAAGGTTGGTGCATAAATTCAAAATAAGCAAAAACTGTACCAATTATTGGCCTGCGCTTAACCAATCACCACAATTACTTTGCAAGATCTAAGATTAACTCTTCCACTTCATCTGTGGTGATTTGAAGCATGCATCTACTGTCAAATCTGCCGCAATGAATTTGGTCGCAAGGATTGCATGGCAATACCTTATGAATAACTCGGGCCTTTTCTCCTTGAGGATAAAATACGTTTTCAACCCCAGGACCAAAAAGTCCAACAGAAGCAACACCGGCTAGATCAGCCAACTGCAAAGGTCCGCTTTCATTTCCGATAAAAAGTTGGGCCTTTTGCAAAACCCCGTAAAACACCCTCAATGATTCTTTGGTTTCCCAAATCACTGCCTTTGAATTCAGTTTAACGAACTCCTCTAACAAATCACGTTCATCAGTAGAACCAAAAACCACACATTTAAAGCCTTTTCCCTCTAATACCTCAATGATTTTTTGAAACCTCTCAACGGGCCAACGACGCAATAAGCTCCGCCCACCTGGGTGAATCAAACAAACCTTTGAAGTATCATAGATTCCCAACTCTTGAATAACTAGCTCAACCTCTTGCAACTCATTTTTATTCAAATACAATTGAGCATTCACCGAATTCAAGTTCAATCCAAGCCCTAACAAGGGTTCAACAATTCTAAAATTAGTTAGGGTTTCATGAGGTTGATTACCCCTTTGTTTAAACCGAATGCTTCCTCTATCTACTCTAAATTTAGCACCGCTAAATAAAGATTGCCACCAGGTTTTCCACGTGCCTCTCAACTCTACCCATACATCTGCATTCAGACCTTCATTCAATTGATTAACAATGCGATCTATACTCGGATTATTGCTCAACAATGAGCCCACAAATGGCTTGCAAACTACGGTAATTTCAGCATTTGGAAATCTCATTTTCAACAAATCAAAGACATGCAAAGCAGTCACCATGTCTCCAATCTCATCCAACTTCACGCAAACAATCTTTCTCACCTCATGAACTTCTGCCTCTGATGGATTTTTGCTCAACACTGAATAAATTCGTGAAGTCAGCGCATTGATGGCGTAAAGAAGTTTTTCCTGCATTGAATGTTCTATTAATTCTCAGTCAATGAATACAACAGCGGGTTGGATGGCACGGCATCAGAGTGTATTTTAGGCAAAATTAGCTGGAGCAAATACAAACCATCAACCACCGCGTCAGAAACAAAAATCATCTCTGTTATACAAGCATCCATTCTCGCTTGGGCTAAATCTGTGGTACCTTGAGGAACGTTCCACCAAACCCTATGTGCGGCCAAGGCCCCGGCATCTTCTTCTCTATCTACCGATGGAAAATCAGTCAAAAGCTGAGTAAATCCGGCATCCACAATCAATTTCATGGCTTCAACAGTAAAATACGGTGGATTATTTCCGCTCCATACCCTGTTTTTCTTGTCAGAATTATTAGGCAAGCTTCTCACAATTAAGGCGGGTACCGATTCAAACGAGATATTCATTAAGCATTCAGAGTCTACCACCCAATCACCCTCTTTATTCACCAAATCAACACTAATGACTTGCGCAAGCATGGTAGGATTGAACTTACATTCTGAAACATGTACCCTATCCTTAGCAATGTGTCCAACACACTCCGTGTGCGTACCATTGCCGTGAGCGCAATAGGTAACTACCTCACAGTTGGCACTTCCACCCTCAGAAACACTTCCAACAAAATCACCCACCCGTATAGGAACAATTTGCGCGGGATTAATATAAAATGCATTGGGGTTGTCTGCTTCGGGTCCGAAACCAAGCGCTAAGGAATGAAATTGGGTTAGATCAACAGAGTAGCTATTAAAGTTATGTTCAATGTTCAGTTTCATGCTGCCGTAGGTTGGTCAAATTTCAACATTTTTATTCAATGGCTTGCTCTAAAAGTTTCAAATATTCTTGATGTGGAATCTCATAAGCTCCAAATTGAGCAATGTGAGGATTCAAATATTGGGTATCCAGCAACTTGAAGTTTTTCTCTCTAAGAAACTCTACTAGAAATACCAAAGCCACTTTACTTGCATCGGTTACCGTGTGAAACATACTTTCACCAAAAAAAGCCTTTCTGATGCTCACGCCGTATAGCCCACCAACAAGTTCACCATTTAAATATGCTTCGAAACTATGAGCAAATCCTTCGTGGTGAAGTGCCGTATATGCATCTATGATTTCTTCCGAAATCCAGGTATCATCATTTCTTAATTCAGCGCATTTCCGAATTACCGCCTCAAAATCACGATTTATAAATAGGTCAAATTTATTGCTCTTATACAATCTTCGCAGATTTTTAGACACTTTGAATCTATCATCTAAAGGTATAATTCCTCTGATCTGCGGGGTATGCCAATAAATCTGGTTGTTTTCTTCAGGATCAGCCATGGGGAAGCTTCCCGATAGATATGCCTGAATCAATAATTGCGGAGATAGAAACACAACTGCAAAAGTAGGACAACTCCTAAATTTATTGTTTTTTTGCACCTAAATGTCCAAAGGTAAAAATAAGCTCGAGAAATTCGCCGAATTCGATGCCTTCCCCAACACCCTCGATTATTCTCATGAAACCCGCGGACGTTGGCACGAAATTTTTGGCAATTCTAATCCCATAGTGGTAGAATTTGCTTGTGGCAAAGGCGAATACTCCATTGGTCTAGCCCGCATGAATGCTAACATCAATTACATTGGTGTTGATATAAAGGGTAACCGCCTTTGGAAGGGCGCTAAAATTGCCTTGGAAGATGGCATTGAAAACGTCAGATTTTTACGCATTGAAATTGACAAAGCACCCGAATATTTTGCACCAAATGAGGTATCAGAGGCCTGGATTACTTTCCCCGATCCTCAACCACACAAACGCCCTAAACGATTGATCAGTGGAAGATTCTTGAATATTTATCGTCAAATCATGCCTTCAACAGCGAAGATGAATATCAAAACCGACTCTGACTTGTTTTATCAAACGGCGCTGGAGCAAATCACTTTAGATCAACTCATCTGCGAAGCAAACATCGATGATGTTTACAACATGTCACCCGTGCCCGAATTCCTGAAAATTCGAACCTTTTATGAATCAATTTGGTTGGCTGAGGGCAAAAAAATCAAATATGTCAGATTCCAAATTGGAAATGCAAAAAGTGATGAGTCTAAACGACTCGAACTTCCAGTAGATATGCCTTTTCCGCCTTTGACTCAAACTGCATAATTTCTGTTTTCCTAATGGCAACGGTATATATGATTGTATCGTTATACTGCCTATCCAAAATACGAGCGTCAAATCCCCTCAATAAATGGTGAATTTCTTGTTCGTGTTCAAATGTAGTTTTAATAACAAATTGTTCTTCTTGAACCCGTTCAATTTTCCCAGAATCGCTGAGAACTAATTTTGCGGCGCCACCATAGGCTTCTATTAAACCGGGTATACCTAAAAGAGTTCCACCAAAATACCTTACAACCACTACCAAAACATTGGTTAATTGTGCAGATAAAATGGCTCTTAGAATGGGTCTTCCAGCAGAACCTGACGGCTCTCCGTCGTCATTGAATCGTTGGGCTTCAGAGCCTTGTCCCAATACAAATGCATAGCAATGGTGAGTAGCATCGGGGTACTTAGATTTTAACTGATGCAATTTTTCCTTGATTTGCAACTCTGACTTCACCTCAAAAGAGTAAGCCAAAAAACGGCTCCCCTTCTCCCGAAGCGAAGATTCTGCGTCATTTTGAATCTCATAATAGGTATCTGAAAAGAGCATCAAAACAACATTAAAATCCCAACAACAAAATGGCAATTATCGCAAAAACTACCCCAAAAAGGGTCTTAGATTTGTATTTTTCGCCAAGGAAATATCCCAAAATAATAGTAAGGAGTAAAACTCCAATATTATTCAAAGTGAAGAAAACGCCCGTTTTACCCTCATAAGCATCAATAGCGGCATACATGGCCACAATGGAAAAATAGTTTATGGCTCCCAACAATACCCCTAAAATCAAACCCTTTGAACTCCCTTGAAGTAAAAATAATTTCCACCTATCTAACTGAAAAACAGAAACCATCAATGCAATAACCGCCGCCCCACCAAATGTTATTGTGGCAAACTGAAGGTTATTAAATCCTTTGAAATCTGCATATTTAATCAAATTCAAACCCGTATCTACCATACCTGACCCCATAAACACCAACAGCAAAATTGGGTCAAATCTAACCCGTGAAACCGAAGAAGAAGTCGAAGCAGAAGAAGAAGAAGAAGAGGAAGAAGAAGAACTAGAACCTGAAGACACCAAATAAACACTGACTAAGGCCAAAATCACACCTGCAATTCCTTTAATACCAATAGACTCACCCAAGAAAACCACAGCAACCAACACGGGTATCACTACACTCATTTTTGAGGCCATCGCACTCATTGAGGCTCCCGCCTTGTGCGTTGAATGTCCCATTAAAACAAAGGTCCCCACAAAAATCAAACCCATTGATGCTGTAGGAAAAAAGCCGGGCAACTGAATAATCTTCACATTCAAAACATGCTCTGAACCTAGTAATAAGTTCCCCAGTAAAAAGCAGGTCAAATAATTAATTACGACCACCGGAAAGAGCTCTATCTTGAGGCGTCCAACGGCTTTAAAAATCATGAAAATACCGCTAGAAAGCGCCACACTCAAGAGTAAATATCCCAATTTCGGATCTATCATTCAATCAATATATTCTTCTGTAAACCGTAATAAAATCACTATCATTTTCGCTGGTTAAACCCTTTTCAAATTGCGAAGAATTGAATTTAGGACCTTCAATTCCAGATGTCAACACCATAGATTTACTTCGTAACAGATGTATTTCATCAACGAGCCCGCTTGATAAAAAATGATTCAAAGTTTGTTGACCGCCTTCAATTAAAACAGAATTCAAGCCTTGTTCTAGGCATTTTTCAATCAATTCTTCTGCACTTTGAACTACTTGAAAGCCATCAATGGGCCCTTTTTCTGTCAAAGAAGTAAGCACAAATTTAACGGGCTGAGGTCCACCAAAATATCGGTCGGTCAATTGCGGTTTATCTCCTAACATTGTAGTGCGACCAACAAGAATGGCGCTGCATTCTTGCCTTAATGCATGCACGTATTTTTGGGATTCCAACCCTGAGATGGCAGTGCGTTCTCTTGAAAGTGGAGCAATAAAACCGTCTGATGATTCGGCCCATTTCAAAACAATAAATGGACGTTTTTTTTCATGATAGCATAGAAAAAAACGGTTTTGTAAGCGAGCCTCTGCAACTGCCAAACCCATTTCAACCTCAATTCCTGAATCTCTCAAACGCTGAATGCCCATTCCTGAAACCAAAGGATTAGGATCTAAGAGAGCCACATACACTTTGCGAAATTGATATTGTACCAATAAATCAGCGCAAGGGGGCGTTTTACCAAAGTGGGAACAAGGTTCTAAACTTACATACAAATCAGAATCTTTTAGAACTTCTAAATCACCACCCTTTAAAAGATAATCATCAATGGCCATGCGTTCTGCATGTGCTTGTCCAAAAGCCTTGTGCCAACCCTCGGCAATTATTCTGTCATTATGAACTATGACGCAGCCAACTAGCGGATTAGGGTTCACCCTACCCTTGCCTTTGGCTGCTAATTCTATGCAACGACGAATGTAATCGATGGGTTTCAAGGTGAATTGCGAAAATAACCTTTATTTTTGAAGTGCATGGAAAAACGCAGAGCTCCGAGAATCAGATTAACGCATCTTTTTAAAGAATTTTTTCAAAATCAGCAATCCGCTGGTATCCTTTTGGTACTTTCCACCGTGGCATCGCTTTTCATAGCCAACAGTATTTGGTCAACAGATTACGTGAATCTTTGGAAGTTTGAATTTGGAACAGAAGCCTACCATTTACATCTAAAACACAGCGTTACTGATTGGATCAACGATGCGTTGATGACCATTTTCTTTCTTTTGGTTGGTATAGAAATAAAAAGAGAATTGGTTGACGGTGAACTTAGCGACCGCAAAAAAGCTTTGTTGCCCGTAATGGGTGCTCTTGGTGGCATGATCATGCCTGCGTTGATTTACTTTTTGGTGAATTTAAATTCTCCTGAAACCATCTCAGGTATTGGTATCCCCACGGCCACCGACATTGCCTTTGCCATTGCCATTCTTGGTTTATTGGGAGACCGGGTACCGCCTGCATTGAAGGTTTTTTTAACCGCATTGGCCATCATTGATGATCTTGGAGCCATATTGATCATAGCCATTTTTTATGGACAGCCCATTTCCTGGGGATGGATGGCTGTAGCTGCCGCCATTATCATTTTACTCGAAATTGCCGATCGTAAAAACTGGGATTATGCATGGTTATATTTAATACTCGGAGTTGCACTTTGGTTTGCGATGTTACACACCGGTATTCATGCTACGATTGCAGGAGTTATTTTGGCGTTTATGCTCCCGAGGCAAACAAATAAAGAAAAGAAATTGGCCAATCAAATTGAACATAGATTATCAGGCCTTGTATCATTCTTGATTTTGCCTCTGTTTGCAGCAGCCAATACCGCCATTCCCATTGATACCCGCATTCTAAACGATGCATTTACCCCACTTTCCATTGGTGTTTTCTTTGGACTCTTATTGGGTAAGCCTCTGGGCATTTTCTCATTTAGCATCATTGCTGAGAAATTGAAAATTGCAGAAATTTCATCTAACATCAGCAAAGGAATGTTACTCTCTGCGGGAATACTAGGAGGAATTGGATTTACCATGTCCATCTTCGTTTCCAATTTGGCATTCACCAATGAATCACACATCAATCTAGCAAAAATCAGCATCATTTCTGCGAGTGTCATTGCCGCAACTTTAGGTTATTTTGGATTCATTGCCGCTAACAAGGCCGGCAAATAGCAGTCAAAAACAATAAGAATAAGTAACAATTCATAACTTCGGTCAAAAATGTTTAGGTGATTTGCTCATTTTAGTAGAACTTCGACAAGACTTGTTGAACTTTTATGAACATCATTGACTCAGACGTTTTCATTTTTAGAGAATACGAAAATCCTGCCGAAGTGATTCAGCACTACCAAAAACACCTTAAATTCTGCTTAAAACAAGAATTTCACATCGGCTTCCCGTTTAACTGCCAAGAAGAATTGCCTCTTCAATTTAAACAGTTATTTCTAGACCATTCTGTTGAAGGTCACATTTTTTTCTACTTCTCATTCAATCCACATCAAAGCATTCAATCTATCATTGATGAACACCATGTAAGCTCAAGATGGAGCTATCATATTCATCTTTTGCCTCAAATAGATTTGCAATACGGTTCATATAAAGATGAACTTTGGGATCTGCATCTCGAGAAATACTCAGTATATTTTCATGAATTAGACCGTGCAAAGGAATTTTCTAAAAATCCAGAGTTGATTTCCAAATTACATGCCCGAGGGGGCGTAGTTGGGGTTTCGACAAGGGGGATATCTCCCAAAAAAATATTTCAAATGGTTCAGAGCAATTCAATAAACTTTTGCAATACCAAGACGGTCAATATACAAACCAAAGATTACGCTGATCAACAGAAAATAAGACGTGAAATGGAAGAGTTAATCCTCAATTCTCGCGGTCTTGACCAACCCGGTGAGGTTTTGAATTAGTATTTTCTTCCCTTCGAGTAGAACCAAATTTTCATGCTTGAAATCAGATAACAGTCGAATTACTGTTTCAGTAGCCGTTCCAACTAAATTTGCTAACTCCTCACGGGTAATTTTCAAATTCAATGTTTTCCCATCTGCCTCATAACCGTAGGTTTCCTTAATGAACAAAAGTGCTTCGGCTAGGCGTTCTCTCACTGGCTTTTGTGCCATATGAGTGATGTGCTGGTCTGCCCTTTTCAAGTCATCGGAAAGGAGCTTCATGATTTCCATGCTCAACATACCGTCTTTTTGAAGAATTCCCATAAACAAGTGTTTTGGAATAAAACACACTCCTGCATCTTCCATGACTATGGCGCTAGCAAAATATTTATCTTCCCCGAGTAAAGACCTATAACCCAATAAATCGCCAGCTTTAACAAGTCTTAAAATTTGCTCCTTCCCGTCTTCGCCTAATTTGGAAAGTTTAATTTTTCCGTAATTCACGCAAAACACCCCATGCGGACGCATTCCTTCGTGAAAAATGTATTGGCCTTTTTTATAAGGAGTGCATACCTTTTCTTCGTTGATCGAATCTAAAGAATCATTCTCCGAACGACAAAAAACTGAATTAAAGCGCTTCACACAATTCTTACAGTCAGGTTCTTGGTGATCGAAACTCATGATGCATAGCTAAATTGGGGTACTCTCAAAGTTATAAGAAGAAACCCACTTACACAAGCCCTTTTTTCAATAACAACAAGCGTGCTTTTGCGTGGGGACCTTTATCTTGGGACTGAAAAACGGGATACCCAAATTTGCTCCTCTCAACAAAAAAACGATGGCCATTATAAGCAACCAATACGGTAAAATTCTTTGCGAAAAAGCACCCATTTTCTGAGCAATCACCCTTTTACCAAACGATATCAAAAGCAGCATAGGAGCTGTTGCCACACCAAATCCAAACATAAACAATACCGAACCAGAAAAACTTCCAAATCCCATGGAAGCTAGCAATGCACCATATACCAAGCCACAAGGCAAGAGTCCATTTACCATTCCTGCAATCCACCATCCCAGCAAGGTATTTCTTTTCATTGATTGGCTAAACTGCTTGTTCAACCAGACCTGAATGGGCGAACTTCCAGCAGATTTACGTCCCCAGAAATCATAAATCCATAGAACGAGAAAAAGTCCACCTAAAAACAAAGAAAACCACTGCTCATATTGCCGCACATCAATAAACTCCAACAAGGCCCCTACCAAAACACCCAAAATAACATAAGTAGCAGTTCTTCCTAAGTGGTAAACGGCCGTTACGGAAAACGCACCACCAGGCAAAAGCAAGGCCAATGGACCGCACATTCCCACACAGTGCGTGCTTCCGGCAGCGCCCAATACCAAACCACTTAAAAGAGGAGTAAATATCATCTATTTTTTGATAAACTCTCTGACTGCAAAAAAGGTATCTCGGGTGGAGTTGTTCCATTTCAGCTTCACCTCAAAAAGACCCTGAGGAATTTCCTCATCAATAATCCATTTGCCCAAAGTAGATTCACCCAAGGCAATATGACGATCTTTTGATTTATCCATAGCATTGTAAAACCATGCTGTAGCAGCTGTAAATTCAGTTGAAACATTGCTGTCATTGCTCGATACAGACAATATCAATCCAGATTCAGATTCATGAATTTCAACATTCATTTTCTGATCAATGGCGTTTTTTGTCCAATTGATTTGATTCTGAAAGGCAAGTTCTTTTTCGTAGTAATTATCTTCTACAAGTTCAAAAGTGGTTTGAGTAGCGCCATACACTAAGTAGGCGATTCCGGCTACAAACAGCACGTAAATTAATATGATACCTTTACCCCAATTCATGATTTTTTATTTGGTTTATGCGGAGACAAAAACGCTGTCTTTTCTGAGACCATCAAATGTTCACCCATGTATAGGTCAATTTGAATGGGCTCTTTTCTATCTTTAACTTGTGCAGGATCAACCAGAATGAAGAAGGTAGTGCGTTTGATCTTTTCTTTCTCTAATTTTCGATAATATTCACCATCCACCCATTGTATTTTATACCGTTGATCATCAATTTTCAAATACAAGGAGTCAATGTTGTTGTGGCTTTTATTGATCAACATCAAATTAAAGGTATTTCTGAATTTACCATCATCTGTGATGGTGTAAAGTTGACCTGGAACTTTTCTGATTTGCATTTCAACGGTTGAACGCGATGTCAAAATCAACAACCAAATACCCAAAAGCGCAACCAATACGGCAACATATGCTTTGAGTCTAGGTGTAATCACAAATGGTTTGTTTTCAGCAATGGTTGCTTCAGAAGCATATCGCACCAGCCCCCTAGGTTTGTTGATTTTGTCCATGATGTTATCACAAGCATCAATGCAGGCCGTGCAATGGGTGCATTCCAACTGGGTTCCGTTTCTGATATCTATGCCCGTTGGACAAACATGTACACATTGGAGGCAATCGATACAATCGCCTGCTGAACGCTCTTGGCCTTTTCTCATTTTTTCTCTCGGCTCTCCACGGTTATAGTCGTAAGCAACCACTACCGAATGCTTATCTAATAAAACGCCTTGCAAACGACCATAAGGACAAACCACGGTACATACTTGCTCTCGGAACCAAACATAGACAAAGAAAAATACCGATGAGAAAATCAACATGGCTAAAAATCCGCCCAGATGCATGGAAAGAGGATCAGTCATAATTTCAAACAATTGATCTACACCTATTATATATGCTAAGAATGTATTGCCCACAAGAAATGCAACGGCATAAAACACGGCGAATTTCAATCCTCTTTTTCTGATCTTTTCGCTGTTCCAAGGCATTTTATCTAACGCTCTTTGCTTGGGGGCATCGCCTTCAATCCAAAATTCGAGCTTTCTGAATACCATTTCCATGAAAATGGTTTGTGGACAGGCCCAACCGCAAAATAAGCGTCCAAAAGCAACAGTAAAAACAATAATAAAAACCACGAAGAGAATCATGGTGAGTCCGAACAAGAAAAAATCTTGAGACCAAAAAACATATCCGAAGACCACAATCTTACGCTCTAGAATATTCAAGAGCATGAATTGTTCGCCTTTGTATTTGATCAAAGGGAGTCCGAAAAAAACAAGCAAGTAAACCATTGATAGCCATGTCCGGGCGTTGTAAAAACGCCCGGATGGCTTGTATGCATAAACCCACTTTCGCTTACCTTTTTCGTCTATGGTTGCGACCCTATCGCGGTATTCATCATTCTCGTCGAAACCAGAATTCTCAGGAACTGACATGGTTCAGTGTTATTTCATTGAAACTATTGGGGCTGCACTCAAAGAGTCACCTCCAGTTGGAGCAGTTCCTTCTTGATATAAGGTACCCTCAGGTGCTTTAGGAGCAGCGGTTTTTGAACCTTTAATTGACTTCACATAAGTTGCCAAATTGGCCATCTCTTTAGCTGTCAATATTCCTCCCCAAGCAATCATACCCATTTCTGGAACACCTTTTGAAATCGTTCTAAAAATGTCTTTTATGTCTCCACCATGTTTCCAATAATCATCGGTGAGGTTTGGACCAGTTCCGCCACCACCGTCAGCGGCATGACAAGCTACACAGTTCTTCGCAAATAACTTTGAACCTTCAGCAATCATGCCAGCATCGGCAGTGTATGTGATGGTATTTTCATCAACTTTCGCTGCATTTTGTTCGCTGTAAAGAGCCTGTTGAATTTCGGCTTGTGCAAGGTCATTCTTCAATTCTTGTATCTGTAATGGCGCAGTACTGGCAATATGATATCTCCAAACATAAATGCCAGCAAAAACAATGGTCAAATAGAATCCGTAAACCCACCACGGTGGTAAGGCATTGTCTAACTCTTTGATGCCGTCATAATCATGGTCTAATTGAACGTCCTTCTCTTTTTCAATCTCTACAGAATTGTTCATCTTATCCCACCAAATCTTCCAGAAAGCCAACTTTTTAGACTTTTCTTTTAGTACCGGGGGAAGTACCACTGCTTTCAACCAATTGGCGAAATACAGAATAATTAAAACTTCAAAACCAATGATTGACAACAATATAACATTCAACTGAAAAGTGGTAAACCCTGCCCACATTTCAACGGCTGCAGCACTCTCGTTCATCCATCCCAAGGAAAACAACACCGCAATAACTTTTGTGGAATTTCTGAATTTATCAATAGCTACCTTGCTCAATAAATTACCCATAAATAGAATCACAATGGCCAAAACAATGGCGGTAACAACCAAAATCCAAGGAATATATTGCTCCATCGAAAACCCCGATGCTTCTGCAACAGGTGCCACTGCTGCGGCTGCAGGATCTGCATCATTTTGTGCCCATGCCAAAGATGACATGAACAACCCGCCCATAAGGGCTATCATGTTTTTAAAAGATTTCATATTTAATCGTTTAGGGGGATATTTTTAGCGTTCTCGATGTAGTTTTTATTGGCTTTTGACACCCACAAAATCACTACAAAGAAGAACAGTACAAATAGTGCCAGAGTTACAAGAGGGTAGATAGTTACACTATCAATGGTTTTTAAATAGGTTATAAACTTCATGATGATGTACAATTAGTTTTCTGGCAAAGCATTAGCGGGTACTTTTTTAATATCAGTTCCAATACGTTGTAGGTATGCAATCAGCGCCACAATTTTTGAATGTTGTAAATTGCTCACACCTTCTACTTCCAATATTTGGCGTATTCCTTCGTTAGACTTCAAATCATCGGCAATTACCTTAGCTTGAGCTTCTAGATCTTCGGTTGCTCTATTGGCATAATCAACATCGTAAGGCACATCCATGGTTTGCATGGCTCTAATCATATCTGGCGTTCTTCTGATATCAATTCCTTTGGTAAACAACCATGGATAACGAGGCATGATTGAACCCTCACTGGTAGATGTGGGCTCATACATGTGATTGAAATGCCAAGCATTATTGTATTTTCCTCCTACGCGTGCCAAATCCGGACCCGTACGCTTACTCCCCCATTGGAAGGGATGGTCATAAACAAATTCACCCGCTTTAGAGTAATCACCGTATCGCTTTACTTCATCTCTAAATGGACGCACCATTTGAGAGTGGCAAGTATAACAACCCTCAGCTACATAAATATCCCGTCCATGCAACTCCAAAGGTGTGTAGGGTTTTACAGAACTGATGGTTGGTATATTGGTTTTCACTAGAAAGGTAGGAATCATCTCAATCAATCCACCAAGAGCAACAACCACCAAGCTCAACACCAACATCTGAATAGGCTTACGCTCAATAACTCGATGCCAGTGCTCGCCATTATGAGTTTCATATGGAGCTAATGCAGGAGCTTCAGCCTCCTCTTCTGCAACAAACGAACCCTTCTTGACGGTCTTGTAAATATTTAATACCATCAAAATAGCCCCTGTTAGATATAGAAGTCCACCTAAACTTCTCAATTGATACATAGGTAACAACATGTTGACGGTGTCAAGGAATGAGTATTGCAAAGTGCCTTCAGGAGTGAAAGTTTTCCAATTTAAACTCTGGGTAAATCCAGCCCAGTACATAGGGATTGCATAAAACACTATACCTAAAGTACCCAACCAAAAATGCGCATTCGCTAATCCTTTAGAGTGAAGTTCAGTTCTGAACATTTTCGGAATCAACCAGTATAGAACACCGAAGGTTAAAAATCCATTCCAACCCAAGGCCCCTACGTGAACGTGAGCGATGGTCCAATCAGTAAAATGCGAAATGGCATTTACGTTCTTCAATGAGAGCATTGGCCCCTCAAATGTGGCCATACCGTAAGCAGTGATGGCAACTACCATGAACTTCAACACAACATCTTCGCGAACCCGATCCCAAGCACCTCTCAAGGTGAACAAACCGTTGATCATACCTCCCCAAGAAGGTGCAATCAGCATCACAGAGAATACAACACCCAAAGACTGCGCCCAATCAGGCAAGGCACTATACAACAAATGGTGAGGACCCGCCCAAATGTAAATGAAGATCAAAGCCCAAAAGTGGATGATTGACAATCTGTAAGAATACACAGGTCTATTTGCCGCTTTTGGAAGGAAATAGTACATCAATCCCAAATAAGGGGTAGTCAAGAAAAATGCAACGGCATTGTGACCATACCACCATTGAACCAAAGCATCTTGAACCCCAGCATACCAGCTGTAACTCTTCATGAAGTTGATAGGCAATTCAATGCTGTTTACAATGTGCAACATGGCTACAGTAACCCAAGTTGCGATATAAAACCAAATGGCTACATAAATATGTCTCTCTCTACGTTTGATGATGGTACCAAACATATTGATACCAAAAATTACCCAAACCAAGGTGATGGCAATATCTAATGGCCACTCTAATTCAGCATACTCTTTCCCTGTGGTGTAACCCATCCAAAGGGTTAAAGCGCCAAAAACAATGATCAATTGCCAACCCCAAAAATGGATTTTACTGAGCACATCACTGAACATTCGTGCCTTTACCAATCGCTGAAGCGAGTAATAAACACCCATAAAAATTCCATTTCCCACAAACGCGAAAATGACCGCATTCGTATGAACCGGTCTCATTCTTCCAAAGGTGGTGGGTGCCCAATCAAGATTGATGGCAGGAAAATACAAGGCAATCGCGGCCCAAAGCCCAGCAACGAAGCCAATTACTCCCCAGAAAATAGTTGCATAGGCAAACCATTTTACCGGTCGGTTGTCATAGGAAAACTTTTCAATGTTCATTTCAAAGATTATTGGGATTAAATGATTTTATTTTTTTGATTTACCAATTCAGTATCGTGCAGTATTCTGTTTGCATTGGCTTCAGGGTCTTCGAACTGCCCTGTCTTTGCACTCCATAAGTAAGCCGCTAGAAATACTCCAGCCACCAAAATGCTCATGATCATTAAGATTATTACTACCGACATTTCTACTTTCAAAGTGACTCATTTTCACACAAATCGAAAATGATGTTGCTCACCATCAAATATGATTTTCGTCATGCTTTTATATGCAGCATCACAACTTTAAATTCAACGTTCTTGCTGACAATACACTTCCTAACCAAGTAATCAAAACAATAGAAATAGAGCTAGAAGGCATTAAAATGGCCGCAATGATGGGATTCAATTTCCCCTGAACCGCGAAACTCAATCCTATGATGTTATAGAATACGGAGATGGCAAAACTGAACCAAATGATGTTGCGCATATAAGCAGCCATTTTTAGCAACTTTGGAAGCAAAATCAGTGATTTCCCTTCAATAATGGCATCGGCTCCAGGAGTAAAATATCCAATATCATCCGTCACCGCAACTCCCACCGAACTGCTCATCAAAGCACCCGCATCATTCAGTCCATCACCCAACATCAAGATTTTCTTTCCACTTCGTTCTAAATTCTCAATAAACCTCTTTTTATCAACAGGTTTTTGCTCAAAGAGGAGGTTTGTTTTCTCGGGGAAAATTTCCCGAATCAAAGCCTCATCATCCCTTAAATCTCCGCTGAGCACAGTCATTGAATAATTCTGCCCTAGTTCTTTTATTGGGGACGCCAAATTCTCCCTCACCGATGAACTAAAAACAAAGTAACCCATCACCCGGTCTCCTATTCTCACCCAAATCTTGGAACCCTCTTGATGATCAAATACCTGTTCACTGAGTAATTCAACAAACTCTGAAGACCCCAATCTCAATTCTTTTCCATCCCAAACACCCGTAATACCAGCCGATAGTTTATTTTCAATATCAAAAATGCCTACCGCTACCCGATTCAAATATCTCGATAGTAATCTTGCATAAGGATGCACCGACTCCTTTGCCAAGGAAGCCACAGCATCTAATTCGCCTTCCTGTAATTCAAATCCAACATAATCAATATGTGGATTTTTAGAATCAGTGATGGTTCCTGTTTTATCAAAAACCAAGTGGTTTACCTGATTCAAATTTTCTAATACTTTAGAACCTTTAACTAACAACCCATTCTTTGCAAATAGACTCAAAAAATGTCCATGGGTAAATGTCACACTCAGCAATAAAGCACATGGGCATGCCACTATCAACACGGCAGTTACAGCTGTCCAAACTATGGCGGGATTGAAAACACTCCAGTAAATAGCGGCAAGCGATGCAACTGAAAATACACCCAGTGTAAAGTACATACTGGCCTTTTGAACATAATTGCTTTCGTTGGTGCTCTGTGGGTCTTTTTTCTCGAGGATTTGATTCGTTGACTTTTCCCAAAGAGAAACTAAATAACTCTGAGAAACCGTCTTTTGGGCCAATATTCTGACCGATGAACCCAGTTGACGCCCTCCGGCATAAACCCAAGATCCAGCATCCAATTCAACGGGATGACTTTCACCAGTAACAAAACTATAATCAATGGTGGCTTTTCCTGCAGCAATCAAACCATCTACAGGCACCACCTCTTGATCGTGAATGATTAATTCATCGCCCACTTTAATGTGGTGTAACGATTTATAAATCTCTTTCCCTCGCTCAAAAACTGTCGCCGAAATAGGAAAATACGAAGTAAAATCACGATTAAATGTAATAGATTTATATGTTTTATCCTGCAGGGTTCTGCCCAACAACATAAAGAACACTATACCGCTCAACGAATCGAAATATCCGGGTCCGATGTGATGATAAATTTCATACAAACTTCTAAAAAACGTAATGGCCATTGCCAATACAATAGGTAAATCTATGTTGAGGTATTTTTCTTTGATACCACCCCAAGCCAACTTGTAAAACTCCATTGAACTATACGTGATCACTGGAATGATTAGCAATATGGACAACCATTGAAAATACGGTTTCAACCCATCTAAATCTGAACCATAAGCAAAGTATTCAGGAAAACTCAATAACATGATATTTCCAAAAGCAAATCCGGCAATGCCCAATTGGAACAGACGGGGATTTTCGGTTTTGGGTTTGAACTTGCTTTTTCCCAAATCACTCAAACTGAAGTAAGGTTCATATCCCAACTTGGTTAGAGCCAAAGCCAAATCAAAGGCAGATGTTACTGATTTATTATAAGCAACTTCTAAATTCTTTTCAGCAAAGTTCAGCTTGCTGCTGATTACCCCAGGATGGATTTTATAAAGATTTTCCAAGAGGTACAGACATGAACTACAATGTACTTGGGGCAAATAGAATTTAATATGCAATCTATCACCTTGTTTAAAATGAAGCAGTTGTTCTAAAATTGGTTGATCATTCAAAAAAGCAAACTTATGCGCTTGCTGCTTGGCTTGATCTATGGTTTGTCCGGGTGAGGAATTGAAATCGTAGTACTTGCAAAGTTCATTTTCTTGTAAAATTTCATAGACGCCTAAGCACCCTCGGCAGCAAAAACAATGATCTTGTTTTACTATGGGACTTTTAGTTTTAACGCCACAGTGGTAACATGCTTCTATCTCTTTTACACTATCAATCATGATTGGTTTCTCTGTTTGAATTGGCAGTTTCTAATTTGAACAACACCTGTGATTCGAAGAAATTCAAATAGTTCAAAAACGCTGCTTCCAATTGATATGAATTATGACAATGCAGTTGTTTATGTTCTTTCCAGCCTGGTTCTACAGTATAGTGGTTGCAAATTTCTCTCAGTTTTGAAATGGAAATTTGCTGTCTTTTGTGTAACGCTCTAATGATATTAAATCCATTTAAGGCTGGGGCTTCTTGCATTTTATCCAATGATTTTCTGATTGCCGGAAAAAGTATCATTGACAATAGCCTACTCAAATTCTGTAACTCTTGATCAAACTGAGAAACAATCACATAAAACTGCAAATCATCTCCTTGAGTTTCATGGCTCGTATCAATAGATTTCAATAGTTTCTCAGATTGAAATTGAAGCGATGGAATCAAATCAATCTCAATGAGTTTTAGGCTTTGGGCAATATCTGCAGTAGGAGTAAAATACATGAATTACAAGGTGCAAGTTCAAATTTTAATAAAAGGTAACCAATGACCTAACTCAAAGTCAAATATGATTTTTATCATGATTTTCATTGGTCGTTAAATTCTGACGATCATCGCTTTGTGCATAAATGTTCATTCCAATTATAGGAATTGCACTATTTTCGCTTAAACCTAAAATCAAACCTCAAACTCAATGAAAAATAAATCTTACCTCGTTGGCGGACTCATTTTAATCACTATCGGACTACTATGGATGCTACACGCATTGAATATTCATTTACCTGATATTCTCTTGTCTTTCCCTTCCTTGGTCACCATGATAGGGTTATTGATACTTGTTCAAGCAAAATTCAAAAGTGAATTGGGTTGGATCATCTTTGGATTTGGCAACGTATTGTTGCTAAATAGATTAATGCCGCATCAGAACATTTTACAAATTGGAGTGGCTGGAATACTGATTGTTTTAGGTATTTATTACTTATTGAGATATTTTAGGCAACAAGATTCCATAAAAACAAATGACACAAACCAATAATTGCTTATTTTTGGCACGTAATTTGTAGCCAAAATTCAAACAACCAAACACACTATGAAAAAAACAATCTCCTTGCTTTCTTTTGCCCTGCTTTTTGTGGGATTAAGTTATGGACAATTAGTAGTAGATGCCTTGACCTTTGCACAAAATCCTAGTATTTATAATGGAAGAACCATTATCATAAGAAACATACAATGTCAACTAGCTAACACAGTTGCTACTCCTCAAGCTGTATTGCCACCAACAGGAACCATTGGTGTAGGAAATGCTCAAACCGTTACAGCCCCAAGCGTTAATACCCAAGGCAGAACTGCCACCCCTCAAGGTGCCGCGGCCACTTCTCAGCAAACACGTTGCTTAGCACCGAGAAGCTGGGTAAAAATGGATGTCTTCTTCCCTCCTAAAAACGAATCTAAATTTTGCTTTGTTATCTACGATAAAATGGCCAATGTTTTACCAGCGAACAGAGAGGTAAATGCCGATTTAACCATAAAGGTTGATACTAGAGCAATACACAGAGTTACCAGAATCAAAATCAATCCTTAAACTCTGAGATTTTCAACGTACCAAAAACATGAAAAAAGTATATTCATTTGTTATCGTTGCTCTATTGAGCATCAGCTATTCATTTGCACAAGGTGTGGTAGTAACATCTATGGACTTCACCAGAAGCCCACAGCGTTTTGCCAACCAAATGATCACCATTAAGAAGGCAACCCTTCAAATCAGTAATGAACAAGGGAAACCTGGAATGCCTACATCACCTCGAATGGGAGCACCCGGAGCAGGCGGTTCAGAACCAGCACCTTGTAATCCCCCAAAGAGTTTTGCTAAACTTCCAGTTAGCTTCAAAGAAACCCCAAGTTACCACGGTTGTTTCATCATTGCAGAATCTATGTTGCGCTCTCTAACTGCACAATCAGGCGGAAGAAATATTGATATTGATGTTACATTCAAAGGTGACGAAACTCGCGGTTATGTAGTAACCATGTGCGTTCCATCTAAATAATATCTGAACTTAATAAAAAAAGGCGGCCCTTATAAAGCCGCCTTTTTTTATTTCAATTGTAACAGTAATTCTGTTCTTCTGTTTCTTCGGTGCTCATCTTCAGAACAAGGTGCCCCATCTATACAATGGTTCAAAAGTAATTCTTCTCCATATCCAATTGCCTCTACTTGATTTGAAGGTACGCCTTGTGAAACCAAATACACCTTCAAAAAGTCAGCTCTCTCCTGTGATAGTTTTCGGTTTGCCTTTTTTGAACCCTTGCTATCAGTATGTGAGCGCACTTGGACCTTCCAATCAGATCTGCGCTTTAACACTTCGGTGAGAATCAATAATTCGTTCTCAAAATTTGCGTCAACCACTATATCACCCACTGGGTGCAACAATGTAATGAACTGATAATCTTGATAATTGGAAGCACTATCAATTTTTCTAGCCTTTTCCAGTCGCACAGAATCTGAAAGCATTAAAAAATTTAAACCTTTAGCATAATTATACTTTTCAGGTTCTGCTACAGCCATGGTTTGAATTAGATTACTGATTTTAGTTTCATCTCTAACATCTATCAATTCTTCAGGCAAACTAGATTCTGTATTTTCTTCAGGGAAAGTTGTTTCAACTATGTAGTTTTCAGGAACCATTACACGGTCAAGCAAATCCATGCTCAACTCTACTTTCATAATCTTTGATTTATTTCCGTATCGATCAGTAGAAAAATACAAAACTCCATCGTAAAATTTCGGGGCAAATTCATTGGCTTGTGAATTAATTAACCTGCCTGCATTCACCAAACGGTTATTCATGGTATTAAAGAAATAGATATCCGAACCACCCCAGCCTATATGCCCTTCCGTAGAAAACGCAATGATCTCATCTGTAATAAAAACAGGATCAATATCAGAAAGAATAGTATTAACTTGACCACCCAAATTAAAATAATTAATCAAAGTTGGGCTCTTATCATCAGACCAAACAATATCGCACATATATATGTCCGACTTCCCAAATCCACCCACCATATCACAATAAAACAAGCCCTTTGTTTGACTTTGATTCATCACGAAACCAGCTAAATTACTATTCCATTTATCAAAGTGTAAGCTTTTCAATGTGTAATCACCCACTTTAGGATTGAATGCATACTTAAAAACATCTAATAAATAATCATCGCTATCATTTACCAAGGAATGATTGGTAGTGACATACATATTCCCAAAGGAATCGATAAAAGTTAATTCAAAATGCTTGTTCAATAATTGCTTCTCTAGCAATACGCCTTTCGCACTCAAAGTGTCAGAAGCCCAATTATTGGCTTTCATGACCTTTGCATAGGGCTGCCCATCGGCCGAAGAAACCGTAGATAATAGTCCTCCATTTACACGAACGCGTTCGTGGAAGCACCAACTACCAGCAACTGGATCTTTCACAGGCAGAAAACACGCATTATTCGACTCTATTTTCTGCACTTGAGGCACAGATAACTGTGATTCGAGAGGCTTACTTTGCAGTAGGAATAGTTCTGGATTTTCTTGATTCAAAATTGGCAAGCCCACATAATCAACCGTCTTTAACTCTATTAAGGCTCCGGAAAATGCCTCCTTCTCTCCCATTTTATTGAGCAAAAGAGCCATATTTAACTTATCTGATGGGGTGACTTTTGAGGGATATTTTTTCACCATTTGCTTGTAAATGCTCATGGCTGTATCGGTGTACCCCAGTTTCGAAAACGCAATTGCCAATGATCTCATTTCGTTGGCCGATTTGACTTTCTTCAATGTAGAATATTCAGCTATTGCTTCTTGGTATTGCATGCGCTCAACCAATTCCGTAGCTTTCATGGGTGGTTGGCCACGCTTGGCAATGCCCTTTGGTAATTCAACGGCTGCCAAATGGAAAAGTATCCAAAGGAATAAATATTCAGGTCTTAACATTCAGTTTCTTTTAAAATTGACGTGGAATAACTTTGGTTTTTTCTTTGTTGTAATCAATCTGATAGGAGATACCAAACTCAATTGAATTGAAAGGCGATTGATCATCATAAATGGTACCCGATTCATAAGCAAAAACCACTTTTATTAAATCATTGGCTCTAATCGATGCTAAAAATGCATTTGAACCGGTACTTCTATACCCATATCCTAACGTTAGAACTCCCTCATATATGCCGTAAATATTTGCATCCCAGATGGTGGGCAAACTGGTATATTTACGGGCTTGAGCCGTTGTTTTAACCTGCCATTTCTTATTAAATTTGTATACGTAACCTGCATTAAATGACCAGAATGAACGGGCATTATACCCTAAATTCACGTTGTCAACCAACTGTTTTGGCACAACAGCAAACTGTGGAAGCGAGGCCCCAATAAAATACTGCTTGCCATAAAACATGATTCCACCGCCCACTAAAGGAGCATTAAAATTATAGTCATTCCCTGTTTGAGCTGCATCTGCAGGTGCATCTGAAATCAACTGTGAAATTCTCAAGCTAGAATTAAATACTCCTAATCTCAGACCTGCGGCTGCATAAATGTTCTTATCCAATTGCTTGTGGTAAGCAATATCGGCTGACATAGAGGTCATGCTCATAGGAGATGCCACCTTAAATTGACCAATAGATAAATTTTGAAAATTTGCACCCAACGAAAAGTCTTTATTCAACGGCGACTGAAAAGCCACAGCAGAATAGCGCGGTGTTCCAGGGAAATTAGCCCATTGAACCCTTGAAAGTGCATCAATTTTAAGAATTCTATTCAATCCGTTATATGCAGGATTCTGAATGCTAGAGATCAAATCATATTGCGTAGTTAGAGCTACTTGTTGAGCATGAAGAGGCGAAAATGCCCCAATTACTGACATTGCAACAACCCACTTCATCCTGATTTTGTTAAATTTCATCATGGCTTGATATAAAAATTACCCTTTGTTTGAGGTTTGTTGAACTGCGGAGAATCCGTTCTATTGTGATTTAAAATATAGAAATACACTCCTTCTGGAAGTTTTTCTAGAATTGTACTACTTGATTCGCCTCTAAAAGTACCGTCCCAATCATTCATATATTTGCCTTTACTATCGAAAACAATCATACCCCATTGATTGAATACAACCAAAGATGCATCGGGGAAGTTTTTAAGTCCTCTAATAAAGAGAACATCATTTACCCCATCGCTGTTAGGGGTGAAAATTTCAGGCACAAAGGTGTGCGGATCTACAAAGTCAGCAAAAGAGTTCTTATCATTATCAATTTCACCTTCTTCTGAATCGGGCATTTCGTCATTGTCAGAATCTAAGTCTAAGTAATTTGGAACTCCATCGCCATCATAATCAGATTGCGTTTCAATAAGGTCTGTAATTGAATCGCCATCTGAGTCTAAATCAAGGAAGTTCTCTACCCCATCACCATCATTATCAAAAGCGGTTTCCTGTAAATCACTAATTTCATCACTGTCACTGTCATCATCTAAATAATTTGGCAACCCATCGAAATCATAATCATCAGATGTTTCTATTTCATCATCTATACCATCATCGTCAGAATCAAGATCTTCAAAATCTCTGATTCCATCGCTGTCAGTATCTACGGCGTCCTTATCATATAAGTCACCAAAAACCCCGGAAATTCCGTCTGCTTCATCTTGAATGCCATCACGATCGGTGTCTATGCCGTCAACTCTACCATCGCCATTCAAATCTGTGTAGAACAATCCAGTTTCAACGATATCGTAGATGCCATCACCATCAGAATCAATGTCATTTTGATTGAGAATTCCATCGCCATCTGCATCAACTGGAACTAATACTTCGAGGGTATCTAGCATTCCATTACCGTCTAAATCAATACCCCCAGCTTCCATGATGTCGTTAATTCCATCGTTATCGGAATCTAAATCCAGTGAGTTTACGATTCCGTCGCCATCCAAATCAGCATATCCTTCAATGACGTCTTGAATACCATCGTCGTCAGAATCAGGATCAATGGCATCAATTAAACCGTCATTATCAGTGTCTTTATTGCCTTCAAGGAAATCTAAAACTCCATCGTTATCACTGTCGTCATCTCTATAATCAGGTATACCATCTCCATCAGTGTCTGGTATATTAGGGTACCCCTCGTCGTAATCAACAATACCATCATTGTCACTATCAAAATCCCTAAAATCAAATTCACCGTCTGAATCACTATCTGCTGGTATACCGTTGGAGTCAAATGGAATGGCTTCTATCCAATCGAGAATACCATCATTATCACTATCAGGATCTTTAAAGTCAGGAGTTCCATCAGAATCGGTATCGTCATTGCCCTCTAAATTATCAGGAATACCATCATTATCAGAATCTTTGTCAATCCAGTTGCCTTTGCCGTCTTTATCAAGGTCTTGCTCACCTTCTAGATCATCGTAAATTCCATCAGCATCAGAATCTAAGTCCAAATAATTCCCAAAACCGTCACCGTCTTCATCGTTGTTGGTTTCAAAAAGATCTAAAATTTGGTCATTGTCTGAATCTCTGTCGAGGTAGTTAGAAGTACCATCTCTATCGAAATCATCAATTGTTTCAATCAAATCAGAGATTCCATCCGCATCAGAATCTTCATCTCTAAAATTGGGTTTTCCATCGCCATCAGAATCTACAAATTCACGTTTTCCAAAGTTCTCAGTCTTGTCTGAAATACCATCTTGGTCAGAATCTACATCTTTATAATCAGCAATACCATCACCGTCAGTATCCATTAAACCGTATCCATCTCCTCCACTAGCCAGAACTGGAATTCCTCTGTTATTTACAGTAACTCTTCCAATTCCAACAGTTCCATTTTGGTCTGGATCAAAACCGTTGACCTCTGCAACATCGTAAATTTGATCACCATCAGTATCTACATCATAAACATTGTAGAATCCATCTTGATCTAAATCCAACAATATCCTCAATCCGCTATTTTCAAAACGGTCCAAAACACCGTCGTTATCAGAATCATGGTCGCGGTAGTTGGGTACACCATCACCATCAAAATCTTGGGAACCTTCAATGTAATCAGGAATGCTATCTCTATCTGCATCTCCAATTTCAACATTGACCTTAGCATAGATGTTTTTAGATCTATTCCCGGCTTGGTCAAAAGCGTAGGCAAAAACAAAATTTTCACCGATGTCTTTGATTCCAAATTCATTTTGAGTCAAGTAAACTTGCGCACTTCCACAGTTTTCATATAAGGAATCTAAAACTTGCTGCACTGATAAAGTAGCCCTACCCGCTGTATCAATGTAAATAGTTGCTGTTTTGGTGAAGACCTCAGGCGACAATGTATCCAAAACATTTACCAAGAACGATTTTACTGCCCTATTTCCACTTGGGTCAGTAGCAATTAATTGAACTACGCGAGTACCTCGTTCAGAACAATCATAGGTAGAGTCAGAAAGGTAAAGTTGAGAAATTGAGCAGTTGTCATAACATTTTGACGCAAAGGCACTAACTGATAAATTAGTCCTACCTTGGGAATCTAAATAAACCGTCTTATTTTCAACAAAAATCCTAGGTGCTAGTGTATCTAAAATACTCACATTCAGAATGGCTAGAGAGCTGTTACCAGAAGTATCAGAAATGGTATAAATGATTAATTTATTACCCACATCAGAGCAATCAAATGATGATTGAGTAAGGGTGCGCTTGGTAATTTTGCAATTATCATAACTACCATCATCAAAATACATGGGGGTCACTGAAAATCTACCCGTTGAATCCAATACAACGGTTCTATTAGATGCCCTCAACACCGGCTTTACCGTATCTAATACGTTAATATTCACGACCGAAACCGATGAGTTTCCAGACTTATCGTAACTGGTAAAATCTATAGTATTCTGCCCCAAATCTTGACAAGTAAATCGATCTTTACTTAAGCTAATTTTATCGACTCCACAGTTATCTGAAGTACCGTTATCAATATCAAAATAAGTGGTAACGGCAAATCCGTTTTTATCAAGATAAGCGATGCCGTTTCTTACTTTATTGATGGGTTTGGACGTATCTTTAACCGTAACTGAAACTTGCGTGGAATTAGTATTTCCAGATGGATCGGTCAAAGTATAACCCACCAAATTTGACCCTAAGTTACCGCACGTGAAAACCGACTGCGAAATAGAACGTGTGGCAATCTTGCAATTATCAGTACTTCCATCATCTAAATCTGATGGGGACAGTACTGAGAATCCGTATTGGTTCAAATGCAATGTTACGGGCTTGGTTTTAGATACTGGCTTGAAGGAATCTTGAACGGTAACCCTCACCGATTGGCTACTTACATTTTGTGCAGGATCGTAGATTTTAAAATCAATAAAATTTGTTCCTAGATTGTTGCAATTGAAGGTAGATTGACTGATTTCGTATTTTGAAATTTGACAATTATCTGTACTTCCATCATCTACATCTGCTGGAGTTATACTCACTGATCCCGATGAGTTCAAGAAAACTATGATGTTCTTGTATTTTAAAACAGGTTTTAGTGTATCCTGAACCTGAATTTGGACTTGCGCTGAACTGCTATTTCCACTGCCGTCAGTGGCACTGAACAACACTGAATTACTCCCCAAGTTTGAACAATCAAATTGCGTTTTGGCTAGTGCATATTGAGCAATAGAACAATTATCAGAACTTCCGTTATTTGCTTGCGATGCAGAAATACTTCCTTTGCCTGAAGCATTCAGATACACATTCACAGATTGAGCCTTTAGAACCGGCTTAATTGTATCTAAGACAGTGATGGTGCAGTTATTTGATTGAGAATTTCCGGATGCATCTACAGCCGTAACCTGAACCGTATTTATTCCTAAATTGCTGCAATCAAAGTCTGTTTTTGACAGGCTAACCGTCTTCAATTCACAATTATCGGAGATATTCTGTTCCACTTCAGACACTGACACTGTAACCTTACCTGAATTGTTCAGGTATCTGGTAATATTTTTAAGAACTACGGTTGGTTTTTGACTATCGTTATTCTTTAATGCAAATGACACCGTATCAATGCAGGCATTTTTATCTTTGACAGTAACTACATAACTACCCACTCCCAAATTCTTGAATAAGGAGTCTGTTACTAAAGAACTAGAGTTGATTTGAAAATTATAAGGACGTACACCGCCCAAACATCCCAAAGAAGCAGAACCAGTCATGTCTTTGATACAAACAGGTAAAGTAGTTGACTTCAATTTAAGATTCAATTCTGCGGGTTGGTAAATGCTCAAAGTATCTGAAAAATTGCATTGATTCGCATCAATTACAGTGTAAGTATACTTCCCAACGTCAGCAGAAATTACGTTTTGAGTGGCTGAATAAAGTGCTGAATTTCCATCCAACCATTCATAAGAATAAGGAGAAGTTCCCCCACTAACATTCAAACTCATCCCACCTTTCAATCCAAAGCATAAGGGCTGTGTGGTTGTATGCACTGCAATGAGCTTATTTGGTTGAGTAATATTTACTACTTCCGAATCTTTGCAACCGTTATTGTCAGTCAACATCAGACTGTAAGTTCCTGCAACCAAATTCTTGTTGGTTACAGAAGTTGAAAGGTAACTAGAGGGACCTGATACTTTGTAACTCCATGGGAAAGATCCCCCAGTAGCCAATAAGGTAATACTTCCATCACTTCCACCGTTGCATTTAACAGAGTTGCTATTGTATGATAATTCTAGTTTTGTGGGACTTGAAACGCTGTAATTACGAGTGAGTTTACATCCATTACTATCTACCAATGTCAAGCCATATACGCCCGAAGATAACGTGGTAATGTCTTTGGTAGATTGCGAATTTGACCAGCTGTAAGCATATGGTTTAACACCTCCATTCACATTCAGATTGATTTGTCCGTTAGATTGCCCAAAACACCTTACATCAGTGATAGTAGGTATAATGCTTAAAGCAGCAGGCTCATTTAAAATACCCGTATCAGCTGCTGAACATCCACTAGAATCAGTAGTAGAAATGATATAAGTACCAGCAGCCGCATCAGAAATATTTGATTTACTTGAAAAATAACTATTGGGGCCAGACCATGAATATAAATAAGGCTCTCTACCACCGGTTACTTTTATATTCATCTGTCCATCAGACGAACTGTTACACAAAGCCGCTCTAATTGCTGTGATTTCTACTTTTAGTTTAGTTGGATTTACGATGGTAGCAGACATCAATGCACTACAACCTGAAACGGTTTCGGTGACTTTAACCAAATAACTTCCTGCGGACAAACTTGAAATGGACTTCAACGTTGAGGAATATGCATTGGGGCCTGTCCATACTTGGGAATAAGAAGTTCCTGTTCCTAAAACATTTACTACAGCCGTGCCATTGATTAATCCATTACATGTAATGTCATTAGTGGTAATTGATAATCCTATTTTCACCGAATGTTCCAACGCAACCATTGTATCAAGCTTGCATCCATTGGCATCAGTGATTCTGAGAAAGTACTTCCCCTCGGGTAAATAACTGAGGTTAACTGTGCTTGCCGTAAAACCTGCAGAATCTGTCCACTTAATACTCTTATTCCCAGTTCCTCCAGTAATATTGGTTTGTATAGAACCATCCGATTTATACTTGCAACTGGGTTGAGATACCGTGAATTGAGCAACTAATTTATTGGGCTCCGTCAATGAAACAACCAGAGAATCTTGAGCACCAACGCTATCTGTAACAAAAAACTTAAAACCACCAGCGTTTAGCCCTGAGAATGTTCCTGATGACTGATTCACCCCATTCAGTGAAAATACTAGGGGTCCTCTTCCACCTGAAACCGAAAAAACAACTTGTCCGTTGGAAAGTCCGTTACAACTAATATCCGTCTTGCTTTGCAAAGACAAAACGGGTAAACTTTGAGAAAAAGCATATCCCAACAGCGTTGAAAAGAGGCTAAAAATTAATGCTTTTCTCATCTTACTAAACTAATTTTTTCGTTAAACTGAGCTTGTTTGCCAAATATATCTTTCACAATCAACACCAATTGGTAATTACCCATAGGGAGTGGCTGATCCTTAAAGGTGCCATCCCAAGAGTCAGTAATATCATTTGATTCAAAAACTTTGATACCATCATTGGTATAAATTTGCCATTCGGCAATATCTATGGAATGGTGATTTCCTCTTATTCGGTAGACGTCGTTACTTAAATCACCATTGGGCGAAAATGCCGTGGGTAACAAGATGTTAAAGTCTGGCCAAACCCGCACTTTTGAATAAGTAGTATCGTAACAACCATCCACTGAAGACACTACTAAGCGAGTATTGTACAATCCTGTATCGGTATAATCATGATAAGCTTCATAATCATAGGCAAAATCAGATCCATCTCCAAAATCCCATTCATAAGAAACTGCATTACCACTAGCATCTAAAAAGTATACCTGCGGCTTTAAAATGGTAGCTCTGTATGTAAATGCAGCCATTTCGGCAAAGGGATTTTCATACACGTTGGTTGAGTCTAAATATTTGGCATAACAACCTTGATCTGATGTCATTGCTAAAGTTATGTAGTATTTTCCAGGTTTTTTATAAGTATGCTCTGGTTGTTCAAAGAAGTAGTTTCTTCCATCTCCCATGTTCCATTCATACTGATTGATAAATCCATCAGAAATTGAGGCACCCGATGCAATGTTAACTGGTTGACCTTCGCAACTTGGATCTATCAACAAAGCTGCTTCGGGTGTTGGATTCACTCTCACCGTAAGCATGGCAGTATCTAAACAATTAGAATCATTTTCAACTACCAACACCACTTCAAAATCACCTGATTCATTGTAGGTTTGGATTACTTCATTTCCAGATCCAAAGGCACCATCACCAAAATCCCAGAATTCCATAGGCTCATCGGCATCTAAAGAAACATTCCTGAATAAAAACTCATTTTTTTCTAGACATTGTTCGTTGATATTCACCGCTATTCGGGCCATCGGTATTTTATTCACTACCAACAATTTCTCAGTGGTGTCAGTGCAACCATAACTTGTGTATTCAACCAATCTGACCCTGTATTTACCCACTCTTTCAAAAGTTGGACGTAAAGTATCTAGATTATCTGATTCCGTATTTCCGTAAATCCAACGATTTGAAAAAGTTGAATCTTTTTCGGAAACGTCTACCAACTCAAACTGTTGTTCGTTGAAACAATATCCGTATTGGTTCAAGCTTAATTTAGCTGATGGCATTGGCACTACCCTTACAAAACCCTTGCTGATATCTGTACATAAATGCTCAGTAGTGGTTATTAACTCTACCTGATATACACCTGTATCGTTGTATGAATGCGAAATAGGTTCGGTTCTATATGCAGTATCAATGATACCATCCCCAAAGTTCCAAGACATGATAGAGAATGAGGCACCAGTCACTTTTGAATCATTTCCGAAACTGAAATCATTGCCATACAAACATTGTATAGTATCTAAAATGCGCACATTGGAAACTCCTTGAGGATATACCCTCACATTTTTTGAAATTGAATCAGCACAACCTTCAGTGGTTACACCTATCAACTTAATTCCAAAGTTACCTGACTTAGCGAAGCTGTAATTGAAATAAGCCGAGGAATCAACGAATCCATCGGTAAGTTTCCAAATATAGGTAACAGCCTCAATTCCACTATAAGTAGAAGAATTGTCAGCCACAAATTGATTTCCGCGTTCACACATAGCTGATGAATTCATGGTGAAAGAGATTTTGGGGATTTCTGTAACCTTCACGCTATTGGTAAATGTATCAGCGCATCCAAAAGCAGAAGTTGAAATCAATCGAACTTTATAGTTACCCGCCTTTTTATATTCGTGTCGTCCCAACTGTGAGGTAGAGAAATTGGCATCCCCAAAACTCCATAAACTCACAACCGTTCCAAATCCAATACTCGACTTATTCTCAAAAATGTAATCATTGTTATTGAAACACTGAATAGAATCATTGGTCACAAAAGCTGCTTTAGGTTGAGCATAAACTCGAACATTCTTACTCATTGAATCTCTGCAACCTTTGTTAGAAGTGGCCAATAATTTCACTGCATATTGCCCAAATTGGTTATATGATTTACGAATATTGGAAGTTGATGAAACCGAACCATCACCCAATAACCAATCATAACTCAAATTGCCTGACTTGATTTTGGATGTATTATCAAACACAAATTCATGTCCCCGGAAACATTGATCCACATCGTTGATGGTGAAATCAGCATCTGGATCAGGGTAAACAGATACGGTCTCAAAAGAAGAATCTCTGCAACCAAAATTGGTGATTGAAATCAATCTGATTCGGTATTTGCCATCAGAATTGTACTTGATCTGCGGATTCAAACCTACAGAATTTTGACCATTTCCGAAACTCCATTGATGGGTCAAAGTTCCCGAACTAACAGTGGCCAAATTATTCAATTGGAACAAATTCGTATTCAAACATTGAACGGTATCTAATCCAGTTTGTGCGCCTGATTTTACAAAATTAAAATCAACCGTAGGCTCAGGATGAACCACAGCTGCTTTCTTCAAGCTATCAATGCAATTGAAAGAACTTTTCACCTTCATGAAAACGGTATAAGTATCTGCTTTTCCGAAGCTCCACTTTGGATTTTTACTTGTTGAAGAACTTCCATCACCAAAATCCCAAACATAGCTCAATGATCCACCTTCGGTAGCAACGGTTGTTGCGTTTTGCACTTCGAAGGAGTTGTTGTTCAAACATTGATTGGCTTTAACCAAACTAAAAGATGGCAGTGGCTGCGGATAAACCCTCACCCATTTAACCATACTATCACTACAACCAAAACTTGATTGTGTGCGAAGCTTAACCAAATAACGACCAGAATTTGAGAAAGACTTCACCGAATTCAAAGAACTCTGTGAAGTTCCATCGCTATATAACCAAGTATGATTTAAGCTTGAGCCATCGGCATTGCTGCTTTGGTTATTGAAGTTAAATTGATTTTGATACAAGCAAGATGCTGTATCAGACAAACTAAACTGAACCGTTGGCTGTGAATGCACCTTTACAGTTTTAATTACCGAATCTTTACACCCAAACCCTGAAATAGACATCAACTTAACGGTGTAACTTCCGTATGCTGAATAATTCTTTGTTGGACTAACCGCAGTAGATCCGCTTGCGTCTCCATATGACCAAACATAATTCAAACTACCCGAACTGATTTTACTGTTATTGGTATAATCAAACTTGTTATTTTGCAAACACTGTTGAGAATTATTGATGGCAAAATCAGCTTGTGGTTTCGGGTATACCACAATATTCTTACTTAAAGAATCTTTACATCCTAAAGAAGAAAGGCTCACCATTTTAATCGAATATGACTTAACCTCCTTGAAGGTAGCAGTGATATTTTGAGCCGTTGAGATCAATGAATCATTGCTATTCCAAATTTGACTCAATGTTCCTCCCCCAAACGCTACTGAGGAATTGTTCTTAAAGTCAAATAATTGATCGTTGATACATTGTCCTGATTGATTGATGCTGAAGTCAGCCACAGGATCTGGATAAACGGTTAAGGTTTTAGAAACACTGTCTGTGCAACCATTTGAATTCACCGCCAATAGTTTAACTGAATAATTTCCTGATTGTGAATACGTTCTAGAACCATCCACCCCAGATGAGCTGCTATTGTCGCCATAGTTCCATGTGTATTTTGCTGAGAGACCGTTCAAAAGATTTGTTTGATTGGTCATTTTAAATGCATTCACACTCTTACATTGTTTGTCAGCAGTGCTAAAAACAAAATTCACCGAGGGATTTGCCACAACAGCTATGTTCTTCTTCAAGATTTCTATACATCCATTCGAAGAAGTAGCTTTCAATTCCACGATATAACTTCCATATTGACCGTAAGATAATGTTGGATGAGTATTACTGCTGCTTCCGCCATTTCCGAAGGTCCATGCATAAGCCAAAGTTCCACCTCCAGTTGCAATGGTCGAGGTATTGTTGAAACTATACGCATTTCCAACCAAACACTGAGTATCTTGATTTACCGTAAATGCAACCGTAGGTTTAGGGAAGACCCTGATTTGCTGAATAACTGTATCTATGCAATTAAACGTAGTTCTTGAAGTCAATTTCACCGTGTATACTCCCGCCGACTTGTAATTAACTCCATTGACGATTGTTTGATTTGATACCGTGCCATCACCTAAATTCCAGACTCTCGATAATGACCCACCACCACTTTTAACCGTTGACTGATCAGTGAAGACATACGATTGCGCGTTCACGCACTGATTCACCGTGTTAATGGCAAACTTAGCTTTAGGCTGAGGTCGAACCAATACGGTTTTATCAATGGTATCTAAACAACCATCGCTGTTGGAGGCAATCAATCGAATGGCCTTAGTTCCATCAAATGCATAAGTTTTCTTCGGATTTTTAGAGGAACTATTTGTACTATCACCAAAACTCCAGAAGAAATTCATCGCGGAATTACCATTGTTCGGATTGGTATTGTTTGTAAGGGTAAATGCATTTCCAGATAAACACTGAGAATTTTGATCAATGTCAAAGTCGGCATCAGGATTTGCTAAAATCGTTACCTTTTGGGTCGATGAATCTTGACAACCAAATGAATTCACAGCCACTTGCTTTACCGTGTAAACTCTTGCTACACCAAAAGAATAATGAGCGGTGTCTTTTCCTATCTTACCCAATCTAACCCCATTATTGAAATCCCAAACCAAACTATCAATTTGTCCCTCAACGGCATTCGATGAATCCTTGAATACCACCAAATTACCACGTTCACACAGTGAGTACTTCGAAGCAACAAAATAACTCTTCGGATTAGCTCTCACCGTGTATTTAAATTCAACGGTATCTCTACAATAATTGGTATTCTCCAAATTCAACACCACCTTTTTAATGCCTGTATTAGTGTATTTCTTGCTTGCGTTTACCCCCGTAGAACCCGTACCGTCATCATAACTCCATGTAGCCGTTCTGATTCCATTTCCAGCTGCGTTTACTGCTTGCAATTTGGCCTTAGTGCTCAAACAAGAATCTTGACTTAAATATTTCACCACCGCCTGAGGTTTCGCAAATAATCTGATAGACTTCTCAATACTATCTTGACATCCAAACTCACTAGTGGCAATCATCTTCATACCCAAGGTTCCCACTTGATTCTTGCTGCGTGCAAACGACTTCAAACTGCTTGTATCTCCATCGGCAAACTTCCAACTCACCGTATGAGTTCCACCTCGCTGACGCGTCAATGTTGTATCCAAGAAATTGAACTCATTGTCGTTGACGCATTGCGCCGAATTGTCAATTTTAAACTTTGCAATAGGCTCAGGTTTGATCTCAATACTTCGCTTTACCGTGTCAGAACAACCTTCATCGTTTGTAGCAATCAATTGTATGGTTTTTACTCCATACCACTGATATGTTTTCTGGGGATTCGCTGACGCCGAAGTCAAACTATCGCCAAAATTCCAAGCATTAGTCAAGGTTGACCTTCCTTTCAAATTTGATTCACTGCTGTCTGTAAACTGAGTCAAATTGCTGTGCCAACACTGTTGATACAAATCTGCATTGAAATGTACTCTTGGATTTGGATTCACACGAACCACTTTGGTGACGCTATCACCACATCCCAAGGTATTAACTACCCTGTATGTAATATCATAATATCCCGAATCGATATAACTGTGATTGAAATTCTTAGACGCACCCGTCTGACCGTCACCAAATTCCCATTTGTAGTGATTCAAAGAACCGTATTTGGAAGTTGCCGTGCTAGTTAATTCAAAATTGTTGCCTTCCAAACATAAGAAGGTATCTTTTCTTGTAAAGTTAGCGATGGGATTATCATAGATTCTGAACTTAGGATAAATTGAATCAAAACATCCATTAGCGTTTTGAACATATAAATTCGCTGATTTCTGACCATCCGCAACAAAGGTCCTATTGATTATTGAATCAGTAAAGTTTACCCCATCATTAAACTCCCAAGTGACTGATGTCATGGTTGGTTGATCTAAATCTTCAACCTTAAAGCTATGAGAGTTATTCAAACAAGAATCTTTGGTGATTTTGGTGTATAAACCCGTCGGTTTTTTGAACACTGTAACCCCTTTAGATATACTGTCTTTACATCCATAAAAAGTGGTTACAACCAACTTCACTTGGTGGTTTGCATGTGCAGTATATCTGTGGCTGGTATTTCGAGAAGTGTCTGTTGCTCCATCACCGAAAATCCATTTTGAATACAAATATCCACCACGAGCCCCTGTGGTAGAATTCCCTGTAAATTGAAACAAATTGTTGTTCTCACACTGATCAACGTCATTGATACTAAAATCAACAACCGACTGCGGATATACTTCCAATGTTGAATTGAAAGTATCTCTACAACCTTCGCCATTCTCTACGTACAAGATTAAATTCTTCACCCCATCGTAGACATATGACTTCACTGGACTTAGAGAAGCAGATGTTGTGCTGTCTCCAAATCTCCAATCATACGTCAACGACGTTGTTGATGAATTTGAAACGCTATTGTTATTAAATTCAAAGCTGTTGTTTGTACGACACTGTAAACTATCAGCATGAGTGAATACCGCCTTAGGTTGTGGCAGTACGCGCAACTTCCTGGTAATGGTGTCTCCACATCCCAATGTGTTGGTAATACGCAATTTTACGGTGTAATTTCCGGTATCTGCATATCTGTTGTAAACCGCTGCATTCGTGGTTTTGGTTTGTGATTTCCCATCCCCAAAGTCCCAAATCAATTGTGATACGGTTCCATTGTTAATGCTCGTGGTATCGTTAAATTCAAACTCATTGCCCCTGAAGCACAATGCTGAATCTGTGATGAAGAACCCAGCATGTGGATTCTCATACACATTGAATATTCTGTTTATTGTATCGGTACAGCCGCTGGAATTACCCACAATCACTCTCAACGATTTTTGTCCTTCAACCGCAAAAGATGCGGTGATGATGGAATCATTGAAAGTCTGATTGTCGCTAAACAACCAACTTACGCTCAATGGCTTAACCACATCTGCATCCCATGCCTTAAACTTTGATGGTGTATTTCTACATGAATCTGCTCCAATTTTAGCAAATCTGATTTGAGGTTTTCTCAAAACTTCAATGCGCTTACTCAATGAGTCTTTACAACCAAAACTACTGGTCTGCACCAACTTCACAATTACAGTATCATGTCCGCTGTATCTGTAACTGAAATCAGAGGCAGTGCTCTGACTTCCATCGCCCAAAGTCCAGTTTCTGCTGATGTTTCCCTCCCCTGATGGAATGCTCGACAAATCTTGGTAGTTGAACAACTGGTTATTCTCGCACTGAGTGGAATCGTTTACGGTGAACTTAACTACTGGCAATGAGTAAACTCTAGCCTTTGAGTCAAACGTATCTTTACATCCAAAGACGTTTGTCACTCTCAACTGGAGGTCTCTCGATCCGTAAACAGAATAAGAATGGGTGGGCGATGAGACTGTACTTGTGCCTCCATCACCAAACGTCCACGCGTAACTCAACACTGAATTGGTTGTGTTCGATGTACTTTGTTGCGCAAAAGAAAAGCTGTTTGCATTGAAACATTGCAAACTATCAACTATTGCAAACTGTGCTGTTGGATTAGGATGTACCGTGGTTGATTTACTGATTGAATCAATACAAGAGTATTGATCTTCAACCAACAACTTAATGGTATAGGTTCCGGTATTTGCGTAACTGTATGTAAATCTTGATGGCGTTGATTTTACGTCTACGTTGCCATCGCCCCAAGTCCATGTGAACTTGGTCTTATTGCCTTCGCCTTTAACGCTGAGGTCTGTAGCTCCAAATTCATTTCCTCTGATGCAATACAACACCGTGTCAAGCCCTATAACCGCATCTGGTCCTTTTCTTACGTGAACCGTTTGGATGCTGCTGTCTCTACATCCGTAACTTGAGATACTCTTGTGTTGAACCTTGATGTAACCCGTTTTTGTAGCATAATTATGTGCTACTGAGTCACCGCTGGCTGTAGTATTGTCTCCATAAATCCATTGCGAACTTAGACTTCCTCCACCAGAAAGAATGCTACTTGCATCTTCAAAAACATATAAGTTATGATTCTCACACTGTACAGAATCCTTGATGGTGAAATTAGATACCGGATATGGAGCCACATAAATGTCTTGTCTAAATGAATCAGCGCAACCGCGCGTATCTGTAGATTTCAAGTACACCGATCTTCGTCCGATGCTCGCAAACACTTTTACGGGTTTCAAAGCGCTTGAACCCGAAGTATCTCCAAAATCCCAACTATGCTTCAAAGACAAACCGTTGGGAGAAGTACTTCCCACTTGGAACTTGAAATAATTGACTGCAAAACACTGAGCAGAATCATCCACGGTGTAACTAGCCACTGGATTTTTAAACACTCTCACTTGATGCGACGCAGTATCAAAACACCCATCCGCATTACCAATGATCAAACCTACAGTATGGGTACCGTTGGTACTAAAGTGATGACTGATTAATGAGTCTGAATAATTGGTACTTCCTGAAACCGTCCATGCTACGCTGGTCATTGTGGTACTCAACGCATCGCGAACCCTGAAATTCCAGGTAGTATTCAAACATGAATCTGGATTCAATTTAGAAAAACGGGACTCTGGTTTTGCAAATACCGTAATTGATTTGCTCACCGAATCTTTACATCCGTTAGATGTGGTGACAACCAATTTAATATTTCTATTTCCGCTGCTAGAATAAGAACGGGTGGGTGACAAAGTATTGGCACTTCCCCCATCGCCTAAATTCCACAATCTGCTCAAAGTTCCACCGCCGGTTATCACCTTTGATGTATCATTGAATGCGAATACATCATTGTTCACACACTGATCAACATCGTTGATGGTGAATCCAACGCGCGGTTGAGGATATACTATTACTTGTGAAATGAACGTGTCTTTACATCCCTCGGAAGAGTTAACAGAAAGCCTTACTGTCTTGGTTCCATCATATGCATAAGATAAAGAAGGATTGGCCAAAGTTGAAGAAGTAGAATCCCCAAAATCCCAAACATAATTCAAAGTATGACCTGTTACATTCGATTTACTCTGATTTATCGCACTAAAACCGTTCCCTGTTCTGCATTGCAAACTGTCTACCCAAGCAAATTGGGCTTTGGGCATCGGCAAAACAGTAACCAACTTTGTGAGTGTGTCTCCACAACCCAATGAATTGGTGTAGATCATCTTCACCGTGTAGGTTCCAGCTGACGAATATGATTTCTTAAACGTTGCAGCATTATTTTGCGTAACTCCCGATCCGTCACCAAAATTCCATGTTGCTGTACTCAGTGTTCCGTGAACATTGGAAGAAGTTTGATTAATCTCAACTTCGTTTCCACGCAAACAAACGGCAGAATCAGTGAATTTAAAATTCGCAACTGGATTTCTGTATACTTTAAAAACTCTGATTGCGGTATCCCTACATCCTACAGCGTTGGTAACGATAGCTCGCGCAGATTTTTGTCCATCAAAAGAAAAACTCACGGTAATGATCGAATCAGTAAAGGTCTGATTATCGCTGAACAACCAACTAACCCCTACAGGTTTTGGTGCCTTCAAATCAACCACATTAAACTTAGAAGCGATGTCTTGACAAGAGTCAGCCCCAATTTTTGAGATCAACGCGATGGGGTGATTCTGAACTATAACCGACTTAGTAATTGAGTCTTTACAACCGTTGTTATCCTCTACCATTAACTTAATGTTCTGAGAACCTGCAGCTAGGAAGCCTTGGGTAAATCTGCTTGAAACCAACCTTGTTAAAGGTGAAAAACCGTCAAAATTCCAAGTAAAAGATTTTTTGCTCGCATCACCTACCGTGGAGTTTTCAGTGAATCCAAAAGTGTTGCCTCTCAAACAATTATTGACAGTGTCAATCGTAAATTTTGCGATTGGTCCATTGAAAACCTTCAATTTTATTTGGTTGGTGTCAATACATCCGTAGGAACTAGTGACCGTGTGAATAACTGTGACATTTCCAGTTAATGTTGAATAATGGTAACCAACAGAATCTCCTGCAGAAGTTGCCCCGTTACCAAAATTCCACGTTGAAGAAATACTACCAGCTCCTGCTGGAACAGTACTGTTTGTTTCTAATATAAATAAATTGCTGTTATCACACTGATCAGCATCGTTTACAGTTGCAAGCGCTTTGGGCATGGGTACCGTATAAACGCCTTCTGAAAACGTATCTCTACATCCTCTAGAATCAACTCCAATTAGGCTAACCTGTTTTCTTCCAGTGAAACTGTATACTTTTACTGCGTTGAATGCTACAGACGTACTTGAATCACCAAAACTCCAAGTGTAGTTTATACTTGAAGCAAAATTCTGAGTAGTATTAGTGAGTTTGTATTTGTGTGTATCAAAACATTGTGTAGAATCATCAATGGTGAATTTCACATCTGGATCTTGATAACTATGAGCCACACCAACCGTAGTATCGCTACAACCTTTGTCATTTGTCACAATCAATTCTACTTCTCTGCGTCCTGAACTTGCGTATGTTTTGCTTGGATTTGCCGAAGTGCTGTTGCTTCCGTCTTTGAAATCCCAGTAGTTGGTCAACGCCGCATTGGTGACATTTGAAATTGAACTGCTGCTTAGTACAAATGAATTTCCCTTCAAACACTGAGCAGTATCATTCACGCTAAAATTTGCCGTGGGATGGATATGAACCTCCAACGTCTTGGTCATTGAGTCCAAACAACCGTTGTTGTCTTCAACCAATAACTTGACAGTTTTAACTCCTACAGTGCCGAATGATTCTGTAAATCTCGATGAAGTTGTCTTTGTTTGACTGGACTTCTCTGTGATGCTCCAAGTATATTCTTTTTTGCTGGCATCTCCAGCGGTTGAATTCTCGGTAAATCCAAATTCATTACCCCTCAAACAGTTGTTTACCGTATCGATGGTGAACTTCGCAGTGGGACCTTGCAACACCGTCAACTTGATTTGACTGGTATCTTCACATCCGTAAGAAGTAGTTACTGTGTGAACCACCGTCAACAATCCAACATTAGATGTATAGGTGTGTGCCACAGAATCTCCTGAACCAGTGGTCGCATCTCCGTAATTCCAATCTGAACCTGTTATTGTTCCTGCTCCAGATGGAACCGTGCTAACCGACTCTAATATAAACTCATTCTTGTTGTCACACTGTGAAGCATCGTTTACCGTTACCAGTGAAGTAGGTAAATCTACAATATTCAAGGCAAACGTATCTGCCTTCCAGCAACCAACAGCATTGGTCACTCTATAAACAACTGTATAACTACCCACTGCTAAAGAGCCAATCTGCGGAACTGCAAGGGTTGATAATTCTGTACCGTCAAATTTCCAAGAATGACTTATGGAATAATTTAGAGTGTCTTGAGTAGAATTTGTGAAACCTGAGCCCGAATTAAAACAGATATCTGAATTTACATTGGCACCCAGAATTAATCCTCTACAACTATCTGTGGAACCAGCGGAAAAAGCACGCCCAACATGCATCAAGAAAAGCAACAATATTGCCACCTTGACAAACCTGTTGGTTCTGTAATTAGATTTGATTGAATGTACGTTCATTATTTATTTGAACAATAAGCAATATTAAGCAAAATTACCCGTTGCTATGAATTTCAGGATTTTAACATTATATAATATTTGGTGAATTTCATTTTTGAGGAAATATTATTCCGTAATATTGTTGAAAATTCATTGATGATTTTCAATCGTTTTATTTCCAACAGAAAAACTTCAATTCAAAGCCTAATTTTAGGGCTTTTATCCGTATTAAATATTCCCAATCTTCAAGCACAAAATCCCCAATTCAGACAATTATACGCTCAAAGACATTTAACCAATCCTGCTCTCGTTGGGTTAGGAAGCGTCAATTCCGAAGCTGCCAGCCGCATAACCTCGGGCACCAAGGCCCAATGGTTAGGGATTTCCAACAGATTGTATACCCAGACCTTGTCTTTTGATAGTCCCGTTAAAAAAAACAACACCTCATGGGGTGTCAGCGCCTTCACAACAGACCTCAATTCTGGAGCCGATAAAATGTCTAAATATTCCCACTTTTCAGCTTCCCTGACCTACGGTTATGACATTAAAATCAACGCTTACCAGCTAAAATTGGGCATGACCGCTCAGTTTTCTTCGTTTTCTTTCGGAAAAGATCAATTCCTTTGGGAGGATCAGATCAACCAAGCAAACACTGGCTTCGTAAATCCCACATCAGAACCACTGAATAAAATCACTCGCAATGCTGTACACGTTTCAGCAGGAACTCTTTTCTATGGTAAAAATGGATTTTTAGGGCTGTCTGCTTATAACATAAACCAGCCCGATATTTCCTTTTATGGCGATGGAGTTCAGAATCTCCCCTTAAATCTCAGTTTACAAGGAGGGACAAGAATTTACACCTCCCCCACAGGTACAGAAATAATTCCTTCTTTCAACTACCTGATCCAGCAACAAACAGTTCTTGGAAAACAAGAAACTGTACAGTCAAGAAGCATCATGTTTAATGCCAAAAGGGCGAATTTTAGACTCGGAGTTGGCGCGCAAAACACCCAGGCTTTTGATAAACAGGCTTGGAGCATCAACTATTATTTTGGTGCCCGCTATGACAAATACTACTTTGCATATTCCAATGATTGGAACGTTTCCTTGAAAAATACCGGCGTTCCCGTCACCCACGAATTTTCTCTCATCATCTTCCCCTACACCATCGGCCCTAACCGCAAGTACAACCCTTTCCCTGAAATGTAATTTCTGGAAAATATCATGAATTTGAAGAATCATCTATTTTTTTTGTTTTTCGGGGGATGCGCTATCGCTTTCAATCCCTTATCTGCTCAATCAGACTCTACAGCAGTAAACTCTGACTTTACTGCTGTAGACTACTCAGCAGAAACCACTGTTCAAGAAGTTCCCGCCGAAGAAGCCCTTCCCGAAACACCCACTGGTACATGGACCTTTTTCGGTACATCCAATATCTCAACCAACCAAAGTCAATTTTCCAATTGGCAAGGAGGAGGTCAAAACTCTATCGCGCTTTCTACTACTTTGAACCTGAACCTTACCTATCAATCTACAAACCTAACCTGGGAAACAACCCTTGATGCTGGTTACGGTCTAATTCTTCAAGGAAGAAACGGTCGTTGGTTTAAAAACGATGACCGACTTGAAATCACCACAAAAGTGGGTAAAAAAGCAAGCGAAAAATGGTTTTACACCTTCCTTCTTACGCCGTCTACCCAATTCCAACCTGGTTATTATTCCGAAACTGATACAAAACCAATTTCACAGTTCTTTGCACCAGGTTATGTCGTTGCTTCCTTGGGAATGGATTATAACCCTTCTCAAAAACTCAGCGTGTTCTTTGGACCTTTTACCAGTAAAAATACCTTCGTTTTAAATCAAGACCTAGCAGACCAAGGAGCTTATGGTGTAGAAGCCGCCAAAATGGATCCCGTTACCTTTGAATACATCCCTGGAACCGGAAAAAGACACCGTTCTGAAACCGGAGGATTCATGCGCGTAGTCTATAATGAACCACGCATCATGAAAAACGTGGGCATTCAATCAAAACTTGAACTGTTTTCCAATTACCTCAACAACCCCGAGAACATTGACGTAGATTTTGAGAACACCTTAAATCTTAAAATCAATCAGTACATTTCTACCATGCTCATCCTTCACTTCATCTATGATGATGATATCATGATTGCTTTGGATCCCGAAGGACTTAGATCTGGTCCACGTCTCCAATTCAAGGAAGTACTATCAGTAGGTTTGTCAATCCAACTTTAATAGCAACCAAGTTATCGCCCAAAAGGTATTCCTCTGCCATGTCCTCCCGGACCCATAGGCATCATCATGCGCATCTTCTTCATCTCTTCGGTTGCCTCGTTACCGTTTAAACTGCGTAGATTGTACGTTAGATTGAACATAATGTAGCGCGTCAATACATTGGTGCGCACATCTTCAAAATAGGTCTGTGTTACATTTCGTGTGATTGAACGGTTTTGATTCAATAAATCATAAGCCATCAAACGGAAGTCCCATTGTTTTTTCTTCCCTAATTTTCGTCCAACAGAAGCGTTCCACAAAAAGAACGTCTGATTGAACGAACTAGACAATCCATTGAATGATTGTAAGGTGATATCGGAAGAAATGACCCACTTGCCTTTAGGCATGAAATTAGTCCTAAAAGAAGCATTTTGTATGAAATAGTCTTGATCCAGATTGGTTTGCAAACTATTTCTTACTTGACTGTAATTGATATTTCCAGATAAAGTAAAATCTACCCGCTCACTGATATTTGACCCCAAAGTCAAGCCTAAATTGGCACCGGGAGTTCTCGAAATGTTTGCCTGAGCCTCTGATGTGCCCATCTGAATCATTGAAGGATTCTCTACATAGGTGATTCCTCCATTGGCATTGGCGAAGATCTTCCCCTTGAAAAAGGGTTTTCCGAAACTGCCTACAAATCTAGCGTTGTATGCCCCATTCATGTTGATTGGGCGAGTCAACTGAGAACCTGGTTTTAAAGAATATGTAGAATCTCCCACCACGTAGGTACTTCCATCTCTGCCCGCAAGTTGTGTCAAAGTGGTAATGGCATTTTGCTTGGCAGTACCCATCAACATTGCAAAAAAATTAGTGCTCTTAGCCATGTCCATCTTGAAATACCTCAACGTTAAATTGTGTGTGAAATCCTGAACCAAATTGGGATTACCTGTTCTCAATTGCAAAGGATTGCTGTTGTCAATAACGTCTTGTAAATCTTCCAAACTAGGGGCGCTATTGCTGGTTCTATAAAAAACCCTCATGTTGGAACTTCTCCAATCACCTTTTCTGAAGGTAAATCGAGGTAAAAAACTATAAAAGGTGCGAATCACCGGAATTTCACGAGGAAAATACTGGGTTGCATCCAAATTTGCCACCTGCAAATCAAATCCTAAATCATATTCATACGCCTTTTTCTTATACTGATAACGACCTCCCAAAGCCTGTCTTGAGTACCCATTGATCAACTTCGATGACAACAAAGTATCTAAAACACTCCATTCGCCAGTAACTCCATTCCTGAGGTAATTCAAGCGCTCACTGTTGTTTTGATTCACATTCAACTGATACTCAAACGACAAACTCCTCAATGAATCTAAAGGCTCCGTATATTCTAACTCAGCCGACAAACTGTATCGATTTCGTCCAGTATTGGTTTGTTGAGCCCTAGTAGATGTATCAAAAAAACTACCCGCCACGGCTGAAATGTTTGAATAATTTAAGTTGCCCAAATTCAACCCGTTGTTAATTCCCGGAGTTACCTCCAAACTGATGGATCTTCCCTTTTTGCTCTTAATGGCATGCAACCACTCAAATCCGGCTTGCAAGTTGTAACCCAAGCCCGTATCGCCATTCAAATTGTTCATTGCTGATAACGACTCAAAACTTCCCATAGCTCCGTAAATAATGCTATTTCCGGCAATTACTCCGTTGTTATTTGATTGCTGCAAGGTCAACCTTGGAGTAATAAAAACCTTATTTAAGCTATCAACATCCCAGGTAATTCGCCCGTTCAATCTGTGATTTAACTGTCTGTTGGTATTGGAATTATTCTCTAAATATGTCACGTTATTTTGGACCGCAGATATAAACCAACGTTCTGTATTGCTTTCGCTCAAATTTTCAGTAGCGCTCAAGAAATAACTTCCGCTGACATCCAATTTCTTACTCCATTTATCGGCGTAATTCAGTCCCAACATAGCCGTTGTGACAACACCCGTTTGAGTTCCCGAAAAGAAATTAACTGCACCTCGGAACATTCCCATGCCTCCGCCTCTGTTGCCGCCCATGCCCAAAGCGCCCATGATGTCCTCAACGGCAAAATTTTGTTCGTTGATGTTGTTGGTTTGAAAAAGTAATGACCATCTTCGGTCGCCATTGAAGGTATTGTAAGTAGCCCCCGCTTGGTATTTCAACAAGTCACCTGTTCCATCAATACTCTGTCCCAGTCCCCCGTAAAACTTACCAAAACGCCCCTTCTTGAAGCCCATCTTGGTAATGATATTCATGGTTTTAGTGGTATTTCCATCATCAAAACCCGTAAATGCGCTCCTCTCTGATTGTGCATCAAAAATCTGCACTTTCGATATAACATCGGCCGGAACATTCTTCAATGCCGCTTTCGGATCATCTCCAAAATAAGGCTTCCCGTCTATCAAAACCCGCTTCACCTTCTCGCCCTGGGCCTCCACCTCACCGTTATTTGAAGTCACTCCCGGCATCTTTTTCACCAAGTCTTCGGCGCTGGCATCAGGATTGGTCTTAAAATTCGAAGCATTGATTTCAGTTGTATCGCCCTTCATTTCTACTGCGCGCGTCTTAACTTCAACCGCAGAAATGGCTTCGTCTGCCCTAAAAAGCACAATAACAGATATCTCCAACTGCATGCCCATCTCGCCCCTTTTCCTCACTGGCTCCACAAAACTGAACGAACTAACGTATCCCTCTTTGAGAACCTTCACCGCCATTTTCAAATCACGCATTCCACCCATCGCCCTCAATTTCTGAAAATCTTCCATGGTCAAAGCACCGCTGAAACCACCGCCTGTATTGGTTTTAAACACTTTGATTGGCTCTCGCCCTTCTATCTTTTCGTGGGATGTTTTCCCGTTAGCTTCTTCGGCTGTGAAATAATAAACCTGAACCTCAGCATCCGCAATTCCTTTATCATCACTGCCTGTAACCTTGCCTGAAATGGATACTGAAAACCCTTCTCTCTGCGCGTTTACAGCATTGACCATCAACGCCATTAAACCCACCAACCAAATTCTTAAAAACATAATACAAAGTTAGACGTTCTCAAACGGAATTCGTTTAAACAAAATAGCATTTCTTTTGTTGCTTCTGCATGAGTGCAGCAGGAGTTGTTTTTCCGCATCAATTGTTTGAAAAACATCCCCTTGAGGGAAAAGTAGATGTTTGGTACATAGTTGAAAGTGATTTGTTCTTTACCCAATTCAAATTTCACAAAATCAAACTCGCTTTCCACCGACTCAGCATGCAGCGTTTCGCTGAAAACCTCATCCAAAACGGAAAAAAAGTTCAGTACGTAGAGTTTCATGACACACTCTCAAACGCTAAAAACCTGGCGGCTTATTTAAGCCAAAAATTCCATCAAATTCATTGGGTTGACCCTGTAGACAACTGGTTAACCAAACACCTTAAACTTGGTCTGCAAGGCACACTTACAGACCTCATCACCTACGAAAACCCTTCTTTCCTCACTCCTGCTAACGTTGCCCACGAATTTTTAAACTCCAAAAAACGTTACTTCCAAACCGACTTCTATTCCTTTCAGCGCAAGCGCCTGAACATCCTCATGGATGACCAACAAAAACCCTTGGGAGGCAAACTCACGTTCGACTCTGATAACCGTAAAAGTTTCCCCAAGAACCACATACCCCCACAACCCAAATTCCCCGCAACACAATCAGATTTTGAATCTGCTTGCAACTATATAGAACAGCACTTCCCAAACAATCCAGGTACCTTCTCCTATTTTAAGAATCGTCAACAATTTTATCCAACAACTGCCGCTGAAACCCGTGAATTTCTCACTGATTTTTTAGAAAATAGGATGCCCCTTTTTGGAGATCTCGAAGACGCGTTTTCTCAAAACCCCGATGCCCGCTTTGTGTATCATTCAGTTTTGAGTCCTATGCTCAACGCTGGACTCATCACGCCCAACGAAGTCATTGAAACTACCTTAGAATTTCACGCAAGCAACCCTTTACCAATGAATGCTTTGGAAGGATTCATCAGACAAATCATAGGCTGGCGTGAATTTGTGAGGATGCTTTATGTTAGGGAAGGATCAAAACAACGAAACTCCAACTTCCTGAATTTTCACAGAAAAATACCTGCATCTTTTTATACTGGTACTACCGGCATTGAACCGATTGACAACGTCATCAAAAACCTCCTAGAAACGGGTTATTCGCACCACATTGAACGACTCATGGTCATAGGAAACTTCTTCCTACTCTGCGAAATCCATCCCCACGAAGTCTACAAGTGGTTCATGGAACTTTACATTGATGCCTATGATTGGGTCATGGTTCCCAACGTCTACGGAATGTCTCAATTCGCTGATGGCGGACTCATGGTCAGCAAGCCCTATTTCTCAGGAAGCAACTATATTCTTAAAATGTCAGACTACCCAAAGTCCAAACAGCCTTGGCAAAAACTTTGGGATGCTCTATTCTGGCGATTCATGAACGAGCATCGTCAATTCCTCCAACACAATCCCAGATTGGGAATGCTCATCATCACCTACGACAAGATGAGTGTCGAACGAAAGTCAGAAATCGTCGAAATCTGCAACTCCTACTTTTACAATGACCTATCTTTGTAGAACTATGAGAAAAAATTTAGTAAAACTTTCTGCGTTTGCGTTTGCATTAGTAGCATTCGGAACCTCATGCACCGAGGAAGAAAAACCAGCAGACCCATCCATCGTTGGAACTTGGGACATCAACAAGATATTATTCACCATGTCAGATTCAGCGACGAATACTTTACTTTTTGGCGACACTACCATGTATGCTGCTGGTGAATATACAATAAATTTCCAAGCAAATAACATGGTTATCTCAACTGAGAAGGATGGTTCAGTTGTATATGCAGATACCAGCTATTACAGTGTATCTGGAAAAACCTTAAAAATTGCTGAAACCGCCGACATGATGGATGCAGGAGTAATGAACATTGACGTACTCACCACCACTGACGTTAAATTAACCTTCTCAGAATACGACGAAGGAACCAAGTGGTACCAGGAAATTACTGGTAAGAGGAAGTAAATATCAGCTATCAGCTATCAGCTTTCGGCCCACAGCATTCAGCTGACGGCTGACGGCTGACGGCTGACGGCTTTCAGCTGACCGCTGACCGCTGATGGCAAATTAATCTTCGAGCACCGTAGATTCTTAAAACCCAACCCTATTTTGGAAATATTCATCAGCACCGTCAATAAGATGGGTGTCAAAAGAAAGTCATAGAACTTTGAATTCTGTAAATCATACATTAACAATGACTTATTTTTGTTATAATATGAGAAAAGATTTCGTAAAATTTTCTGCTATCGCTTTGGCTTTGGTAGCTTTAGGAACCTCTTGCACGGAAGAAGAAAAACCAGCAGAACCATCCATTGTTGGAAAGTGGGAAATCAACAAAGAAATTTTCACAATTTCTGATTCATCAACAAATGTTGTATTATTTGGAGATACAACAGTTTACGGCCCAGGAGAACTTATGATTGAATTCCAAGCCAACAATATGTATGTTAACACTATAACAATGGGAACAGACGTTAAATCAAATTCTGGCTACTACTCTGTTACCAATAAAGTTCTAAAGTTGTCAGATACTCCAGATATGGCTGACGCAGACGAATTTAACATTGCCACTCTCACCGCCACTGAAGTAAAAATTACCAATATCAATTTCAACCAAGGAACAAAGTTTTACTCGGAACTAACGGGTAAAAGGAAGTAATTATCAGTTATCAGATTTCAGCTATCGGCTATCGGCTATCGGCTGATAGCTGACGGCTGAGGGCTGATAGCTGACGGCTGATAGCTGACGGCTGATAGCTGACGGCTGAGGGCTGAGGGCTGACCGCTGACCGCTGACCGCTGACCGCTGACCGCTGACCGCTGACCGCTGTTTGCCGTAAGCTGTCACCTGTGAGTTCACCACCTCCTCATCTTCCAGATACCCAATACACAGCCCCAAACTATTCGCCCCGAAAGTACCACCGTCTCCTACGGTGTAATAGCGCTTCTCCACTCCCCTTGGAGTTTTAAATGTGAGAACCACGCGAGTGCCAATAACATTCTTCTTGAGATCCTTGGCTGAAAAATTGAACTTTAGAAATTTATGAACCTTGTTTTCGTTGATGAATAAGGCGTTGTGCGCGTTATCGCCTTCCACAGCTCCACCCAAAGTGATGTATACGTCTTGATCTCCGTCGTTGTCAATATCTCCAAAACTTACTCCGTGACCTTTTTGCAAATGTCCCATCCTCGACTGATAAGTTACCTCCTTAAAGCCTTTGCCGCGGTCGTTTAGAAATACCCTGTTTGGAACCAACGTGCTGAAGGCAAATGCGCCTGTTCCCGCATAAAAATCTATGAACCCATCGTTGTTCAAGTCTCCAGAATTAAGTCCCATGGCGTAAATCATTTTATCGATGTTCCAAGCCTTGGAGGCATCCTTGAATTGGCCGTTTCCTTGATTCAAGAACAATCGCGTTTTTTCAATTTTTGTGGGGATGCCCAGCATCTCTTTCCCCACATCCTCCGCTAAAAAGTCCAATCGATCCATCGGAAAAGAAGTCACCAAAATATCAGGGAAACCATTGTGGTCAAAGTCTGTAACTATGGCCGGAAATGACATCACGGGATGAGTCACACCCGCCGCTTTCGCCCGGTCTTCAAATCTCACCGATCCGTCTTTCTGCTTGCCCTTGCTCATGAATAAATGGTTCTCTTGTCCCAAACATCCCAAGAAAAGATCTACCCAACCGTCTTGGTCAAAATCGGCAAAGTTGGCTGCCTTCGCATATCCAAAATTGCCCGACATACCCCATTCTTCGGCACGGTCTGTGAAAGTTCCGTCGCCATTATTAATGAAAAGCTCACAAGGATAATCGTTGTTTTGGTTGTTCTCATTGGCAATAAACACATCCACCAAACCATCGTTATTTACATCGCCCCACGACGCCGTTTCGGTGGGAGCAAAATTCTTGCCCATGCCCGCCGCAAACGTCACATCGCTGAAAGTACCATCGCCATTATTGTGCAACAAACTGTTGGGCCACTCGCCGCCCTTGTCTAACCATGCACCCCTAAGTAACAGAATATCAATGTTTCCGTCGTTGTCATAGTCTGCTTGCTTGGCGTTCAAACCGCCTCTAATTCCCGTGAGCTGCGCCGAATCCGTTTGCTCGTAAAAGCCGCCCTTGCCATCGTTAAAAAACAACCTAACTTGGTCATACAGACCGTATGAACTGCAAAAAATGTCCAAGTTTCCGTCGTTGTTAAAGTCTTCCATGATGGCCCCGCCCGACAGTCCGTTTACGTCCAAGCCTTTATTTTTGGCCACGTTTTTCAAGGGCAAAAAGTCTTTCACAGGCTGGTCTTGGGCGCTAAAGTCAATGACTTTTTTCGGGGGAAGTCCCTTCGGGTACACTCCCAATGTCATCGCCGCGATGTTCATGAGCCACCTCGACTGTACATCATCAGGATAAGCATCTGTTAGCTTCCCAAAAAGTTCAATCGCCTTGGTAGATCCATCCTTTTTCTGGTGAACCGCATCTGGATGAAATGGAATGATGCAACTTTTATTGTTATGCACCGATACACAATTATCGTTTTCGCCCAAGCGCAAATAAGCTACCGCCAAAGCATCAAACAATGGCTTGATGCCCTTCATTTTAATCTTTTCATCTAAGGTTCCGGGAATTTCTTGCAGCAAGGCTTCCATTTCGCGAATACTCTCTTCAGCGTTGCCACTGTTCAGAAGCTGCTTGGAATATTCCAATGTCCAACGGAATCTATCGCTTTGATTTCTGAATTGCGGGGGATTTGCCTTCATCATGGCCGCTCTTTTACCGCTCAAAAAGTAATTGGTTTCAGGACTAGCAACCTGCGTCAAGCTGTCAAGTACCTGCACCATTCTGCGATTTCCGTCAAATCTCGCATCAGTAACATTTGAGGCGTTAGAAATTGAAGAATCTGAACCGCATGAATGAAGAACTAAAATTAACAATAATATACTAAATAATCTCATAGCCAACTCACAAATACTGGGGTAGCAGCATTTTTATTGACTAGAAATTATACCTATTAATAAAAGATTAGAATATTACAGAAAAATAAATGGCAAATTTTAACATGCTTAAGACATGAGTTATATTATCGGTTCGTTTTCCTCAAAAAAAAATTAGTGTCAATTTAACATTTAGCGTTTTTCATCCCCCAAAAGGCCCTAAAGAAATTCTATCTGTGATAAACAATCTTTTCGTAGCGGTACGGTGCCCCACCCGGACTAGAAACCGCCGTAATGCGTTCGCTGACAAATCCGTCTGATTCTATCTTGTAGGTGTAGGTATATTCGTAATTGGGCTCTGTGCATTTCTCTGGTAGGTTCTTGCTTTTTTCACCATCCAACCAAAAATCCCCAAAGTCAATGGTATTCAATTTATTGCCGTATTCATAGGCGGCAATTTCTTGACGACCCATCAAACCCACTATTAGATACTCATGAGTTTGATTGTCACCTTTCCAAGCAAAAACACTTCCACTGTTCATGGTATCATCTAGGTAATTATAGATTCTATGCCCGTTTTCATAAGTATAATGATTCACTGTGTTATTCGAATTCGATAAAACAACAATACTGTCTGTTACCACTAGCCTATCTTTATTTAAAAGGTGAAACATCCGGAGGTATGGTACACTCATATTCATATCACTCGAACGCGACTCAACTATTGTATTGTCTTGGTACTGAAAATCAGAATACCAAGTACCTTGCAACAATCCATTAAAATAAGATCTATTGGTTCTCAAAACCAATAGTCCTTGTGCATTAAACTTAAATGTAAACTCGTTGGTGAGTTGCATGGAAGTAAGACTTTCACCCTCATAAACAGAATAACTTTTGAAAGCGGTTTTTTCATCGTTTGTTGTAGGGTCTTTCTCACAGCCATATAGTGCAAATAGACCTACCAACAATATTATATTCAGAGATTTGCTCATGAACTGCGAATCTATGATATAATGAAATTTAATCCATATGGAAAATCCTTAAACATTCATTTTTATTTAAGGGGATTTCGTAAATCCATCATCTCCCTTAATCACCAATTTATACCCTATTTTAGCGATTATAATCACCAAATTCATACCTATTTTGGTGATTTCGATGAGTTAATTCGCATTCAACGCCACTGGAATCTCTCTCCAAGACGAGACAAACCTTGAATTTACAGACTTTAGATATTTTTTACAATTTCCAAAATACCTTCAAAAACTCCCAGATAATATTGATCTTGTTTAAATCGAGGTATTATAACATCATCAATGATTCGCTTTGTCTCGCTGTCGGATAATTCATCTTGAACACCACTTCCATTTTGAATACGAATCATTCGATGACCTTTGGAAACTGCAATGAGAATACCGTTGTTTTTTTTCTTTTTACCCACCTTCCATGCACGGGCTATCTTCAACGATAACTTTTCAAAATCACCCTTTGAAACCGCCCCCTTGGGTATGGTAATTACCGCTATTTCGATGGATGTTCTTTTCTCAAAATCCTTGATTATTCCCTCTAAACTCTGAATTTCCGACAAAGTAAAATCCCCTTCAAAATCGCTGACCCAGCCCAAAGGACTCGGTATCTCATTCCAAATTTTGGTAGAATCCTGAGCATACAATCCCCAGGAATAAATAAAAAGACCAATTGTTAGAATCAATCTTCTAAATAAGGAATTCATTCTAAAAGAATATTTCATTTACGGTTGAGCATATCCAAACGCTGACTCACCGTATTTTCCCACTGTCTTTTCTTCAAAATCGCCACCACCGATGACGTTAAAGACATACCTCCAAACACCAAAGCTCCCGGCAATTGCCCTCTCTCTAGTAGCGCGTAACCAATGATTCCGCTGCTTACCGCAATCACTCCTGCCGTTCTCGAACTCTTTAACATTTTTGAAAGCGACTGTTTCTTTTGCAAAGTATCTATGGTCAATTCGCCAGAAGACGTAGTTTTCATGAGCCAATCGCCCGCAAGTACAGCTATTCCAGCAACCGCAGCCACACCAATACCCACCTTTGCCCCTTGGTGCAAATCTGTATTTTGCGACTTCAACGGATTCATCATCCCCAAAAAGAGCAACGGAAGTAGAACTGCTTTAATTAATTGCATATTACAATAATACAAAATCTCAGCGAATACTCAATCTCAAGGACATTTCACTTTTCCCTGGGGACTCAAACTCGGCGAAGTCTGCGCATTCACCGTCGCCCCGCAAACCACAGACAGAATAACAATTACAACCTCACGGATGGAAGACTTCATATGGCGAAGATTTAGAGAAAATTCTGCGGAGGTTGACATTCTCATTGTATAGAATTAAATTGAACACTTTTAGGGATAATTGCTGAAGGCACGAGAAGAAATCAACAATTACTTAACTCAATTAATAAATAATCATGGCAGACAGTAACATCATAATTTATCAAACGGAAGATGGACTTACTAAAATTGAGACTCGGCTTGAAGACGAAACCGTTTGGTTAACTATAGATCAAATGGCTGAATTGTTTCAAAAGTCGCGTTCAACCATTAATGAACATTTACTAAATATCTACCGAGAGCAAGAGCTTGAAAAAAACGCCACAATGAGAAAAATCGGAAATTCCGATTTTTCTACAAAGCCTACCAATATTTACAATCTTGATGCAATCATTTCTGTAGGTTATCGGGTTAAAAGCCATCAGGGAACGAAATTCAGGCAATGGGCTACAGCTAGGCTAAAAGAGTATCTTATCAAAGGATTCACCATCAATGACGAGCTCCTGAAACAAGCTGGCGGTGGTAACTACTTTGATGAATTACTCGCACGTATTCGAGACATACGAAGTAGCGAAAAGGTGTTTTGGCGGAAAGTGCTCGAAATTTATGCTACGAGTGTTGATTATGATCCTAAAAATGATATGTCGGTTCTATTTTTTCAAACTGTTCAAAATAAGATGCATTGGGCTGCACAATCAGTCATCAACAGATGCTGAATAAAGCACAATTTGAATACGAAAAATATAAAGAAAGCTCTTTAACAGAATTAAGCGATATAGAAAAACATTTTATTGAGCATCTAGAAAAGGAAACAAAGAAATTACACCGAAAACCATAGTAAAGCCAGTATACTAACCTTGTAATGCAACTAAAATAAACGATGGCCACTTATATTCAATACGCCTCAGATCTCCATTTAGAGTTCCCTGAAAACAAGAAATTTATTAAGCAGCACCCACTTCAACCAGTAGGAGATGTATTGGTATTGGCAGGCGATATTGTTCCTTTTAAAATACTTGATAAACACCATGATTTTTTCAATTATGTGGCAGATAATTTTGAAGCTACCTATTGGCTGCCCGGAAATCATGAATACTATCACTTTGATATCTCAAAGAAATGTGGAACGCTCAATGAAAAAATCAAGAGTAATGTCTTTTTAGTCAATAACACATCGGCCGTTTATAAAAACACCCGTCTGCTATTTTCAACGCTTTGGAGCCGCATCAGCGAAGGCAATCAATGGCATATTGAAAGAAGCATGAATGATTTTCGATTGATAAAGCACAATGGATATCGTTTTTCATCAGAGCAATACAATGAACTGCATAGAGAGAGTTTAGCCTTTATTCAAAACGATCTTACAATTGCCAAAGAAGAAAAAATAGCGGTGTTTACGCATCACCTCCCAACTTTTCTCAACTATCCTGAGCAATACAAGGGCGATGCACTCAACGAAGCTTTTGCGGTAGAGTTATTTGATTTAATTGAATCTTCCAACATTGATTACTGGGTATACGGACATCATCATTGTAACATCCCTGAGTTTAAAATTGGAAAAACCAAGCTTGTCACAAATCAACTGGGTTATGTGCAACAAATCGAACATTTGCTTTTTGATACAGGTAAATCGATAGAGATTTAAAAATCAGCACAATAAACCTATATTTGCATAATAAAGTTAATTTCTTTATCATGCATAACAATCTTTATCATGGATAACAAAATGAGAAATACGCTGGCATATATTGAGGAAGTGTTAGGCATTCAGCCATCTGTAAGTCCATTAGCCAAAAGCCAATTAGATAAGCTCCCAATGTACATCCATGAGACCTTCAAACTTTACCGAACACCTATATTCAATACAGAAATTATTCTGGCAGAGCTGAAAAATGATGATAAACTCAGTATTCAGCAAACCGAAAAACAGGTCACTCAATTAAAAAAACTACTAAACCAAAAAGTAGTAATAGTATTGTCAAATGTACAAGCCTTCAATCGGAAACGATTGATTGAAAAAGGCATCAACTTTATTGTACCGGGAAAACAACTCTACATGCCCAATCTACTGATTGACTTGCGTGAAAACTTTTTTCTCTCAAAGTCGAAGCAAAAAAAGGAATCATTGCTTCCGTCTGCACAATTTCTATTGATTTACCGAATTATTAACAGGGACGAGCAGTGGAAATTAGAAGGACATTCCTTTAAAGAAATTGCCTTGAAATTAGGTTACACGCCCATGGCTGTTACAAATGCAATTGAAAATTTAAAAATCCATAATTTAATTGACGTAGTAGGAGAAAAAGAAAAATTCATCCGTTTTAGAGGTGAATTGAGTGAGATATGGAAAACAGCCTATCAACAAAAACTTTTGATAAATCCTATCATTAAAACGGTGTATGTAGACGAAAAACCTAAAGATTTATTTCTGTTGCAAAGCAATGCATCTGCCTTGCCTGAATACACAGATTTGAATCCAAGCAAGCAAGAATATTTCGCAATTGAAAAAACCGTTTTTTATGATTTACAAAAAAGAAATGAATGGGTGAATCTCAATGAATATGAAGGTAGGTATGCGTTAGAGGTATGGAAATACAACCCATTGACCTTGGTCAACGAATTACCAGATAAAAGAACAGTCGTAGATCCGCTCTCATTATATCTCAGTATGATGGACAACAGAGATGAACGCATTGAAATGGCATTAGACGAAATTTTAAAGAAATTCATATGGTAAGAGGATTAAATATGTTCAAAAAATACTTTGAGCAGTATCCCAACAATTACATCATTATTGGAGGTACTGCTTGTGACATAATCATTGATGAAGCAGGCTTTGTTCCCAGAGCAACTAAAGATATAGATATTATTTTGGTGGTAGAAGCCTTGAGTTCTGATTTTGTAAAGCAGTTTTGGAAGTTTATTAACGATGGAAAATACCAACAAAGGGAAAAAAGCAATGACGAAAGAGAGTATTTCCGATTTGTTAAACCAGCAAATATCGAGTTTCCGCATCAACTAGAATTGTTTTCAAGAGCTCCCGATGTGATTGTTTTAGAAGAGGAAGCACATCTAACTCCTATTCCAGTTGATGATAACCTATCGAGCTTATCAGCGATCCTCCTAAATAAAGACTATTACCAATACATAATTGAACACAGTCAGGTGGAAGATGGTTTACATCATGCCAATATTGAAGCATTGATCTGTTTGAAGGCAAGGGCATTTTTGGATATCAAAGAAAGAATAGACAACGGAAGCAAAGAAGATGCAAAACAATTGAAAAAGCACAATGCAGACGTGTTTCGTTTAGCGGTAATGCTTACGCCTAAATCAGAATTTGATTTGCCTAAAACCATTCAAGAACACATAAACCATTTCACTAAATTAACCTCTAGCGATTTACCAGATAAAGCCATTTTTAAAGAAATGGGATTGAGCACTATTGACCCCCAAAATGTCTTTGAGCAATTCAAGAAATCATTCAAAGTGCCTCAATAAAAAGGTTAAACTTGGAAGAAATACCACTGAATAAAACGGAACTTTGCTCTACTAGAGAGCAACCCGCCAAGAATTCACATTTCTGCCATTTATAATCCCGGTATCCACTTCGCGAACTCTGGAAAACCCTGATGGCTTCGGCCGTAAATTCCGGTCAATTCACCGTTTCTTCCAACGCGCTGACCCTTGTCACTGCCCCTGTTGAGTCATATTTCACTTTTTCCTGGGGACTCAAACTCGGCGAAGTCTGCGCATTCGAAGTCTCCCCACAAACCAAACCACAGACAGGAATACAATCACAGCCGACCGAACGTAAGATTTCATAGAGCGAAGATATGTCACATTATTGATTACTAACAAAGAGTGTCGTTGACGACACTCATAAACTGCCTTTAACGGGGCATTGTTTTAAGTCGAAACTAACCCAATTCGAGAAATATGTTACTTACAGGAAAATTAACTTTTACAATTTCAAAAATAGATGTTGTTATAATATTTGTCGTGGCCAATGAATTGAAGGTGTGGGATTTTGTCTGAAAAAATTAAATAACTGACGCTCCATACTCATAACCGTTAATGCCGGATTTTCAATTTGTAGAATATTAAAATCCTCCGTGAATCCTTGCCAATACCTATGCAAATCACCAAATTGTTGATATGTTTTACTTCGGCCCATCGTGCCTTTTGACATCACACTATCATATATCGGCAGTTTTATTGGTGCATTTGCATAATTTAACCAAAAACTCACATGTTTAGTTGCGAAAGCTATATCAAATTGTGGGGTTTGGAAAATTATATTTTGTGTGTGATTAATTATTAATTCGATACTCTGTGCTTCAATTATAGACTGAACAAAATTTGAGTACGATTGTAAATTCAAAATAATGTTTTGCAGATAAAATTGTCTTGCCTGTTTCCCTCCCCAAAGCTGAATTGCATGAAAAATATTCAATAATGTTTCTTCATCATTGTTGATTAGATAATTATTTATTTGCGGATTGATAATTAGATTTTCTATGTTTGTTGCATTAATTGGATTGTCCTCTAAAATTTGAGATAAACGTCCTGCTAAATGTTCGTGACCATGCCTCAACCATGTTGTGTAAAGTGCTTGTATAGTCCCATTTGCATTTTCGACTTGCGGTAATTCTGCGTTCCAATTTAATGCGGGTATTGCAAAAACTCTATGTTCAAGTAAATTGATGAGTGGGTTTCCAATTTCAATTATCATAGTTATGGATTCAATTTCTGGTTATATTACAAATATATGCTTTTAATTGTCCTTCCTTTTTAAGCAATTTTATGCATTGGTTAATGTTTGAGTTATGTCTTATAGTAGCAGGTATCTCTCTTATTCCTAGAGAATACCAAGTTAAACAATTGAAATTCGTCAAATTCCCCATATCTTCAACGTGGCAAGGCCCATTAAAAACTAGTAGTGATCAAATAATTATGGATCTTACATCCAGGTTTTTTTGAATTGAATTTTCAAATGTAAATCCTATACTTTTAGTTGATTTTTGAGACTCCAAGCGCTCCGATTCGCACAATTCAATTAAAGTTTTTAGTCTTGGTTGCGTTAAGCCCAACAGTTTTTCTACCGAAAACCGTCTTGCAATGTTAGCGATTTCTCCGGGTGTGAAATCAAATTGATCTACCAAAACTTCAAGTTCCGATGCCCTTAATCCTTTGATTGCCGACTTCCAAATGGATAGTTTTGCCGCCTTGTTGGGAGCGTCAAACAAGACTTTCATTACCCACCTGCGCTCAAATGCCGAATCCATGTTCTGTGTTAAATTGGTTGTCCCCAGTAAAATACCGTCGAAATTTTCCATTTCTTCCAACAATATGTTCTGCAACGAATTGCTCATCTGGTCTACCGCACTCGATATATTCACACGCTTCCCCAATACTTGATCGCATTCGTTCAAAAACAATATGGGCTTCAATTCCAAACGCTCACATGCCACCCTATAATCTCTGAAAATCTGCTTCAACTGACTCTCGCTTTCCCCAACCCACTTCGATTGAAAATCCGTTACCTGCACCTTCATCAGCGATCTACCCGTCAAACGGCTCAACTGCAAAGCAAATTCGGTCTTCCCGCATCCAGGTCCCCCGTGAAACAACACCGTCAAACCCGTCATCTTTGCGTTCTTCGGGAATTGCGCCTGATATCGAGCAAATGAATCCTTCGAAAGCAACTCAGCAATTCGTCTCGTTTTTTCTGCCAGCGGGGGATTGAAATACAAACTCACCTTGTTGATATCCCTCGAATTCATCAAAGGTGTTTTTATTGAACCAATTTTTGCTCTGATGGATTTCAGCAAGTCAGGATCCAACTCCTTCAACAAAACATCATACCCCTTGGAAGTTAATCTCAAATTCGGATTGTGTTCTAAGTGATTCCCACCCTCAATTTCAACCAATCCAGCCTCGATAGGACTCCAACTACCATCCAAGATGTTATCCCGAAGTCTTTGAATGGGTTTGCGTCCAAAATGAAGAAACGCATCCATATAACTGAAGTCAAAACTCTGATTATCCACCACCGCTTTCGCGCAAATAGCATACAATGCAGCAGTATTGGCATAGGCAAAATAGAACATTTGATCATTGCAGTATTTCACAATATTCAGATCTTGGTTTGCGCTTTCAATATCCTCAATGACTTTACAAATTTCATTTTCCGTAAGTTCGTCATGATCCAAAACCTTCTTCTTGAAATACTCCAACGCCGATTCAAGTCCCTTAGGCCCAATATTTTGAAAAGCGGTCAGATCATTTTCATCTAGCGCCTGAACAAATTTACTTTGCACCGAAATTTGATATTGTCCTTCATCGTTTTTCCCCCGATGCAAAAGGCCCAATCGTTTCATCTCACGCAATTCAATCCTGAATGAGCTAAGATTGTCGTTAAAATAATTCCTCAATACGGCATACAACAACTTATCACTCAAACGCGACTGTTTCTCACTTATACAATAAGCAGTGCAAAAAATTGCCGCCCTATGCGCACTTATTTTAAAATTCTCAGCCAGGGTCAAAACTCCTTGCAGCTCCTCAATGGGTTTAGTGGTCATGCAATGCGTCTGAATATCTGCATAAGCAGTCTTCACCATTTGAATCAAATTTTTTTCGTCTTGGGATGTGTTTTCGAGTAATTCTGATATCATGATTATTTTATTTTTTTGACAATAAAAGGTCACCTCCTTTCTGGAGGGATTTTTTAACTTCTTAAAATTGAGGAAAACTAAATATAAGAAATAAAACCGAGAAAACCAAATTAAAGCGAATTATTCGCTGGAGGTAAATTCCTAGTTTCAATCAAGAATTTACTCAACAACTCAGCTTCTAAAGAAGCTGGTGTATAACCATAATTCTCATCTAACAATTCATTAAATTTAAAAAAATCGATTAGTAAGCCGTCTTTATAAAATAAGGTTTTTGAATATGCATCTGATTGATGTCTCACCTTATATTGATCATTTACATTGCTAAATTTTGGATTGAACCTAAATGAATATCGATATTCACCATCTTTAGGGCTTTCGCAAAACCGATATGGAGTCCAACGCATTGCCCTTTTGGAAAATTGTCCTTGATTGAGAATCAACTCCCCATTCAAATCTTTATTGAATTTTCCCGTCAAACCGATGTACTTCAAATTCATCAGAGCATCTCTGTTTTTTTCCCAAACAACATAAACGCCGAATCCATCAGGCCATTTAATTGATTCACAAGAATTGACTGAAATTGATGTGAACATTTCCCCAAATGTTTCCATTAAATTATTGTAATGCTTAATCATATTTTTTGTTTTTAAAATTTACGCTGTCAACTTAAAAGGAGCACTCATGTTCTTCACCGATTGCATATCAACCATATCCTTTACAATAGGATAAAAGCATACTCCCTTGTAAATGATATGAGTGTTGCTCAGTTCTAAATCACGCTTGATGAAATAAGTGGCTCTGGCAAATCTCTGTTTACCATTTAGAACCAAGATTCTTCCAAAATAAAGCACACGAAGGGTATTGGGAGCAGAGCCCTTTGTGATTTGATTTAATGATGATGGCGATAACATGGTGCAAAGTTACAAGCACTATCAACCCACAAAAAGTGCAGCTATGCACTTTTATTCCCAGCAATACTCTCCGAAACTCAAAAGTCGCCCTTTCAATTCATGATTGTCAAACACATTCAACCTAACTCTTATCGCTCCGTCTTGACTTCGCTGAACTATTTCCTGCGTCCAATGAAGCGGCACGGCTTCCACATAACTCGCTGCCCACTCTTTGAACCAACGATAAACATAAACGGGGGAAACATCAATTTGATGATTTCTTAAAATTCCAATGCAATGAGTAAAGTACGTCGACAAATTTGTCGATTTATAATAGTGCTTCCAATCAAACTTCAAAGGCTCTTCAGAGTCATCAGCGATAAACGCATTCGGCCCATTAATAAATCTATCTACGGGGAAAATTTGGATATTTTCCATCGTTGGTTCCCTCGAAATATTAATACCTACCAAATAATAACGCCCTAGATATTCTTTAACCTGCAAAGGAAACATCCTTCGATAACTAACCTGGTCATCCGAAAACTCTCGATTAACTCCTTGGATCACTTTAACATAATTAAATTCAACTGCCTGTTGCAAATGGATATTTTCTAAAATAACAGCAACTTTTCTCAACTGGCTGGAATCATTCATTGCACTATTGGACTGAAAAGCGATAGCCATCTGATTTACTTCAGTTGTATCCAACCGGTGAACTTCAATGATATTCTTGTAAAGCGCCTCCACCGCCGCCACCTTCTGATAGGGCTGCAGAAGTCCCAATAAAAAGGGAAGTGTAGCTCTTTCAATCTGATTGAGGTTCTCAGCTCGAAAAGTAAACTCATTTGACAAAAAGTACCTAAAATCCTCTACCTTAATATTCAATGGCCCCTTACCTATACCTATTTCTCTTAAGTAGCTCAAATCCTTGCGCAACATCCTTTCTTGAAGCTTCTTGTTGAATTTATTTTCAATCTGAAGTTGCATCTCCGCAAACGTCAACTTCCTTCCCTGCTCCAATATTTCCACCAAATAATTCAGTCTTTGAATTCTATTTTTGTGCACCCTGCAAATTTAATGCATTTAGTTACTTCAATCAATAATTTTATATCTCTACAAAATAAATAATCGCGTTGATTGATTTAATTCACCAACAATTAAACGAAAATCAACAAATTGATATTTTTACAGCAAAAATCCTAGCACTAAAAATTTCTCTCTGGGGCGGGAAAATGAGTTTGAGTGGCGTTAGAAATCCAGGCCCCAATAATCACTGGCTTGTAAATCCAAATTTTGATTGGAATATTTATTTGCAATTAATTGACAGTGTTAAAAATATGGATTTTATCAACCCTGGATTTCAATTCATGATAGAAACAATGAATCACATTCCAAAATTTGGCCCTGCATTTTTAACCAAACATTTGCATTTCCTAACTCATGGCAATGCCCCCCAACAACAACTGCCCATATACGACAGCATAATTGCTGAGAACTGGTTTAACATCCCAAATGTAAAATTCACAGACTACTTAGACTATTTTAATTGGGTTCGAGAAAAATCGATTCACTTTGGCATTTCAATACATGAATTTGAAAGATTTCTTTTTAATCATGCTTAAACTCGAAGACCTTATAATCGATCAACATGAACTTCAAAAGCTCAATGCACCCCTAATTGAATCTTGGATTGTTGATTCCCCCAAAAAAGCAGTCTGAAATTCCTAGTAAAGGTCCTGTCCAAAATTTAATCTCGCCCCCCCCCCCCAAAGACCAAGGACCAAAGACCTGCACCCAAAGACCAAAGACCTGCATCCAACTCCCAAGGACCAAAGTCCAACCCCCAACCCCCAACGACCAACAAAAAAAAGCCCCAGATTACTCTGAGGCTTTCTCCCGGCGGTCTGGACGGGACTCGAACCCGCGACCCCATGCGTGACAGGCATGTATTCTAACCAGCTGAACTACCAAACCGTTTTGTTCGTGTGAACGGGAGTGCAAAAATAATTTTCTTTTGCAAATTTCACAACTTTTTTGAAAAAAAATTTATCCTAACCTATTTTCGCATCATCCCATGAAAAAATCTACGACCAAAATCATCGCAGCATTCCTCTTCACCTGTTCCGCCGCATTACAAGCGCAGTTTCCGCACATACATTCCTACCACTCTGACCCTCAAGGAGCTACTGAACGCAATCGAAACATCGATGTCACCCACATGAAGCTCCAAGCTTCCTTCGAAACCCTTCAGAAAAAGGTCATGGGTACCGTGACCCACCATTTCACTTCCCTCCAAAATAATATCGATACCATCTTCCTACATGCGCCAAACATCGTTATCCTCGATGCTAAAATAGATGGAAAGTCCGTTCCCTTCAAAACATCCCCCGAAGGTGTAACCCTCAATTCCAACCTCAAAAACGACTTCCAAAAGCAGCACCAAATAGAAATTTCTTACAATGCCTTCCCCAAAAAAGGACTTTATTTCCTCGGATGGAACCTCGGCCAAATTACCGAACCCCGCGATATGTCGAGACAGCAGATTTGGACCCAAGGACAAGGAATCGACAACCGCCATTGGATACCCATGATCGATGACCGAAGCGACAAGTTCACCACCGAAACCATCATCACTTTCCAAAAAGATTTTCAAGTACTTAGCAACGGACAACTACTCAAAGTGGTTGCCAATAAAGACAACACCAAAACCTGGCATTATTCGCTCACAAAACCCCACGCCGGCTATTTGCTGATGCTCGCCATCGATAAATATGCCGTTAAAAAATCGGTTTCGAAAAAGGGAGTTCCTATGCAGTTTTGGTACTATCCTGAGCACCCCGAAAGAGTGGACCCTACCAGCAGATATTCGGAAGAAATCATTGATTTTCTGGCAGAAGAAATTGGCGTGCCATACCCTTGGGGAAGCTATTCGCAGGTGATGGTGCAAGATTTCCTCTACGGAGCTATGGAAAACACTTCGGCTACCATTTTTGGCGACTTTTTTTGGGTAGATAATCGTGCCTATTTGCTCAACCGCAACTACGTGAGCGTCAATGCCCACGAGGCCACCCACCAATGGTTTGGCGATCTCATCACCGGCCGAAAAGACAATGAACAATGGCTTCAAGAAAGCTTCGCGACTTATTATCCCGGACTTTTCGAGGGACATCAATTCTCAGAAGATCACATGTATTGGTACTTCCGAAACAACCAGTTAGGAGCCATTCAAGCGGGCAAAGCAAACTCGCTTCCCGTGAGACACAGCCAAAGCGGATCTTCCAGACATTATCCCAAAGGGGCATCGGTTTTACACATGCTTCAGCATCAGGTTGGAAGAGATAACTTCCGCCGCGCCATTCAACTTTATTTGAAACGCCACCAATTTGAGGGTGTTGAAACTTGGGACCTCCAAAAAGCCTTCATCGATGCAACCGGTATCAACGTGGATGCCTTCTTTGACCAATGGATTCACCGCGGAGGCGAGCCCATTTTTGACATCGAAATTAAAAAATCAACCGCCCAAACCACCTTCCAAATCAAACAAATTCAAACGATTGACCCTGTTGTCTCTTATTTCAATACCCCGGTTGATCTGGCCATTTACTACACCGACGGCTCAGTAGACCGCAAAACCGTTCAAGTATCCGGCGCCACAAACACCTTCGATTTCCCCACCAACGGCAAAACCGTTTCGTTCTGTCTTTTTGACGAGGGAAGTTTTCTCTTAAAAGAACTCAAACTCAATAAAACCACCGAAGAACTGCTCAGCCAAGCTCAAAATGCTAAATACATGCTTGACCGCTACGATGCTTGGGTAGAACTTCGAAAAGCACCCATGTCTATTAAGTGGGATGCACTTAAAGCGGCCTATTCCAAAGAAACCTTCCCCTACCTCCGCGCTGAAATCGCTTCCCAAATCCTGGATAATCCTGGCATCGACGCTCAGACCATCACCCAAATCGCCCGCGACAAACAAGCAGAAGTCCGTTTGGTCTTTGCACAAAAAACTCCTCTAGTTTCTGCCACTCAGCCCATGGTTGAAGCACTTCTTTTCGACTCAAGCTATGTCATCATCAACACCGTCATTGACCGCATTTGGGAACACCCCTTATACGCCAACCGCAAAAATTTCATCTTGGATGCCATCAAAAAAACCGACGGCTTCTGCCACGACATTATCATTCGTTACTTAGAACTCGGCACCGAAATATACCCTGCAGACATGTCTTCGGGCATGACCAAAGGATTGGTAAACATGAGCGGACCCTATTACGAATTCCGCACCCGCATCAACGCCATGAACGCGCTACAGCGCATGAATTACCTCAACAAAGACTTTGCTTTTGCTCTTTTCGAGGGATGCATCAACTTCAACAGTCGCCTCAACGGCCCGGCCCAATCGGTCATCAAATATTACGCCAAACAAACCCAAAAGCGCCGCGAACTCCAATCGTATTTAAACGACTTCACTTGCAGCGACGCCCAGAAAAAGCAGTTAATGGCAATGGTTTCAGGGCTTTAGGCTTTGGTCTTTGGTCTTTGGTCTTTGGTCTTTGGTCTTTGGTCTTTGGTCTTTGGTCTTTGGTCTTTGGAAAACAGCCGAAACCCAATAGCTGAAGACTCAAAGTCATAGCGAAGCGTGAGTCTAAAAGTCTCAGCAAAGTTGACCGCTGTCCGCTGTCGGCTGATCACCGATCACCGATCACCGATCACCGATCACTGATTACCGATCACCGATCACCGATCACCGATCACCATAAACTTGGCCCACTTTTTGCTATCCTCTCAACATGAAACCTATTTACTTATTCCTGTTGTTGCTTTTCAGCCTGTCAAAGGCTCAATCTCAAAACGTTAATTTTGAACGCGAAACGGTTTCATTTAATTTCGACATGAAACCCAATCCAGCCAATCACTGGGTGAATATTTCGATTGAAAATGTGGTAGGCGATATCGAAGATTTGGAAGTAGAAATGTATACCGTAATCGGAACCAAAATACATCCTTTGAGAACTCAAGTGAGTTCAGCAGAAAATAAGATAGTATTGAATTTAACCCAAGTTCCAGATGGTGTTTATTTGGTGAGAATCAAAGGCAAAGATTTTGAGCAAACCAAGCGCCTAAGAGTGCATCATTGATGAGAATTTAAATCATTTAACCTAAATAAAATGAGGTGAAAACTTTGAAGTATGACAAAGAATTCATTAATTAGCGTTTTAATTAGGCTTAATTGTGAAGATGCATTTCCCCGATATTCAAAAACTTCTCAGTAGAGGAAAAAATTTATTGGTAATTGCAGGGTTTATTTTCCTGGTAACTACTTTAAATACAGGCTGTTCGCCAAAGTTTGGCGATGCCCAAAAATTGTTTGATCAAGGGTACTTCGGTCAATCTGCCATTGTCTTTGAACAAGTGGCTAGAAATGCCAAAGACAAGAAAGAGCGCGAAAAAGCCAACATGATGGCCGCTGAAGCGTATCGTCTAAACAATAAATATTTGAAAGCACAAAAGCTGTACGAAAAGGTCCTTAAGACAGACCCCAACAACAGCCAAGCGCTTTTAATGAGAGCAAATATGCTCAAGAAAATGGAAGATTATCGCGGTGCACTATCTGCCTACGAAACATACCTAGATAAAGTCCCAGGCGACAGTCATGCTATGCAAAAAATGATGGGTTGCGAAATGGCTTTGAGCTGGACACCTGACAGTTCTCTTTTCCGAGTTCAGGAGTTTAAACTTGCAAACACACGCGCCAACGACTGGGCTCCCATGGTGGCTTCACGTAAAGACGATGTGGTGTTTTTCGCCTCTGACCGCGAAGGCGGTACATCCAAAAGAGTTTACGGCGGAACCTTAGAAAAATGGTCTGATATTTGGTACATTGAAGGACAAAAAACAAAGAAAAAACGCGGAGATACAGCCGCTTCTGCAGGCCAAATGAAATGGGGTAAGGCCATGTTCTCCAAAACCGCTTCTACCAAATATAATGAAGGTGGACTTACTTTCAACCGTCGTTTTTCGGAAATGTACATGACCCAATGCGGCGGCGAAGACGGAAAATCAGAGAAGTGCGCCATCTATCAGTACAAAAAAACCGGTCCAGATTGGCAAATGGGCGACGTGCTTGAAATCTGCAAGCAAGATACGGGTCACAGTTACGGTCACCCCGCCCTCGGCGATGATGATAAAATTTTGTTCTTCTCTTCCGACCGCGATGGTGGTTTCGGGGGATTTGATATCTGGGCAGTGACCTACAGCCGTAGATCTAGATCTTGGGGCAATCCAGTAAACTTGGGTCCCCAAATAAACTCACCCGGAAACGAATACTTCCCCTATTTCAACGAACACGACAAACGCCTTTATTTCAGTTCTGATTACTGGCCAGGTTTAGGTGGATTGGATATGTTCTCTGCCGCACAAACCGAAGAAATCAACAAATGGGTTGATATGGAAAACCTTCGTGAGCCTCTGAATTCAGGTGGAGACGATTTTGCCATCACCTTCTTAAACAATACTGCCAAAGCCGGTTACTTTACTTCTAACCGCGGTGATCGCAGAAACGATGATAATATTTACTCTTTTGATGTATTGCCTTTAGTCATTACCCTTCGTGGTGTGGTAACTGATTGTAACACCAAATTACCTCTTAAAGGTGCTACAGTAGTAATCACCAACGATAAAGATACATCAACCATGATACTTAAAACCAATGAAAACGGTGAGTACATGGCCCAGTTGAAACCCAAAACCAACTACGAAATCGTTGCTAAGAACCCAGAATTATACTATTTCGACATTCCATCGGTTCAAAGAACTACCCACGGAATCAGATTCTCAACCGAATTGGTTCAAGATTTCTGCTTAGTAAACCCACTAGATCAAATCATTTCGCTTCCTATATTCTATGATCTTGACAGCGCAAGAATCCGTCCAGATGCAGCGCGCATCCTTGACACATTCGCTCAAGATGTTATGATTCGCTATCCAAGATTGATTGCGGAATTAGGTTCACACACTGACTGTCGTGCATCGGTTGATTATAATACACGTCTGGCACAACGAAGAGCTGATTCTGCACGCGTTTACTTGATGCGTCGTTGGAACATTGATTCATCGAGAATCATTGCTGTTGGATTTGGGGAAAAAGAATTGATCAATGACTGTAAATGTGAAGGCGCCGAAAAAGCGGGCTACACCCCATACATTGCCGGAAAGACCCGTAAAATGGTCATCACCAAAGATAAAAAAGGAAACGTAATCAGTTCGGTTTACGACACTTATAAAGCTTCGGAAATCGTTCCTATTGATGGAAAACCCTTTGTTCCTTGTGATGAATTCCAGCATCAACAAAATCGTAGAACCACGGTTCGTTTTGAATTTGAAGACAAAAAATCGCGCGTAAAAGTCAACCAAGACGTTGACGTAAATAACACCAATGTAGGTGTTAAGGATTCAATCAAGGTGGTTGCAGCAAAAGATTCAGCTGCCGCAGCGCAACCGGCTAAACCCGTGCTTGACTTAACCTTCGCTGTGAAACTACCGCTTTCTGGTCCCAAAGAAGAGAGAACAATCCCCATCATGATGTTCGGCGCAGAGCCTACCATGTTCATCATCGACAAAAAAGGAAAAGTAAATACTGTTACTCCTGAATTGGCCGCTGAATGGTACAAAAAGAAACTATTGACAAAGAAAGACTTCATTGAAGGCGACAAGTTCAAGGTGGGTAAAATCAAATTGCCAAGCAACAAGTTCACCGTTGAAAACATGGAAATTGGTGATTACCCAATTACGGGTGTACAGTTCAAAATTGACGAAAAGTCAAATGCTCCTCGCATCACAGATAAAACCATCACAAAATACTTTACCTCAGATTCATACGAAACCGATAAAGAATTGGTGTTGATTCCTAAGAAGGTATCTCGTGAGTTCAAAATCAAGCGCGTTGGACAACCAGTGAAGCCAGCAAAACCAGCTAAGCCAGCTAAGAAGCCAGCGGCAAACGCCAAGGAAAAAAATGAAAAATAAAAAGCTTATAATATAGCTTTTCTAATACGCTGCAGCCTCTCCAAAAGAGGCTGTAGTTCGTTTAAGGGTAGCATGTTTGCTCCATCGCTTTTTGCTACTGCAGGATTGGGATGTGTTTCCACAAACAATCCATCAACCCCAACAGCAACTGCCGCTTTTGCAATGGTTTCAATCAGCTCAGGCTTTCCACCGGTTACTCCGCTGCTCTGGTTGGGTTGTTGCAAACTATGCGTGATATCCATCACCACAGGCGCACCAAAAGATCTCATTTCGGGTATATTTCTAAAATCTACCACCAAATCCGAATATCCAAAAGAGTTTCCTCTGTCAGTCAAAATCACTTGATCATTTCCTGAATCCACGCACTTCTGTAACGCATGTTGCATAGCGTTGGATGCCGCAAATTGTCCCTTCTTAATATTGATCCACTTTCCTGTCTGTGAGGCAGCAACCAACAACTCCGTTTGTCTGAACAAAAACGCAGGAATCTGCAACACATCTACATATTCTGCAGCCATGGCCGCCTCGTGCGACTCATGAATATCTGTCACCACCGGAATTTGATACTTCTCTCTAATATCTCCCAAAATCTGCAAAGCAGCTTCATCACCAATTCCTGTAAACGAATCGATTCGTGACCTATTTGCTTTCCTATATGAACCTTTAAACACCAAAGGTATCTCCAATTCATTCGAGATTTGCACCAATCTATCCGCTATTTCAAAAGCCATATCCCTACCCTCAATGGCACAAGGCCCAGCAAAGATGAAAAAATTCCCAGACTCTCTATATTTCAATAACGGAATGTTCGGCATCATTATGTTCATGTTGCAAAGATAGTTAATAACGATAGAACGAATAACTTCGGCTACTTCCGTTGGGGTCTAAGCCCTGAATCTGCATCTTGCCAGAGCTACCTTCCATCGCGGCAATGAGATCTTCGGGGGTATCGTAAGATTTACCGTTGAATTTTACTACAATAAATCCATTGGGAAGTCCCATTTGGGCGATTCCGCCGTTACGACGAATATTAATTAATCGAATGCCGCTTTCAATTCTGAATTTCGCTTTATCAGCTGCGCTCAAGGGTTGGAAATCAGCTCCAAGAAAACTGCTACTCACCACCCCTTTCATCAGCAATTCTTTGTTGGCCGATTGCGAAATCAAAGTCAAATCACCCTTTACCGATTTGCCGGCACGAATCACCTCAAATGCAATTTTATTGCCCGGACGCTGATAGGCCATAAACTCATCGTAGCTCGACTGTCCGTCAATGGTTTGATCACCCATTTTAGTCAAAATGTCACCCGCTTTTAATCCCGATTTTTCGGCAGGACCGTCTTCCAAAATGGACTTGATTTTTAAAGGTTCACCGGTCAAATCCACGCCCAATTTTTGGGTTTCTTCGGACGATAATGCACCGACTTCCATCCCTGAAAAAGCCCTTAGAACTTCGCCTTTTTCAATCAAATCGGTAATGATTTTTTTGACGATGTTACTGGGGATAGCAAAGCCGTATCCGGTGTAACTACCTGTATTTGATTGTATTGCGGTATTAATTCCAATAAGCTCTCCGCGCAAATTCACCAAAGCTCCACCCGAGTTCCCCGGATTGATGGCGGCATCGGTTTGGATGAAACTTTCTATGGGAAACTGATTTTTAACAATATTGATATTTCGTCCCTTAGCGCTAACAATTCCGGCAGTAACGGTAGAATTCAAATTGAACGGATTACCCACCGCGAGGACCCATTCACCTACATTCACCTGATCAGAATTTCCAATGACCGCAGCTGGAAGATCAGTAGCTTCAATTTTGATCAACGCCAAATCTGAACCCGGATCAGTGCCCACCACTTTCGCAACATACTCTTTTTTACCCTTGTTCAACACCACCGAAATGCTCTCTGCTCCCTGAATGACGTGATTGTTGGTCACAATATAACCGTTCGAATTTACTATGACTCCGCTGCCTGTGCTGGATGCCTTCCCTCTGCTTCCAAACGGGTCAAAGTCCCAAAAAAGCCCCCCAAAGGGTGATTCATATTGAACCGTAGAAATGGTTTTGATGAAAACTACAGACGGCGTAGAAGCCGCAGACGCCTTTTCGAAGGAATTCAGATCCATCCCAGAATTCGCAACCCTACTTGGCACCAAATTGGAGTTTTCTGATGCCGTATTTAATACCACCGTATTTGCTCCGCTCCCTCTGAATATCCAAGAGCCCACAAATCCCGATGTCATTGAAACTAAAACAATAGCAATCCAATTTTTCATGTTCATAAATCCAAAATTACACTACAAACTGTAAGGATGCCAAAAAAATCGGTAGACGGTGATCGGTGATCGGTGATCGGTGATCGGTGATCAGCCGTTCAGCTTCGCTGGGCCATCAGTCGTCAGCTGAGAGTTGAGAGTTGAGAGTTTAGAGCTGAGAGCTGAGCCCTCTACCCTCTACCCTCTCCACTCTCCACTCTAAAGCCTTCAACCAAAGTCCAAGGACCAAAGACCTGATTAAAACCACCCTCTGCCAGCGCCGGCTGCCATGAATGGCCAAGGAATGCGAGATAGGATCAGAAGCAACGCAACTACATATAATATTCTTGCTTTCTTGGTGTTCTCTTTGCGAACCGCAACTCCGCCCATGGTGATCAAAACAATGGCAATGATCATGGTCAATGCGTGTTCCACAGCGAAGAAACGCTGAATCTTGTCTTTCATTACGGAAGCCATGCCCACATTTTGGATGAGTTTGAGTCCCCAATCAGTGATGAACCACTGAATTACTCCAATCAAAAGCATCACGTGTGAAACAATGGTCAAAATTTTCGCTTGACGAGCCGCCTTATTGGTGAAAAGTTGAACGATGGTTAACACTAACAACACCAAAATCACCCATCTGAGGGTTGAATGTAAATGCAATAATCCAGTTTTCATTTTTATAGGTTTATGCAACGAAAATAGCGAAAAATACGTTACTGAATAATAGTAAATTCGTATTATGAAGAAGTTGATGATTCGTTTGGGCATAGCCCTTGGTTCTCTGTTTGTTATCTTATTGATTCTTCCGTTTGCTTTCAAAGGCAAAATTCTTTCGGCAGCCAAAAATGCGGCTAATTCCAATCTGTTGGCCGACGTTAAATTTGACGACGATCTATCCATCAGCTTGATTCGAAATTTTCCCAACGTTTCTGTGGGAATTCCGAACTTGAGTATCGTGGGACGTGATTCCTTCCAAGGCGACACACTCTACGCTGCACAAAATACCCGCGTGATTTTGGATATTCAATCTGTGTTGGGCGGCGAAACCATGAACATTCGCAAAATCGATTTAGACAATCCGCACATCAACTTCATCTTCCTCAAAAGCGGACGTGCCAACTTCGATATAACCCCTATTGATTCTACCGCGGTAATTGATACTACCACATCTGCACCCATTTCACTCGATTTGAAATCCATCAAACTCAGTAACGCACTTATTGGATATACGGACTACTCAATGCCCATGAGTTTCAAACTGAAAGGCATGGATTTCGATGGAAGCGGATCGCTTTCAAACAACATCTTTACGCTTGCCAATGAGCTCAAAATTGCATCGGCTGATATGGATTTTGACGGAATGACCCTCATGTCCAAAGCCAATTTAACTGCCGAAAGCAACATTGACATAGACCTTGACAAATTCAAGTTCACCTTCAATCAGTTGGATGCTAAAATCAATGAATTTCCCGTATTGATGAAAGGTTGGCTTCAAATGAACGACCTCAACATGGACATGGACTTAGACATTTCGGTTCCATCCTCTGAATTCAAATCACTATTATCTGTGGTTCCAGGTGCATATACAGCAGATTTCAAAGATGTGAAGGCATCAGGAAAAGCAGGTGTACATGCAGCCATTAAAGGGATCATGGACGATGTGAGAATGCCCGCTACTGACATAACCTTGACCGTTGATGATGGTTCTTTTGCATACCCTGGTTTACCAGCATCGGTGACAGGAATTAACGTAGATTTCAACCTAAAAAACACCGACGGTGACCCTGATCATACCACCATCAACTTAAAGAAATTTGCCTTGAATTTGGGTGGAGATCCCATATCCGCGACATTATTTGCCAAAACACCCGTATCCAATCCCTATGCTAAGGGCGAAATGAAAGCGAAGATTGCTTTAGATAAATGGAAAGAAGTACTTCCGCTAGAGAAAAATACCACATTAACAGGATCTATTGCATCTGATATACAGTTTGATGGACATTATTCTACCGCCATCAGCGACAAAGTGGAAGACCTGAAAGCATCGGGTAAAATCACTGTAAACAATCTGAATTATAACAGTCCTACAACCCTACCCATGAACCTAGAATTCATGGAATTGGCAGCGAATCCAAAGAACTTTACCTTGAATTTGCAATCGCTTCAATACGGAAATTCGCGCATGTCAATGAGCGGCGGCTTGGAAAACTTCATCGGTTATGCCATCAACGGCGAAGTCCTCACGGGCAGATTGACCTTAGATGCCCCCATGATTGACGCCAATCAGTTTCTCACAGCTGACAGCGATTCAACGTCCCAAGAAACCACAGACAGCAGCGAAATGGCGGCCGTTCAAATTCCAGATAATCTCGATTTGACTTTCGTGGGAAGTGTGGGCGTTTTGGAATATGAAACCTACGATCTGAGCAATTGCGGCGCAAAAATCACCGTCAAACAAGGAAAACTTGCCATCGACGAATTGAAAGCGAGCATCTGGGGAAGCACCATCAAATTAGACCAAACCACTTATTCTTATACACCTGGTAGTCAACCAGTTGTAAATACCAATATTTCATTATTAGACCTCAACGCCAAAAACATCATGAATCAGGTGGCCCTCATTGAAAAATACGCCCCTGCACTGAAAGATGTAGACGGTCTGATGAACTTGAACATGCAATTAAATACCAAGTTTACCGAATCTATGGATTTAGATCTGGGCAGTTTGATTTCATCGGGTTTGGTAGACCTAAAAAAGGGTGAGATGCAACTACCCAATTGGCTAAAACAAGTGTATGACCAGTTCAACTGGGACTATGGAAATTTGAGTGTTAAACCTGCCAAAGTTCGTTACACCATTGAAGATGGTAAACTGAATGTAAAAGACAGTATTGGTTTGAACCTTCCCAAGGGCGGAAAAATGAGCTTGGCCGGAAACGTTGGATTAGATCAAAAGATTCTTTTCGGGGGAACCCTTCAAGCCGAAGGAAAGAAAGTTCCCTTCACCATTACAGGTACAGTCACTGACCCCAAATTTAAACTCGATTGGAAGAAATTTGGGAAAGAGGAACTTAAAAAGAAACTTGAACCTGTAAAAGCCACCGCCCAACAAGAACTTCAAAAAGTTGCAGGCCAAGCAGTACACCAAGTTCACCTACAAGCCGATGCTCTAATCAAAAAAGCCCAAGAAGAATCGAACAATATTCGTAAACTAGGAAAAGAGGCAGCTGACAGACAAAGAGCCGAAGGCGACAAATTGGCTGATGCCGCATTGAAAAAAGCCGAAGACGAAATTGCTGCTGCTCAAGCAAAAGCCACAAATCAACTTGAAAAGTTGGCGGCCCAAAAAGCTGCTGACCGCTTGCGAAAAGAGGCTAAAAAATCGGCCGATGCCATTCGTTCTAAGGCATACAGTTCCGCAGACCGCACAGAACAAGAAGCTCAAGCTAAAGCTCAGTTCGTGGAAGAATCGGCTCAAAAGCAGGCCCAAGAAATGGTAGAAAAGGCCCAATTAAACGCTGAAAAGGCGTTGCCTAGATAGGGCGGTTGTCAGTTGTCGGTGATCGGTGATCGGAGAGCGGCTGACCGCTGAGAGCTGATCACGGATCACCAATTAAAACCTCAAATGCTTCACCGTCAACCCGTTGTTAATCATTTGTTTTAAGGAATCTACCCCTAATTTTACGTGGTTCCTTACGTATTCTTCTGTGACCCTTTTGTCGCTTTCAGCAGTTTTAACACCTTCGGGAATCATGGGCTGATCGCTAACCAATAACAAGGCTCCTGTAGGAATGGCGTTGTAAAATCCAACGCTGAAAATAGTAGCCGTCTCCATATCAATAGCCATGGCTCTGATGCGTCTCAAATATTTCTTGAACTCTTTGTCGTGTTCCCATACCCTTCTATTTGTGGTGTACACGGTTCCTGTCCAATAATCTAAGCCAAAATCTCGAATGGTTGTTGAAATGGCTTTCTGCAAAGAAAAAGATGGTAACGCAGGTACCTCTGGAGGAAAATAATCATTGGATGTTCCTTCACCTCTTATGGCCGCAATGGGTAGAATGAAATCACCAATGTTGTTTTTCCTTTTTAATCCTCCGCATTTTCCCAAAAACAACACTGCTTTGGGCCTGATAGCAGTTAAAAGATCCATGGTAGTTGCAGCCATCGGACTTCCCATACCAAAATTAATGAAGGTAATACCATCTGCAATAACCGTTTGAAACGGTTTGCCTTGACCTTTTATCTCAACACCATAAAGCTCAGAAAAAATCTCCAAATAATGATGGAAATTGGTAATCAAAACATAGGGTGTGAACTCAGAAATTTCTCTTCCGGTATACCGTGGCAACCAGTTATCAACTATTTCATCTTTGGTTTTCATAATTAAATAGATATAATATTTTCTCATATTGACGAAATGATCGAAATACTTAACGAACAAATTTGTATTTTGCACAAGAAGTTGTCAAAGTATGACATCAAAATCTTAAACAATCAAATGTATGAAAAAAAATGTAGGCATGATCGATAAAGCCATCAGGATCTCAACAGCTCTGGTTGTTGGAGGACTGTATTTTGATGGTAGCCTTACTGGTACGTGGGCTGTGATCTTACTGGCTCTCTCAGGGGTCTTAATTTTAACCGGAATTTCAGGATTTTGCCCGCTCTATTCAATTCTCAATTTCAGTAGTAAGCGCAAAGGATTGTAGATTTTTTGCCTAACTTTGAATTTTATTTATTAGATGAGCACACCTATTCGATTCGCCGGCAGAAACGCCGAATTCTTTAGTACACTTAGAGGAAGAATCAATTCTTATTTCGAAGAAAACAATATTAAACCCACTGGCAACTGGAAACTTTATTCTAAAACGATCATACTAGGACTTACACTTGGCGGTTGTTATTTAGGAATAATGTTATTTCCTGAAAGTTCTGCTTGGGTCTACGGACTTTTTGCCCTTATGGGTATCACTTTCGCCTTGATTGGTTTTAACGTTATGCACGATGGTGCTCACGGTAGCTATTCTTCTAAACCTTGGGTGAATAAAATCATGGCCAACTCTTTGAACCTTTTGGGTGGTAATTCATTCAATTGGGCTGAGAAACACAACTTCAATCACCACAGCTTTACCAATATTGATGGCGTTGATGATGATATTGATTTGTGGCCAATCTTGAGAGTGAATCCAACTCAGAAAAAATTGTGGTTCCATAAATTTCAACATATTTATGTGATTCCTGCATATGCTATCGCCTATTTGTCTTGGATATTCTTTCAAGACTTTACCAAATATTTCGCTCATGGTATTGGTGATGCAAAATTCAAAAACGACCGTTCAGCATTCCAACACTTTGAATTCTGGGGGGCAAAATTGGTTTATTTGGGTATATTCTTGGTGGTTCCTATTTTAGTTTTAGGTCCTTTGACCGCAATTCTGGGATATTTGACTATGGCACTTACTACAGGTATGGTCATTACCATTGTATTCCAATTGGCTCACGTAGTTGAAGGTGTGACCTTCGTGACTGATAAAATCGAAGCACAAAATAACAATACTACCATCGAATCAATTGTGGTAGAAGATGATTGGGCTACTCACCAAATTAAAACGACTGCTAATTTCAGTACCAAGAGTAAGTTTTTGACATGGGCTTTAGGAGGATTAAATTTCCAAGTAGAACACCACCTATTCCCCAAGATCAGCCACATTCATTATCCTAAATTGAATGAAATAGTGAAAAAAACCTGTGCCGAATTTGGTATTCCTTACCAAGAGAACGGAACTTTTGTATCTGCTGTGCGTTCGCACTTTATGCACCTGAAAATGGTTGGTAACCTTGCTTAAAACTTCCTATAAAAACATAAAGAAAGGAGCCTCAAAAAGGCTCCTTTTTTGTTTAATGTAGTTCTAAAATTATTTGTAGTTTGCCCACAAAGCACTTAAATGAACCAACACATCTGAAGCTTTCTCCATGTCTTGAACACTTACGTACTCGTGTTTGCCGTGAAAGGCCATTTCACCTGTAAAAATATTGGGGCATGGTAGTCCCATAAAACTCAAACGGCTGCCATCAGTACCTCCGCGAGCGCTACCCAATTGAGGCTCAATGCCCGCCATTTTGATGGCTTCAATGGCGTAATCCGAAATAGCAGGAGTCAATTTCACCACTTCCTTCATGTTTCTGTATTGCTCGTGTACCGACATATCAGCTGTAGCTCCAGGATAATCAGCCACGGTTGCCTCCATGATAGAACGCAAACGACTTTCGTGCTCCGCAAGTTTAGCGGTATCGAAGTCACGTACGATGAATTTCACCCAGGCGTGCTCCGCTACGCCGCCCATGGTTACGGGGTGAACAAATCCTTCACGACCCTCAGTGGTCTCCGGTGAAAATTCGCCTTTAGGCAACCTGTTTAGAAAGTCTCCCGCAATTTTCAATGCGTTAACCAACTTCCCTTTGGCATATCCTGGGTGTGCTGAAACACCGTAAAAGTTGATGGTAGCACCGTCAGCGCTGAAGGTTTCGTCCTCGTAACTTCCTCGTTCGCCGGCATCTAAAGTATAGCCGTAATCGGCTCCCAATTTTTCAATATTTACGTGATCAACACCTCGGCCAATCTCCTCATCTGGGGTAAACAAGATTTTGATGGTTCCGTGTTTAAGGTCAGAATTTAAGACCATTCTCTGAACGTAATCCATGATGATAGCCACACCTGCTTTATCATCAGCGCCCAATAGAGTTGTGCCTGATGCTGTGATGATATCGTCGCCGAGGCGTTCTTTCAAGTAAGGATGATCAACAGTGCGAATCACTTGAGATACATCATCGGGAAGAACGATGTCTTGTCCTTGATAATTTCTGTGGATGATGGGTTTCACTCCTTCCCCAGTACAATCTGGCGATGTATCTACGTGTGAGCAAAAACAAATCACAGGCACATAAGAATCAACGTTCGACTCTAATGTGGCATACACATAGCCGAAGTCATCTAAATGAGCGTCTTTCAAACCCATGGTTTGCAACTCATCTACCAAAATGCGGCTGAGGTTTTTTTGCTTTTCAGTACTGGGTACTGACGTTGATTCTGGATCGCTTTGTGTATCTATTTGCACGTATCTGCAAAAACGAGAACTGATGCTTTCTGGTTGAAACATAATGATTTAATATACGAAATTAATGGGGCTTTACCAAATCGGTCAACGACATTTCCAACGCTTTCGACGCAATTCCGGTTGATTTGGGATTGAACTGATGAACGCGTGCTAGGGCTCCACCAATAATGTTACTCACGTCTTTGAAAATGGCCACATCGCTGAGTTCAGCTTCCTTGCTCATCAAATAGCCAAAAACACGAGCCATTCCACAGTTAGCAATAAAGTCTGGTATTACAGCCATATTAGCATCGGCCAAACGAGCTATGGGGCCCATAAAGATTTCAGCATCGGCAAACGGCACGTTTGCTCCGCATGAAATGACCTCTATACCTGATTTGATCATTCGGTTTACTTGATCTTCGGTAACCAATCTGCTGGCCGCTCCAGGAATGAATACCTCACACGGAATGTCCCAAATACGAGCATTCACTTCCTCAAAGGAAAGCATATTTGGAGCATTCAATTCATTGCCTTTTCGCGATAAAAATAGCTCCACAATTTCGTCGTGGCCAAGTCCTTTTTCGGAAATAATTCCACCTTGACGGTCAATAATTCCCGCAATGCGAATGCCGTATTTTGTCAGGTAAAAAGCCGCTGCTGCTGCCACGTTGCCCCATCCTTGAATAATGGCTAGCTTGTTGTTGGTAAATCCTCCAAATACCTCGTAATATTGACGAACCGCCTCAGCAACTCCCCAACCCGTAATCATGTCGGCAATGGTGAGTTTCTTTGAAACATCGGGCGATAATCTTTCGTCTGTGATGGGCAACAAAACACCTTCCTGAAGTCTTGAAATGGCTTTCAAACGCTCTTCAGGAGTGTAAGCTGTATGGTATCCGTTTACCACACCTTCTTGTGGGTGCAAAATTCCCAATTCAGCGGTCATAGGGATGACTTCGTGAATTTCATCCACGTTCAAATCACCGCCAGTACCATAATAATGTTTTAGCATGGGACGTACGGCTTTGTACCAGCGCTTTAATACATCTTTTTTACGTGGATCTGCAGGATCGAAATTGATGCCTGATTTGGCTCCACCAATGGGGGGACCTGCAATGGTGAATTTGACTTCCATCGTTTTTGCCAAACTTTCTACTTCGCGTTGATTCAACCCTTTACGCATACGAGTGCCACCGCCGGCAGCACCGTTTCTTAAAGAGTTAATCACTACCCAACCTTCGGCTTCGGTTTGGTCGTCTTTCCATGCAAATACAATCTCGGGCTGTTTGCCTTCGAATTTTTCTATAAGTTTTTCTACTTTCACAATAAATGAGTTCTTAAATAAATGAGGAAAAATCCCCATCCAACGATCCACCAATCACCGCTACCGATGCACCGGTTGCTCTGTTGTTAACGTTGGCAATGTTCTTCACTCTCATTGCTCCCAAAAGAGCGAAAATCATGGCTTCTTTATAATTTACCAGCTGCTTATCAGGAATAACGATGTTTGAACTGGTTTCTGATTGTATGTAATCAATTAGAGTCTTATTGAAAGCTCCACCTCCCGTAACCAATACAGACAATTCGGAAACATCTTTATCGCTGTGCATTTCTAAAGCGCGAGCAATTTGCACAGCGCAATGCATCACCAAAGTCTTCATTCGGTCTTCAACAGGCTGATCATCAAAGTCGCGAACTATGTGCCAAAATTCTTTGTTTATCCACTCTCTTCCCAAGCTTTTGGGACCTTTTCTTTGGTAGAATTTGATTTGGTTGAGCTTTTCTAATAACGGATAAATAACATTCCCAGAATCTGCAATTTGACCGTCTTCATCGAATTTCAGTCCGCGTTCGCGGGCCAATCGATTCAAAACTATGTTACAAGGTGCTATGTCAAACGACATTCTATCGGTTCCTTGTCCAACGGAAAGGTTGCAAAATCCGCCCAAATTCAAGCAGGCATCATACTGCGAAAACAAGAGTTCGTCACCCACGGTTACCAAAGGCGCGCCCTGTCCGCCAGCGGCAACATCGGCACGTCTAAAGTTGGTAACGGCGGGTATTCCGGCAGTAGCGGCCAACGTGGCACCATCACCCACTTGTGCGGTCAACCAACCGTGTGGATCGTGAAAAATGGTGTGTCCGTGAGAGGCAACCAAATCAATGTTCAGACCCGATTCCTTTTGGAAACCACGAGCCAATTCACCCAAATAGCGGCCGTAAAACACATCGGTTTTGGCGTACAATTCAGGAGTTTGGTAACGCAATTGCGACAAGCGCACGCGCCAAGTTTCGTTGTATGGTACCGTGATGGCTTGAATGATTTCAACCGTCCAATTCCCCTCATTTTGATGAACGTTGCACAGCGCCAAATCAATGCCGTCCATGCTCGTTCCGCTCATTATCCCTAAAACATTCATTTCTTGTTGCAAATGGTGCTCCATGCAAAAATAAGCAAATTTTGATGGCTGCAATGAAACGCGTAATTTGCAGACTATGAATCGCAAAAAGTTTCTTGCTTTCGGGGGAAGTTTATTCGCCGCATACCATACTGATAAACTTAAAGCAAACCCATTGCCTCATTCATCTATTATTGATCTCAGCACAGCTGATTGGGATCTTCTGAGCTTGCAATTTCCCGTAAAATCAGAACTTACATTCCTCAACAATGGCACCATGGGCATTACCCCATACCCCATAATAAAGGCATTGAACGATTCATACCTCAGCGTTGCTGAAAACGCCGCTTATCCGCACCATGATAACGTCTTAGAGAAAAAATTGGCTTCGGTTGTAGGTGCAGATTACAATGAACTGTGCATGACCAAAAACGTCAGCGAAGGCATCAATCATATTTGCTGGGGACTGAAACTCAAAAAAGGAGATGAAATTCTAATGACCACGCACGAGCATTTAGGAGGTTGCGCTCCTTGGTTGCACCGAGCAAAATTAGACGGATTGATCATTAAAACTTTTCCCTTGGGAAAAACCGCCGAAGAAACCATTGAAAATTTCAAAAAAGCCGTCACCAAAAAAACCAAAGTCATGGCGGTTCCCCACATCCCATGTACCATTGGCCAGGTATTACCCGTAAAAGAACTTTGCGAATTATGTAGAGAAAGGGGCATCATTTCGAGCATTGATGGAGCTCACCCTTTGGGAATGATTCAATTCAACCTCCACGATATCGGCTGTGATTACTATGCCGGTTGTTTCCATAAATGGCTTTTAGGTCCCATTGGAAACGGATGGGTGTATATCCGTAAAGACCTTTTAAGCACAACCAAAATCACCCATGTGGCGGCTTACAGCCTCAACGAGTTTAATATGAGTGCACAACCTCCAATGCTTTCAGATCCCATCAACGAAGCCAGCCGATATTCATACGGAACTTTTAATGGACCTGCACTCGTTGGTTGTGAAGCCGCATTGATTTTTTACACGAGTATAGGTCCCCAGAAAATAGAAAACAGAGTCAAAGAACTATCGCGATTGCTTCAAGACAAAGTCAAAGATATACAACCAACAAACGGTGTTAAAATTGAAATGTTGACCCCAGAAGAAGACCGTTCTCGCGGTGCACAAGTTGGATTCAAAATCAGTTCTTCGAAAAAAGATAAAACTTCGGGTGGATTTGTAAATTACGCTCGAAGCAAAAAGATCATACTCAGACACGTGCCTGAAAACGGCATTGACTGCGTGAGAGTTTCAACGCATTACTACAATTCCGTGGAAGACATTGATCTTTGCGTGAAGACATTGAGAGAATATTTGTATGAAAGTTGAGAGTTTAGAGGGGAGAGTTGAGGGTTTAGAGGAGGCATGGAGAGAGGGTGCTGAGACTTTTACACTTTATACATCTGGGAGCACAGGTGAACCTAAACCTCAGGTCTTACAAAGAGATTTATTGATTTGGAGTGCCCAACAAACTCAGAAACATTTTATAAAATCATCGAGTTTAAAGCAACTCATTGCGTTACCGTTGAGCAAGGCTGGCGGCTTTATGCAGTGGGTCAGAAGCAAAGTTTGGGGATCGGAAGTGGAAATTATTGAACCAAGTTCCAATCCGATGCTTTCATACCAAGGCGATGCTCGAGTTGTTTCACTAACTCCACATCAAATTTTTCATGTTTTGGAGGATTTCGAGAGCGTTGCGCGGTTATCTAAGTTTGAAACCATCTTAATTGGTGGTGCACCTTTGTCGGCTGCATTAGAAAATAGAGTATTAAAATTGCTTCCTGCTGTACATGTTGTTCATACCTTCGGAATGACCGAAACATATTCTCATTTTGCAGGTAGAACCTTGGGCGAATCTCTTTACCGTTGCATTGACCAAACGGCAATTGGGGTTGATGAAAATAGTCAATTGGAAATCAGTAATCCAACCACCCTTTTTCAATGGTTGAACACCCGTGACAGAGTGGAAATCAGTGGCGAAAACACCTTTGTTTGGATGGGCAGATCTGATTTTACCATCAATTCTGGTGGACTTAAGATTCAAATTGAAGATGTTGAAGCACAAATCTGCGAGCAATTTCAACTTTCTGAAAATACTTTTTGTTGCTGGTTTGAAGAGGATGAAGCTTTGGGACAGAAGCTCATTATGTTACTGAAATCTGATGCATTGAGCTCGAATGAAGTAAGAAACCTAGAGTTACAATTAAAAGAAAAATTAAATCTACAAGCGCCGAAAAAAGTATATTTAATCAATCAGCTGATTTTCACTGAATCAGGAAAAATTGATCGCCGAGGCAGCTATCAGTTTACTCGGTTTTGTTGAACAAGATTCTTTACCGAATCAAAGTCCCATATAAAAAATCATGGCTGCCAAGAATGCAGCAAATCCCACCCCTGAAATCAAGGTAGAGATTTTGGTATACTTTACGTACTCCGCGGGAGCATTCATTTCGGCTAATTTCTTGAAAGTGATGTAATAATTGAATATCACATACCCTGCAAGAACGATGAAATAAGCCAAATGGGGGTTAAATCCTAAATCAGTTCCAGATTGTTCAAAGAACATGATAGCCATATAAACCATTACTATTCCTAGCAATAAAACAATATTGTTTACACGTGTTTTTGCAAATGCCGAAACCAATTTTCCTTTTTCCTCGTTAGTCAAATTTTTGAGTCCCTTTTCTTTAACCAAGCGAGAACCCATTGATGAAACAATCATGATGACCATTCCCAAATAGAAAATATTTTGAGGCTCCATTGTTAATAAGAAAATATGAGACAAAACTACCTAAAATTAGGTATAAATATCATATTTTATTGACAGAGCGTCATGTTTTTCTAACAGATGAATGCCTTCTTTAGTTAAAAGGTCGTATTGCGTTTGTGAATGGTCGGCAATGCCCCACCATGGCTCAATACAAACAAAAGGTGCACCGGGTTTTTTCCATATACCCCAATACGGAGCGGTTGGAGCATCTAATCGAGCAATTAGTTCATTGTTTTGAATCAAACTCATTCCGGTAATCCCTTCATTTTTGAAAACAATGGCGTCATGCTCAAAGTAATTTTCGTTCAGTGGAATTTTACCGTTTTGAATTATTACTGGTTCTTTTTCACCGGTATACAGTCCCTCTGAAATTAAATGTCGTTGCAAAATCTCTTCCGTTGGTGTTTCTTTTCCTTCCCGATGGATGATTATTTTGCAGGTATCTACGGGCAACTGTATAGAAAATCCAGGATGTGCTCCAAACGAAACCGGCATGGTGTCATCGCCCAAATTGGTGATGATATTCTCGGCTTGCAACTGGCTATCTTTCAAGGTATACTTTACGTCTATTTGAAAATCAAAAGGATATTGAATCTTTGTAATTGGACTAGACATTAACCGCAAATGCAACAGTGTGGCTGTTCGTTCTATAATTTCAAACTCAGCATCTCGCGCAAAACCGTGTTGCTTCATAGAATAGAAATTTTCATTGTATTTAAATTGATCATCTTTCAATTTTCCAACAATCGGAAACAACAATGGAGCCGTACGATTCCAGAAATTAAAGTCAGGATTCCAAAGTAGTTCTTGTGTTTTGTAAAGGTTTCTAAATTGTGAAATTTCTGCTCCTTTGGTGTTAACTTCTACCAAAATGTGTGTATTTTGCAATGTAGCGTGGGTCATTAACCGCAAAGAAATGCTACATTTGGACTAACTCCAAAATAATAAAATTATGAATAAACGACTAAGAGCATTAATCATTGACGATGAACTTTCAGGTCGCACCATGATAGAATTTTACCTAAAAGAGTATTTATCAGATTTGATAGGTGAAATTGTTGCTGTGTCAGATCTTAACCAAGCAAGAAAAGAAATTGATTCATTTAAACCTGATATTGTTTTCTCTGATATTGAACTTCGAGGGGAAAATGGTTTACAAATACATCATAACCTCAATGATTCAGTGCCGGTGGTAATTGTGAGTGCTCATTCTCAATATGCTTTAGAAGCAATTCATAATAATGTATTTGATTACCTTTTAAAGCCATTGACTGAATCTGAAATAGAACGCTTTCGTACACGTTTAGAAAATAGAATTACAGATAGTTCACCAAAAAATTCGTCCACCTACAAAGCCAGAGAAGAGAACTTAATCATCAAAGATGGCGGTGAAAGCATCATGATTTCATACCGCGACATTCACGTAATTGAGGCCTGTGGTGCATATTCCAAGATCGTTACTGAAAAAAGAAATTACATTGCATCTAAAACGCTCAAACACATTGAAGATTTATTGCCCAAAGACTTTGTTCGCGTTCATCGCTCCTTCATTGTACCTTTACACCAAATAAAGAGTTACAGCAGTTCACATGTATGCCTGAAAAACGGCCAACACATATCCGTATCCAAAACTGGAAGAAAACAATTGCAGCAGCAGTTGTAATCTTCTTGAATCTTTGTGCATTTGCGCAAACACCGAGCTTTCAAGACTATAATTTTTTCGATAACCGATCAGGTTTACCCTCGCACATTACCCGTAAAACACGCATTGATCAAAAAGGCACCGCTTGGATAGCCACAGATGCTGGAATTAGTGTCATTCCCGAAAATCCATCCATACATCGATCAATCATTAATAGGGTGGGTTCTGTACCTGTTTGGGATATTTACTTTCATCAAAATCTAATCTACATTGGCACCTTAGATTCTCAAATATTGGTATTTGACCAAATTTCTGGAAGATTTAGGCGTAAAATAATCTTTGAAAGATTTCGAAAATTCCGGGAACTCAATGGTAAACTATTTGCTCTTGGGGCAAAAGGCATTGCGGAAATTTCCTTAAAGCAACCCAATTGGTGGTTACAAACCAAAAATACAACCTCCAAGGCAACGGTATTGGACATGGCTTTCTGGAAAAACCAGTATTTCGTTTTTCAATATGGGCATGGCTGTGTATTAACTTCTAAAAATGGCCATCATTGGCACCAAGATAATTCCATTATAACCCATGAAATAATAAAATCAGGCCTCATAGCTATCAGTGCAAAAACAGTGAACCACCAATTGTATATTGGAATGGAGAGTAATCAATTTAAAGCTTTCTATGACTGGAAAACCTGTGATTCATTTGTATATGCCCAGCGACCTTATAAATCTTTTGCCATTTGGGACATAGACGCTAATGATGATAAGGTTTATTTTGCTCTAGGAAACCACCTCAATTTTGACGAAGGCTCTGTTATTGTTCATAATACCAACCGTAAGACTACTACTGCAATAAATGAACTGCCGGTATTTCCATTTGTTTTGGGTATTACCGTTGACACCGTCAACAAAGGTTTGTGGTTAAATTCTATCACTTCTGGTGCATCTTTCATTCCTGATTTGGGAAAGCGAATTTCTACTCCTATTCAATTTAATGGCTTTATTGCTGAAAAAAATCACATAGTAGGGTGGGCGAAAAATCAACTATACCTTTATAAAGGTAGCCAATGGTCAAAATACGAAATCCCCTTTAATATTAAAAATTGCTATTTTATTGATGAAAATAGTATCTTCATTCACGGTGAGAAAGGCCTCTACCACCTTAATGAATCCAGAATTACTTTAATCTCACCAAAACACTTTCAGTTCGCTGAATTAGTAGGAGAATATTTATATTTAACTGAATATTTTCATCATGTAAATGCACTTGACATCAGGAATCTTAAATTCCATGTAAATATTCATAATGAATTACATTCAATTATTACCTTAAAACCCATTCAAAATAAAGTTTTAGCACAAACAGAAAATAACGGCTTTTTTCTGATTCACAATCAAAACATTAAACCAGTTACATTTGACCACAAGAAACCACAATCCAAAAACAACTTTTTCTTCTCAGGAAATTTGCTCATTTCCGAAAATGGAAAAGAATTTGTATTCTACAAATACAATGATTTAGAATCTAATTATCAATCAATCAACAAAATAAACATTGCCAATCTGTTTCCCAATCAAAAAATTGATTGGATTCAAACCAATATGCATGGATTATGGATATTCACAAACAGCACCTTGATTCAATTGGCTTTTAAAGATTCCAAGTATGGTTTGCAAATTGTGGGGCAGTATTATTTAGGAAATAGAGCTAATTCAAAGTATAAAGTTCGTCTTACCCATAACGGTTGCTATATTCTAACCGGAAATTCCATAGATTTCCTGGCTTTCACAGACCAAAATCAATGCCCAAATAAGGGAGCAATATCTGTCAATTTAGATAACTACAAATTCTTTTCTACTTCTATTACGGGTAGAGTTTGGCAAGGAACCAATTTTCAATTAGCTCTAAATACACCTAAATTCATTCAACATCAAGATGGATATGTTCAAATGGAGCTCATTGATGAACATGGTAATTTAATTAAGCAGTGTATTTATTCCAATAATACCCCAATTTGGTTCAATGATCTAATTGCTGGTATTTATCAAATTAAATTATTCAATGGGAACAGTCAAAAAAACTTGATTTTCAGAGTCAATAAACCCTTGTTTCAAGTTCCCGCATTTTGGTTCTTGCTTTTTTTAGGCGTTGGATTACTTGTTTTTGTTCTGGTTTTTAATCAAAAAGAACGATTCAAACTCTCTGAGAAACTTCTCTCCATGGAACTTGCAACACTGAAGAACAACATGAATCCCCATTTTATTTTCAACACCATGAATTTGATTCAATCATTGATTGTCAGAGCCAATGTCAAACAAGCCCTTATAGCCACTTCAGAGCTCGCCAAGCTGAACCGTTTATTTTTGGAAACTTCGAATAAAGATTTTGTTCAGTTATCAGAAGAAATTGAATACGCTCAAAAATATGTGGGATTAGAGCAAATGAGATTTGAATCAGACCAATTATTTCAATTTCAAATACATCAAGATGAAGCTCTAGATGCAAAAAGCTGGTATGTCCCACCCTTAATACTGCAACCCTTATTGGAAAATGCCATCAAACATGGAGCATTGATGACGAATACCTCTACAAATATAAATTTGAACCTTGATTTAGCTTCGCCGCATTTACTGCTAATTACGGTGAGGAATGAAATCAACCGCAAAAGAAAGCCCAAACCTGGAACACAAATTGGACTTAAACTCGTTAGAGAGCGTCTGAATCTACTGAATCGTAAATACCCACATCTATTTCAATTCAATCTCAACATTGAAACCTCACCCTTCTTTTTTACCGTATCAATAAGCATTAAACGCCTAGACCAGCAATGGATCTATGAATAACTTCTGGATACCCTGTATTTAAACTGATCTTTTTTCTTGGGATGAGGTATCTTTATTACATAGCCCGGGTACATTTCATTTAGCTCAAACAACATCTGGCTGCGTTTTAAGTTCCTTACTAAAGGTCGTAAATGAAATATCTGCATGGCCATATCTATTTCTTGCTCTGTATAATCACCATTAGATAATGTTCTGATTGAACTAAAATCAAACTTTTGATCTACCAATGATGTGTAATCATTTAAAGTTCTCCTGTTAATTAACCCCGTACCACGGTAATATAAAAACATGAAATAAACGATGAAAATCAACAAAAAGACGATGATGAAATACAATAAATACTCAATATTCAACCCCCACCGCTTACCAGATTCCAACGGCAATATTTGACCAATTTCAGCCTCTTCATTAAAATACAATTTGAGAAATTCTTGAATATTGAATCTATTAACTTCACCGCTCCGACTGTAGGTGATCAACTCATCTCCTACCGAAAATATATAATTACTATCTTTGCCACTTCTATACCTAAATTCTTCTTCACCAAACAAATTAGGACCCGAATAATTCTTGTAAATTTTCCCATTTTGCTTGTCAACAATTCTATCAATCATTCCAGATTGGGCTACAATGGCATATCTTGAAAATTGACTGTTGATCACATTCTTCTGAATAACCACCTCAGTGTTAATTTTATGGTTATAAGCAACAGAATTGAGAGTCTTCATATTAATGAAATACAATCTCGACTTTGTATCATTTAACACCTGAAAACCATCCACGTTTCTGATTCCATAGACCATAAATGAATCGCCCATTAAAACACCAATAGACGAAAAAATATCGGGAACCTCACCTTTGATCTTCATGAGATCCCATTCTCTATTTTTTCGATTGAACTTGATCAATTTGGAATGAGAATGCCAAAATCCATATCCCCCAAAAGCATATATTTCGCCTTTATAGGTGAACAAATTTCTTCCGAAATTATGTCCGTGAAATATCGACCTGTCTAATCGCCGAAATTCATTCCAACTTTTTGTGTAAGCAAATAAATAATGAGTGCCGTGCGGATTGAGAAAAAAAGTATCACCAATAACTACATAATCTGCCTCCGACATTAAAATATCTTCTCCATCTATCAACGGATTTAATTCTGAGTTTGCGCGCCTAAGCAAATCTCCTATAGGCAAATTGGAACTTGCTTCTATTTCAGCAAACTGTGCCTTCAAGGTCAATGATAACCAAGCAATTAAGAAAAATAAGACTCTCAAACTCAAAACTTTGTGGTAACGTCAAAGTTACACTTCTACACTTTAAAATTCAACAGTCTATTTTCTTTACAATTTGTTAACAATTGAGACAACCAAACGATGTTTTTTTGTATTCTAATTAAACCAACCAACTAATTTCTAAATTTATGAAAAAATTAGCACTTTGGATGATTGTAGCCTTTACAGCAACTATTTCATTTGCTCAGGTTACAACATCGTCTATCGGAGGAACCATTCTTTCTGGTGGAAATGCTGTTGACAACGCTACAGTTACGGCAGTCTTGACAACAACCAACGCAACTTATGCTACGCAAACCCGTCAAGGTGGTGCGTTTGACATCTTCAACTTAGCTGCAGGTGGACCATACACGGTGACCATCAGCGCGCCAGGTCAGAAAAACGTATCGGTAGAGAACATCTACTTGATCTTAGGTGAAAACTATAAGTTAGACCTAGATCTTGCTACGTCTCTTGAGAAAATTGGAGAAGTTCAAGTATCATCTCCTAGAAACAGCGGTACCAAATCAGGTGCAAACTTCAACTTGTCTTCAAAGCAATTGAACACTTTGCCTACCATCAACCGCTCTATCGATGATTTCACCAAATTCACTCCACAAGCGGGCGGAAACAATAGTTTCAACGGTCGTGATGGTCGTATGAACAACATCACTATTGACGGCGCGAACTTCAATAACAACTTCGGTTTGAGCACCAACAACATGCCTGGCGGTGACGCTCAGCCTATTTCGTTGGATGCGATTGAAGCGGTTCAGGTGAACGTTTCTCCTTACGATGTTCGTCAATCAAACTTTACCGGTGCTGGTGTTAACGCGATCACCCGCAGCGGTTCGAACAAAACCGAAGGATCTATCTACACCTTCTTCCGCAATGAAAAGATGATTGGTAATAAAGTAGGTGATGTTGAATTTGAAAACAAAGAAAATACCACCAACATCTACGGTTTCCGTTTGGGTGGAGCCATCAAAAAAGATAAATTATTCTACTTTGTAAACTTCGAACAAGAAAATCGTTCTTTCCCTGGATTACTTTGGGAATCTACCAAACCTGGATCAGATCCAAACAATACCAATTTATCACGTGTTACACAAGCAGACCTAGACGCTGTTCGTGCACATTTAAAAACCAAATCACGGTTATGAGACCGGCGATTACGAAAACCTCGGAAACTTCGCCACAGCAAATACCAAATTCTTAGGACGCATTGACTGGAACATCAGTCAAAAACACAAATTAAGTGCTCGTTATAACTACGTGATCAACACCAACGATCAAGTAACCAATGGAAATTCTGCTCCTGCACCTCGTTCTACCTCTAACCGTTGGTCAAACAACGCAATGAGCTACGCCAATTCTTTGTACAACTTCACCAACACGGTAGGTTCTATCTCTTTGGAATTGAAGAGCAACTTGAACAGCAAGATGTCTAACCAATTGTTGGTTACTGGTACCAACGTTGTTGACGCTCGTGGTTCTAATTCTACTCCATTCCCATTCGTTGACATCAAAAAAGACGGCGATCAGTACATTTCTTTTGGATATGAATTGTTCTCTTGGCAGAATAAAGTAATCAATAACACTTATTCTTTCATTGACAACTTCACTTATAACACCAACAAGCACACATTGACTGCAGGTGTTGCATTTGATTACATGTATGTAGGAAATAGCTTCATGCGTTACGGTTCTTCTTACTACCGTTACGATTCATTGTCGCAGTTCTTAAATGACGAACAACCTTCCGTTTTCGCCATTACCTACGGTTATAACGGCGAAAAGAATCCAATCGCTGAATTAGGATTCGGGCAAGCAGCTGCTTACGTTCAAGATGAATACCGTTTAAACAAAAACTTCAAATTGATTGGTGGTTTGCGTTTAGATCTTCCGATGTACTTTACAGAGCCTTTGGCTAACGCTGGTTTCAGCAAATACACTGACGCTACCAAACCTGTTTTCAAAGATCCAGAAGGAAAAGATTACATGTATGACCCATCAAAATGGCCAACTGCCTCTCCTTTGGTTTCTCCTCGTATTGGTTTCAACTACGATGTTAAAGGTGATAAGAGCATGGTAGTGCGCGGTGGTACTGGTATTTTCACTGGTCGTTTGCCCTTTGTGTGGTACACCAACCAACCTACCAACGGTTACGGTTTGCAATCAACATTGGAAATCACCAAGAAAGCAGATTTGGATAAATACGGCATTACCCAATTTAATCCAGACCCAGCAGGATATTTTGATTCGTTCCCAACAACACCTGCAGCTTTACCTGCAACCGGTGGTTCATACGCTTTGGTAGATCCTAAATTTAACTTCCCACAAGTTTGGAGAACCAGCATTGGCGTAGATTTCAAATTACCTGGCGACATTGATTTCACCGCTGACTTGATTTACACCAAATCGGTTCGTGACATTTACCAGTACGATGCAAACATGAAGCCTTCTGATACTACTTTCTTCCAAGGAACTGAGTGGGAAAGAGCAGGTTACACTAAATCTTCAGCTCGTACCTATACTTCTACCGTTCGTAACGCCATTGTTTTGGCTAACACCAACCAAGGTAGCGGTGTGAGCTTCGCTGCAACTTTGAGCAAAACATTCAAAAATGGTTTCAACACCTTTTTGACTTACTCAATGAACAACACTCGCGATATCACAGCTAATCCTGGTTCACAAGCTGCTTCAGCATTCCAAAACAATGCAATCACTGGTACCTCTTTGGGTGATAACCAAAATACTCCATATTTGGCGTTCTCTCAGTATTCAACTCCTCACCGTGTTGTGGGCGGATTGTCGTACAAGTTTGAATACGCTAAGCGTTTTGCAACCACAGTATCTTTGACCTACGCTGGATTTAATGCTGGACGTTTCAACTACACCTATTCAACTGACATCAACAACGACGGTATCACTGGTAACGACTTGATCTTTATCCATAAAGCAAGCGATATCAAATTTAAAAACTACACAGTTTCTGGTAAAACCATTACGGCTGAAGAGCAAGCTGCTGCTTGGGATGCATATGTTGCACAAGATGCATACTTGAGCAAAAACGTTGGTCAATTCGCTGACCGTTACGCTGCAAACATGCCTTGGTTGCACCGTTTTGATTTGGCTATCTACCAAGATATTGCTCAAAAAATTGGTAAAAACGATCACAAATTGCAGTTGAGTGCCAACATTTTGAACATTGGTAACATGATCAACTCCTCTTGGGGTGTTGCTCAACAGTTAACCGTAAATAACGGTGCTGTTTTGAGATCTAATTCTGATGGAACCTATCAATTCAACGCGGTTAACGGCGTATTGCCTACAACTACTACTCGCGATTTAGTTTCACCAAGTTCTACTTGGGGAATGCAGTTGGGAGTTCGTTATTTGTTCTAATTAAAACACTTAAACGTTTAATAAAGGCCGTCACCTCAAAGTGGCGGCCTTTTTTTGTAAATTTGAAGCATGTCTGATAAACCCCTCATTCTCATTAGCAACGACGATGGCATCACCGCTCCCGGAATTCAAGCCCTTATTTCAGTCATGAAAGAGCTCGGCGAAGTAGTGGTAGTCGCTCCAGACAAACCACAAAGTGCTATGGGTCATGCTATTACCATAAACCAAACCATTCGACTCACCGAAGTGCACATGTACGAGGGCGTTAAATCATACCAGTGTTCCGGAACCCCTGTAGATTGCGTGAAGCTCGCCATTGACAAGGTTCTAGATCGCCGCCCTGACCTCATGGTTTCAGGCATAAACCACGGTTCCAACGCATCCATCAACGTCATCTATTCCGGCACTATGTCGGCCGCCGTAGAAGCCGCCATCGATGGGATGCCTTCTATTGGATTCTCTCTCTGCGATTACCGTTGGGATGCCGATTTCGAATCCATCAAACCCTTCATCAAAAAAATTGCACAGGAAACCCTCAAGCGCGGACTTCCCTACGGAACTTTGCTCAACGTCAATATTCCCGTCCCCCAAGAAGGACAAAAAATCAAAGGCATCCGCGTGTGCCGTCAAGCCCAAGCCAAGTGGAAGGAAGATTTTGATGCTAGGCAGGATCCTTTTGGACGGACTTACTACTGGATGACTGGCCAATTTGTGAATATGGACAAAGGCGAAGACACCGATCAATGGGCGTTAAACCACGATTATGTGTCAGTAGTGCCTACCATGTTTGACCTCACCGATCATCAGCGTATTTCACTCATCAACCAATGGAATTTCCAAACCCATGAATAATCAACCCCTAAAACCCAACGTTACCCATATTGTAGTTGGAATACTAGCTGCCTTAATTGTACCCCTTTTGGTGGGCATTCCCATTGCTCATTTTCAAGGCATCCAACCCATCAACTTCCTCAAAGCCATCAAAAGTCTGAGTCAAGCTTACAACACCGCATTTCAAGTAGGCGTAGTTGCCGATGTAGGGATTTTCTTCCTGCTGATGAAACAAGACAAACACATTTTCTGGGCACGCGGCTGGATGATTGGCACCATGATCATGGCCACCATTGCCCTGGTTCGCATAGCCGAAGGATTTTAAATCATGGCAAAAAAGCTCTTTTTCTTTGCGGGGGAAGCCAGCGGCGATCAACACGCCTCGGTGATGATTCGCAAAATTAAAGCAGCCGAACCCGACACCGAAATCCTTTGCTGGGGCGGCGACAAAATGCAAGCGGCAGGCGCCGTTCTTCTGTCGCATTACAAAGACCGAAACATCATGGGCTTGGTTGAGGTAATCAAGAATTTGGGACTCATTCGCAGGTTCATGCAGCAAGCCCGCGAAGACATCCTGCAACACCGGCCTGACAAAGTAGTATTCGTAGACAATCCCGGTTTCAACCTACCCTTAGCCAAATACGCTCACAGCCTCGGCATTTTCGTGCATTGGTACATTGCTCCCAAAGCCTGGGCATGGAACGAAGGCCGCATCAAAACCATGCGCAAAGTAATTGACCAACTAGACGTAATCTTCCCCTTCGAAGTAGAATTCTTCACATCCCGCGGCATGCCCTGCACATACGTTGGCAATCCCACTTATGAAGCAGTTAAAGAGTTTAGAGGGGAGAGTTTAGAGGGGAGAGTGGAGGGTTTAGAGTTTAGTGGGGAGAGTTTAGAGTTTAGAGGGGAGAGTTTAGAGGGGAGAGTTGAGGGTGGAGAGTTGAGCGAGCTGCCCGCCAAAGACCAAACACCAAAGACCAAGGACCAAGGACCAAAGACCAAGGACCAAGGACCAAGATTCAAAGACCAAAGACCTGTCATCGCTTTATTACCCGGCTCCAGACCTGCAGAAGTCAGTAGTTTATTGCCGAGTTTCATCAAGGCTGTAAAGCTCAGAGAAGAAACAAACGAACGGAAAGTAACCATAAAAGTGGCCGGAGCACCCAGTTTATCCCAAGAATTTTACGAGAACATTTTACGAGAATCGCAGCTTGAAGCCGATATCGTATTTGACAAAACCTTCGACATTCTGCATGCCGCCTCTCAAAGCGGAGGCTATGCCTTGGTGGCTAGCGGCACCGCGACTTTAGAGACCTCCTTGTTTGGTTGTCCGCAATTGGTAGCATACAAAGTGAGTCCCCTCACCTACTTTGTTGGCAAGTACCTATTTAATATAGAGTACGTCAGTTTGGTCAACATTTTACTCAAGCGCACTGCGGTGCAAGAAATTCTTCAAGACGTAAGTGCCGAGCGATTGTCGAGAGCCATTGATGAAATCCACCCAGACAGCCGAGAAATTCGGCGGGAAATTGAGGGGCTACTGAGTAATTCACGGGCATAATAAATTGCTATTAAGGTGTAGCTCGTTGTCAAAAACCTTGCAAATTGGCAACCACATTGACAGATTGCAAGGTTTTTTGTATATTTGAACCTTAGTATGATGATTAATAGGCATTTGCGAGATCGATTAAAGGCAGATTTACATGCTATGCCTGTTGTTGCTTTATTGGGACCGCGCCAAGTGGGAAAAACAACCTTAGCATTAGATATTTCTGCTGCACTAGAAAAGCCATCTCACTATCTGGATTTGGAAATGCCTTCAGACAGAGCTAAAATGTCTGACCCTGAATCTTATTTTAAGCGTTATGAAAATACCTTGATAATCATAGATGAGGTGCAACGTTTTCCAGATCTTTTCGAAATTTTAAGGGGAACCGTAGATTACCGAAAGCGCAACGGGGAGCGAAGCGCTCAATTCCTTTTGTTGGGATCGGCCTCGCGAATGCTGCTTCAACAAACATCCGAAACTTTGGCTGGTCGAATAAGGTATTTAGAATTATCCCCACTCAACTTATCCGACATAAAAAACACCGAAAATGAAAGCATCGATATAGACAAACTATGGTTTAGGGGTGGTTTTCCAGATTCATATACAGCCATGGATGATCGCGAAAGTTGGCAATGGCGATTTGATTTTGTCACCACTTATTTGGAGAGGGATTTACCCATGATGGGTGTAAATATAGCCCCAAACCAGCTTAAACGACTTTGGACCATGTTGGCGCATTACAATGGAACCACACTCAACCTCAGCGAACTGGGCAGAAACCTGGAACTAAGTCATAATACCATTAAATCATACATTGATACTTTGAGTGATTTTTATATGTTGAGAATCATTCCATCATGGTCTGGAAACTTAAAAAAGCGACTCATCAAAGCTCCAAAAATTTACTTTAGGGACACCGGAATTTTGCATCAATTACTGAATATCACCAGCATGGATGTTTTGCTATCTCACCCTGCCGTTGGTGGAAGTTGGGAATCATTTGTGATTGAAAATATATGCACCATCATTGACGCGAGATGGCAGATTAACCATTACCGAAGTGCGACTCAAGTAGAAATAGATTTAATTGTGCAAACACCCCAAAACGAAATGTGGGCCATAGAAATCAAACGTTCATCGGCACCAAAAATATCGAGAGGTTTTTACGAAGCCTGCGAAGACATCAAAGCAGTGAGGAAATTTGTAGTGGTTCCCGAATCAGAAGGATATATGCTAAAGGGCGGTGCTGAGGTGATTGGATTGATGAACCTGTTAGACCTTTTAAACAAGGAAAACGGTTAAAAGTCTAGGGATAAATTCATTTGATGCATTCCAACACCAGTCAAGGTTGGAAAATGTTGTGAGGTTAGATTAAAATTAGAAAATAAGCCTTATTTTTGCAATCCCCAAAAGGGTGACCCGTTCCCATGCACCAACAAGACCGGGATTTGGTTGGGCAACCAACAAAAACAAATCGGGATGTAGCGCAGCCCGGTAGCGCACTTGCATGGGGTGCAAGGGGTCGTGAGTTCGAATCTCGCCATCCCGACCCAGACAGAACAAGGCTTTCAGACATCTGAAAGCCTTGTTTGTTTAAGGCTGGTTCAAACATATTTAAAACAATTTTGCTCTAATTTGACATAACTTCAGAGGATAGATGGGATGTTGAGTTTTTTTAAATTACGTTTTGGGTACGTGCATAAATAGTTCAAAAACAACGTCAATTTGCTATTGTCAATATGTTGGGGTTGGGTTATATTTGTACTTAGTTCTTTGACTCTGTTTTTATTTAGCCCATTAGATTCAGTTCCTAAAGTGTAGCAATACACAACCCTAGTGGTTCTGTTCGACCCAGCATCTTTTTATTGGACTAAGCAGTCTTGCTAACCCCCTTTGAAGCGATTAAGGTTCGAACACTGTTACTTTTTTTGTAGCAGGAATGTTTAGAAGTGTTTTCGAGTAACGATCATGGATTTTTGGGCTCACGTGAAAGTGTAGCGGGCACTAAAGCCCTAAACATGATCAATAAAAACAAACAAAGACTCAACTACCTTGAATTAGGCGTTGAGCAGCTTCTTACGAGAAGCCGTTACTCGTTTTCGGACGACGAAAAAGCTATCCTGAATGATTGCCTTGCAATTATTCGTCAAAAGCGGAAAGCTACTATTTGGGGGATAATTCTTCAAGTTTTAGCTCACCTTGTTGAATGGCTGGTATCAAACCCAGACACATGGAATAACTTGATTAATTGACCGCACTTCTAAATTTTTATTATAATAAATCTGTGATAAACACATTAAAATATTTAGCCTATTCACTTAAAGTTGACCAGAGTGAATTGCTAGCTATTTGTGAAAATATTGAGAATTTCTATTATGAAAGGGTTACTCCAAAACTAGACAAACATAATAAGCCAAAATTGAAACATGGCATTGAGCAGAAACGCATTATAAATCCAAGTATTAATAGATTAAAAGTAATACAAAAAAGGATCCTTTCCAATATTTTAAATAAAATACCCCTGCCGGAATATGCTTATGGCGCGATAAAAGGTAGGGACAATCTATCAAATGCCAAAAAGCATAAGGGAAAAAAATATAAATTCACTACAGATTTAAGAGACTTTTTCCCATCGGTGACTAATAAAATGGTTTTTGAAATGTTCATATTCAACGGTTTTTCTCCCACGGTTGCTCGATTTCTTGTGAAACTCACAACATTAAAAGGGCATTTGCCACAGGGTGCGTCAACCTCACCTATGCTTGCTAATCTTGTTTTTCAAACTAGAACAAAGGACCTTCTTGAAATTACGGAAAAATATAACTTGACATTCACATCATTTATTGATGATGTAACCTTCTCTTCCTCAGTTAATTTTAAAGATCAAATTTCTGAAATCCTGAATGTCTTGAAGACGGCCGGATTCAAAATAAGTCATAGTAAAACCTATTATAAATCAAGTCCAGCAGAAGTTACCGGGATTTTGGTTAAAAATAACACTATAACAATTACGGAATCATTCCGCAAAAAACTCAAGCTAAAAGAAAATGAAACGCCGGCACAAATGGCAGGAAAAAAGCGATATGCACGCCGGATAAAGGAATCAAATAAAAAGCGATTTAATTAATCTATGAAAATCTATCCAACATGCATGGAAACTGACCTCTTCCCACAAAATCGCACTCTTCTAAACTAGAGTTTTCAGGGTAACAAAAAACAGAAAAAAAACTAACTTGTTACCATGAAAAAATCAAAATTTACTGAAGCTCAGATTGTTTTTGCGATCAAACAATTCGAGACTGGAACGC
>JAMNXP010000007.1 GCA_023653095.1 Bacteroidia bacterium | reverse complement strand
GCGTTCCAGTCTCGAATTGTTTGATCGCAAAAACAATCTGAGCTTCAGTAAATTTTGATTTTTTCATGGTAACAAGTTAGTTTTTTTTCTGTTTTTTGTTACCCTGAAAACTCTAGTTTAGAAGAGTGCGATTTTGTGGGAAGAGGTCATAATCTGGATACAGATGAAACAAAACAGATTCAATGAAAATCAATTTCATTAGAGAATTAATCTAATGGTAAAACAAATGGTAAAATCACCACTTGGCAAATGGCAAGGATATATATATACCTTGCCATTTGCCAACCTAGATATGATTTTAGAAAACTGCCTATTTGCAGGGGTTTGCGGCGTTTTTGAGGAGATTGATGATTTTTGTCAATTACCTATCGAAATTTCAAGAAATTCGGATCTTCCGAATTTGTGCATTAGCTAAAAATGAAATAATCTGAAACCGACGAAATTGTTTCATGGTGACAAATAGCAATATGAATTTGTCACAATATTTTAAAAAATTGTGACCAAATATGAGCAAACCGAAGAAGAGCACCCTAATTAATGTTGCTTGCGCTCAATTTTCTTATTTTCACAACATTGAAATGTTGCTTTTTGCCAACATTGAATAATCTTATGTATATTTGTGGTGGAATATACCAACATTTTATTTACTATATAATGTTGGCAAAAATTAACATTATATAGTAATAACAGGCTGAATGATGGAAAAAAGTATCAAATACTGGCACGCAATGAGCGACCCTGCAATGCTTGAACAATTGGGTGAATTTGTTAAACAAACGAGATTGCGGCAAAATAAAACACAACAACAAGTTGCTACTGCGGCAGGAATTAATCGTTCCACAATGGTGCAAATTGAAAAAGGTGCAGGAGGAACATTGCTTTCTTTTATACAAATTTTGAGAGCACTAGAGCAGCTTCAAATCTTTGAGCATTTTGAAATAAAGCAACAATTTAGCCCCTTACAACTTGCTAAGTTGGAACAAAATAAACGCCAAAGAGCAAGCGCTAAAAAAGACAGTCAAAATAAAAAACCTAAAAGTGATTGGTAATGATAACAACAGCATACATCAATATTTGGAATAAACGAGTTGGAGCAATTGCATGGGATGCAAATAGTGGTTTGGCGTCATTTGAATACGAACCTTCCTTTCTTGCGAATCAATGGGACTTATCTCCGTTGAAAATGCCCATTAGTGGTGCAGAAAAACAAGTGTTTTCCTTTCCAGCATTAAGAAATACAATTACATTCAAAGGCTTACCTGGTCTTTTAGCAGATGTAATACCAGATAAATACGGAAGCAGCTTAATTAACGCTTGGCTGGCAAGTAATGGTCGTCCTTCGGATAGTATGAACCCAGTTGAGTTATTATGTTTTATTGGAGAACGTGGAATGGGTGCTTTTGAATTTGAACCAGTTTTACCCAAAGCCAATAATGGAGCAACTAAAATTGAGCTGAGCAGTTTGATTCAAATTGCTCAAGAGATACTTTCAGGAAGACAACAATTTAACGCTAACTTATCTGCTGATGAATCAAAGGCATTGAGCGACATCTTGAAAATTGGTACTTCAGCTGGTGGGGCAAGAGCAAAGGCTGTTATTACTTTCAATGCCGACACAAAAGAAATACGTTCAGGTCAGGCAGATGCTCCGAAAGGATTTACCCATTGGCTTTTGAAGTTTGACGGTGTTACCGATCAACAGCTCGGTACTTCATCAGGTTATGGACGAGTAGAGATGGCTTACTATTTAATGGCTAAAGAAGCCGCAATTGAAATGACTGAATGCCGCTTACTTGAGGAAAGTAACAGAGCACATTTTATGACCAAACGTTTTGACAGAGAGCATGGGAAAGGTAAAATTCATGTTCAAAGTTTTTGTGCTATCGCTCACTATGATTTTAATGACATTAATTCTTTCAGTTACGAACAGTTATTCGAAACCATGCGAAGCATGTTATTACCCTATACCGATGCAGAACAACTTTACCGCAGGATGGTATTCAATGTAATGGCACGAAATTGTGATGACCATACAAAGAACTTTTCTTTTATCATGGACAAAACAGGTCAATGGAAATTAGCCCCTGCGTTTGATGTGTGCCATTCGTATCGCCCTGATAGTACCTGGGTAAGTCAACATTCAATGAGCATCAATGGCAAACGTCAGAACATTACGCGAAACGATTTATTGCAAGTAGCACAAAAAATGAACATCAAAAAAGCGGATGCAATCATCAATCAGGTGCGCGATGCTGTTAGTAAATGGGATGAATTTGCAAAACAAACAGAAGTAAAGAAAGATTTAAAAGAGGCAATTGCCAAAACCTTATTGCTTTTATAAAATAGACAAAGCATTGTTGCGCTAATTGAGTTGCATTTTAAATTAGGTTCATTATCATTGTGAAACCTAAAGAAACTCAAACTAGACAATCAAGCCCCCCTTTTGGCTGCTTGGTTTCTAAGGGGGTTTCTGGAGGTAAAAATAGTTAATAAAATCTTGATTTTTATGGAGTTAAGTAGGTAGGTGAGCCGACCTCTGTCTCCGCTGAGTACAGTGCGCAACTTTCCGAAAATGCTCTTACGCTTGTTTGTTCAATTGTTCCTTTTCAAATTTGACCTTGGAACTGACTTCGCTTCCAAAAATACTCGCTTTATGGTCTAAAAACTCTTTCTTCCAGACCTTGATTTGTAAAGGATTCACCTTGTACTTCTAAGCTAACTCCACCATTTTTAATTTCTCTTTGATCGCTTCTAAGGCAACTTCGGCCTTGAATTCATTGGTGAACTTTCTTCGTTCGCGTTTCATATGGATGTGTAATTTCGGGTTTAATTTGGCTTTTTTCAAGTCCAGTTTTTCCCGACCACATCTCTACCGAAGGGAGTAGTCCCTTTCTTCGTTGGAAGATTTTCAAATGGTCATATTGTCAAAATTGTCTTTGGTCCATTGGTGTTCATCATTCAGAACCGGAGTAGAAGTTAACAACCCTTCTCGTGAAAGCATACGCATCACTAAGCCGGTGGTAACACTAACATCAAAAATCAAATTTCTTACCCAATCAACTAGAGTACTTATGTAATTCGTTCCGAAGTCATTTCAGGTAGTTAAAGGAGTTTTTATTTTTTCTAACCAATTCTTTACAAGAACCAAAAGAGGCTAGACTCTAGAGTAAATTCGTGCATTGAGAATTATTTGGCCAAGCCATATCTTTTGTTTATAAAAAATATTAAAAATATACTTCAAGTATATTTTTTTGCATAATTTCAAACTATTAAAGTACTTTTGTTTGAAAATAGTGCTAAAAATACACTATGAGTATAGAAAAAAGAACAAAAATAAACACCCTGCTTACCACTCAACCCAGTGGAGTTGTACTGCTTTCAGCATGGCTTGTCCAGATGGGATATAGTTTTGGTTTACAAGAACGATATAGAGCAAGTCGCTGGCTTGAGTCTATCGGAGCTGGTGCAATGGTTCGTACTGGCGACAAAGTTGGTTATGATGGGGCTATATACGCACTTCAAAAACAGGCTAATTCAACGATACATCCTGCTGGCCGGACAGCTTTATCATTGCAAGGCAAAACGCATTATCTCGAATTGTCAGCGAATAAAATTGTCTTGTTCGGAGAATCAAAGGAACGACTTCCACTTTGGTTTCAAAAGCATGATTGGGGAAAGAAAATTGAATATCATCCCACATCTTTTTTACCATCAGATCTTGGCTTGACTGATGTTGAGTTAAAAAATTTCTCTATAAAAGTATCTTCGCCAGCAAGGGCAATAATGGAGTGTTTATACCTTGCTCCGCAAAAACAGGAACTCATGGAGTGTTACGAAATCATGGAGGGACTTAACAATATGAGACCACAATCTGTTCAGATATTGCTTGAAAAATGTCAATCCTTGAAGGTAAAGCGACTATTCATGTATATGGCTGAGAAAGCTGGGCATGAATGGGCGAAACATTTGGATTTGACAAAAGTTGATTTTGGTAATGGAAACAGAAGTCTCGTAAAAAATGGTGTTTATGTAGGTAAGTATAAAATAACTGTTCCAAAAGAACTAGAAAAATATGGAAATAGCCTATAAAAAACAACCTTACAGAAACGGATAGGAATTTTTTGTTGAGCTTTAAAAATCTTACACCAGAATGGGGCATTTATGATTTTCAAATGTTTCCGGCCGTTCAATGGAAGTTACAAAACTTACAAAAGCTTAAATTGAAAGAACCCAATAAGCATAAAGAACAGTATGAGCATCTTTATAAGATCTTGGGATTTTAAAAGTAATTGTTTTTTAAATGGCAATGGACGGCTTAATAAAAGTGTTGTTGCTTTTAGAGACAATCCTCGGTCACCCGCGAATAACGTATCTTTGCGGCAGCGTTCTTAAGAATGCGACTAAATTATCTCTATGACATTTGATTCATTAGGAATTGATTCTCGAATCCTAACCGCCCTAAAAAACCAAGGTTACACCACCCCCACCCCCATTCAACAGCAGAGCATTCCTGTGCTTCTGGATGGATATGACCTCCTCGGAACCGCTCAAACCGGCACCGGAAAAACCGCCGCATTCACCATCCCCATCATACAACACCTGCTGAATGACCCTACGCCCAAGCGCCGCGAAATTAGAGCGTTGGTGGTTACTCCCACCCGTGAACTGGCCTTGCAGGTAGCTGAAAATGCCAAGCGCTACAGCGCCGGAACCGGATTGCGCACCGCCGTGATTTTTGGTGGTGTGGGACAAAATCCCCAAGTGGAACAGCTGAAAAATGGCGTGGACTACCTGGTGGCAACACCCGGCCGATTGCTAGACCTTCACAATCAGGGATTTATAGACCTGCGACAACTCACCCACTTCGTCTTGGACGAAGCAGATCAGATGCTGGATATGGGCTTCATTCACGACATCCGCAAGCTCCTTAAAATCATCCCTCAGAAAAGACAGAGCCTCTTTTTCAGTGCAACCATGCCCAAGGTCATTGTTGAACTGAGTTCTCAAATTTTAAAGTCCAACTATAAGCAGGTGCGCATTGCTGTGGAAAAGCCCACTGCCGAACGCGTTACGCAAGCGGTATACTACGTTGCCAAAAACGACAAACCCACACTTCTTCTTGAATTGCTCAAGGATATGGAGGGATCGGTATTGGTCTTTGGTCGTACCAAACACGGTTGCGACAAAGTGGTGCGCATCCTCACTCAGAAGGGAGTGAAAGCGGCTGCCATCCACGGAAACAAGAGCCAAAATGCACGTCAAAATGCGCTCAACTCCTTTAAAGACGGTAGCCTCAAGGTGCTCATTGCCACGGATATTGCCGCCCGTGGCATTGATATTTCGGGACTGGAATACGTCATCAACTATGAGCTTCCAAACATCGCCGAAACCTATGTACATCGAATTGGTAGAACTGGCCGCGCCGACGCTTCGGGAGCGTCTATTTCCTTCTGTGCTGCAGACGAACGCGCCTACCTCAAGGACATTGAAAAATTGATCAACCTCAACATTCCCCTCATGGAAGATCACCCCTTTGCAGAAGCGGCAAACGCTGAATGGGCAGTGCCAGAGAACAGAATTCCCGCCAAACAAGGTCAAGGTCAGCGTCAACCCCAACGTCAACCCCAAGGCCGTTCAAGCAAGCCAACCGGCTCAAAACCAGAGGGTGGCAACCGCGGTGGAGGATACAAAAAACGGAGATAGGTTATTTTTTGAAAACCTATAATTTACCACCAAAAGCCATTTAGTGGCAAATTATAGATTCGTCAAGAACCCATAAATCGGGGAATCTTGGAGGCATTCTGCGCAACGAGAGAATGTGCAAAGGCAATCTATGAAATCAGTCAGCATGTGGAACAACAAGCCCACTCCTAACAGTCTATATGTCCCCCGAAAAAATAACAACACAACATATCCCAACATGGCATAAAAGGTGTGTAAAGGGTGGAAATTGATGCTGCAACGGTCTGCTTGAAAGATGGGATTGGCGATTAAATGATCTAAATCAACCAACATGGTGAGCAGAAATATGAGGTAGGCGCGCTTCCATGTCCCCCGAAAAAAAACAAACGCAATAAGCAGCGGAAAACCCAAATGTAGCGAGTAGTGAATCAAGGTTTGTGCGAGGGCGGACATAGAAAAAAAATCAATGATAAAAAGGCCTCTACTCCTTTACCATTTTCATGGTAACCATTCCGTTTGGAGTTTTTATCAGAACCTGATACATACCCGGTGAAAGCGACGTTAAATCAGCATAAACAACTGGATTTTCACCCGAAGGAAGGCGTTGTACTTCTCGGCCTTGCATATCTGTGATACTCAAAATTTCTGCCCTACCCGACTTGCTGGTCAAATGAATTTGTCCGTTGCTCGGATTTGGATATAACCTCAACTCATCTTGCACTATCAGTTCCGTTGAATTCACCTTTTCGGTGGTAAATTTCCAAGCTTGACTCCATTCACTTTCCGCTGTTCCGTTGTAGGTTTTTACATGCCAGTAATACGTTGTATTACCAACTAAATGAGTAAATGAGGCAGTATTTGTGGTCGTATTTTTGATTACCACGCCGCTGTTAAAACTGGGATCCTTGGAAATCTCAATCCTATATTGAGTTGAGGGAGTAAATTTCCCCCAAGAAAAAGAGACATTTAACGTTTGATTCAATGCGTTGTTTGCCGGTGAAATTAGTGTGGGCGCGGGAATTCCTGAGTCTGTAGTGAAGGTCCAAACTTCGCTAAAATCATAAAATTCCGCACCAGATGAATTGCGACCACGAACACGCCAGTAATACTGCGTATTGGGTTTCAAAGTAACATTCAACGTGGTTCCGGTGGACGTGGTTTTAACCGCATTGCTAAAATCGGCCTTATCACCATAATGAACGGCGTAGCTCGATGCTCCCGAATACGCTTGCCACTTGAGTTGATTGAAAATCTTTTGGTTTTCGGCTTGATTTAGAGGACTTGTAAGTGTGGGAGCCATTCTAGGTTTGGTGGTAAAATTCCACACATCGCTCCAATCGCTGGTATCGGTTTCATGGAACAGTTTCACCCTCCAATAGCACTTGGTATTGAATCCAACAATGTCAGGAATTTGATTGAAATAATGAAAAAACGAATTGGTTTGAGTGTCTTGCACTCTAAATGGTTTTAGAAAGGTACTCAAGGTATCTAACTCTAAAATGTAACCAGTAGTACCCTCAATGCTATTCCAATCTAGACTGTTTAGTGAAACATTGGTTAGGTTATTTCTGGGGATATTTAACTTTACGGGCAACACTTTACATTTCCAAGTTTCGCTCCACTCACTGGTATCATTTTGGGTGAAAGCCTGAACTTTCCAATAATATAGAGGTCTAAAAAGCATATTGAATTTCACGAATTCAGTGCTATTTACAACCGTGTCCAACAACTCCGAAGAATTGAAATTCATGCTCGTATCCAACAGAAATCGGTATTTCACGCCTCCCTTAAGAGGTGACCAAGTGAAGGTAGTTTTCGCACCCGTTCCTAAGAAGTTGGAATTAAAGGGTTTCAAAAGTGTGGGCGCTTTCACCGTATTAAAATAGGTTGGCGTGCTCCAGACAGAGGTATCGCGATCATGCCAAGCACGAATGCGCCAAAAATATGTAGTATTAAACTTGAATCTAAGTCCTTTGATGTTGTGCGAACTGAGGGCCTTAAAATTGGTAATGACCGTATCTAAAAACAACTTCGAATCAAATTGATTTTGATCATTTACCTGTATTTGAAATCCGTCCATGCCCTTGCGTGTTGCAAACTGAATACTATCGGTTATTTGAACAATGGAAGACGTATAAGGATATTGGGTATTGGGAAATTTCAAGATGTTGATGATCCTGGTGCGCGTCCAAGAGCCAGAATCCTTAGCGTGAACCGGTCTCGCCCGGGCATAATAGATTTTCCCAAAAAACAGATCATAGGCCGTATCAATTCCCGACTTACTGAAGAATACTTGTTTCTCGGGACTATTAAATTGGGTTGAGGTATCGAGTTGTATTTCGTAGGATTCAGTGCCTTCTATCTTCGTCCGAACTTCGATGGAAACCATGGGATCTGCATAATTTTCGGCAATTACAAAATCATTGTTGAATCCTTTGGTCTTGAATGCGCTATACGACCAAGGGGAAGAATCGTTTTCATTGATGGCCCTAACGCGGTAGTGATAATAGGTATCGTATTTTAAGTTTCCTATAGAAAAAGGGTCTGCATCAAATTGTTTGGTGCCTTCTAGAGCAAAGGCATCTATGAGTGTAGGTGAGTTAAATGCCTTACTGGTATCAATTTGAACTTGAAATGCTTCCTTAAAATATACACCGGTAAATTCAAACGATATTTTTACATTTTGCAGGAATGCGGTTGTAGGATATTTTGGAGTAATGGTATCAAAAATTTTGAAAGACCCTGTATCAGTCCATACTGGCGAAGTTTCAGGCATTCCTCGAACCCGCCAATAATAGGTTCCACCGTAGGTTAAATTTTTTTGGGTGTATTCGAGGTAAAACGATTTAAAGGTATCGGGAACGATGATTTTCCGGATGTCTTTAGAGTTAAATCGGGAGCTGGTATCTATCTGTAATTCAAAGCTGTCGTATCCAGCGGCACGATACCAAGAGAGGTATAAAAACGAAGAGTTTACTTTGGCGTTTTGCTGGGGATAATATCTTTTGAGTGCTGCAGTTGTGGTGAAATTATTGATGGATGTCCAATCGGATGAATCGGTTTTACTGATTGCTTTTACCCGCCAATAATATTTGGTATTACGCCTGAGCTTATTGACCCAAAGTCTGGTGTAATAGGCGGTTACCGGCACATCCACACGACTTGCATTTTTCAATGCGGCATCGGTACCGTACTCAAAGGCGTAGGTTGTAACGCTTTCAGTTTCTACTTCGAGTTGCAAACCCGTTGGGGCATTGGTTGTGTTATTTACGGGTTTAAAAATGACGGGAGTTTTCAGTTTAGCGAATGACTCCACCGCAAGTGAATTAATTATAAAAACGAGAGAATATTTATAGAGTTTCCAATTTGCCGCCACTTTCATCTTTCAAAAGTATCATTTTTTTGGTTGATGGGAATCTGTATTTAGTTTAAAGAGTTGTAATAATTATTTCAAGAATCCGTTGTTAAAAGCAACGATGAAATTACGCTTACTGGCTTTGCCATTGATGGGGTTCTTTGCCAATACATTGAATGCTCAAAAATACGATCCCGTGGATGGCGGATTTGAGACCCGAGAACGCAAAATTCAAGCGCAAACCAATCCCCGGTTGCAACAAAAAAACCTTGAAGAGTGGATGGAACTCAACTTGGGCTATGCCCCTGCAGGTGGACTGATTCAGCACACCGGAGGATATTCATACACCTGGCTGCAAGGGTTTCCCGTGGTCTGGAAAGGTCCCAATGAAGGCAAAAGAATCATCAAATCCAATGTCCCCAAAGATATAAAGCCACTGAAGCCTTATCCGGCATCGAAATGCGTCTGCATTTTCAATCACGAAGTGGGAAATCAAGAATATTTAGACTTTGTCACCGATGTGTTTTTGGCAAAAATGAGAGTTCTGAATCCGCAATTGACATTCATGGACAAACGCGGCAATTTTACAGACAGTTTTTTGAATTCACTGACCAGACATTTCCTCAAACCCGGTGTGTTGGTGACAAAATTAAATACGGGTACCACGTTGGGAAGCGTTTTGATTCAGCAAGTCAAAGATTCCATCACCCAAAAAGAACATCTTTTGCATGAATTGCTTGACCTGAGCAAAATCACTTACAACGGCGTTCGGATTTTCCCATATTCTTCGGGATGGAGTGTGAACTTAACCTTGCATAGTTGGGGTGATCCCATGGCCCTGTATTACTTGTGTCATAAGGCATACAGCAGTTATCCCATCTGTAATTTGAGGCAATCACAAGCCATGGCTTATTGTCAGTGGCTGAGTGCCCAATTGACCGCACTATCGGGGAAAGAAATTGTAGTGTCTCTTCCTACCGAAATGGAATGGATTCAAGCCGCATCCTATGAAAGTGAAGATTCAAAATCCAGCTATAAACCAAGCACTTCTGACCCCTATTGGCGCAATTCCAAAGGCGTTTACATCGCCAATCTTGTAGGATATAGTACGCCTGAACAGTTAAGAAAATATCAAGACCAACTGAATCGGAAAAAGATGTTGGAAGGAGATTCTTCCGGGGGAAATGGGGACTCAATTTCACCCGAAATCATAGGAACGTATTTATTGGACTACACGGGAGCCCGAAGCGGTTACCCCATGCCTGTGTATTCGTATTGGCCCACCGATGCGAGCTGTTACAATATTTTCGGGAATGTTGCCGAAATGACGAGCACCACCGAAGGCGAAATGATGGTAGTAAAAGGCGGTAGTTTTATGGATATTGGCGAGGTATTATTGCCAGGAAGTAGAGCGTTTGTCTACATCGAAGAAGCTATGCCCATGGTAGGCTTCCGGCCGGTTTTTAAGATGAGGTGAGCTATTGGTCTTTGGTCTTTGGTCTTTGGGGGTTGGGCTTTGGTCTTTGGCTGAATTTTGGGGGGACTATTGCATTTTATAAAACACAAAAGTTCCGATTTTAGGGGCGCCCTGTTGCTCCATTTTGTTAAGAAAGTCTCTTAAATTGTATTTATTTAATTCCGGCAATTCCTTGTATACACTAATAACACCATCACCCAAGTAATTTGATTCTTCAAATCCAAGATATATGGGCATGTTTGAAAGTTGGACAATTTCCGAAGCTTCCATTTTATTAATTCTCCGTTGTTTAAAAATGGACTTTTCAGTAGGTATATGAATACCAATCAGGTTATAAGGTGCTGAATTTGGATCTATAAATCTAGCTGTAATCAACAAGGTACTATCATTCAAAAAAAATGAATTTATTGTATGGTTATATTGAAATGCCAAATTCATTAAAGAATCATAATTGGCCCAAGAGGAGCGTTTATTATACCTTTTAGATAACTTGTAATATTTCTCAAATGTTGGTGTATTTTCGTTAAGAACGCCTGGAAATTGAACACTATCAACAACTTGAGAATTTGACAAATCAATGATCAGGGAATTTCCCGTGTAAAAGTCGGTCAACGCCAGTTTGTTGTTGTAAAACGAATAATTTGACACATTAGCCATGGAAAAGAATATTTCCAGAAAAGGATTGTACACCGAATAAAGCAATTCCAAATCCTTGTTTTCTGTATTGAGCAGGTAGAACTTTTGACACCTTTTTTTGAAATCATAAGAAACGAGGTAAACATTGAGTCGGTCTTTTTCAATTCTCAAGAATCTTTCATTTGGGTCCAATTCCACTTTTTGAACCGTTAATTTGATGAATTCAGTTGCAACTCCATTGTCTTTACAGTCATAGTATTGAATGGAATTTTTGAGCCTATTCAGTAGAAATATTCTATCTTTAGTCTTAATGATGCAATGTTGAAGTCCACCGCTTAAATCAAAATCCTTCAGAACCAAAAAATAATTCAGAGAGGTGGTATCCGTATTTCTCTTAAACATCAACGTATCACCAGCAACATAATTCAAATAAAAGATGCCCTGACTATCGTTGCTCAATATAATTGGATGTTGCCTATGACTCGCAATCTTTGATCTATCCTTCAGGGTAATAGCCGAAATTGGTTTGATTTGGTGTTGATTTTGGGGGACTTTTTCCTGTTGCCCAATTAAATTCGTTCCAGCGAAAAGCAGTGTCAAAATTAAAAAGGACCATTTGATCTTCATTACAGCCAAACTAGGTTCTTTTTTTGATACGAAGAAATTTGCCCATAGCTAAAGATGGGGATAAAGTTAAATTACTAAAAAGAAAAAACGACATTTGTAAAAGCCAAAATGGAAAACTTTGATGAATATTTGATACAAGGTGAACCGAATAAAGCTGAGAAAGCAAAAGTTTGGAAAACGGCCATCGGCTTGCAACAAGTTGATGGTTTAACACCTTCAGAATATCTCATTGAAACTGCGAAACAAAATATCGAGGGTGATATTTCGATAGACGAAGTAAAAAAACGCATTGAAAATTATTACCAACAGCACCCGAAAAAATCAGTCGAAGATCGAACTGAAGAGGCAGACAAGGTTTCTGCAAGAATTGCAGAAATACTGAGTGAGCAAACATTTAACTTTTCACCCGCAGAATATTTAAGCATTCATCGAAGATTATTTACTGGCATTTACAGTTTTGCTGGTAAAATACGCGAATACAATATCACAAAAAAGGAATGGGCATTGAATGGCGAATCGGTTCTTTATGCAAGTGCTGAAAGTCTAAAAGAAACAATAGAGTATGACTTCGAGCAAGAGAGAAATTTTAGGTACAAAGGACTAAATGAACAAGAAATAATAGACCACATATCTCAGTTTATTTCGAACTTATGGCAAATTCATGTCTTTGGGGAAGGAAATACACGTACAACGGCGATTTTCTTAATAAAATATTTGCGGAAATTGGGCTTCAAAAATGTGAATAACGACCTATTTGCCAACCATTCTTGGTATTTTCGAAATGCTCTAGTGAGAGCGAATTACGAAGATTTGTCGGCAAAGATTTACAGAACAAACAAATATTTAATCGACTTTCTTTCAAACCTGTTGTTACACACTGATTTCACTCTGAAAAACCGCGACTTACACATTCATTATGACACTGTAAACACACCCATTGACACTGTAAATGACACTGTAAAAACTCAGATTGACACTGTATTTTTAATGATTATGCAATTCCCTACAATAACAGCTCTAGAAATTAGCAAAGAATTGAACATTAGTTTAAGCAGTGTAAGACGAAAGATCAAGGAACTTAAAAAAAGCGGAAAAATTGAACGTGTGGGAAGTGACAAATCTGGCAGTTGGAGAATAATTAAGCGATAACCTCAGTTGTACTTTTTTATTTTAACAAATGAATCACCTGATTAAAATAGTGCTTTCGTTGAAAAAGATCTTCACCTTGTATTTTCACAATATATACACCGGATGCAACTTGATTGTCAGGATGCCAATGGCTGTTAATCGATAAAGATTCAAAAACTTTTTCACCCCAACGATTGTAAACTTGAAAACTTAAATCTTTCCAACCTTGAAGAAATAAGATAAAATCATCGTTGAGTCCGTCTCCATTTGGGGTAAACGTGTTAGGAACGTAAACTATGGGATTTAATGGCACATTAATGGTATTACTACAGGAAATTACATCATCTTTATTCCTAGCTTTGACATAGTACTTTACCTGATTATAATTCCAAAAATCAGGATTTATATTATTATTAAAAAAACCAGTTTGGCCGGTAACATCTGTTGAATCCCAAATTTGATCAAGCCTTTGGCATAAAAGTTGGTAACGAGCACTTGAATCTGCCCATCCTTCATATAAGTTCCACTTCAAATCAATCGAACTAGGATCATTAACTTTGGGTATTGAGTTATAATTGTTGTTGCTTAAGAAAATTGTCTTTACAATTTGACTTTTACTTGTTAAGTACTCGCAAGAATCTTCGGCAATTACATAATAAGTATAAGCTTGATTGATTGGTTCATCAAATTTGTCTAAAATTGATGTTGCAGAAGTATTTTTCCAAAATTCATCATTGCGAAATACTCGATAATGATGAGCCATTTTTATGGGATTCCAGATAATCTCATTATTGAAATCATCTTTTGTACTTGCGACTATAATTTCAGGGTGAATTTTATTTTTAAAGTCAGGCTCTCGAGGATCAGGTACAACAATAGTATCTTCATAAACTTCTGAGTACCCGTTACTAAAGTTTACTCCCCGAATACAATAATTATAATTTCCAGGTGCGCTAAAGTAATATTCATTATCAATTATTTCCTGTGAGTCGTTGTAGTAAATTGCTCCAACGGGTTTAGTTAAAATAGTCACTTTTTCAAAACGACCAAGAAGCCGTTTATTAAATTCAAACTTATATTGCAGCTTACACGGATTAGTCAATATTGGTTTAGGTTGAAGATAATTAAGAACGTACTCATGAGATTTATAATTAGTGAATCCCAAATGGTTGTCTCTTACAGAATTATTTGAGGTGATATAAAAAGGTTTGGGATAATATCGTCGAGTTTCATTTTGAAATGCAAATCGCCAAGCCTTTAACTCATTATTGATTCTGTTTTGGGTAGCAACTATTAAGTCACCAAAATATAACATTTGAAGATAACTTACTGGGATTGAGTCAGGAAAACTATAGAACTCCGAAAATAATTTTATTTGATAATTAAATTTTGAAATAACTACATTTTTTGTGGGTTTAATCTGTTCAGTTATTAAATACATTTCACTGTCATCTGGTGAAAAATGGATAACATCTCCTTCAGTGGCAGCAAAAAGCGTTGAATTATTTCTATTAAATTCAAAAATCAATTGGGAATCAATGAATTGTGATATATTGTTCAACTCATACGATATTACCTCTGAAATATTATCTAAGGATTTCAATAGGGTCTTGCCTGTAGGACTTTGATAATACTCATCAATGGTTTGGTGCCGGCACACACTCAAATATTTACCAGTGTGAGATAATTTAATATGTGAAATATTACCGTATGAGTTTGTATTTAAATTTTTATACTTGCCTTGAAAGCGATCAATTTTACAATTAAAATCAACTGAATTTACAAGTTTAATTTCATTAAATGTAACTCTATATAAATTGATAAAATAATCATTGACATTACGAAAAAACAATACTGCCAGCAAATAATTATTTTCATTCAAACGACAAATACTCATATCTTGAATTCGATTCGTAGATGAGAAGATTTCAATAAATGTATCTTTGATGATTTTACTTTGAGAAAATTCAAATGAAAACAAATCTAATTTACTGACACCATTATTCAAGCAGGGGTTAATTATTGAATATTTTTGATTTGGGAATGGAATTAAATATTTTTGAGATAATGCATATTCATAGGAATTCAAACTAGAATTTGAATACAACTTAACACCATTTTCATCGATCAATTGTGTGTCATTTAACAAAAATTTTAATTTTCCATCATTTCCACAATGAAACAGAAAATTGCCTGAGTATGGCTTATTAATTTTTGTTTTAATTTGAATTGGAACACAAGAATCAAGATTATTCATGTCATAAGCATAAATATGTTGATTCATACTTCCAAATATTCTTCCGTGTTGTGCCAACAACCTGAAGTTATTCAAGTAGCAAAAAAACAATATCCAGATTAACCGTATTTTCATTCTACTAGATATTTACAATTTAGAATACTCGATTTACTATATCCAATAATAAAATAAAGTCCAGAAGGTAGATCTAGATTAATTTCTCCATCCGTTTGAATATTGGGAAAATTATTAATTAACGTACCCACGGCATTAAAAATAAGTAATGAATCTAAAGTTTGATTATTTGCATTAACCTTAACATATTTACCATTACCAGGGTTAGGATAAATGGTTAATTTACCGGAAGTTAATTCAATTGAATTTAGTTGAGAACAAGTTTTATTACAATTGTCAACGCCTATCCCAGTATTAATTGTGAATAAAGAACACTGATTAGGAATATTGCTCAAAGAAGGCCCTATTTGATTTGCATAATAATAAATATCATTAATTGTTTCGGAAGTACCCAACGGGGTCACTAATGCAACATTTATTCTACCATTCAATGGATTACTAAATGTATTTGTTAATCCTTTCTTTTGAGGATTAAACATTTTAACAGACGTATAACTTGGACCGCCATTGATAAAATTCTCTGAATACACCATAGCTCCCATATCTACGTAAATATCAACCCCCTGATTTGAAAACAAATTACAATTTATATAAATATATTTGCAATTACCATCTAAATTTATAACTCTTACCCCTGAACTAATAGTATTACTAGTATTCGAGTTGGAAATTGAATTAGCGATAATATCACTTTGATCATTTCCACATTCTTTAATATTAATACTAAATATTTGATTTCCATTGCCAGAAAATTCATTTTCGCGAATAATAAATCTTTCAGTTTCCCAACATTTTACATGACTGATAATTACATTTGTGATGTTGCTAATATTTTGAAAATATGCATTCATTAATATCGTATTAACAAAAAATGTGTTATCCTTGATTGCAATATCGCTCGACTTTGAAACCTCAACAGATTTTAAATTATTTATAAACTCACAATTTGTTACTGCAAATGGAATATAATAAATATTATAAATATCAATCCCTTTAAATAAATTTTCAAATTTATTATTTTTGCTATTCGCTAAAACAGAATAACATACTGTTAAACACTCATCATTATCGTAGCACCATTGATTACCACTTTTAGTAAGAGCAAAACTAGCATTCTCACATTTTATACCTATTCCGCGGTAAAAATATTGTGATTCGTCGACTACAGGCATGTTATTCGAAAAAATACATCCACCAATATTAATCCCTCTTATTTCCTCAAGATATATCCCAATTTTATTAGAATAAGAATTCCACGTTGACCAAGTAAATTGCGAATCCATGATATAACTTGCATTTAATTCTTTTAATCCATTAGATTAGATGGAGAAACGTATCTCTTGATTGTAACACCGTTATAATTGTCAAGAAATTGACAGTCATTAATCCTAATTACAGCACCGAGTATACTTTAAACACCACAAATTGCATTACTTAATTTACAACCATTTAAAATTACTGACGTTTGCGGTGTAGGTAATCGTTACATCTCCGACTTAGAAAATGGGAAACCCTCCTGTCACCTTGGAAAAGCTTTATTGGTGATGCAATCCATTGGACTAAAAATCACTATCAATTGAAGTTTTCACGGCAACTTAATTCGTCTTGTACCTGAATTATTAATCATTTTGTAATATATTTTTTACATATTGTCGTTTATAGATTACATTTGTAAAAAATATTTGACATCATGAAACTATTAAACAACACTTTTAAATGGCCTGCAACCGTAATTTTTTACTCGTCAGTGCTTGTTGGTATCTATTCAATCTCCTTTGACAATGAGCTGGATAAAATTTGGAAAGTACCCGTCTATTCGCTTTTCGGAAGTGAATCTGGATTCCTGGGATTGGGAAAAAAAGGTTGGACCGAAACCGCAATTTTCAATGAGATATTGACCGTTTTGATTGTTTGCTCAGGACTGATGGCCAGTTTTTCAAAAGAAAAGGTAGAAGACGAACTCATCGCAAAGATTCGACTTACGAGTTTATCTTCGGCGATCATCATCAATTACGCGGCCTTACTGATTGCCAATTTCCTTACCTTTGATTTATCTTTTCTCATGGTACTCATTGTATTTCTCTTTGCCCCATTAGTCATGTTCAACATCATTTTTCAAATTCGTTTAATTAAATACTACAAGATTGATCATGAAGAATGAAATTAGAGTATATCGGGCAAAGCAGAGAATCACTCAAGACGAGCTAGCTGAAAAGCTGGGAGTATCCAGACAAACACTCAGCGCCATTGAGAACAATAAGTATTTTCCGTCTCTGGAATTGGCCCTAAAAATTGCTAAGGTTTTTCAATGCACAGTTGATGAACTTTTTTCTTTAGATTAGAAATTTTATTCTAAAGTTCATACAGACTAACCTGGAACGTATTGGAATCAGAGCATTTCTAATTAAGGCGAATTCGCCAGAATTAAAATCTGGATTATACATAGACTCCCATGCCCATAGATCTTAATGATTGAATTAAAACTTGTAACACAAAAAGAACCTCCCCTACTCCAACCTACGGTACCGCGAAAAGCCAGTGCTTGGATAAAAATTGGAAGCGTTTTGTAAAGTCAATACCTTGTTTTCGATTTGAATTTTGTGCTTGCTGAAAGAGAAAATCTTTTCCATCCCAATCCATTCCAATGACAAGGTATCGGGGTTGTTAATGGCAAAACGATACTCACCAAACTTAGAACCATGCCTCAATAAAACAGGCGATACATAACTTTGTCCGCAAACATTGGTGTAGGGTTCAGTGGTAAAAAACAGTGTATCATGCACAAAAACGGTTTGACCTTGTGCGTTTTGCACCGTCGAAGAATCTAAGCTCTCCCACTTTCCTAATAGGTCATTAATTTTAAGTGTTGGCGCTACTGTGTCTTTTTCGCATCCTGAGGCGGCAAATAAAATGACACCCGTTAATAATTAAGCTTGTTTCATGTTTTATGGTTCAATAGTGAATTTCTTGATCGTCGAAAGGTTGGTTTCGGGATCGAAAATCCTACAAACATAAAAACCGGGTGTTTGAATGTTGAAGGACGTTGATTTGGTGAAATAACCTTCCTCAATCAGACGTCCATCTATGTTAAAAGTTTCAAAGTATAATTTTTTGTAGTACTGTGATTCTATGTTGATCTTTCCTTTGGATGGATTTGGATACAGTTTAATTTGAAGCGATTCGGCAAAAGTGGTTATTTCTGCTACCGTATCTTTCAGATTTGATACCATGGTGCCTGGGCCGAATTGGGTAAAATCCACCACACCCAACGCTGTACCAAGCCAAAATCCGTTATTTTTCAGTGCAATAGCATTGATGTCGTTCGATAACAGGCCTGAATTACTAGTGTCGTAAACAAACCAATTCTTGCCGTCGTAGCGAAAAAGTCCATCCCAATAGGTGCCAATAAACATGTTTCCATTTAAATCGGGAGCCATGGCATTCCCCCTGTAATAGGGATATATTTTGTTGTTGTAATTGGGCGAATGTTTGACCATGTATTTACCTGTGAATTCATAAATCTGTTTATGGGAAGTGGTTATCCATAAATGATTTTTCGAATCAAATTTCATGATGGCTTTGTCACCCAATTCCGGCCAACCCCAACCTGATGTATTTACCTGGGTCCAACCACCGGTGTCGTTTGTGTGGTATAAGTAGTTACCGGCTCCTACCCAAACACGCCCAAATTTATCTGTACACAAGGGTTTATCGAGAATATTAATACCGGGAAATTTCAAATTGGGAAAGCACTTCTGATCATACAAATTCATTTCACAGACATTGCGATGAGATGCTGATAAATACACGTTTCCATTAGATCCAATGGTTGCACTTTTGTTTCCGTACAAGTCCATGTACTGATAATGCCATTCATTGTTGAACCAATAATGAATTCCAAATTCTCCCACTGCAATCATCGTATCTTTCTTTCGAAGAATCACTTCTGGCATCAATGGAACCGCAGGATCTGTGTTATAATATTCAATCCATCCGTTCTTCTTCTTGACCGATAGGTGATCAAAGTAACTGCCAACCCAAAGGTTTGAGTCTGCATCTAGATTCAAACAATAAATTTCGTTGGAGTTGAATTTTCCGGTTCCCAATTTGAAAGAATCAATCAATATCCTATCCTTAAATAAAAAGGCCCCATCTCCTACCCCTAATGCGGGAAAAGCCGGTTGCTGTGTCCCCACTAAAACACGACCTTCAGAAAACAACCTCAAACAGGTTGCATCGGTTCTTAAGCGAATGTAATATTTCAGAGTATCGGAAGTGAAATTCAAAACATGTCGCCCTGTAATTAAAAATTTATTGCCTTTTGAGTCTATCGAAATGTCTCTCAATTTGCTCGGTGAAACACCATCAACGGGTTTATATATTTCAATCCATTGACCATTCACATACTTCACCAAGAAATCAGAGCTTGAGCCATCTTTTCTCGCAATACCGCTCATATAGACTGTTTTGTCTTTGTCAAAGTAAGTGGAAAGCACTACAGCAACCTTCCATGAGGTATCGCCAAACCTGGGCTCCAGCGTCATGGAATCTTTTAAACGGTAAATACCACCCTTCGAAAACCCATCGTCTGTGGTATTCAACCAAAGATCATTGTTTAAGTCAAAGGATGCGAATTCAATCAATAATGCATTGCCTACTGGAAAAGTGGTTAAGACATTACCGTCTATATGAATGATTTCATTGACGTAATTTTTATCAACAAACCAAATCCCGGATTTCGGGTCAGAACAGAGCATTTTTATGGGGGACTGAAATTTGGAATGTTTGAGATTTAAATATTTTATCCATTGACTGTTGTCCCAATAATACAAACCATAATTTCCGCCGACCCACAATTTTCCGGAAGCATCTTTTAAGAACTTAAACCCGCTGTAATCAAAAATGGGATGTTTGTCAGGCAAAGAGTAATAGGAAGCTTCTTTGGTCAATTTATTTACGTTGACTATTTTACTTTCTGTTGCCGCCCAAAAACTGGAGTCCAGTTCTATGACATCGTAAATATTGGAGCCAGAAAAGTAGGTTTTAAAATACGTTTTTTGCGCCAATAAGAGATTGCCAAACCCTGTACATAAGATCAGCAAAAAGAAGCTTTTGATTACCCTCATATTGCAATATACTGAATTACAATCAATTTTATTATCTTCGACCTCGTGAGAAAGACCGCTGCCCTAGAATCACGTCCGTTGAGTTTTTTGGGAATCAGTTTGAAGGTGGATGGATTGGATTGAATCAATCACCACTTCCCCAGCCAACTTTTCTTATCAGCCAAACTCTTTTCAGAATACTCCATCATACTGTTTTGAATTCCCGCAGCGCTGGCATTCATCTTCATGCCGTAATCAAAAGCGAGGTTCTCCTTCATGTCTTCCACCGATGTGTCTGTGCCGTAATAGTTGAAAATCCAACCGTTTTCTCTCAACCGCGTGATCAGGCGCTTGATTTCAGGCTGCGAAAATTGGCGGCTCGAGTTTTCTTCGCCATCGGTGAAAACCGCCACGGTGACTAGGGTGTTTTCGGGGGACATTTTTAAGCGATTCATCTGCCTTTCCAATTCCGTACAGGCCTTGCCAATGGCGTCTAGCAAGGGTGTATCTCCGCTGCAATTCAAATTCAAACGCTTGAGCGAATCTTCAACGCCCACCTTGGTTAGCTGCATTTGCTCTGACACCCGCCCATTCCCAAAAACCCAAGTACTCAAAAACTGCTGAAGCTCAGGAAGATCTTGACATTCTTGTTTGATTTTTTGGAGGACACCTTGATGGCTCTCTTCGGTAGCAATTTTCAAGGTTTGCATGCTTCCGCTTTGGTCAATAATAAATAAGGTAACGGCGTTTTTTTCTGTGTTCATTTCTTTGTTCATAGTGACACAAAGTTGAACCCAAAAAACAGTGACCCTTGATTTTGGCAAGGTTGCCAATCATAAAAAATAAATCTGAGTTGCAGCCAAAATGATGATTTTTTATTAATTTTGGCTGCAACTCAAAACATAAATGTCTAGAAAAATAATAGGAAGAGCCTCCGAAAAAGAAACACTTCAAGAAGCTATTGATTCGCACCGATCAGAATTAATTGCTGTTTATGGCAGACGCCGTATAGGGAAAACCTATCTTATTCGTGAATTTTACAAAAAACAAATCTTATTTAGTTTTTCTGGATTAAGAAATGGGACTCTCCCAAATCAACTTGAAAACTTCATGCTTGAGCTTAACTCTATTACAAAAGACTTCAAAAATGAAGAACCTAAAAGTTGGCTTCAAGCTTTTCATTTATTGAAAACACATCTAAAGGGCATTAGTGAAACGACCCGTAAAAAAGTCATTTTCATTGATGAGTTTCCTTGGGTTGATTCAATCCGTTCAGGATTTCTACCGGCATTTGAGAATTTCTGGAATACATACTGCACTACACGAAATGATATTATTGTAGTTATTTGTGGCTCTGCTGCATCCTACATGATGAAAAAAATCATTAAAAACAGAGGAGGATTGCATAATCGCATTACCAGAAAAATAAAGCTTGAACCCTTCAAATTAAAGGAAGTCCAAGATTTCTTTGAATACAAAGGAATTAAACTACCTGAAATGGAAATCATAAAAATTTACATGGCAATAGGTGGAGTAGCAGAATATTTAGAACACATAAAGAATGGTGATTCATCTGTTACTGCCATTGATAGACTATGTTTCCAAAAAGGTGCGCAGCTAGAAAATGAATTTGAAGAAGTGTTTAAATCTCTTTTCGAAGAAGGTTCTTATCATGAACAAATCATTAGATCATTGTCAAATGCCTCCAAAAAAGGAATGCTGAGAACCGAAATACTCCAAGATCAAGAATTACAAACAGGTGGGCAGTTCTCAAAATCAATGAACGAGCTAATTGAGTCAGGCTTCGTAGAAAAATATCATTCTTATCGAAACAAGAGAAAAACTACATTGTACCGAATAGTAGATGAATTCTGTTTATTTCATTTACAGTTCATTCGCACATTTAAAGGAAATTCATGGATTCAACTTTATACAAAAAGAGAATATGAAACTTGGTGCGGGTATTCGTTCGAGTTGATTTGCCTTAAACATATAGAGTGCATCAAAAAAGCTCTAAAATGTGATCAAATAAATTCAAAAAACTATAGTTGGAGTAATTCAAATGCACAGGTAGACTTGGTAATTGACCGAAACGACAATCTAATCACCCTCTGTGAAATTAAATTTTCCAATGATGTATTCTTTGTCGATGAACAATACTCAAACAAATTGCGCAAAAAAGAATCTGAGTTTAAAAATTCTACATCCACAAAAAAAGGAGTCAATACAATCATGCTTACAACATGGGGAATTTCTGGAAATCACTCTATAGGGTTAGTAGCACAGAGCATCACGAAAGAGTGTTTATTCCAATAAAATAAATCTGAGTTGCAGCCAAAATGATGATTTTTTGAGCGTTTTGGCTGCAACTCAGATCAAAATTTCAACCCCTAAACTCACGCCGAAGGTTGATTTTCTTCGGCCCGCCGCGAATACCCAAAATTTGATAGGGCTTGCAAACCTCCTCGCCCAACAAACGTTCAAATGCCGCATTGATTTGCGACAATTTTTCGTTGATGCTGTTCTCCCGAGGGTCGCAAATCAGGTTGATTCGATCTCGCAAAATCGCGGGGTTGGTGTGCGTGGCCATGTTCGTGTAATAGCCCAAAAGTTCAGGGCGGTAATCGCTCAACATCCGAAGTTCAATCCCATCGGGATGGTTCAAAAACAACTTATATACTGACCTACAAATAGGATTCATTTTCACGGGTTGCTGTCCCACGAAAACACGTCCCTCGGCATCAAAAAAAACCTTTTCCAAAGGCTGTAAAAGTGGCACATTGGGGCTATTTTCACCTTGAGTGTACCGGCCCAGAACCACTTCCAAAAGCTCGCGCAGACCCCGCTGCAACTGCAAAGCATTGACCGTATCGAACAGGCGCTGCAACTCCGGCGAAATCACCGTACACTCAGCCTCCACAAACTGCTGAAGCTCTCCCACCACCGTGTTTTCTGTTGTTTCGGGGGACGAAAACTCGAATTCGTCTGAATCACTACTGAACAACCCTTTTACCCAAGACCAACTACTCGATTTTAGGGGGACGGATTGATTAAATACCGCTTCTCGTTCTGACAGCTCTGAATGACTCTGAAACTGCAAATAATCGCTAAGGGCCTCGCTCGGGTTTACATCTTCGGGCAGTTTCTCAAACTCGAAATAGCCCGGCTTGAGGAAGAACAAATACGCGCCATTGGCCAGATTCAGCCCAAACATTTCATCGAGCTTTTGATACACTTCTTGTTCAGAGGAAGTTGACGCCACAATGAACAGCGCTTGCTGCTGCTGAACGTTGTTGAGCTTCTTGAAACTCGGATAATAAACGTCTAGGTACTGTTGAAGTCCCTCCTTAAAATTGGGATTCTGATGCTGGGTGATGGCCAGCAGGAAGACCAAATTGTATCCGCGTCGCTGAAATCCCAATTGCAATTGGTAGAGGTTCTCTTGGAAGAACCGACGGTAAGGGGTCTCCCCTTTTTGCACATATAGGGCGATGATGGACATGGATTTTGGTTAAAATTCAAATGTACAAAAATCTACTTTGACAAGGTTGTCAATTTCATTGACCCTGGGATTCCGGCATGATCTTTACAAAAAAAACAACCACATATTATGACTACTACAAGAAGAAAAACCACCATTTTCACCAAAGTTCAAACGCATCAATTCGACTTTTACAAAGACAACACCGGCTGGTACATTGACTTTCCGGAGTTCATCAGTAGCGGCATGGGTCAAAGATAGAAATGGTTTTCGGCTGAGGGCGAGAGTTTATAGGGGTGAGTTGAGAGGTGAGAGTGTAAAGAGTTGGGTGTAGGTGATAGGATAAATTCAGTGATTATTTTGTACCTTTGCAATAACTTATTCCCATTAGTCCCTGAAGCGATTCAAACTAATGGGTTTCGTTTTTTAAGGGGAACCAGTTTATACAATTGAATACGATGTGAATTTATTGTGATTTACCTCTTCGCCAAAGCACTGCAACCTAAAATTTGCATTTTATGCAAATCATTTCTCTAAAAAAAACAACTCATATAATAAACGAATTTCTTAGTCCAATAGGCTAACGCTGCGCGTTGACCGTTTTCAGCTGCTGGCTGCCGGCTGTCCGCTGACGGCTGACCGCTGAGAGCTGAGAGTTGAGAGTTGAGAGTTGAGAGCTGACCTCTGAGAGCTGAGAGTTGAGAGCTGAGAGCTGAGAGTGTATAGTTGGGAGCCTAAACTCTAAACACTAAACTTTAAACCAGCTGACCGCTGACCGCTGAGAGCTGAGAGCTGACCGCTGAGAGCTGCCCCTTGCCCGCTGACGGCCGATCACCGATCACCGAAAACCGAAAACCATTTCTATCTTTGACCCATGCACAGCGCGCGAATAGAACGACTCAAGTTTATTCAGGAAATTTTCAGACAGGGACACCAACCCACCTTTGAGGAGCTGCAGCTGAAAATCAATCAGCAATTTGGGGAAATCAAGACCCGAATGCTGAGGGCCGATCTACAGTATTTGCGCACCGAAGGACTGAACGGGCACAGGCTGTCTATCAAGGTGGAAAATCAGAAATATCGGCTGGAAAACGACAATGAATTCAGCATTCACAGCCTGAAAGACAACGAACGCGGCACGTTGCCGCTGCTTTTTGCGGTGCTGCAACCCTACCAGCAGTTTCCGGCGGTAGACGCTTTGCTCACCAACCTCATTAAAGTCCACAAGCTCAGCAACGCCGAAATCAAGCAGTTGACTTGGGGCATGGGTGGGCAAGAATTGAAGCAATCGAACGCGTTTATTCAGCGAATCATCGATATTTTGGGCTGCATCAACAAGCAGGTGGCGGTGGAGTTCAACTACCACAAAGTGACCGATGGCGCGGTGCACGAAAACAATGACCACATCGTTTATCGGCGGGTTTATCCGCTGCAAGTGCGCACTTTTGAGGGACGTTATTACTTGGTGGGAATTCAAGTGGGGCGTGACTTCACGGCTGAAAACGTCCAACACTTCCCCATCGATAGAATGCACCGACGGGTGGACATGGCCTATGACGAAACCACGGATGAGCCCTTGACTTTTGACTGGCAGCAGACGGTGGAGCAGACGCAATTTGCCGACCATTACAAGCATTGCATTGGCATGTACCGCGAGTTTGGGAAGTCGGTGGAGCCGCAATACATTTATAGGTGGTTCGGGGGATGGGCAGCCAGCCAAGTTCAGGCGGTTCCGCTGCATCACAGTCAGGAAATTGTTCAGCGCGACGGCGGAAACATCCGCATCCGACTGTACATCTACCCCACCCCAGACGTCGAAAATGTGTTCAACAAATACGGCGAGAATAGTTGGGAGTAATAATTAAATTTTGAGAAAGGTGGCTAAACCAGGAGTTTATCTTTTAAAACTGGGAGAAGGTCATCCATTCTGCTGAATGCAAAACATTTGTTTCCAAGGTCTTTAAGTGAGGCTCCTAGATGATATAATTTATGGTCATCAAGGATTACAAACCGATCATGATTGCTCTTATTTTCAATCAATTCTATTGAAGGATATTGAAAATTGTGCTTTTCTAAATCTTTCAGTAAGGCATTAGTTATGCGTGTATAAATCTTGCACTGTACATGAGCTTGACGTTTAGTCAGCATTAACAATGTAGTTTCATTAACATAGTTATCTAATAATATAAGTTCATGATTGGCTTCCTTAATCAAATTACTGGCAAATACATGGGCATCAAATAGTTGTCCTTCGAAGAAAATACCCTGTTTAACAGGTTGATCTTTTTCTAGTGCCCTGAGAACTTGCTCAAGCTTATTTTCTGTATCAATTTGCTTATATTCAACACCTTCCAAACGCTGGATGACACCCTGCAATTGAGCCATGGTTTTGCGAGTAACAACAAATGCTTGAATGATTTGAATACTCACTTGAATGGCAATTTCACTCCTTAAAATAGCCGACAACATTGCGACACCTTGTTCCGTAAAAGCTACAGGAGCATATTTCCTGTGTTTCCCCTTACCAAGATCAATTGGGTCTAATTTTAACCTTATAAAATTCCATTCTCCAGGATTTAACTTAAAACAAAATTCTTCAGGAAATCGATTTGAATTTCTTTTAACAGCTTGATTTAATACTTTGGGTTCAACTCGGTAAATATCTGCTAAATCGTAATCTAGCATTACATGAATTCCCCGAATGGTGTATATTTTATTTTCGATATGACTAACAGTAACATGCATTTATCTATTGATTATTAGCTCATTAAATTTCCGATTTTAATCATCACAAAGGTAAACCGACTAAATATGAAGTCAGATTCAACAAAACCTAGAATTATTTGCATTTTGCGCAACGATTTGTTGTGGTCATTAAGGAAATGGCTATAAATACAACTTTTTGTGCCTCCATAATCCATAGAACCTTGAAGTAATATTCAATAAATCTCTAAGATCACAAATTGTGATCTTAGAAACCAGAGTGCCGCCTCTCTAGGATTATATTTTGTGACCTTAGAGACCAAATTAAAATATTATTAATCATCACTTTAACTCTCTAAGGTCACAAATTGTGACCTTAGAAGTCCAATATCTCACTTCTCTAAGATCACAATTTGTGATCTTAGAAACCATGGTGGCGCTTCTCTAGAATTACATTTTGCGACCTTCGAGTCTAAATTAAAATATTAATAATCAACATTTTAACTCTCTAAGGTCACAAATTGTGACCTTAGAAGTCCAATATCTCACTTCTCTAAGATCACAATTTGTGATCTTAGAAACCAGAGTGCCACCTCTCTAGGATTATATTTTGTGACCTTAGAGACCAAATTAAAATATTATCAATCAACACTTTAACTCTCTAAGGTCACAAATTGTGACCTTAGAAGTCTAAATTCTAGCCCTCAACTAACTTTCAATTAAAAATTCAATCTATATTCGCACCAACATCAAGAGTCTTAACTGACACCAACCGAGCTCCAATCAAGCTGCGGTGGTAAAATGATGCGAGCTCACGCTAAAAACAAACGATATCATGCCCAAAATACACCTTTGCACCCTCGAATGGCACCCTGCGTGTTTTGAAGTGCCCGAAGTACACTTCATCGATGCCCCTGAATCCAGCCTTGACCAACAAACCGCCCTCGCTCTCACCCGCGAAATCATTGAAAAAGAACGATTTTTCAACGGCTGGCCCGACTTCATCGAGAGCCCCTGGTTTAGTGCTGAGGATTTCGGGGGACTCATTAGCGACATGCGTGCCGAACAGGCCGAAAAAGTCAAAAAAGCCTCCTCATCTCCCACGGCTCAACCCTGGCTCGATGCCCTAAAATCGAAGGGACTCAACCCTGTTTTACTTGACGCCGATGCCCAACAATGGCTAGCCAAATGTCCGCTATCCAAAAGCCACCACTTCATGATGGTGTCATTGAATTCCCTCACTTGGGGATGCGGTTACTGCAAGAAAAAAGGGAATTTGATTTCAATACTATGATAGACGGTAATTCGTGATAAAATAATCAATATATCCCTCCAATTGCGTAGCCAAGTAATACGGTAAATTCATCAAGAAAAATGTTTTTCCACTTGGGGTTGAATGAGTTTCTACACTAAAGCTGCCCGCATAGAATCGGATGGCATAGGGGTGTTCCGATACCTCAATAAACTGATGCAAAGACCTCAATTTACCCGCTTTACCAGATTTAATCTCAATAGGAAAAACTTTATTTTGATAGGTATAAAGTAAATCAACTTCCGACGATGACTGTGTTTTCTCCCTTACCCAAAATTGAGGCTTTTTTACTTTATCAAAATTTAAAGACATCATTTCTTGAGTGATGATGTGTGGAATAATCGCTCCTCTATAGGCATCACTAAAGTCATTCAAGGACAATAAATCCGACTGTAGATTCAACTCGTAATTAACAATCCCCGTATCTAAAAATTGCAGTCGCGGTGCCTTCTTCAAGTTAACTCTCAAAGGCAATTCAGTATCAGTAGTTGGGTAAATAAGCTGAATAATTTTAGCGTCATCCAAATTGCGGAAGGCTTCTCCCACTTCCCGAGATTTAAAACTAGAATTTCCAAAATTTTGAAATTTAATGCGCGTATCCAATTCTAGATGAGCCGTGTTTATGATATGTTTGATTATTCTGACTTCTGTTTCGTTGGATGCATATTTCACCACATCTTCCTTGTAAGTATCCCAAATACTCTGGTAAATGGGAATTAAGTCGGCAATAGAATTACTTTCAACAAATTGAGCAATCACCTCTGGCATTCCGCCAATGATACAATATCGATGAAACCAATTCAACAAAGAAGGATGAGCAAAATCTTTAATTGGAACCTGACTTAATTCATTGTGCGCCAAACCTTGTCCAACCGCCTGAAGGAATTCGGGAAAATTCACCGGATACATGTATAACATTTGAACCCTCCCCACTGGAAAACTTTTCACTTTCCCCATGCTGTGCTCTAACAAAGAACCAGCAGCAATAACATGCAATTCTGGTTCAACTTCATACAAGTAGCGCAACATCGAAATTGCATCTGTCGACTCTTGTATCTCATCAATGAATAATAGCGTCTGATTCTTTTCTGAGGACAATATATTGTGATCAAAAAGCAAAGCTTCAACCAAGGTTTCCACTTTGTTAAACCTAGAGAAAAAGGATTTATGATCTTCTATTTCTAAATTAAGGTGTATACTGTGTTTGTAAGACTTCGAAAATTCTTTCACAACGGTTGTTTTGCCCACTTGCCTCGCCCCCCTAAGTATAAGAGGTTTTCGCCTTGACCTCATTTTCCATTCCAGCAACTTCGACAAAATTGTTCTATGTATATTCATTTTCAAACATTTAACAACACAAATGTAACAAAACAAAGGCATTTTTGAGTATTTCTTGTAACAAAACAAGGGTAATTTTCTAAATTTCTTGTAACAGAACAAGGGCAATTGACCATTCAGGAAGACTCATTAGCAACATGCGCGCCGAACACGCCGAAAAAATTAAGTACTTGTTTAAGTACGTTTTGTTTTGTAAATTCGCAATATGGAAATCGTGAATTACACCGAATTTAGGACAAATCTTAAAAACTGGCTAGATAAAGCTGTAGATGACGTTTGCGATATAGTGATCAAGCGAAAAAATGGCAAAGACTTAGTTTTGGTTTCACTTGATGAATACAATTCCCTCAAAGAAACCGCCTATTTGTTGACCGGTAAAAACCGTGACATACTTCTAAATTCAATCAAAGAATTAGAATCTGGAGCTGGAACTAGACACGAATTGATTGATTAAATGAATCTCATTTGGTCTACCACTTCTTGGGACGATTATTTGTACTGGCAAAAAGTCGATTCTAAAATAGTGAAGAAAATAAATGAACTCATAAAAAGCTGCTCTCGCACTCCATTTGAAGGCATCGGAAAACCAGAAGCCCTTAAAGGCGATTTACAAGGTTATTGGTCGCGAAGAATCACATCAGAACACCGCTTGGTCTACAAATATGAAAAAGACCAACTTTTCATAGCTGCTTGTAGATATCACTACGAGGCCTAGTACTTCACTGCTTTCCCAAAGAATCTAAATACCCTTTTCCGTGTTCCAGAAGTTGGCGGTAGGTCATTTGGGTGAAGTCTTTCTTTTGGAAGGACAATCGCAAGACCGTGCCCATGATCAGTTGTACTTCGGAGGTGTCAAGCTCGGTGAATAAGGCGCGGGTGTCTTCTTGGAAGGTGTCTGCGGAGAACTTTCGGTCTAGCGGCGATGAACAGGCCACCAATGAGGCCAACAGAAATATAATTATTAGGGCGTTTTTCATGGTGTGGGAATGATGAGAAATTCAAAATTTAAAAATCCTTCAGACAAGTGGGGTCAATCGCTTTTTTTGTTGTAAAAATTGACCTTAATTGGCTCACCATTCTATCTATGTTCAATCAGAACCGCATTTACAGAATCTTTCAATTAATCAATATCCTCCGAAAAAAGCCCGCTAAAACGCCGCGAACGCTGTCTGGACTGCTGGATATTTCGGAACGGTCTGTGTACCGATATTTTGATTTGATCAAACAGCTGGGATTTGAGGTGCAACGAGACGAAAATGGCCGATTTTTCGTTGAATCGGGCGATGAAAACCAAATTCCATTCACGCCCCAGGAGGTTGATTACATCACCAAAATGGTGCACAGCGTGGGCAAGAACAGCGCCATCGCTCAGTCGGTGCTGCACAAGGTGGGACAAAACACCGAACACGAAGTCGCGGCACGCAACATCTACCATGCTCACTTGGGACAACTGATTGAAATGCTCAGCGTTGCGATTCAAGAAAAGAAGCAGGTGATGCTGATCAAATACTATTCGGCGCGCAGCGAAACCATCACTGACCGCTTGGTGGAACCCATGCAGTTCACAGACAATTACGAAGCCATATCAGCGTTTGAGGTGAGCTCGGGACAGAACAAATACTTCAACATTGAGCGCATTTCAGAGGTGATTCTGTTGGACAAAAACATGGAGTTCGAGTCGGAGCACGAGTTCTTCAAACCCGATATTTTCGGTTTCCAAGGCACGGAAATGAACAAGGAAGTGGAGTTCGAAATGTCGCTCCGCGCCAGCCTCCTTTTGAAGGAAGAATATCCGATGTCGAGAGCCTACATCAAGCCCCTGCCCTGCGGAAAACGCTTCATCTTCAAATCAAAAGTGCAAGCTTTCGAGGGCCCAGCGCGCTTCGTCAAGGGCTTCGGCGATGAAATCACCGTTCTGGGTGACGCTGACTTCTTGAAGCATTTGCAGGTGGGTTGAGGCAAAGTAAAAAGGGCATTTATTCATCACGTATGTTATTGCTGTATTGAACTGGAGCTAAAATCAAAATGAAGTCAGTTTTTGATCATATTGTTGACGTCAACAATATGATATGCACAAATGGTAAATATTATCTTGCCGATGTAGCAAGTACATTGCAGTAAATAAGGCTAAGGAAAGCTGTAAAACCAATTCTGAAGCGATTTTGACCATTTCGTTGACGTCAACAAAATGGTCAAATTGGCTTCGGAGCAGAACGAAAGTAAGAGTTAGAGTTATATGAAGAACTAATTATCCTCAATGAGCAGTTATTTTTTCGTGAAAAACTAGATACTACAGAAACTGAACTTGTTTTATCAAAGCACAAAACAGAAAATAAAAACAATTTATTGATGCACGAGGTGAAACTTTCTTCGTTCGTGTTTTTTACTGGTGTGTAATTTAGGGTTTAATTTGGCTTTTTTCAAGTTTAGCTTTTTTCGACCACGCCAAATAACAACCGATTTCGAGAGTCTAAATTAAGCCCTTCCCCCGCGGAAAACGCTTTGTCATCAAGTCAAAAGTAAGCCTTCGAGGGCCCAACACTCTTCTTAATGGGCTTTAGCGTTGAAATATAAGTTGTTGATTGTATAAAATTTGCCGAATTTATTAGGTAAAAGTTAACTGAGAATCGTTCCACTATATTTGAGTTTGGATTCTTGATTGATTCAGAACATACAAGTACTATCCCCTCTTTACCAATTCAAAGAAATCGGAATCATATAGCTTTATATGAGGACCACTGCTCGGCTTCCAATGAGGAATAGCTTCTTCCAGATATGCTTGTTTAATTAAATCAAAGTGGACTGTTGATTTGCTTAGATGGTTGATGATTTGCAGATTACCTTTAGTTTCAAGACCTTCATAATATGTTGACGACTTAAAGTGTTTCTTATGAATCGAATTAAAAACCTCCTTTAGCATATCCATCAATCCTTGAATATGTTCAAAATTATACGTTGGGATTTCTAACCTATTCATTATGGCTTCAAAATCGGAGTGGGCAATCTTCTTATTGCGGTGTAGCTTTATTTTTTCATTGAAATATTCTTTTGCCTCCGTCAACATATCATTGATTTCTTGGCTTGCCAATTTGGACGCAAAATGCTCAAGTGAAGCATTTAATCTTTTGGAAGACACCATTGGATCAAAAAGGCGGCCAATTCCGACTACTATGGACTCAATCAACGCGATTTTTACAATGCTAAAGAATTGGCTATCCGTTTCTCGAAGTATCTCAAGAGTTTCCTCATCCGTGTAAAGTGCTCGTACATAGTTTAATTTAACTAGTAAAACTTGGAATTCGTTTTCGATAGTATGAAAGAGCTTGCCATCGTCTATTCCAAATTCAGCCTGATAACTCAATAATATCTCTTCACTTGTTCTATGTCCAGACATTAGTAATATTCTTTTATATAGGCATAGGCCCTGTCAAAGAGCACCTGGTCCTTTATTTTATACTTTGCCCATAGAACTTTGCGCAAAGAGCTTTGCACTTCCCGCTCTCCGGAATTCGATTGCTGCCAACCCGGGAAGCGTACAACCCTTACAATAGCATCAATGTCTGTGACGATACGCTCCACCACTGCTGGAGTTTGATCTGTCTTTAACTCCATGAATAACTCAGTGAGGACTGCTTGAGGTGTTTTCTCTGCGATGGCTTCTTCTAGTTCCTTTTCTGCTTGAACGGTTTCTTTGGCCAACTTGCACAGTTCTTTCACGAACTCGATTGAGGTAATCAATCCGCGCTCGGCTTTATCTCTTAATTCTTCAAGTCTTTCGCTGAGTTTTTTGAAGTTGGGATTCCCTTCGTGCTTTTTGAATCGCTTGATGAGAATTTTCTCTAGCTTCTTGGCATTCTTTGGATCAGGGTTGTTGAATATCTCTTCGATAACATCGGCATCTAAAACAAACTCTTCCAATTGATGAACATCACCCACATGTATGTTTTCATGGATCAACTTGGTAGTCTGTGCACCAAGTGAAAACCACAGGAGCTTGCCAATATTGTCAGAAGCCGGGCGGACCGACTCAAACACTTGGGATAACCACTTATAGTCTGTATTGTAGAGATCTAGAATGCGGTCAGGGGATAATGACTCCCACAGTTTCGACAAATACTTATAGTCTTTCGCAAAGGCATCCTTCTTTTCATCCGACTTTATGGCGTCTTGAGCGGCTTCCAGTCCATCAAAGCCTTCAATGGTGCGATCTACCCCTTCGAAATGTGAAAGTGCATCGGCCATTGCCAGGGGTAGCTTTTCGCGAAGCTCAGATAGATTTGAAATGATCTGTGATACGGACTTCTCATCAAATTCGAGTGCCTTAGCGGCATCATCAAATACCCCAAAGTAATCTACAATGCGCCCAAATGATTTATTCGGGAACAAACGATTGGTGCGACAAATGGCTTGCAAGAGGGTGTGGTCTTTCAAAGACTTATCCAGGTACATGGTCTGCAAAATGGGCGCATCAAAACCAGTAAGGAGTTTAGCCGTTACAATCAAAAACTTTAGGTCCGATTGGGCATCATTAAACTCATCTACAATCTTTTCTTGCTGGCCTTTATCTACACTCCATTTCTGCTTGAAGGCTAGATCATCATTTGCCGAGGTGGAGATGACTACCTTACTTGCTTCTTCAGGAAAGTACTTGTCGAGTTCTTCTTTGTACTGCACACAGGCAAACCGGTCAGGGGTAACGATCATGGCTTTGAAACCATGGGGTGCTACCTTCTCTGTAAAATGCTTGGCAATGTCTTCTACAATCTTGTAAACGCGCTCAGGCGATTTGAGGAAAGCCGCCATTTTTGCAGACTTCTGATTGAGCGCATCCGCTTCCTCATCTGTAAGAGCCGCAGATTCCTGGAACTCTTTAAATGCCTTATCAATGGTGTCCTTATCTACGTGTACATCTACCAAGCGAGGCTCAAAGTGCAGGGGCAAAGTAGCGTCATCTCGAATAGAGTCTTGAAAGGTGTAACGCGACATGTATCCACCACTGTCCTCCTCTGAGCCAAAGGCCCAGAATGTATTCTTGTCCGCCTTATTAACGGGTGTTCCTGTAAGCCCAAATAAAAATGCATTGGGTAAAGCAGCACGCATCTTCCTGCCTAAATCACCTTCTTGGGTACGGTGGGCTTCGTCTACCAAGACAATAATATTGTCTCGGGTATTCATGTTTGGTTTGGCATCGCGAAACTTGTGAATCATCGAAACGATGATCTTGCGAGTATCACGCTCCAAAAGGTTCTGTAGATCACGAATATTGTCGGTGGTTTCTACATTGGCTATGTCTGCCGCATTGAATGTGCCGCTTATCTGGGTATCTAAATCTGTGCGGTCCACCAGGATAATCACCGTTGGACTTTTTAGTTCAGCCATCCTGCGGAGTTTTTGCGCAGCAAAGACCATCAAGAATGACTTACCGGATCCTTGAAAGTGCCAAATCAGACCCTTCTTGACACGTCCTTCTTTAACCCGCTCCACGATCTTGTTGGCTCCCTCGTACTGCTGAAAGCGCGGAATGATCTTAATTCTGCGCTTCTTTTTATCAGTTGAGAACAAAGAGAAGTTGCGCATGATGTCCAGCAAGCGTGCCGGGTGGAGGAGATCTGATAGTTCTTTTCCTATTTCCGAAAGGCCTAGCCGCTTTGCCAAGGCATCGTCATCGTTTTCTAGGCGCCAGGGAGCCCAATATTGCAACGGGCTGCGAATAGAACCGTAGTATAATTCTTTGCCTTCAGTGGCGAAGGACAATATGTTGGGTACAAAAAGTTGAGGAATGCTGTTCTCGTACACATCATGTATTTCATGGGCGCCATCCAACCAGCTTACCGAGGGCCGGATGGGTGTCTTGGCTTCACCCACTACCACTGGAATGCCGTTGATTAACAAAACGATATCCGGAATCTTTGTTTCGCGGTGGTGAATTCGGAATTGGTTGGTAACTACATAGCGGTTGTTGGAAAGGTTATCAAAATCTAATAGGCGCACTGGCACATGGCGGTTGTTTTCGCCAAAAGGCATGGTTTTTTCTCCGGTGACCCACTTGAAAAACTCTTCGTTGGTTTTGACCAGCCCCACCTGATTAACTGCCAGAAATACCGCTCGCAGTTTATAGATTACCTCATCGGCCATGGCGGGGTTTTGGGTGATTTCCGGATTGAGGCGGATCAATGCATCCTTTAAATCCGACTCTACCAATACTTCGTTTACGCTCCTTTGAATGTCATTAGCGGATTTGTATTCCCATGTAGCGCTATAGCCCGCTTTGCCTTCCTGCACACCACTGGTATTCAAATTCACCCCACTCAATTGGTGGATGATGTAATGCTCTACGCTATTAAGTTCGTTAAATGCCATAATCTACAATTTACTTGAAACCATTTTAGCCAACGTCAATCCAATGTCAGAATTGAAACCTTCTTTCAGCTTAGCATTACGAACGATGTACCTTGCCACCGTGCCTTTTTGTTGGTTACGAATGGGTTTGATTAGATCTTTCGCTTCTGCATCTAATTGATCATAAAATCCAACTTCTAACTGTTCAAGTTCATATTTAATTGCAGTTTCAAAGTCTTTTTTCATGACAACCATTTCCGTGTTAGGCAATGAAGTAGATATCATAGTTTTGAAATAATTACCATTCGGCACTAGAATTTCATTTGGATCAATCCCAAAGCAGGCTGCAAGGTTGTTGTTTGAATTTTCGGTATTGTCATCATCAAATACTACGATTATGGGTATTTGAAATTGGGAATACAATCGCCAATATTTTGGAATTTGATTCTTGCCGTTTACGCCTATGATAGATATACCCATCGAATCGCAATCTATATCGAACTCACTGAGCAATTCAGGGAAGGCCATTTCTTCTGTTTCGCCTTCAACAAGGATTAGACACCTTGAAAAGAACCCTTCATTCAATCGATAGTTTGATGTAGTGCGATAATATTCAGTAATACTCTCTAGTGTTGCTTTCCCTTCGGGCACTCCGGTTGCGAGGCATTTGTCGACCAAGACTTGTTTGCTGCAGGTAATTAACTGCGTTTGCAATTTATCTTGATGCTCGTCATCTTCAACTTTCACTACTCGGCCAATTTCATCGAAGAACTCCGTATCAATAAATGAATCGGAATGGGTTGAAATGATGATTTGCATGCCTTCTTCTGCCAACCCTCTCAATTCTTTAAATAGGTGGCGTCTGGCTTGAGGATGAAGAAATAACTCCGGCTCTTCAAGTGCTAAAATGCCACTTAAAGCGCCACCATGATTTTTGAAGTTCTTTGCAAAGCTTTTTAAAAGGGCAATGAGAATCAAATTACGCGCTCCTTCACCTAGCTCTGATAAATCAAGTGGCTTATCTGCAAACTGAGGGTCAATCCCCATTATTTGCATGGTTTTAAAATAGTTGGATGGCGTAAAGGGCTGAAAATCTACATTCAAATTTGTTTTGAAGGTGGGTAAAAGAGCTTTGTAATTTGCTGAAAAATCTTGCTTGAAGCTTTGAAAGCCGGGTACTTGATCAAAAATCTCTACCAGCTCACTGAATTTAGCATCTAATCTAGTTTTTAGATCATCAGTGACATTCTTATGAAATGCCTTACGTATCCGACCAATCAATGTCCAATCGTAAAATGAAAGGTGTTTGTCTAAAGTTCTGTCTGCCCCTAGGTAGGTTGAAGGGAATATTTCCTTGATTTGGAAGAATTTATTTATGCGTTGCTGATTCCAATCATCAAAACATGAAACTCCCCATTTGCCGTTGTTTGGCGAAAAATGAACGCTATTTCCGGTATCAAAAAAGAGGTCAATCTCAATCTCATTAGACTTATCACGAAGATAATAGTCGTGATCTTCAAGTTTTTCTTTACCAATCCAGGCTTCTCCGCATATAAGGTCTATGGCTCGTATGATATTTGACTTTCCTGAATTATTCTCTCCAACCAAGACAAGAATTCCTGACTCAGGAAAATCAAACCCAAGGTCCTTGACGGATTTAAAATTCTTTATTTTAACTCGTTGCAGCCTCATGCGCTAAAAGATTTGATTGATCAGGGATTTTTGGAGGGCTTTGGAGTTAGATATTTTGGAATGAGTAGTGTCGATTAGCCTATTAATCAATCTTGCAGACCTAGCAATTTCTCGTTGTTTTTTAATTGAAGGCAGTGGTAATCTGAATAATCTAATTTCTTCCAAGTGTAAATTGGTAATTGTTCCTTGCTTTCCTCTTCTTCTGATTTCCTTTTTAATATGAACAGAATCAAGAATTAACTTTAGATAATTGATATCTAAAATATCCTTATCTTTTATCTTAAATAATGCGAGTGAAACAAATGTTGAAAACTCCCAATCCCAATCAACGATTTTGGAAATTCCAATTGTGCCATTCTTAGAATATAATATATCTCCCTTTTCTGGATTACATCTTTTACATAATTCTTGATGTTCTTTTTCCGAAATAAACTTAACTTTTGTTAAGTCAATAAACTCTTCTTGAATATCCGTAACCCTCAAAAAAGGAACTCCTTTATTTGTGTATGAAGGAGTATGATGTGCTCCATCATTTACTGTAACAACATCTTCCATGTTTACAACATCCCAATTTTCAGGTATGTCTCCGATTTTTGTATTCTTAACTCCGATGTTATTTAAATATCTTCCATGAATAACATCTTCAACAAAACCATTCAATAGTCCTTCATTAAGAATTGCAATTTCCCACTCCCGCTCAACCACCTCATCCATCGCCCAGAGGAGTTCGGCCAGTTGGGCTTGTTGGTCTTTGGGTGGGAGGAGGAATTCGTAGTTGGCTAAGTCACGCCATTTCACTCGCTTTGACATGGTACCGGCAGCATTTTCATTTGCAAAATCCCACAAGGCATTTGAGTTCATGAAAAAGGCCAAAAACCCTGGAACCACTTTGTCATGGTTTTCTCTTAGCACAAAAGCATCTCCTGAGCAACATCCATCAAAATCTACTAATGATGCTCTTCGCAAATAGGCATTTCTTCGTGCAAATAATATATCACCTGCTTTAAAGGCTTTGGTAGATGAGGTAAGGTTTTCTGTTGTACCCCAATTCTTGATTTTAATATCTCCCGATACAAAATGTTCTAAGCCAACAAATCGATCATAACCCGACTGACTTGGGTTGTCAACCCTTTGGGAAATATCCTCTAACAGTTCACCCAACTTGGTTAACTTCCAGGTTGATTTATCAATATTTAAAACCTTTTTCTCCATAAGTACATTATCCATTTGCCAAGGTTTTAAAAAGTTCGTTCATGGAATTCTTCAATGAGTCAGCACTCTGTTCCCAATTCTCTAATAAAACATCGAATTCTTCTTCTTCAATTTTGTCCTGCTTAACAAAAAGTTGCACGCTCAATCGGGCATTGTTGTCTTTTAGAATTTCATCATTATCCACAACAGCCGTAAAAGTGTTTTCATTCTCAAAGGACAAATACGCATTGTGAATTCTTTCAATATGCTGCGGATCCAAATAGCTTATCGTTTTTTCATTGCGCACTTCATTTACAGCTTGAACAAACAATACTTTCCCTTTTCGTTCAGTCTTTTTGTTGTTGTTCGTAATTAGCAAACAGGATGTCATGGATGAGTTGTAGAAAAGATTTGGTCCAAGACTAATCACACATTCCACTACATCTTGCTCAATCATTTTCCTTCTCATCTCACTCTCAGAATCCCTAAATAGAACCCCATGCGGCCAGAGGGAAATAGAACGTCCATTCTTGGCATCCAAACTCTTCTGTATATGCTGCTGAAACGCATAATCGGCACAGCCTTGTGGCGGCACACCCCAAAGGTTGCGGCCATACGAGTCGTTGGCAAAGCCTCTCTGGTCCCATGCTTTGATGGAGTAGGGAGGATTCGCTAGGATAACATTGAACTTCTTCAATTCATCATTCTCCAAGAATGCCGGATTGGCAAGGGTGTCGCCCCGCACAATGCTAAACTCTTCAATACCGTGCATAAACATATTCATGCGGGCAATGGCCGAAGTGAGCAGGTTGATTTCTTGACCGTAAAGTTTAAGTGTACGATACTCTTTGCCTTCTGCCTTAAGATGCAGTGCGCAGTTGAGTAGCAAACCACCAGAACCACAGGTAGGGTCATACACACTTTCACCCGGTTTTGGGTCCATGATCTTGGTCATCAGTGTAACCACCGTGCGGTTGGTGTAGAATTCAGCTGCGGTGTGCCCGCTATCATCTGCAAACTCTTTAATCAGGTATTCGTAGGCATTGCCTAGTTTGTCATCTGCCACATTGCTTAAGCTCAGCTTGTGCTGCGAATAGTGCTCTATAAGGTTCGTGAGCGTTTCATCAGAAAGACGTTCCTTATTGGTCCAACTGGCATCACCAAAAATTCCATATAAAGTATCCGGATTGGCTTTTTCAATGTCACGCATCGCTTCTTGTAAGGCCACACCCACGTTGGTCGTGGTTTCGCGTACGCGGTTCCAATGGGCATGCTCAGGCACTTGGAAATGGTGATGCTCGGCAAAAGCGGCATATTCCATGTCGCCATCGCTATCGGCTAAGGCGCGCTCAAACTCTTCGTCATAGACATCGCAAATGCGCTTAAAAAAAAGCAAGGGGAAAATGTATTGTTTGTAATCTCCGGCATCTATCGTGCCTCGAAGTAAGGTGGCTGCACCCCAGAGATATTTTTCTAATTGCTGTTGGGTCATTGAATAAAGTCTTTCAAAATGTTTTTAAATCGGTCTTCCGCATCCAAGCTTGCCTTCCAAGCCTGCCTTAGCTCTGTTAAAGCTTCTTCAACTGTAGGTAGATTATCCTCAATCACTTTCTCTACATAGAGAGGAATGTTCAGGTTAAAATCATTTTCTTCAATGTCACTCAAGGAGACTACCTGAACATAATTCTCAACATATGCATAGGATTCGTACCAGTCAAAGATTTGTTGTACGTGCTCTTTCTCCAGGAAATTCTGAGCCCTACCCACACGAACTTTGTCTGCTCCATCAATGAATATGACTTTTCCTTTTTTTGAGGCTTCTTTGTTTTGTTTGAAGACCATCACGCAAGCAGCGAGCTGCGTGCCGTAGAAGATATTTGGGCCAAGACCAATCACGGCCTCAAGCATATCTTGTTTAATCAGTGCTTCGCGAATGCGGCCTTCAGCACCTTTCCGAAAGAGTGCACCATGAGGTAAAACCACGGTCATTCGCCCCGTACTATTCATAGATTTAATCATGTGCTGCACCCAGGCCATGTCACCATTGCCTTGCGGTGGAACTCCGGCTATGTTTCTACCAAAAGGATCATTTGCCCAATTCTCAGCGCCCCATTCTTTTAGTGAGAAGGGAGGATTCGCGATAACACAGTCAAAGGATTTAATCCGATCCCCTTCAAAAAAGGCTGGATTGCGTAAGGTGTCACCACGGGCAATTTGAAAGTCTTCAATCCCATGCAGAAACATGTTCATCCGAGCAATGGAACTCGATGTAAGATTCTTTTCTTGGCCATACAACTTGAGCGTACGGTAGTCTTCGTTATTTTCCTTCAAGTGAGCGACACACTCTAAAAGCATCCCACCAGTACCGCATGCGGGATCATAAATGGACTCGCCTTCGTGCGGGTCCAAAATCAATCCTAACAGATGTACAACAGAACGTGGTGTATAAAATTCACCTGCTTTCTTATTGGTCAAATCTGCAAAATGTTTGATCAAATACTCGTAAGCTTGACCAAGCAAATCCGCATCAACATTGCTATTTGATAGGTTGTATTGGGAAAAGTGCTCAATAAGGTCGGTGAGAAGGCGATCTGAGAGCTTGTTCTTGTTGCTCCATTGGGCATCACCAAAAATGCCATACAGAAATTCTTGGTTGGCCTGTTCAATCCCTCTTAGCGCTTGTTCAATGGCAAGACCAACATTGGTTGTGGTTTCCCGAACAGAATTCCAGTGGCAGCCATCAGGAAGAACAAATCTGTGGAACTCGGGGAGCTGCGCGTACTCTACATCGCCACCAGATTCTTGTAGAGCGTTTTGGTATTCTTCATCATATACATCCGAAATGCGCTTGAAGAATAGTAACGGGAATATATAGACCTTAAAGTCAGAGGCATCTACTGGACCTTTCAGAATCCAAGCCGCCTTTGAAAGGTATTGTTCTAATTGTGATAAAGTTAGTTTTTTCATTTTTGATTCTTGGATGATAACAAGGTGATAGCCTGCTCGAAGTGTGGTTCATTTTCAGCAAGCCTTTCAATTCGATCAGCCAACCATAAAACTTCTAATTCTGCTAAAGGCACTCTAAAGAGACTTGCCAATAGCGGAAGATGGTCTTTACTCACAGGCTTTTGTTCGTTTTCCATCTTGCTAACTAAGCCAGTATCGATCTCTAAATGAGCCGAAACCTGTCTTTGCATTAGACCTGTTTGTTCTCGAAGTTCTCGAAGTTTACTTCCAAGCATATCTCAGACTTTTTGAATACATGTACTTAATTGGTCAAATTAAGCAATTATTTTGGACATTTTTAATAAACGAACCAAAGTTTCAAGACATGTAAGGTCAAAGTTTCGAAAAACTTTCAGAATCTGAATATTTCATCTTTTGAATGGCTTTTTAAATTAGATGTCTAGCTCAAGTAAATACTGATTTTACAACATCTATTTTAAAATACGGTTGTGATCTTAATGATTACAAGCATAAAGCCCTAAACAAATGCCTTTTAAAAGTAAGATGAATTATACAATCAACGTAAATTACAATTGCATTTTCAGACTTCTCATTTGGATGTGCTTTCCGAAAATCCTTAAAATACCCTGACAAATAAAGTCAAACGGGGCCCATCCCTCATAACTTGACCCTAGTTGGCAAATTAGTTTCGGTTATTTGTGTCCAACAAAACACTAAGACACATGAAAAAACTATACTTTATAAGCCTATTTGTTATCAGCGGCGTTGCATATTCACAAGAAATCAAATACTCTGATCTGGCCACTATCACTGAGCGCGGAGAGTTTACCTCCTATGTTGGTAGTGATGGCGGAGTATATAAAATTGGTGATAAAATCCGCATTGGCGTGCCATCTTCGAACAAGACATTTGCATTCATTTTCGAAGGAGATGGTTTCCTCGTGCCTATTACACCATTGACCGCCATTTCGAGTGGCCAAGAGACCGAGATCAAAAAGATCTTTGTTGGGGGAAGCAAAAGAACAGGATATACCGTTACCATGAGAACTAAGGGTTTTACAGGGCTCTCGAATTACACCATTCAGTTTGAGAACGCCTTATCTACTGGCGAAATAAAAGGTTCAGGCATGACCAGCGACGTTGCATTAGCAGAACTCAAGAAGGCCAAAGACAAACTAGACCTCGGTCTTATTTCACAAGACCAATATGACCAGATTAAAGCAGATTTGGTTAAATATATCAAGTAGCGCAGATGTCCTTCTTTAATGAGCTAATTTAGCATTTTATCTAGAGCAAGGGGTTGAACTATATGATCTTCTGAATTACTAAGTCATCCAAACATCCCCCGTAAAAATGTCCCCCAAAAAGAATGGGAAAACCTAGGAGCGCAAAAAATCAGTACGAATTTTAGTTGATTGGACAAATACAATTTAAAATCTCGAGATAATTGCTCTTTGTGAATGAGATATCAGTCATAAACAAGCTATTCAGGCTATAATGAATGAAATATCATTCAAAAAATGGCAATAATTGAGTGATTCGTTGACAGCTCAAAACAAATTGATTAAAGGGTTGGTAAAAGCGTTAACAACTGAATAAAATAATAGGGCATAAAAAAAAGCAATTACGGTAATGCGGCCCACCAAGTCCTTTTCCCATTGGGAAATAACTCTGCAAAGATAAAATAAAATTTACATTGGTTCACTATTTTCCAAGAGCCATCCCCCACCATTAATTCATTGATTACTCTTCAAATAGCTTTTCAAATCCCTCAGCGGGCCTTTGCATACAAATGTCAAGTTATTTACACCAAAAACTTGACATTGATTTAAGAAGAATTACCTTTGTAGTATGAAAGTAGCTGAGCAAATACGCAAAACCATTACGATGCTGCCCGAAGACAAAACATTTGGGTATGCCGACTTGCCTATTGCCCAAAGCGAATACGTAACCGCCGCCAAAGCCCTGGAACGAATGCAGGCAAAAGGACTTATCAAAAAATTAGCTAAAGGTATTTTTTACAAACCCATAAAAACGGTATTTGGCGATTTGCAACCAGACGAAAGCGAACGATTAAAGCCCTATTTGTTTAAAAACGGCAAGAGAATTGCATACATCACAGGCGAATCGCTTTACAATCAAATGAATCTAACTACCCAAATGGCTTTTAGAATAAAAATAGCCAGTAACAGAAGAATAAATATTGACAAAGGAGCTATTAAAGCAACGTCTGTAAAAAGCTATGCCGACGTATCTGAGGAAAATTATCAGTTGCTGGGTTTTTTAGATGCTATAAAAGACATTAAAAAAATACCCGATTGCACAGCATCAAACGTTGTTAAAATATTAAGCAAAAAACTAACAACATTCGAAGATGAAAAAGTTGAGGAACTCATAAAATATGCGCTTTTATATCCTCCAAGGGTTAGGGCGTTATTGGGTGCTATGCTCGAAAAAAACAATACTAAAGTCAAGATTTCAGCATTAAAAGACAGTCTAAACCCCATAACCACTTTTGAATTGAACTTGAAAGACACAGATTTACCAACCATTAAAAATTGGTACATTGTATGATATTACATCAGAATAAAGAGCTTTTTGTAAACTATGTAAGGGTTACTGCACAGCAAATGAAAATCCCTGCAGTTTATGTAGAAAAAGACTATTGGGTTACATATGCTTTGTTTACAATTTTCAACAATGAAATTGGCAAAGACACCGTATTTAAAGGCGGAACGGCACTATCTAAATGTTACAGTATGATAGAACGCTTTTCGGAAGATATTGACCTGGTAGTATTACGACGAGAAGGAGAAACAGACAGCAAGTTAAAATCAAAATTAAAAGCTGTGAGCACAGTTGTAGAAACTGTATTACCCGAAGTTGATGTTGAAGGCATTACCCATAAAATGGGAATGAATCGAAAAACGGCTCACTCTTTTCAAAAAGAAATCAAAGGTGATTACGGTCAAGTGCGAGATGTTATCATAATAGAATCCACATGGTTAGGTTATTACGAGCCCTACACAACAAAAAGCATCGTTTCATTTGTTGGTCAAATGATGCAAGATAATAAGCAATCGGATATAGCAAAAGAAAACGGACTACTACCATTTGACTTGTTGATATTAGAACCAACAAGAACCATTTGCGAAAAAATAATGAGTTTGGTTCGCTTTTCGTATGGCGAGAATCCAATAGATGATTTAAAGAAAAAAATAAGGCACACTTACGATTTACATCAGCTACTTAAACAAGATGAGTTCTTAAAATTCTTTCAATCAAATGCTTTTGATGAAATGCTTTTGAAAGTAGCCAGTGATGATGTTACTAGTTTTAGAAACAATAATAAATGGCTGAATTTCCATCCCAACGAGGCGCTAATTTTTAAAGACACGGAAAGTGTATGGAACGAGCTGAAAATAATTTACAACAGTGACTTCAAAAATTTGGTATTTGGAGAACTACCCAAAGAAGATGACATTTTTAAAACATTAAAAATGATTCAAGATCGATTGAAAACAATTTCTTGGATGATAACAATTGAATCCAAGGAATGAAAGTGACAATGCTGTAAAACAGTTCTTTCGCTTGGCTTACTAAATAACTAAGCCATCCAAAAATCACCCTTCATTCATTTATTACAATTCAAATAATTTTTCAAATCCCTCAAAGGGCCTCTATTCACAATTTGGAGCTTTTCGAGCAACTTTGATCTGTCTTCATCAGACAGGAGGTCAACTTCCTCTCGGATGTTTTCGAGGGCGAAATGCGGATAATAATAGATGGTTTGCTCAGATTGGATGATGAATTTGAGGCGCTCCAACGGCGACAAATCACTCATCTCGTTGAAATGCCGCATTTTCCGTTCAAACTTGATGTTCTTCTCCAGTTGATTTTGCAAATTGTTCACCCGCTCCTCCAACTTTCGCATGTTGCTCAAGTGAACCGAAAGCTCCTTATTAACCGCCTCAATTTTCTGATTCTGCCGTTTTCTCATCTCACTGAGCCTCTCCTTCACCCTGTTGTTCTTTTGGGATATTTGCAAATATTCAGACAAACTTTTAGCGCCGTAATTCCTGGTTTTAAAGGGCAAGCACTCATGATTTCCTTCCATTAGAATTCTGTTTGCCAACTCCGTGTATGCCTTCGGAAGTTCATCTACCAACTCGCTGCCTTCCAAATTTGTGATTAACGCGAACAATTCTTGAATGGGTCTGATCAAGTTTTCATGTCCGTTACTTAAAAATTGATCGAACAACACAGACGTTATCTGTATTTTTTCTTTCTGGGGACAATCACCGAAGAAATCCTTGTAAAAGTTGTATCCAAGCGCGGCAATGGCTTTCGCATAAGCAACCACTTTTTCCCGTTCAAAACTCAGCATCCGTTGTTCCATCAGCTCCGGAAACCGCCTGTAAACCAATGCATTTTTCATCAATGTCCCATAAGAATACAATCCAAATTGCCTCCTAATGATGCTCTCGAAACGCGAACTGTTGTTGTAGTAATTGAACGTTTTAACGTCCAACAGATCCAAATCAAACGACTCATCCAGAATCAACTTTTTAACCGCTTTGATCTTAACAATGGGATCACTCACCACATTCATCAGAATGGAAAAACGTGATTTTGCATGAAAATCAACTTTGGCGCTTCCGTTTTTTACCCTCTCACCCAACCTATCATCGTTGAGAAGCTCCATGGCCTCACTTTCTCTTTCCCGCACAGACTCCAACCTTTGTGCATACAAGGTGGTGACACACGGCAAACATTCACAGCGCTCTGTCTTAGGGGCCGTCAAAATTTCAATCAGGGTTAAATCTTGCATACTTTTTTTCCTTTTGGCTTGCAACATTAATCCAAAAACAGAGTTCTGCCACTCCCCCAAATCGCCCCTTATTTATATTGAATTATAATTCAATGTTTTTTTTCAGACTTCCAACATTTGACTTTTCGCTGACAAAGTGCATGGAGCGGCGACAAATACGATCAGAGCTCGATTAGATTGATGTTAATTCGGTGCTCTTACAAGGTCTCATTTGTGGAATTATTCCAGTACATTTCCACCTGCCCTGCTAAGTAATAGGGCAAATTGATGAGCGTGAAATTCTTTCCGGAAGGCAGGGTTATGGATTCTATATTGTAGGTGTTCTTTGATAATCGGATGGCTTTGTTTGTTGGACATTGCTCCATGTACATTAAAAGTGACTTCAACTTTCCAACGCTGCCTGATTTAACTTCTATCGGAATCATTGAATCTCGCGATTTATATAGGTAATCCAATTCAGCTGAAGATCCATTTTTGTCTTTTACCCAAAACAACAGTGGGTTAAAGGTGTCTTTTTGGGTAGAAATGAGTTCTTGCCCAACAATATGTTCAATGATTTTACCGCCATATTCTTTTGCAAAATTCGAATTTTTAAAGAGGTTTTTCTGCGTGCCTTGACTGTAATTGATGAGCCCAGTATCCAAAAATTGCAAGCGAGGAGATTTTCTGAAACTGGGAGAAAACGGAAATTGAGTCTCTACTGTAGGGTAAACAATTCTTACTAAAAAAGACATTTCCAAAAGCGTTAATGATTCTTTCATTTCTCGCGAACCATAATTTGAAGACCAGAATCCCTCAAACTTTATTCTCTTTCCGGCCTCGAACAAACTCCCTTTTATGGCGTGTCTCAAATAATTGGATTGATTTTGACTGGATGCATATTTATCGGCATCTTCCAAATAACTGGTGATGAGAGATTCGTAAATTGAATTCAAAGTGGTTAAGTCCCTAGTTTGGCGGTATTGATTGACTATTTCGGGCATACCTCCTATGGTTGCGTAAATGTGAAACCAATCTATTAATTCTTGATGCGCAAAAGGATTTATGGGGAATTCATACAACGCTTTATGGAGTTTTTCTTCGTTTATAGCCCGCAAGAATTCCGAAAATGAAACGGGTCTCAAAACCATGTATTCAACACGACCTACCGGATAAGTTGCTTTTCTATTCAACAGTGTTTCAAGGGTGGATCCTGCTGCAATTACAGCGAGTTCTGGGTAACGTTCATAAAAGAAACGAAGTAAATTTACCGCATCGGGAAATGCTTGAATTTCGTCAATAAACAGTAAGGTTTGGTTTCTTTTTTCTTTAGGTATACTATGGAAATAAAAGAGATATTCGATGAGGTCATCGATTTGTGGGTAGTTTTTGAAGATGTTCAAATCTCTAACATCCTCAAGATTTAAGGGAATGAAAAAATCAAATTCCTTAGCGAATTGAAATACCACAGAGGTTTTACCAACTTGTCTAGCACCTCTCAGAATCAAAGGTTTCCTAGGGGTTGAATTCTTCCAAGCATGTAAATCGGTCTCTATATTTCGCTTGAAGGGTGAAATCATATTCAAATATATTGATTTTCAATACTTCTGCATAAAATAGGGGTAATTATTTGCGATTTTTGTCATAAAATAGGGGTAATTTTTCGAGGAATTTGTCATAAAAAGGGGGTAACGGAATAAAGTGCATCATTTTATTGCACTTGTGCAATATTTCATTTGATTGGTGATGGTGATCTTTGTGGTATGAGGAATACAGAAATTGTAGAAACGTCCCCCGAAAAAACGTCCCCCGAAAAAATGGGCGGTATGGTGAGCGTGGAAGCCGAAATTTCGGGTGGCATTAATGAATTTGATATGCAGATTTGGCAGCTGCAATCAGAGGTGAAGCGGAAAAAGCGAGAGCGGGAGCAGCGGGCGAAGTTGCTGCTGTATGGGCTGAAAGAGCAGATGAAGGAGTTCGAAAACAGGTGGTTTGAGGAGGTATCGGAAGCGGCATCGATGGAATTGGTGGAACTGGTGCACGGCATGGGCGTGTATGGCGGTGAGCACGAGGACGGTAAATTTCACTTGAGCACCTACCGATCAATCATTACACTGAGGTATTTTATGGAAAATCACACCTTTGACATTGAGCCGAACGATGAGTTTGAGGACATTGATATTCATGATTTCCATCTTCGGTGTTACCGGCTGGACAAGGATGATTTGTTCAAGGTGAATCATGTTTTCGGAGAGATGGAGTCGCTGGTGCCGTATATGGTTCGGTGGAACCGCGAGCGGGAGTCGCTGCGCAGCGATTTGCAGGTGCAGATCATCAGGATCAACATGGAACTGCTTGATTTGGATGGGGAGTTGAAGTCGCTCCGGGAGCAGATTCATGAGGTTCGGATATTGTCATTCTTGGCGGGCAACACCATCAGCTTTGACGACCGACGTCCGCGCAGGATTCGTTATAAGGTAGGCGAATTTCAGTTTTCTGACCAGTTGCGGTTGGTAAGTTTATCGGCATCGGGAAAGACGTGCACGTTTGAGGCGGTGACATACGAGAAGTTGTTTGGGAACACGTCGTATTATTCTGGAGACCGGAGGAAGGGCACGATGTTGATTGAGGGGGTAAGGGTGAGGACGGTGGTGGGGAATTTTTATGAGAATCGGTGATCGGATTTCGGTGATCGGTGATCAGCCGTCAGCCATCGGCGGGCAGCAGCGCCAGAGGCGCCAAGTCTTAGCGAAGCGTGAGTCACAAAGTCTCAAGCGCAGCGGTCAGCGGACAGCCCTCTAAACTCTCCCCTCTAAACTCTTAACTCTTCACTCTTAACGATCCGCGCAGCGATCAGCGAAGCGATCATACCTCATCATCGGGTAAAACCTCTTCGAATACGTTATTGGGTTCAGCGAGCGGCAATGATTGTACGTCTTTGAGCCTGCGATTGATGGCATTCGTGCGCTTGCCCACCACGTCGTCTAGTTGACCGAGGCCAGTTTGGATGTTCTTTTGCGCCTTTTCGAGCAGGCCGCCGAACTTTTCGAATTCCGACTTTACGGCGCCCAGTACTTGCCACACTTCGCTGCTTCGTTTTTGGAGTGCGAGCGTGCGGAAGCCCATTTGCAAACTGTTCAAAATGGCTACTAAGGTGGTGGGACCAGCAACGGTTATTTTGAATTCATCGCGGAGCTGATCTACTAGCGCACTGCGCCTAATTACTTCAGCATAAATGCTTTCGAAGGGCAAAAAGAGGATAGCAAAGTCGGTGGTATTTGGCGGATCCACGTATTTATCGCGGATGTCTTTGGCCATCTTTTTGATGGTACTTTCCAAGTTTTTGGAAGCCGCTTCAATCTCTTCAGGAACGGCATTTTCATAGGCCGTCAGCAGATGTTCGTATGTATCTTTCGGAAATTTCGCATCGATGGGCAGGTAAACAAAACTACTTTCGTCTTCGCTTTTTCCAGGTAGTTTGATGGCAAATTCCACCGGCTCAGAACTACCCAATTTGGTTTTGACGTTGGCATCGTATTGCGATGGCGCCAGAATTTGCTCGAGCAGCATGGCCAGCTGAACCTCACCTACCCCACCCCGTAGTTTCACGTTGCTAAGAACCTTTTTCAGACCGCCCACGTCCTGGGCAATGGTTTGCATTTCGCCGAGACCGCGCTGAACCTCAATGAGTTGCTTTCCTACGGTCTCGAAACTTTGTCCCAAGCGTTCGCTGAGGGTTTTCTCCAATTTTTCTTCCACCGCAGACCGAATCAGATCCAGTTTGGCTTCATTTTTCTCAATCAGGCTACCCACGTTTTTCTCGAGGGTCTGGTTCAGCTTATCAAGAGCCCCATTGTTTTGATGGGTCATACTTTGAACCGCACCCAAAATTTCCCTCCGAAAATCTGCAATGGCCTTATTCAATTCTTCCCGGTTGGTTTTTCCGAGGGACGCATTTTCTTCTCGGTTCATTCTAAAGTCGTCCTTGAGATTGCCCTCAATTTTGGCGAGACTATTCTGAAGTTCGATGACTTTCTGTCGAAGTTCAGGCAGATCGTTAGTCCCCTTCCCCCGTAAGGCAAACATCAAAAAAATCCCCAAGACGCCCAATCCTAAATTTAAATAAAGCAGTATTTCCATCAGATAAGTGTGAAATTGAATAACAGTGAAATTAGGAATAAATATTGGCATTTTGTTGAATACCTGAAGCACATAAATTCAGAATAATTCAATGTCAAATTACCCAATTCTGAATTCACAACACCAAGGTGATTCGTTCCTATTACGAGGTAAGCGACTAAGTAACGACTAAGTAAGCGACTAAGTAAATAGCCAAAATTCTCATTGAATTCTTCCGTAACTTTACCCTCCCATCATGAGAACTGAACAATTGTATGCTCTGCGCAGCGAAATGGAAATACCCTTAGATGTCGAGCGGAGCTCGCTGGAGTTGGAGCAATTTCAGAATGAGTGCTTAAGGCCCATTTTGAAATTTCAGCACGCTGCGTTGCTCAGGTATTTTATGTCCCAAAGCAGCGAAGCCAAATATCCCCCGCTAGAAAAAGACTTGGAAAACTTCGTGAGGGTGAAGTTGCAGAAAGAAATGGTGCTTCGAAATGTGTTGATGGGCATGATTTTGGGACTGATGAGCGTGGAAGAGATTGACTTTTTTGCGCGGCATAAGAGCGAGCTCTCCCGCCGTTTGGTGAACATGCTGGTGCAGCGGCTGACGGATGGAATTCCCAAAACTTGCATTTAATGCATTTTTTGGGAATTTTCGTTGATTCTCCGCATTATTTGCGGTAAATATTTTCGCATGCGGCGAATAATTGCTATATTCACCGCATAATTTGCGGAGAATCAGCCATGTACATCTACAATCAGTTAAATTGGCCCACATTTCAATGGAACAGTGAACCATTACTTCCGCTATTAGCCATTGTTAGAAATAAGCAAGGGCAGCTGATTGGAAAGATGAGTACCTTAGGATTTGATATTCGAAACGAAGCTAATCTCGAAATACTGACACAAGAGGTTTTAAAAACCAGCGAAATTGAAGGTGAAATCCTCAACAAGGATCAAGTAAGGTCATCTATTGCAAGGCGATTGGGATTGGAAATTCCTGGACTGGTTTACTCCGAAAGGCATGTAGACGGTATAGTAGATGTAATGATAGATGCCACCAAAAATTTTGATCAAGAACTGTCCAAAGAACGTCTTCTATCATGGCATGCGGCTCTATTCCCAACGGGACAAAGTGGATTGTATAAAATCATTTCGGGCAATTGGCGCGATGATTCAACCGGACCCATGCAAGTGGTATCAGGAGCACTTGGAAAGGAGAAGGTACATTTTCAAGCTCCACCAGCACACAGCATTGACCAAGAAATGAAGCTTTTCATTGATTGGTTCAACCTCGAAAAGCAAACAGACCCTGTTCTCATGTCGGCCATAGCTCACCTATGGTTTGTTACCATACATCCGTTTGAGGATGGCAACGGAAGGCTATCTAGAGCTTTGAGCGATTTATTGTTGGCCCGTTCTGATGGACAGTCATTCAGATTTTACAGCATGTCGTCCCAAATTCGAAAAGAGCATAATTCCTATTATGCTATTTTAGAAAACACCCAAAAAAGCTCCTTAGATATTACCCCTTGGATTGAGTGGTTCCTGAATTGCTTGTTAAATTCCATTGAACATTCGGAAAAACTATTGGAAAAAATCATTTCCAAACAACTCTTTTGGATAAAGCATACTGGAACCATTTTTAACGACAGACAAAGAAAGATCTTAGAGAAACTGTTGGATGACTTTGACGGAGCATTAAATACATCCAAATGGGCAAAAATGGGCAAATGTTCACCAGATACAGCATTGAGAGATATCCAAGATTTAATAGAAAAAGGCGTATTGCGAAAAACTGAACACGGCGGCAGAAACGCTCGGTATGAAATGACTATCCCAATTTAATAACTACTCTTACTACAACCTCTTCCGCTTCCAATCAACGCTGATGGAAGAGCCATCGGCGATGATGACTGAATCGGGTTGAGCGACGGATAAATGCTCAAAGTCGGAGCCGTACATAGATAAAAAGTCGCAGTTCAAATCAAACTCTTGAACCGTATTGACGGTCCAACGCGGGTGATTGACTTTGTATTCTTCGGTGGCGGTATCACTAACGCGGGTATAGCCGTAATAGTGTTCAAAGATAAATTCTTCCAAACTGCCCTCCTGCATTTCACGCTGATCTGAAGAGGCCTTCACTTGCAAATGATTCCATTGAGAAGCGATTTTCCAACGGTATTCCACGTATTTTTGACCTTGACTCTGAGTGATTCTATGTTTTGTGGGGATGGATATGTAATGCTCCTTGTACAACTTGTTGGCCAGCCAGGCCACGGGTTTGTAGGGGACAGATTCATTGATAAAGACCACTCCTCGTCTGTCTTGTCGTTTGACGTAAAATCTGAGGTTTACCTCTTCAAATGTCCCCAAAAAAGGAACCGGAACCCCAAAAATTCGCGTTTTCTTGAACATAAACCCCACCAGACTGACGTAGGTTTTTCCTTCGAAAAAATCAAGTTCAACGCCGTTTGGCAAATACGGCTTCAAGATTTCAGGGTCAACGGCGTAGTTGGCCATGATGAGGTTTTCCCAACGGGCGGTGAGGAAGGTTTTCATAATGATTCTTTTCTTTCAAGGTAAAATCGGGCAAACAACTCTTCGCTGTACCAATTGTTTTTGCGGGTCAATTGAATCACATTTTTGTGGGCTTCGTGCTGGTAGGCATAGCGTTTAACGGCATCCATATTGGTCCAAATGCTGACCGTAGCCTGCTGAATCAAGGGCAATTCCCCCACTCCAATGGCGAACTCCAACTCATCGAATTGGTACAGATCTTTGGCCGTGGTTCCCACTTTTTGCCAGAAATCCCAAAGCTTATAAAACCTGATGCGCGCCCTGGTGAGAACCACCACTTTAGCGTTATCAGAAGCACCGTCAGCCGCCACAAATGGATTTACCCCAGACCATTTACCGTGCGACATGATGTTTCGGAGATACAAAATTTGGGTACTTGAACAGCGCTTTTGGTAGCTCTTGAAATAGGTATTTTTCGCAAAAAATGCATCTGCCTGCGATTGATCTTCCCAAACCATCAACCAAGCATATTTGCTGAAACTGGGCCAAGCCCCGAAACCACCTGCACTTCCAGACCCCATCGATTTAAAAAAGGTGAGTCCAGGAATTTTACGGGTTAAAAATCCCGCCAAAGGAACTTGTGCGAATCCCCAAAATTGATTGAAACTGCCTTTCAAATCAAACAGTATGACCGTGGTTACTTGCATTTTTGAACTACTACGGTTTGAATTCCTAAAGGAAGCACCTTCTGAAGGGCAAAAAACGGCCATGTGAGCCCTTTCAAGAGCGCCAAACCCAAAAATCGACCCTCAAAATCGGCTTTCCAAGGAAGGTTTTTCTTTTCAGCTCTACCTAGCCACCACAGAATAAACGGGTCTAGTGTACCGTACTTGTGATGATCTAAAATGGTCCAATCAGAGCTAGGAAAAAGCAACTTCCATGATTTAAAACTGAACAAATTGATGTGTCGAGGGGTGTGCCAACCTTGCCAATATTGTTTTTGAATTTTCGCCAAAAGTCCTTGATACATGGGCACCTCAATGACTAAAACTCCCCCGGGCTTCAGCAATTCAAAGCACTTTTCGATGGTTTTGGTGGGATGATAATCGTGTTCCAAATAGTGCCAAGCGGTAATGGCATCGTATTGCTCAGTAGGTTTGTGTTGGGTCCAATCACCTTCGGTCAAGTGTAGTTTTGAGTACTTGGAATCATTCCATTGAGCCTCCTTAAAATCCACCCCGAAGCAATCAGAATCAATCATTTGATTGAATTGATGCAGAAAATCGGGCTTGCCGCAGCCAACATCCAATATTTTTATTTTCCGGGGATGTTCTTTCAGAGACAGGTGTTTAGCCAGCAGTTTAACTCGTTGTGTATTGAGTTTTAGGTCTTGCTTTTGAACCATTCGGTAATATTTCCCCCAGGCCCATTCACCACGGTAGGGAAGATAATTACTGGGATAAAATTCTCCCAATTCAGCCTCGTTCAACGGATTTTCCAAAAAAATGGTCTCACAATTGAGGCATTTCAAGAAGTTATATTTCTTGCTTTTATCGCCATCCACCATCATGGGACCGGTTTGGATGTAGGGGCTATGATTAGGGGAATGACAGACGGAGCAATTCAAAATATATTTTTATAAGGTTGTTTTCGTTTCTGAGTTCAATGACATTGACTTCAAAGGCTTTCCTTTGAATGCTTGAATGAGGGTGAGCAGAGCCAAAATTCCATAAAGTAGGGACACCAATAGGGTCAGTTTGGTGTTTCGCAAAACATAAAATGAAAGTAAGGGTAAGACTTGCAAGGCGTGCATTCCAATGAAATGTGCCACGCGCAGATCGCCTACTGTTTTGCTCCAACCCAAGATAAACCAATTTGAATTATCATTTAAAGCCCCCACGCTATGATTGAGTCGTGATCCCATAGCAAATCCTTGGAAAGAAAAAATCACAAAAATCAATATTCCCAATCTGATGGCCCAGAGGTAATGGGTTGATAAATCTGGGAAAGTCCCTTTGAAAAAAAGTACTCCTACATAAGCGGTATAGATGGTCACCAGCGATGCGGCAAGTGCCATCAGGCTATACATCACTGAATAAAAAGGGGTGCTCATGTTGTAATGGGACAATTGTCCGCGTGATGCTTGCAAAGCAATGTACACAATTTCAAAGCCCAGCAACACAATAACGGATGCATTGAACATCTTGATATTAAAATTGGGCAAATAATGACAGTACCAAGCCATAGCCCAGGCAAAGGTGACGGTAGAAGCTGCAAACTTGAAGGGCTTATACCATGCATTCACGCCATAAACTTGGGTGTTTGTGGTTCTTGCGAGGACTAAAAAAATGAAGGCGCTTACAAGGCAGATCCATCCGAAATAAAATAGCGGTTCATTTCGAAATTTGAGTTGTTGAAGGAAGTCCATCATGGATTTTAGTCAAATAACTTTTTATACTCCTTCACAGCATTTAAAAGCGCTTGATTGGGTTTCCCTGGATTCATTAATTCCTTGAAGAAAATATTTTGACTTAGTTGTGATCTAATGATTTGTAAATCTTTGGGAATAAGATTACTATTGTTAAGTGATTTCAAGATTTTCATTTAGCACGAATTTAGGCAAAAAACATGGACCTATTTATATAAAAACACCCCTACTCATTCTAGCTCTTTTCGGGCTGTTCTTATCGGGCGGAGCCCAAAACACCAACAAACCGGCCAAGCCAGCGTTCCCCAAAATAGAGACTTTCTTCCCAAAGATGAATAGCTGGGAATCGTCCCTTAAAAAAGCCAAAGAAGCCAACAAATTGCTCTTCGTTGACTGCTACACCAATTGGTGTTATTGGTGCATAGTGATGGATAAAAAGACCTTTCGCGACAGCTCGGTCAGCACAAAAATGCAGTCGTTCATGGACTGTTACTCGCTCGAAATGGAGCAAGACTCCCTCGGAAGGCTCCTCCGTTTCCACTATGGCGTCAGCGCATTCCCCACATTTTTAATCTTTAATGGGGACGGAAACCTGTTATTCACTTACCGCGGTTATGCTGAAAAAGAACTGTGGCTTAAAGAGATGGATTCAATCCACAACATCATCAAAACCGACGGCCTTAAGGGCAAATATGCCCGTTCCGGTTTTCCAAAAATCAGTCCCAGCAACATCCCCGATTGGTTCGCGCCGTTCATCAACAACAAAGATTATTCTTTGTTCAAGGATACCACCACCAGCGGTTTTTCAGCCAAATACAGCCTATTGACCGATGTTTTTCAGTTGTTTGCCGTTGGATGTTTGAGCCAGTATAATTTTAACAAAGACCATGTTCAACTCTGGATGAGTCATGTTGCTGAATTTGATTCTCTCTTTGGACATGATTTGACCCGTTCTTTCACCGAACAAATATGGGACAGTCAAGTGTATAAATCCATCAATGCAGGCAACAAAACTGAATTTGAAAGTAATTTGAAAGAATTGCTCAAATGGACGGAATATCCAGAATTCCAGAATTATTCCAACTGGATGAATTGGCACAAAACGCAAAAAGATTGGGCATCGTATGTGCAGTTATTTGACGCCAACTGCTTAAAAACCGCGGATTCAAAATTCGCCACCCGGGCTCTAGACTACAATCAAACCGCTTGGACCCTTTTCAAAGAAACCGATGATGTAGCTTTATTGAAAAAAGCCTTAGCCTATTCCAAAAAGAGCATTGAAATGGCGCCAGAAGCAACCTTTTACAACACCAAAGCCAACCTTGAATTCAAATTAAAAGATTACAAATCTGCAGAAGCCAGCGCGGTTAAATCCATCGAAATGGGCACTGCCGCCAAGGAAGACACCCAAAAGTCGGCGGCATTACTGAAGGAAATTCAGGTAGTGCAAGAAGCAAATAAATAAAAATGAAATCGCTCATATTCAAGACATTAATTCTGAGTTTATCTTTTTTCAGTATCAAGAATACTCAATCACAAAATTTAAAAATAATTCAAATCAGTGATTCGAGTCTTTTGACCAAATCATTGATCCAATTTGATTCAATTTGGAATCAATGCATGATTGGTTACGGGGTTACTGACATATCAAAAAACTTTGTTCATGTCCATAAACACCCCAAAAAGCCTATTACCGCTTTAAACTTCGTTGATGGGCTTGATGGATATTACAACCAAGCATTTAATTATAAACTCGATAGAGCCATCAGAATTGATTCAAACCAGACTCTTTATCAATTAAACTTAGATTGGATGCAATTGGCTATCATCCATGATGTTACTACGAATAAAATTGGACAAATCTGTGACTTCAATTACTTGAATTTATACAAAACAACCTATAAAAACTTAACTGTTTACACTGAAACGCCCACAGTAGATACAAATCAATTAAAACAAGCGTATGATTTAACGATAAAAGCCTTGAATGAGTTTGTTGATATTAATTACTTCAATAACAAGAAGATCACCATATATTCGTCAACCACGATAAAAGGGGCAGAACGTATGATTGGCTTTTTAGCGCCATCTACCTATTTCAGTCCCAACAGCACTTTCGGTGGGATGAGTGACCCATTCAACGATGTTATAATCTCTGGAGTTTTGGCACCCATTCACCTGCATGAACTGATTCATTTGGCAAATCCGTTAAACGTTCAATGCGGACAATTCATTAGTGAAGGTATTGCCACATATTACGGTGGGACAGGCAATAAAACCTATACGGATGATTTAAAAAAGGTCATTGAAATTTTAAAATCAAACCATATAGAATCATTCGAACAACTTTTCAAAAGCAAGATATCTGATGAATATGTTAACATTAGAGGAAATTACATTTTATCTGCGCACATGCTCCATCAAATCAAAACTAAATTTGGCTTGAACGTGTATCAGAATTTTCTAAACAAATGCAATTCATCGAACATGGAAGAGTTGCTAAAGGAAATTTATCAAGTACAAGATAGCAAAGTCTTATTTAAACTTATTTTAAAACCTTAGCTTAACCACCACAGCCGAAATCACCGTCAATAAACCAATCAAATAAACGGCCCAATTCAACCCAAAATAATCAGCTGTTATTCCTGAAATGATGGCTCCTACCGCATACCCTAAGTCACGCCACAATCTGAAAACGCCTATTGTTTCGGCCCGTTGAAGAGGATGTGCCACTTGTGCAATAGTTGACAAAAACGTGGGATAAACCAACGCCGTTCCCAATCCCAAAACCACAGATAAACTTGCCAATGGGTAAAACCCATTCAGCGGTGGAAGCAAGACAATGGCAATTCCCTGAATCAACATCCCCCAAAAAAGCATCGATTTCTTCGAAAAATGATCTGACATTTTTCCGGTAAACAACTGTGCAAGTCCCCAAACCGTCGGATAAACTGCTGCAACAACACTCATTGAGGCTGCATCCATGCCCTTGCTCACCAACAAAATAGGCAACAGACCCCAAATCATGCCATCGTTGAGGTTATTGACCAGCCCCGCTTGCGTGACGGCACTGAGGGTTTTATTTTTAAAAGTAGTTTCCAAAAAAACAGATTGATGTTTGGGCTCTTTAGATGACTGATTCGTTTCGTGATGCACAAACCCTCGGGTATCTTTCACCCAGAAAAACGAGAGTATCAGTCCCAAAAAAGAAATCGCAATGCCCAGATAAAAGGGATAAGGTGTGACTCCATATTTATGGGCAATGGTTCCGCTGAGTACAGCAAAAACTCCCACGGCCAAATATCCGGCGAATTCATTAATTCCCATGGCTAAACCTCGGTTTTTATCGCCCACCAAGTCAATTTTCATCACCACAGTGGAGCTCCACGTCAGTCCTTGACTTACACCCAAAAGCACATTGGCTGCAATGACCCAACTCCACTGAGTGGCATAGATGAGCATGAACGGAATGGGGATCGCCAAAATCCATCCAAAAACGAGCAACTTTTTACGCCCATAAATATTGGCTAATTTGCCTGTGAAATAGTTGGCAGCGGCCTTTGACAGTCCGAAGGCAGTGATAAACGATAAAATAGCGGTGGCTGATTTCACTCCAAAGAGTGAGGCGAACTCGGGGAAAATGCTGCGCTCCAGGCCCACCATTCCGCCCACAAAGGCATTGATGATAACCAGAAGGGTGAATTGTTTCCAGTTCTGTTTTAGTCCTGGGGTATTATTGGCAGTCATGTAGGCTTAACTTCACCTACAAAGCTCAATTTTGGGGGATGGGATTCCTTTTACAAATGTTAAAAAATTAGGAGATGCTGTACACACTTTAAAAATCGTAATTAAAAAAATTATATTTTCGGACCCATGAAATACCATTTTAATGCATTGATTTTATTTTGTTTGGTTGCATTTTCTCCATTGAAAACAGTCGCTCAAAATGAAACTTATTCGTTCGAATACACCTTTGGCACAAGTACCCCATTGGGTGATTTTAGAGATAACAATGGACAAAATGATAATGCTGGATTTGCTAAAGTCGGATTTTCGGGTGAGGTTAATTTACTTTATCACTTGAAATCAGGAAATTTGGCGGTAATTGGCAGTATAGTTAGCCAAAGTAACTCATTTGATGCCGATGGATACGATAGGGAACTTTCTCTTGAAACACCCGGCGCAGATTGGTCTATTAAGTCTGATGTATACTCCATGGCTACTTATTTAATAGGAGCTCAAAAAGAATTCAAAATCAATGAAAAGTTCAATTTAATTGGAAGAGCTCAATTTGGATTTTCTTTTGGGAAAGACCCTGAAATGGTTGTTCGCGAATACACCTCTGGTTATTGGAGTGTCTATTCTTCAAACTACGCATCGGGATTAGCACTTCAGTTAGGCGGGCAACTAAAATACCGAGTTTCAAATCATTTATCCTATGTTGTAAACGCTAGATATATTAGATCAAATTTTGAATTTGAAAGCACGAGCAACTATAATTCTTTTGGAGAATACAGAACATATTCATATCCTAAGAGTTTCAACGGATTAAATCTCAGTGTGGGCTTATCGGTCAATTTGACAAAATGAGTTTTTCGAGGCTATTCTTGAAAAAATCAACCTAAAATATTGTTATATAAAACTTTAACCCAAGCATCACTTACAATTTCACCTGTTTTTTGTAAGTACTACTTACAATTTCACCTGTTTTTTGTAAGTAGAAATCAAAAATTGGTCTGCAAACCCATGTCTAAACCCATCTTTTCGTAGGCTGCATCTTTGGGTTCCCAGAGTTCAATTTTATTGCCTTCGGGGTCTAATATGTGCAAAAAATTTCCGTATTCATACCGCTCAATGGTATCTAAAATCTGAACATCGTTTTGTTTGAAACGCAGCAATAGTTGATCCAATCCCACTACCCTATAATTGATCATGAAAGGCTGATCCGATGGTTGAAAATAGGTGGTTGATTCTTTGAACGGACTCCACTGGGTGAATCCTTTTTGGGTGCTATCTCCGCCCTGATGCCATTCAAACACAGCCCCATAAGCATTGGTATGAATGCCCAATTGTTTCGCATACCATTCCTTCAACGATTTTGGATCTTTAGACTTGAAAAACACTCCACCGATTCCGGTTACCCGAGGTTCCTTGTTTTTGTGAACCAATTCATTGGCCGCAAATCCCAAAACAAATGCCGACAGAAACAGCAGTAGAGCAAATTTCATTTTCATAACTTCTTGAATCTTGAATCAAAGATAATTGGTTCGGCTTTCACCATCGTGATTTTCGCCATGTCAGGGTGCAAGGGATGAATCAAATAATTAAACTCCTGCGGCACAATACTACTAGGCACCTTCATTACCGCATATTGATTTTGCCGTACAAACCAATCACCCAGCATTTGAGTCCTCAAAGACGGCGGAAAATCATTCCAACCCAAAGGAAGCTTATCCAACGAAATTTCCAAAATATCTAAATCATCATCTATTTCAATCTCCACCCAATATCTATCTGTGGGTAAATCTCCGCTCAAATCCAGGTGAACAGCTAACTCCAAGAGGGCCAAAGATCGAGCAGCAGAAGTATAAATCAACGGAGTAAATTGAGAATTCCACCGATTAAAAGTAGCTTTTGCCGCGCCCATCCCAGACAGGGTCTGATTCAAATAAATTTCACGTTCAATTCTAAATACCTTCATCAGGCAAGACTTCCAGAATCAATGCGGAGCAATGCACCTTCCACTTGATCCAACCCCACAATGGTATCAAACAATTGATTAGGTTCTAAACCGCCGAGCGACAAATTGGGTTTTCCCAGCCACCGCAGAAATTTTTCTTCTTCGCCGTTGAACACAAACAACCCTTGATCCATGATTTCTACCATGCGCAGAAGTAATTCTGTTTCGCGACTTTCAAACTTCGAATTCTCCAGTTTTTTCTTGTTGTAAGTAGTCTGTGGCAGCCCTAAAATTTCGAGCAACGCTTTTACGGGCCTACCCATACGTTTGCTCAGAACCTCCACAGAACCATAAGGTACACCTTCTCTAACCACCCTAATTTTATCGAACTCACTGCTCCAAACGTACTCCTTCCCTTCTACACAGATTTTTTTTTCGGGGGATATTTTAACTCCAGAAACCTCACTTATCCAATTAACATCTGACTCGTCAACCACAAAGCAAATATACTGCAACAAAACAACAATTCTGCTGCATTAGGTTAATTTTGGTTAATTTAAATCATTCAAGAACCAAAACTTGGGACTTACCATCTGCTTTTAAGACATATTGACCTGAAGGCAGCCTGTGCAAATCAAGAACCGCAATATCTTCACTCACAATCGAAAAAAAGACTTTTCGTCCCAAGAAATCAAAAATCTCTAATTCATGATTCGAAGCATGATTTTTGAATTTTACCGTTAACTTACCCGTTGATGGATTTGGAAAAACCTCAAATAAATTCTGAGAAACCTCCTTTTTATTGGCCGATTTACCAAAAAAGAAGTAGCAAGTATCTGTTTTACCTCCATTCGAGTAAACGAAGGTCACTTTTAATGGTTCACAATAGTTGGACTTTAAAAGGGTTACTGGATAATCTTGAGTTGTACCTCCAAATTGCCCAAAATAGTACATTTGTCCAACGGCTACGGTATCACCGTTACAATCTGTAATGAGAGTCACATGTGGGTAATCTACCATCTGATCGGTATTTGCTTGAAAATCAATACCCATTTGCATGGTTGTGGCTTTCACCGTGTCAAGGCCAAAATATTTCACAGTGAAATTACTGCAAGAAATGGATTGCGCCTGAATATTTCCAAACATCAATGCACAAACAAATAATGCTAATCTATTCATTTTCATTGCAACAAAAGTATAATAAACTTTGGTTCAGACAGTTTTTTAAATGTAAAAATATTTTAAGTTTAAATTTGCTGTATAACCAATATTTTGATTAATTTTCACCAATCATATCTGTCTAAAAACGAGGTAAAATATTTGTCTCAGGTGGTTGAGCAACCACAAAAATCGGGAAATGGACCCTTTTATGAAAAATGTTCCACCCTCGTAAAACAACAATTTAACTTTGAATCTACGATTTTCACCAACAGCGCAACTGATGCCCTCGAACTGGCTGCGATACTGATTAACATACAGCCTGGTGATGAAGTCATAATTCCTTCTTACACGTTTGTTTCAACAGCCAATGCTTTTCTGTTAAGAGGTGCGAAAATTGTCTTTTGTGATTCTGGTGCAACACACCCAAACATGTGTGTCCAATCACTAAAATCACTGATTACACCAAAAACAAAGGCAGTCATTCCCGTTCACTATGGGGGAAAACCTGCTCCAATGACAGAAATTATGGGGCTTTCGGAGATTCACCAATTTTATGTGATTGAAGATGCTGCACAGTGCATCGGCTCTCAATATCCAAACACACAAAAAATGGTTGGTTCCCAGGGACATATATCTTGTTTTTCCTTCCACGACACTAAAAATATCCATTGTGGGGAAGGCGGAATGTTGGTTATTAATCACTCACCGTTTAAAGAACGAGCTCTAATTCTCAGGGATAAAGGCACCAATAGAGCTCAATTTCTGGCAGGACAAATTGACAAATACACATGGGTAGACTTAGGAAGTTCCTACTTACCTAGTGAATATCAAATGGCCGTGCTACTTTCTCAACTTGAAGAATTAGAAAACGTTACAGAAAAAAGAAAACAGTTGTGGTCTATTTATCACGCTAAATTGGGAGAAAAAACCGCTTTTTTAACTCCACAAGAACCTTGGAATGCTCATAATTATTATTTGGTATATCCTAGCCTTCAAAAAAGAAATGAGGCTATCGACATATTTAAAGATCACAACATCCAAACAGCATTTCATTACCAACCGCTGCATTTGTCGCCCTTCGGCAAGCAATTTTCAAATAATTTCAATTTACCAAATGCAGAAAAATTTGGAAATGGATTGTTACGTCTGCCACTTTACCCTCAGTTAAGTGAAGAACAAGTGAACTATATTGCGGAAATTGCAAAAACCACTCTGTAAATGATCAGAAAATACACGGCACATATCATCATTCTTATAGTACTTTCTGTAATCTTGTACTCACCCCTGCTGGCCGATGATTTACCCATGTTTCAACTTCGGGTTGATAACCCTGTCCTTCAAAAACTCAGCATCCACGATCTAGCACAGAAATCCATCGAGCAATTTATGCCTATGGGTCGATTCACCGTTATCTCATTTTACTACACAGAATGGGTATTCCGAGCTTTCCAAACCCCCTTGAGTTACAAACTATGGATGCTCCTAATGAATTTAGCTTCGGTCACAGCCTTCATTTATTGGCTTAAATACCTTAGATTCAAATTCAACAAATCACTACTCCTGGTCTGCATCGCTGCAGGAGTTCAACTTCGGCTAGACTTTCACGACGCATTTTCGTCTTATGTTGGATTGGTGCAGTTATTTAACCTAACCCTTTTTGCCACCTCTGCATTGTGGCTGAAAAACTACCGAGATTTCAGCTGGATTACTTTGGTTTTTGCACTATTAGGAACGGCAGTTTTGTTCATGATTTCCGAATATGCACTCATGCTCATTTTACTCGTACCACTCACATTTTGGGCTTCAGATTCACACAACAATAGCAACCCTCGTTGGTTATATATTCTTAAAAAAACCGTTCCGATTATACTGTTATGCTTCATTTATCTCGCTGCCATCATGGTGGTTCGAAAAACCAATGTTTCAGCTAATGTCTATTCAGGGCTGAAATCAAACTTGAATTTCACCTCTATGGCGCTGCTACAAATCAAACAAATGTACGCCGCATTTCCCCTAACAAACCTTACTGGGGTGCCACAAATTCCTGTTCGATTGCTGCATCAACTCACCTTTTGGGACGTTCTGATCGCCTCTATATTGCTCGTCGTTTTGATTAAATATTCCTCCTTTAAAAGTACTTTTTCTTTTTCCTGGGGATGGATTTTCTTGGGATGCTTTTTCTGGATATTCACATCCATATTCATTCTTCCATCGGTGAAGTATCAAAATGAAATTTCGTGGGGAAACGGATACCTATCTCTGTGCCTTCAAAGTTACGGAATGGCCATGCTTATGTATTTAGCTGTTAGCAGATTTGAGGCTGCTGGCAAGTGGATAATGCTGCTTTTTATTCTGGTAAACTTCCTAAATAATCACGCACTTTCAAAAAAATACCATTACAAAAAAACCTTCCCTGCCACAGTGCTTTGGGAGAGCATTAAAAATGAACGTTTACTTCCACAGAATACTGTTTTGGTCATGAATAAAGACTATTATTTTGAATCGTCGCAAATGTGGGAAGACTTGATCAATCATCATCAAAAAATCAATTGCACAGTTATTGACGCATCTAAAGGCATTGACAACAACATGAAAGATTCTATATTGAGTTCTGCTGTGAACAAACCACTATATGGATTGATGTGTCGCGACGGCAACAAAATTGAGTTCACTTTGGGCAAACTAGACAAATTAGAACTACATCAAAACGGTGTATTAAGATTAATCGGGGCAGAAAAGACAATCACTGCGAAAAATCCGCATCGGGTTATTGAAGCAGACTTATTCTAAAAATTTGACCAATTTTCTGATTTTGCTTTCGTGGTAACTGAAAGATGCTCGAGTCAATTGGTAAAGATCAAATTCGTTGTTTAGACTCTCTTGGTATTGATATCCTAAAGAAGAATTCAAAGATACGGCGGCGGCATTGTTTCGATTAACTTTAACTTTCAATTGATTCAAATTCAGTTGGTTAAAAGAAAAATCTATCATCTTCAAAGCAGTACCAATGGAAACACCGCTTCCTTTCCATTGGGCATCTTTTAAAAATCCTCCAGTATCACCTGATTCAGCGTCAACGTGCGACATTCCAATATATTCGCCTTTGTACCGATGAATGAAGTATTTCTGATGTTCCTTGAGATTTTCGAACCAGTTTTTCTGAGCTTCAACCGTAATAATTTCTCGATATTCCATTTCCAGCCTCACAAAATCTGAATTGCGCCATTGCCTCAACATTTCGAGGTGGTGGTCCTCCAAGGGCACCAATTGAAATGGATCATTGCTGGCGAACCAAACCAGTTGTGGTTTTTTTAAATCTTTGACCGTCCAATCTCTGAACATTTTGATTCTATTCAATTTGCTGTGAATGACCCAAACTTTGAGCGTCATGTTTATCAACTTTTTGAGTGAATAACGAGACTCTGAATTTGTCCTTTTATTGTGCCTTACTTCCTGATAACTCCATTTCAGGGCATTTTTCAACAACCAAGGATCAATAAAAAAAGAAGCCTCCAAATTCAATCTATACGGCACGGCCACTGAATGTTTGAATAATCTCAATGATGTCACTTTAGAATAGTCAAAACCCAACAACTGAGTGACAGACCTCACGAAAACGCTGGCCCATTGCCTACTTCGGCTGTGTTTGATTTGTTCAAAGGCTCCATAGACCAAGTCTGCCTGATTTCGGATGGCATTTTCAAACAGCTTTTCTATGGTTTCAGGGGAATGTTGCAAATCATCATCAATAGTGGCAATCCATGGAGTGTTTGCGTAGTGAAGGCCAACTGCTGTTGCAGTAGCTTGTCCGCAATTTTCCATCAATCGAATGAACACGTAATTGAATGTAGCCGTTTTTAATTGTTGTAAAGCTATTTCGAGGGCTTTGTCTTGACTTCCGTCGTCTACCAAAATCACACTCAAATCAAATGGGGACTTCTTGTTCCATTGAATCATAGATTCAATCAAATGTGATATATGTCCCTCAGCCTTGTAGACAGGCACAACCACTGAAAGTTGAGTTTTAGAAGCGCCTGCAGTCATACAGCTATATTTCGATCATTTTCAGTTTTAAGTCCCCTGAAAGGGAAACCACAGCCGTCGCCATCGAAAATCCCACACCAAACCCAGAAAGCAGAATATAGGGAGGCACTTTAGATAAATTTTTGTTCTGCAAATAATCAACCAATGTTACAGGAATGCTAGCAGAGGCCATGTTCCCAAAATCGTAAAGGGTTGAAGGGAAATCTACCCCAGTTAATGAAATTCTTTTGGCAATAGCCGAATTGATAATTTTATTGGCTTGATGGAGAATTCCGCCGGTCAATGCTATGCTTTGGGGGACATGTTTCAATAATTGATTGATATGATTGGGCACAAATTGAACTGAATAATTGAAAACTTCCATACCGTTCAGTTTCATCACTTCTTGCTTATTTTCATTGTAAAAACTACTGATGGCGGTCTTGCCTGAACCCATAGTTTCTAAGTTAAAATAACTGTAAAACTCTGCGTCACGAGCAAATTCAATGGCCGTCACAGAAACACCATCAGAAAATATGGGCTGCGTTGACTTATCGCCCTCTTCAAGGATGGTGGTAACATCACCGCAACACAAAATCGCCCTACCAGTTTCACCCATTTTTGATTGTAACAAAGAATAGGCTTGATGCAAACCGTAAACATACCCTGAACACCCCAAATTGATGTCAAAACATGCCATGGAAGGAGAAAATTCAAACTCATCGTGAAGTACGCAAGAAACTGCAGGGATGTGGGTATCGGGCGTTTGGGTTATACAGATCAACGCATCAACTGATTCAGAACTCCATTGAGTAAGCATCAGAATTTCCTCAATACCCATTTTGAATAAATATTGAGTGGATTGATTTTCTCTTGAAAACCGCCTCCGGTATCGAATTCCGGTATGTTCCACCATGGAATTTCTTTCAGCCTCGGGAATCAAATCTTCTTGTAGATTATCTAATTTTTCGGCGGGAATGATATTAACCACCGTCGAAATTTTTGACCCCTTAAGCTGGTGAATACTCATGAATGTTGAACCAATTTATATATATCTGACAGCGTATTTGATTCGGCAATGAATTTTGCTGAAACCATGATGCCAGTCACTTCATGAATTTTAGAAATCACCAACAACGAATTCAAGGATGTCCAAGTTGGAATCTGCCTAAATTCAGTTTCCAAGGTAACGCTGTTAGGGGCAATTAAAAGTTCATCTGCAATTAGATCAAGAAATTCGTTTTGATTCATATTCTAGTTCAAATATCCAATGTTTTTTTTAATCTTCAGAAAATTCTATTTCTTTTAAACCAAATATAAATGCCCAGTGAAATCGCACCCATACAGGCCACAACTACAAAGTATCCGTATTTCGTATTCAGTTCAGGCATATTCTGAAAATTCATTCCATATACGCCCACAATGAAAGTCAACGGCAAGAAAAACGCAGAAAAAACGGTCAAAAGTTTCATAACGTCGTTGCTTTTTTTGGCATTAACAGACAGATAGGTATTGAGCAGATTATTGGCATTCTCCAATATTTCTTCATAGCTCAGAACCAATCCAACCAACTGATCTTTAATATCATGCAACGCAGTGGTATATTCTTCCTTGGGATTGATTTGATTTACTACATTTTGAAACATCACCAACAATTTCTTGGTTATACGTGTTTGAATCTTCAATAAATACAGGTCTTCCAATGAAATTTTGGATTGATCTTTAAGAAAGACTTGCTTCTCGAGGGACGTTATATTATCATCCAAATCTGACAATGGTTTTTCATAGGAAAAGATCATTTGTGAAATGATATAGATCAACAACTGCTCTGGATGCTCAAATTTTCGATCTTCGACCTTTAAAAAATTGAATTCGCTTCTATGAACGGTAAGTAACCAATTATCACTGTAAAAAAACGCAATCTTATTAGAAAACTGGTTAATAGTTGTCGAACCATGTCGGATACTAGAAGTAAAGACCCTCAAAATGATAAATCGGTAATTTTCGGACTGCTCAAACTTGGGCAAATGCCCGTGTTGCAGGGTATCTTGAACTTGAAAAAAATCCAAATTGTAATGGTCTGATAATTGCTTTAATATTTCTTTGTCGGGATTGGTATAATCAAGCCATTTGAAAGATTCAAATTCTCGAATGGTATTTTGGGTGTGTTGCATAATACAGAATCAAAGATGTAAAAATAGCCGGTATGTAATAAAAACCAGATTTAATTTAATTCTGCAATCGATAGCAATCCAAATAAAACTAATCTAAATAACTCTCCTAAGATAAAAAAAGGATAATCAGTTCCTTTTAAATTACTAGTTGCTGTTAACAGGCAAGAAATCGTAAAAATCACTCCTAAAGAAAAATGCCAAAACTCCAGTGTTCTGCCTAAATACAGATAGTAAATAGTTCCAATTGTACCTAAAATCAACAACAAATAAGTGTAGTACTCACTTTTTAACCATTTCATTTTTTACAGATAATTTAAATTCTTGATGACGCCAACCTGGAGGATTAAACCAAAGTTTCAACTTATTCATTGCCCCCTGTGTTTCTCTTGTTGTCTTAATTAAAAAACTAAAATGACTAAAAATGGTATTTATAGGGTTGTTTTCAATAAAATCAGCCTTCACTCCATATTCAACTTTTTCTTTTTCGGCTTGAAATGTATTGAAAAACTTATCCCAAAAGATAAAAAAACTAGAAAAGTTCTTGTCTATGTACATTTCATTTTTACCATGATGTACACGGTGATGAGATGGAGTAACAATGATTTTTTCGAGCCATCCTAAATTTTTAATATACGATGTATGGACTAAAAAGTCATGCAATCCCGATATCTGAAAACAAAGTACTAATACAAAAGGGTCAAAACCCATTAATGGCATCCACAGCCAAAACACTACCCGAAACAGCCCTTGAAAGGGAGAAGTTCTAAATCCATTAGAGAAATTAAAATACTCTGAGGAATGATGCGTTACATGAGCTGCCCATAATAAATTGACTTTGTGCGAAGCTCTGTGATACCAATAGGAAGTAAAATCAACAGCAAGAAATGCAAATACCCAATGCAACCAATCTTTTTCCCATGTTATTAGTTTAAAACCATGCACCCAGTTTAAAACTCCATACATTAAAAACAAGTAGCCAAATGAAGCAAATTGATCAATTGCACCCACAGTCATATTGTTAGCAAGGTTTGCAAAATCAAAATTAGTTTGTCCTTTCTTTTGATCGTGCCTCCATTCAAAATAAATGAGCAACAGGAACATGGGTATTAAAAGAGCCATTGGATATAACATAATCAAGACTTTCTACGAAAATCAAACAGTAAAGACTTAACTCATTACGGAAAATTGCAACAGGGCTCTAATTTTTTAAGGCAAATTGCAAATTTTATATTCACTCGGTGATCGGTGATCGGTGATCGGTGGTCAGCGGTCAGCGGTCAGCGATCAGCGATCAGCCGTCAGCCGTCAGCCGTCAGCCGTCAGCCGTCAGCCGTCAGCAGCGCCAAAGGCGCTAAGCAACGCGCAGCGTCAGTCTCACAGTCTCCCGCAAAGCGGTCAGCCGTCAGTTTAAACTTTAAACCCTATTCTCTAAACTCAAAACTAAGCCTTTGAAAAATTCACACAGTTCATTGAGTTATTTTACTCAATATATTTAGTATTTTTATATATTACTCATTATCTTTGAATTATGGAATACAAAAGACCTATTTTTCAACTTATAAAGGACAGACTTATCACAAATCCCAGTTATATACAAGTGATTTCTGGTCCTAGACAAATTGGTAAAACCACGTTGGTCAAACAATTATTCCAGGAGCCTGAATGGCATGGCATCTATGTAGTTGCAGATGGTTTTAGCGAGGATTCTGTTTGGATACAAACACAATTTAACTTAGCCCAACAACAGCAAAAAAATCATATCAAGCCTGTGATTCTGGCAATCGATGAAATTCAGAAAATTCACGGCTGGAGTGAAACTATTAAACGAATTTACGACGAGCAAAAATTCAATTCTACCAATCCAATTACATTAATATTACTCGGAAGTTCAAATTGGTTGATGCGAAAAGGCATTTCAGAATCCCTAGCAGGAAGATTTGAGCAATGGAATCTGTCACATTGGACCTATAATGAAATGCATGCGGCATTCAATTTGTCGCCAGAAAAATATGCTTATTTTGGTTCATATCCTGGGGCGATGCCCTTTATAAATGATGAACCTAGATGGAAATCCTATGTTAAACAGTCGTTGATTGAAACTGCTATCACAAAAGATATTTTATTGATGAACAGCATTGAAAAACCTGCCCTCATGAGGAAACTATTTGAACTGGGAACTTTATACTCAGGTAAAATACTCTCGTACACCAAAATTCTGGGACAACTACAGGAAGCAAAAAACACCACCACATTAAGCCATTATTTAAATCTATTGGAACATGCGGGATTGTTGTGCGGATTATCAAAATATTCCATAGATCAAGCACGAAAACGAAATAGCATCCCAAAATGGCAAACCATGAACAATGCGTTACTTGGCGCTTTATGGGATTTACCATACGAAGCGGCTCAACAAGACAAACGCAGATGGGGACAAATCATAGAATCAACCGTTGGCGCGCATTTCATTGCTCACAAAGGCAATGACCTTAATGTATTTTATTGGAATGAATCGAACGCAGAAGTTGACTTTATTTTAGAATGGGAAGGTAAATATGTAGCCGTTGAAGTTAAATTGTCTTCTGACAAAGTAACGGGGTTGAAAAAATTCGCACAACAATTCAAACCCCATAAAATATACCAACTTGGTGATTCCTCTTTGCCCTGGCAAGAGATAATAAAAATGGATCCTAGGGAGTTATTTTGAATTCAGCTTTCGGTAATCGGTGATCAGCCGTCAGCCATCAGCCGTCAGCCGTCAGCCGTCAGCCGATTACCGATTACCGATTACCGATCACCGATTACCGATAACCGATAACCGATTACCAACGACCGTAAACTAAAAACCCCTTAATTTGCGTTATAAAACCCATGAAAAAGTTACTATTTCTCACTTTACTGCTGGCATTAACCACTACTCTCTTTTCACAGAATGCTAGATACCCCGATGTAAAAAAGGGGAAATGCTTCACCTTTTCGGGTTCCATTGGTGAATATCCAGTTAGCTTAATTTTGGAAGTAATTGACAACGAAGTTTCGGGTAGATATTATTATAATCGAATTGGTCAGGCCATAGAGTTCAAGGGGACTGCCAATGATAGCCAGTATATTCTAAAAACTCTCTATGGAGGAGCTTCGGAAACTGAAGCGATTGTTCTAAATAGACATCATAACGAGTTATTGGGCGTATGGGAGAAACAAGAAAAAAAACTCTCTGTAACTTTAACTCAATTCACCAATCCAATATCGGTCTATCAAGTCCATAAGTACATAGCTCCCAATAATGCAAAAAACGAAGACGACATGCGAGAGGCGCATGTTCAAATACGGGTTCTTTGGCCCGAAGACGCATCCATCGAATCCCATCAAATTAGACAAAATCAATATTACAAAATCAACAATATGCAATACGGCGCAGAAGATGGCACGGCCGTAAAATTCGAGTATCCTGTAGATCAACGAACCATACAAGGAAATCCAGCGCACCTGATTCATCAACTTCAGCACATTTGTGATTATATCAGTGAGGACTTTGTGAAACAAATCAATGATTCCAGTCAGGGATTGTTTGGCAATAGAGACTTTATACAAATAAGTAATATTCAATATGTTTCTGATCGCTACACGGTCATTCAAGACCATTTCTACGAATACACTGGTGGTGCTCACGGGATGTTTGGAACCAGTAATGTTACTTGGGACAAAACCCTAAATAAATTGGCAGCTTTAGATGATTATTACTCAAAAAAACAGCAAAAAAACATTCCAAAATGGATGACCCAGCAATACAAATTGCAGAATAAAATACCCGCACAAGACAAACTCACTTTACACGGTTTATGGATTGAGAAATTTGACGCAGTTGGCGACGATATTTATTTCACTGACCTAGGATTTACAACTTCTTTCGGCCTTTACGAAATAGCACCCTACAGCGAAGGAATTATATCGGTTTTTGTGCCTTGGGGACAGTGATCGGTGATCGGTGATCGGTGATCGGTGATCGGTGATCGGTGATCGGTGATCGGTGATCAGACGTCAGCTTTCAGCTTTCAGCTTTCAGCTTTCAGCTTTCAGCGATCAGCGATCAGCAGTCAGCCGTCAGCCGTCAGCCGTCAGTTGAGAGTTGAGAGTTGAGAGTTGAGAGTTGAGTTCACTCCACTACTAAACTCTACCCTCTAAACTCTATACCCATCAGAAATCAGCCGTAGACCAAAGACCAAAGACCAAAATCCAACTCTCATCTCTCAGCAGCTTTAGCTGCCAAGCAACGCGAAGCGTTAGTCCCAAAGCCAAAAAGTCTCCGGCGAAGCCGTCAGCGAAGCCGTTACTGCCCCTGCCCCAATGAAAATGCAGGCTTTCCGTCGAAGGCGTAAAGGTTTTCAGTTTTTATTACGTCAATGCCCGCAGCTATAGCTTTTTTAAGCAGTTCAATAATTTCAGTATTTGACATAGACTCGCCTTCGGTTTTTTTGAAACGACAAAGCCAGTGGTCGGTTAAGAAGGTTTCAGGGAAACCATCAGGATAAACCTTGATTCCACGGTTGGTGATCATTCTGAGTTTGACTGAATCTAAAGAGATTGACTCCATGATTGCGCCAATTTTATTGGCGTCTTCATCTGCCCAATGAACAAAAAGATCTACTCCTAACAGATCTTTCTTTTTGGCAGGCTTTCTTTGATATTTTGGTAAAACCAATGAGCCAGTCTCAGCAAATTCAACCGCCTTCAATTGCGAAGGAACTTGTCCTAAGCGTGCTATAAGCGCATCTGCAAACTCTTTGGTTCCTACTTTTTGGGTGCTCAACCCTTCTTTGTAAATATCGCCAGTGTGGATACCATCTTCTAGGGTTTTTAACCAAGCGTTCTGGATTTTCTCACCCACTTTTGGTTGCCCAATATGAGCGAGCATTTGGATGGCGCCTTGAATCAATCCTGAAGGATTTGCAATGTTTTGCCCAGCGATGGTGGGGGCAGAACCGTGAATGGCTTCGAACATGGCGCATTCTTCGCCAATGTTTGCTGAACCCGCAAGTCCAACAGAACCCGTAATCTGCGCAGCTATATCGCTGATGATGTCTCCGTATAGATTCAAAGTAACAATGACATCAAAATCTTCGGGGGTATCAGCGATTTTTGCAGACCCAATATCAATGATCCAGTGTTCGTTTTGGATTTCGGGATATTCAGCGGCAATTTCTTTGAAAACATCGTGAAACAACCCGTCTGTTTGCTTCATGATGTTATCTTTCGACATACAAGTTACTTTTTTACGGCCCTGTTGTTTTGCGTATTCGAAGGCGTAGCGAATGATTTTTTCACAACCCGGTCTGCTGATTAATTTTAAACACTGAACCACTTCATCGGTTTGTTGATGCTCAATGCCAGCGTATAAATCTTCTTCGTTTTCACGTATGATCACCAAGTCCATCAATGGGTGCTTGGTTTCAATGTAGGGATTCAAACTAAAACAAGGACGAATATTAGCATACAGTCCCAAAAATTTACGGGTTGTTACATTCAAACTTTTGTAACCTCCCCCTTGAGGAGTGGTTATTGGTGCTTTCAAGAATACCTTATTGCGACGAATGATGTCCCAAGCATCATTGGAAATTCCTGAAGTATTACCGTTTAGATACACCTTTTCACCAATATTAATTTCGTCAAACTCGATTTCCGCACCTGCTGCTTCAAGAATTCGCAGCGTTGCATCCATTATTTCTGGCCCGATTCCGTCTCCTTTAGCTAATGTAATTCTTGTTTTTTGTGTCATTTTGGAAGTTCTTTGATTGCAAAATTGCCTATAGAATTTTAATAGTTTTTATTTATATTTGAAATAGATATCATAAATTAAATTTATATATCTAATTTCCACGCGAAAATAGCCCAAACGATCAACAAATACCGTCTAACCCTATGAATTACACATTAAATCAGTTGAATGTATTTCTTAAGGTTTCACAGACCTTAAACATCACCAAAGCCGCGGAGGAGCTGCATTTAACACAACCTGCAGTCTCTATTCAATTGAAAAATTTCCAACAACAATTTGATATTCCATTGATTGAGGTCGTTCAAAAAAAACTCTATTTAACTGACTTTGGAAAGGAAATTGCGGAGGCCGCAGAAAGAATCATTGAAGAAGCGAAGGCCATTGAATACAAAATGCACGAACATCAAGGTGCGTTAACCGGTAAGTTGAAGGTTGCTTCAGTATCTACGGGAATCTACATTGCGCCTTATTTCTTGGGGGATTTTATCAAGTCGAATGAAAACATTGAATTGATGCTTGACGTGACCAATAAATCACAAGTGATAGAAAGTTTGGAATTAAACAAGGTTGATTTTGCCTTTGTCAGTGTTTTGCCTGAACACTTGAATATTGAGCACATTGAATTGCTGTCAAACAAATTGTATCTCATTGGCAATCAAACATCCCCCGAAAAAAATCAAGAACTAGATAAACTTCCGTTGATCTTTAGAGAAAAAGGATCAGGCACCAGACATGTCATGGAAAAATACCTTCTTAATCGAAACATGTCGTTGAAACCTAAATTGGAACTCACTGGAAATGAAGCCATTAAACATGCCGTTATAGCAGGCTTAGGATATTCAATCATGCCATTGATTGGCATAAAACAAGAACTAGACAAAGAATTGCTCAAAATTATTCCAAGAAAAGAATTTCCCATTGAATCAAAATGGATGCTCATTTGGATGAAAAACAAGAAACTCTCATCTGTTGCAAACGCCTTTCTCAAGCATTTGGAAAGCACAAAAACGGAATTGATACATAACCATTTCAGTTGGGCCTAAAAATCAGTGAATCAACAACAACGTACCTGTTTTCTTGACAATTCTGCTTCTGTAGCGAGCATTGATGAGATATACATATACTCCATCGTTCACGAATTCTCCGTTGACTTGCCCGTTCCATCCTTCCAAAGCATCGCCGTCAAAAATCACTTCGCCCCAGCGATTGAATATCAACATTCGAGCTTGACCAGGCAATACGGCTTGATTGACCACTTTAAAAATGGGATTCACACCTTCGGGAGTAAACGCATCTGGAATGAAAAACGTATCCAATAGGCTAGAATCAAATCCCCCGTCAAAAACAAGGCTGTTTGAATGGCTCCAATTTTTGCCCAAGGGCATAGAATTGCTGGAAACTGCTTTGATTCTGTAGGTACTTACTCCTAAATCAGACGGTTCAAAATTATTGCCGTTCACTGTTGCTTTTATCACCCAAGTGCCTGATTCAAATCTCTGAATTTCATATTGGTAGGCCAGTCCAAGTTTTTCAAAATGCAGTGGTTTATTCCAAACCAATTGATTTCCACTTTTGCGCAACAAGACATTTCCCGAAAGCTCGCTAGAATCGGCCGGTTCACCGCATCCCGAAAATCGCACCAACCTAAATTCATATTCTTTATTCTTAGCGTCGGCCGTGCTGAATTCCCAGTTTATGTTTCCGGGGGACGTAGCTACGCTATAACCCAACTGCCATATAGATGATAACTTTTCACGATACCTGATAACGCAGCTATCTCCCACTTGGGCAAAGCCCGACAACTCAATCTTGGGCTCATTTTCAACCGATGTGTAATAAAGCGATGTTGGACTAGAGGGAGCTCCAACATCATACGCAATCAGATCTTTCCGGTTGGAAGTACTGGTGATTCCACCAACCTGTTTGTGTGCCCGAACCCAAATTTTCATTTGCAATCCCAATTTTGGCAATCTCCAAACATAGTTGGTTGCACCAGGGGCAAATGATGTATCAAACAATTTCAAGCCTGTTGCCGCATCCACTATAATCAATTGATGTTTGCTGAAAAGCCAACCTTTATATTCCTTCCAGGAAATGTTCAATTTTCGATCGCATTGGTACTTATTTGAAAGACTGGCATTGAGTAAAATGGGCGAATGATCGGCAGAAATCACTCCGCCGTTTCTGCAACTATCAAACCCAGCAATCGCCAAACGATTTCCCGAAACAGTCACATCAAAATCTGACTTTTTAAACATGTACGACAACACATTCTGTTCATCAATCAGCGTATTTTGAGCTTCCACTTTAAACAAAGAATAGCCCATGATATCGGCATCAGCCGGTTTGGTCCAACCCGCAAAGAGCTGTTGAGTTGCATCATCTACGCTGACGCTGTCTGGTTCCACATAATCTGGAGCTTTATCATCTACGAAGATGCGGTTGGAATTGACGGAATCAATCTTCAAACAACCGCTGTAACTAGATACATACAATTCCCATTTCTTGTTATTGGGCAAGGTAAATACGATGGTCGATTGGTTTCTAACCCCTTGCACGGAAAGCAGTTGAAAATCACCCGAAACATTGTCTCTTCCCCAAACTTTATACTCTTGAAAATATCCTGAGGTATCTTGAGATGGTGTTAATTCTAAGGTCAATTCACTGTTCACTCTATCCAAGCACGCGCGATGTAAAACGGCTTTGGACACTCCTCTTTTGGGAGTGTAACTACCATCGAAGTTCGCGAAAAGTTGCTCAATTTCACAGTGGGTTAATTCCCTATTCCATATTCCCACATCGTCAATATTTCCAATGGCGGGGGCTGTATTATCGGCTTTTAAACCAATTCTGGCCACCACAGTTCCAGAACCATATTGCGGTAATTTTGTAGTTGCCGATGTACTGCTATCCACGGCTTTTCCGTTCACGAAAAGTTTGATCTTTTTATCCGCTCTGGTCAAGACCACGTGCACCCATTTACCGGTAGCAAACGACTTTTTTTGTGATAACGCTATAGGGGTAGTTGATCCTTGATTGAATGCCAAGGCAGACGGACCGGAATACATAGAAAACAAGTTACTCGCTATCCCCATAGCTTGGCCCGCAAATGATGTCCCATCCGAAACATCCAAGATCACTTGCAACGAATTATTTGCCAAAGCTACATCCGTGTAATACCATGCAGAATAGCTGTAATTATTTGTTTGGATGTTATTACTGGGGACGCTTATATAGGAAGCCCCTCCGGTGGGATTGCCACCAAACGCGTAAGCTGAATTTGTATTGCCGAAACGATCTTTGGTTGCACTCACGTTGTTTGTAGTGCCATTTTGAGCGTTACCGCTAGCATCGTTGGCATTTCCTGAAAACGGATAGTATGCAAGTAGTCCGCTGGTTGGAATCTCTTGAGCGCTGAGTGAAAACCCTTCTAACAGAAAAGCTAAAATAATAATATATCGATATTTAAGTAACTTTTGTAAAATCAACGTTAAGCCTACGAATATAGACGTCAAAAAACCTCTATTTGTTGTAATAAACGCAAAAAAAGTGCCTTTTACTTGAATTTTTTGGCGATTCCCACCAATAATATCAGCGCTGGCACTTCTACTAGAGGTCCAATTACTCCAGCAAAGGCTTGTCCGGATCCCAATCCAAATACAGCCACAGCCACGGCAATGGCTAGTTCAAAGTTGTTTCCAGCTGCGGTAAACGCAACAGCGGCTTGTTGATCATAGGGTGCACCCGTCCATCGAGTAACCACAAATCCCACCAAGAACATCAGTCCAAAGTAAATCAACAAAGGCACGGCAATTCGAACCACATCCATCGGAAGTTCAATGATATTTTCCCCTTTGAGCGAGAACATCACTACAATGGTAAAGAGCAAGGCAATGAGTGTCAGTGGCGCAATTCGAGGAATCACTTGGGTTTCGAACCATTCTTTTCCTTTTAATTTTATGCCCAGTTGCCTGACAACTATTCCCAATAAAAACGGAATTCCCAAATAAATCCCCACACTTTCCGCTATCTGCCCGATGGAAATATCAATGGCCATTCCTTCGTAGCCCATCCACTGAGGAATTTTGGTCATAAAAAGCCATGCATAAAACGAATAAGCAAACACTTGAAACACACTGTTCAAGGCCACCAATCCTGCACCGTACTCCTTGCTTCCATCGGCTAAATCATTCCAAACCAGAACCATAGCAATACATCTTGCCAATCCAATCAAGATCACCCCTGCCCTATATTCAGGCATATCTGCCAAGAAAATCATGGCGAGCACAAACATCAAAACCGGACCAATGATCCAGTTTAACAACAGCGAAACGCCCAATACTTTGGTATTTTTAAACACGGTAGGCAGCAATTGATAATTCACTTTTGCCAACGGCGGAAACATCATGATGATCAGTCCAACGGCAATGGGAATGTTGGTTGTTCCCACTGACATTGATTCAATGGATGTTGCCACGCTTGGAAAAGCATAACCCAAAAGGACTCCTACAGCCATGGCGAGGAATATCCACAGGGTCAGGTAACGGTCTAGGAAGGATAGCTGTTTCATATTGGTTTTTGGTTTTTGGTTTTTGGTCTTTGGTCTTTGGTCTTTGGTCTTTGGTCTTTGGTCTTTGGTCTTTGGTCTTTGGTTTTTGGTCTTTGGTCTTTGGTCTTTGGTCTTTGGTCTTTGGTCTTTGGTCTTTGGTCTTTGGTCTTTGGTCTTTGGTTATCGGTGGTCGGTGATCAGCTTTCGGCTTTCGGCTTTCGACTCTCAGCTCTAAACTCTAAACTCTAAACTCTAAACTCTAAACTCTAAACTCTTAGTTGACTGCTGACTGCTGACCGCTGGCTACAAGCCTCTAAATGCATAAAAAAGCTCAGATGCAATTTGTAAGGAGCGTTCGGCGTAGGCTTTTTCTTCAAATTCGGTATCGTCAAAAGCTTTGGGATCTTCGTAGAGAAGGGGAATTCTCACATCGGCCGATGGCAGATAAGGGCAATTTTCGTCGGCGTGAGAACAAGTCATGATGGCTGCAAAGCGTTGTTGGGGATTTTCTTCGTCGTCATACAACTTCGAAAATCCTCTAATCGGGTCAGTGTCCTCAGCAAAAAAGAGACGATAAAGCGGATTGTCGCGGCCAGCCGATTCAACTCTGAATCCCATATTTTCGAGGGCTTTAACCGCACGGGGATTGAATGCCGTAACCTCCACCCCGCCCGAAAAAGAGGCTATGGGCAAGTTGTAATAATGAGCGGCAACATGTGCCCAAACTTGAGCAAATTGACTTCGGCGGGAGTTATGGGTACAGATAAAATTGAGCCTGATAGGGTTTCCCAAATCGAGTTGTTCTTTCAGATAAATGCGGAGTGGCTCAATGACCGCTATGCGTTCATCTGAAATAGGAAGGTCAAGAATTTGTTGAATTTGGATGAACATGGCCTGAAAATTAACAGCAACCTGAACCTGGGGTGCAAGAGGACGCGGCAGACTCCAAAACAGGGATTCCGCAATGGTCTTTTGCCAAACAATCGGTGAAGGTAGGCTTCAATTTCAATTGTCCGTTAACAAATTGAAGGTGATAGACTTCAATGGAAGTTCCTTGGTATTCAACTTCCACTTCGGTATTCTCCAAATCTAAATTCTTTTCTGCCATCTCAATGATTGACAAGAATTTTTGAGGACTGAGTCGGTGATCGACATCGGTAGCCACAAAAAGTTGCATGGTCACGGCTGATTCTTCGCGCTTGGTTCCACCGCAATCAATGTATTTGCGGGTAACGCTGCCCACTTCGGTCACGTGAAAATGCGGCGGCACCACATCCCCATTTGGAAGCAAAAATTCTACCTTATTCAGGTAACTCAACGCGGTTTTTAGATCTGACAATTTCATATTAACAACAATTATTTTGATTATTTCGGGGGATGTTTTGAAAGAACTGTTCAAACAGACTCTGAATTTCCATCCATCTGTCTGGGTCAATGCAATAACTCATGGATGCGCCCTCAACCGTACCTTTAATGATTCCAGCATCTTTCAATTCACGCAAATGCTGAGAAATGGTGGCCTGCGCCAGTCCAATCTCCTGAACCAAACTGGTATTGATACATGATTGAGACTTTATCAAGTATTGCAAAATGGCAATTCTCGCTGGGTGCGCCATGATTTTGGCAATTTGAGCGATTTCATTTTGCTCTTGGGTAAATAGTTCGGTTTTGGTGAGGCCCATTTTGGTTGGTTTTCGGTAATCGGTGGTCGGTTATCGGTTATCGGTTGTCGGTGGTCGGTGGTCGGTGGTCAGCTCTCGGCTCTCAGCTCTCAACTCTCAGCCCTCAGCTCTCAGCTCTTGGCCGTCGGCCAAAGACCAAAGACTAAAGACCAAGGGCCAATCACCATATTGCAATATTACGATGATTGTTTTTAATTTCCAACAGCTATTTTAATCCCACGTTTTTCAGAAGAAATACTAAATTCTCATCAAACTGCTTCTGCCATGTCGTTTCTTGATGTCCGAGGCCTTGATCAACTTGGGTTTTCCAGCGGTTTTGGGGATATTTCTTCTGCATCACTTTGTCAATTCGTTTTTGGATGGGACCGTAAAGGGAGTCGAGTCCTTCGGTGCCATGTGTGAAGAGGAATTTGTGATTTTTGGGGGATGGTAGATTGGAAGAGAAGTATTTGACCATGGCATCGGGAATGGGATTGTTATTCATTTCGAAGATTCCAGGCCAATGCGTGGAAAAACAACCCGCAGCACCGAATACTTGAGGATATTCGCAGATGGCGTACATAGAAATAAGTCCCCCCATCGAAGAACCCGCAATCACGGTGTAATCTGAGGAAGTGAGGGTGCTGAAAGTTGAATCTATGAAGGGTTTTAACTCAGTAACAATAAATTTTAGGTACTCATCGCTGTTGATGGGATTTGAAAACAAATCTGAATTGCGATTGCGTTTTGCAGCCAAAATGGAGTCTTTTTGAGATGGAGTGAGCATTTCATAAACCTTTTGCGGAAAGTAATTGGAATGTCTATTTACACCGTCGTTCCAAATTCCTACGGCGATGAATTCAATACCGCCCAATTTTTCAGCTCTAGAATTATACTTAGACAGCGCTTCGTCTATCCCCCACTCTTGATGGTTCCAAGTGGAATTTGCATCGAATAGATTTTGTCCGTCGTGCATATAGATTACTCCGTATTTTCTCGATGGACTGTAATCGCTGGGCAACCAAACATCTACATGACGAGAGGTTACGAATTTTGAGTTAAAATTAGGGTAACTTTTCAAGTTACCTGAAGGTATCTGACTGAAGGAAATTTGGGCGATTAAACATCCCCAGAAAAAGAAAATGGCTTTCAATTTATTCATGTTTTTGAGCTCTAATGCGACTGAGGGACACTTGGGTGATACCCAAATAGGAGGCAATGTGTTTTAAGGAAATGTTTTTGATGATCTCTGAGTGGGACTGCAAATCAGCGTAGCGTTCGGCGGCGGTTTTGAACTGCAGACTTTCCAATCGATGAATGACGTTTACGTGTTCTAGCTCAAAAAGATGCCTAAACAAACGTTCAATATCTCGATGAGCGTCATACAATTGCTCTAACTTGTAAGCATCTATGGAAATGAGAGAGGTATTTTCGAGGGCTTGAATTCCCTTGGAGGTTGGTTGACCAGTGAACAAACTTTCAGCCCGTACAATTAAATCACCGGGAAAAGCAAAATGTTCGGTGATGTCAATTCCTTTATTGAAATAGTTGATGCGGGCGATGCCCGATTTCACGAAATAAATGGTTCGACATTGGCTACCGGGTTGCTGGATGATTTCATTTTTGGGGACGGTTTTCGTGATACAAATCGCATTGAGTTGAGCGCGAGAAGCTGAACTTAAGGCTTGAACGGTTGAAAACTGCTGAAAAAAATCCATGATTTACCTACAAGTATACGTCGTAAGATTTACTTTTGTTGGTATGGGAATCACATCCATTGAAGAATATTTCACGGAAGGTTGCGGAAGATGTAAGCACCACAAAACACCACAATGCAAAATTCATTTGTGGCCTGTTGAATTGCAAATCATGCGTGAATTGTGCTTGGAATCAGGACTCAAAGAGGAACTTAAATGGTCACAGCCCGTTTATTCATTGAACGGCAAAAATGTAGTCATTATTGCTGTTTTTAAGAATTACTGTGCAATGGGCTTTTTCAAAGGGGTATTGATGAGCGATCCGCACGGATTGTTGAGTTTCGCGGGGGAGAATTCCAATTCATCGAAGATGTTTAGAATTGAAAAAACCGATGATTTACTTAACGCGGTAGACGTCCTCCGTGAATACCTGAGAGAGGCCATCGAAGTGGAAAAGTCGGGAGCTAAAATTGCAGGCAAAGCGGTGGAAGAATATGATGTCCCTCAAGAGCTCACAGAATATTTTGAATCAGATTCAGATTTTGAAAAGGCATTTAAATTGCTGACACCTGGCAGGCAAAGAGCGTATTTGATGCATTTCAATCAAGCAAAACAGTCAAAAACACGTTTGGCAAGAATAGAGAAATACCGCGATAAAATTTTTGCGGGAAAAGGGTTCATGGAATAAAACCTCTTTTTTACTTAATTGTTATCTTTGAAACTATGTTATCAAAGGAATTAGAATCAGCATTGAATGACCAAGTGGCCATGGAGGCTAGAGCGAGCGCATCTTATTTGGCTATGGCATCTTGGATGGAAGGCGAAGGATTTGATGGAACAGCTCAATTCTTATACGCCCAAAGTGATGAAGAGCGCATGCACATGCTGAAACTTTTCCATTACATCAATGAAGTTGGAGGATTTGCTTTATCGCCTGCAGTTTTAGCTCCAAGCACAACATTCAATTCATACAAAGAGGTTTTTGATAAAATTTTGAATCAAGAGCAACAAGTGACCGCTGCGATCAATCGTTTGATGGATTTGGCTACCAAAGAAGCTGACCACACAACCGCTAATTTCTTGCAATGGTATGTTTCTGAACAACGCGAAGAAGAAGCACAGTTCAATACCATCATCAATAAGTTAAAAATCATTGGTAACGACGGCTCCGGTTTGTATTTAATTGACCGCGATTTAGCCGGAATGGCGGCAGCTGCTGCCAAGGCATCGAGCAAGGGCTTTTCGGCTGAATAATTGGCATTTTTACTGAGATTTCTCTATCTTTGTAAATCATTTTTATGAAGGCTCTTAAAGGTTTTCTCTTTTTATCTTTTTCTCTCGTTTCCACCTTCCTTTGGGGGCAAAATTCTTCGTTGAGTTTTAACGGCACCAACCAATCAGTTTCCATTCCAAGCACCATTTATTCGAACGGAGTTCAGAATTTTACCATTGAGTGTTGGGTAAAGCCTGCATCGGCAGCTGCCACAGGCACCAATTACCATGGGTTTATAGGATTTCAGAGTGGCTCTGGAGCTTCCGCAGGTAGGAATCCGAGTCTATGGATGAACGGCGGTGAGATTCATACTGATATGTATGACCATGTTAATAATACTCGTTACGATGTTTTAACTACTACTCTTGATTTGGCTACCGAAAAATGGTTTCATGTAGCATTTGTAAAAAGTGGAACCACCCAATATTTGTACATTAACGGTAATTTAGTTAACACGGCCTCCGCACCTTCCGGAGCGAAAATAGTAGGAAACTATTTGCTTGGAGCCGTTGATAATTTCATTGATGGAGACCTAGACGAAGTGAGGTTTTGGAGCACTGCTAGAACCCAAACAGAGATCAGGGAATTTATGCAAAGGGCACCACGACTCAACGAAACGGGACTCATAGCATACTATCCTTTCAATGAAGGAACAGGTTCCTCTCTAGCCAACGTCTGCACGAACACTTCAAACATCAACGGCACACTGAATAACAGTCCGACATGGACAACCGGTTCCACGGCCCTTACCGGGCATAACTCCATGATTTTTGATGGAACCAATGATTTTTTGGATGGCACATTGACCACCACATCATCAAATGCATTTACTGTAGAGTTCTGGTTTTCTCCCAAGAAATTAAACGTTCAACAAAATATGGTTTACATCAGAGATGATGCGACCACTGCTTCAAATCTTTCTAGGGCTGTAGTCTTTCTTGACGCTTCCAATAGACTGGCATTCTACGTGGCCAACTCTGGAGGAACGGCGAGTACATTAACACATTCAAGCACCTCCGTTTCCCTAAATACATGGTATCACGTGGCCTGCACATACAATAATGGTTCTGTTTCCATTGTCACCACAGCCCATTCCATAGTCCAGACGGGCAGCAGTTTTCCGTCTTTTTCACTGGATGGAACCGATTATTTAGCCGTTGGCGCCGACTATTCCGGAACGGCTGCCAACATTTTTTCAAACGTTGTCATTGATGAATTGCGCATTTGGTCAACCGCAAGAACCACTGCACAAATTCAAGAAAATAGGAGTAAATATGTTGATTTAACTACCACTGGACTTCTAGCCTATTACGATTTTAACCAAGGTATAGGCGGTGGAACCAACACTGATCTGTCGCTCATTCTTGACAAAAAAGCGGGAAATCATCTCAGAATAAATAACCTAGCTTTGAGTTCAACCAGCTCCAACCTCATAACTCAAGATACTACCATTGTTACTCGTGCTATCTGGTACGGTGAAACCAGTACCGCATGGTCTGTAGCTTCAAATTGGTCTGAACGAGTTGCGGCGCCAAAAGGGGCACATGTTTTTTTGCCTACTAATTTAGTAAACACCGCTTCACTATCTTCCAATATGTTCTTGAGAGGTGTGGATATTGCCTCAGGGAAAACTCTCAACTTAAATAGCTACTATTTAAAGGTGGATCATGGTTTTTCGGGATTGGGAACCATCACAGGAAGCACGGCATCTTCGCTGGAATTCAACGGAAGTGTGGCGAACACGTTCAACATGAATCAAACCACTGCGGGCTCCACCAATGCACTGAAACAATTGGTCATTACTACTTCCCTAGGAGCAAGCATTTCCCCTGGAAACTCGGTATTTATAGCAGAACTTCTCAACGTACCTTCTGGAACATACAACGGAAACAGTAATACCACTTTAAGAAGTACAAGTTCAAAAACCGCCATAGCATTGATCAGCGATGATGCATCGATCAGCGGCGATTTTACCGTAGAAACCTATTTCCCTGCTCGAAGGGCATTTAGATTATTCAGTTCTCCCATCAACTCCACTTCTACCATTTACGCTAATTGGCAAGAAAACGGGACCAACACCTCAGGCCAAGGCACTCACATTACTGGAAACGGAACCAACGGCACTGACGCAACTCCCAGTGGAAATGCCTCTTTGTTCACCTACAGCAACACAGGTAAAAGTTGGACCGCTGTTACTTCCACAAACAACAGTTCAACCGATAAAATTATCGCAGGAACGCCCTATCGTATCATGGTTAGAGGAGACAGAAGCACCGATCTTACCACATCTACAGCTACTGCTTCAAATACCGTTTTAAGAACTACTGGCACCTTAAACGTGACTTCTCAAACTGTTACCATGCCATCAAATACGGCTGCAAATACTGATGTTTTTGTTGGAAATCCCTTTCAAGCGGCTTTAGACATGGGAGCAATTTTAGGGTCTACTTCGCTAAATACCAACTTTAAGTCGACGGTGATGTACATTTGGGATCCTAAATTGGGTACTCGCGGCGCCTACACCACGGTTTCGCTTCCCAACGGCAGCAGTACTGGTGGCTCAGCAGCCAATCAATACCTCATGCCGGGGCAAGCCGCATTTTTGAAAACCAACAACAGCGGCTCTGCTTCAGTAACACTTTCTCGCTATCAAATCTCGTCGCAAACCCGCACGAATACCTTTATGGAATTCCCTGATTATTCTGAATTAAAGATCAATCTTTACTACACAGATTCATTTAAATCAAAGGGTACTGCATGCGATGGACTTATGGTTCTTTTTTCGGGGGATCATTCTTCGGTCTACGACCTCGAAGATGCGAATAAGCCTGCCAATCTCGATGAAATGTTTGGCATCACAGATGCGAACAATCAACTCTACAGCCTAGACCGCAGAAACTTCCCATCAGGAAACGATACCATACATTTGTCCTTAAGTAAAACAAGAGAAAGCAAATACACACTCTCGTTTCAACCACTCAATATCTCTGGATTTGAAGTTTATTTGAGAGATGCAGTGAAAAACCAAGTTCATCTGATCAATAACGTCAATCCTTCCACTTTTGAATTTGATCTTATTGAACCCATCAATGAAAAGCGCTTCCAATTGATTTTCAGTGCTCAAAGCTCTTCAACCAATGCATTGATCAACAAAAACACCCATTTTTATCCTAACCCTGCGAAAGGCACTATTTTCATTAGAGAACATCTAGACGTTATTCGTATTTTGAATTCTGTTGGACAGGAAATATTGTTTGAGGTCATAGAAACTTCTCGTGGCTTTAAAACCGTAAAATTCGAACCGAATACCCCTGCAGGAATTTACTTCCTCCAACATTCAAACGGAACAGAAAAGCTCCAGTTGATTGAATAATGATCAACGAATTAAGTTGACAGCGCCATTTAACGCAAACAATTTGCTACTCAACGCGCACAACAACAAAACGGCTAATGATCTCATTTCAAATTTGGTGTGCCAAAGATAAAATGAGTAGACTGATTATTGCCCAAATCTTTTTTGAAGTTTGTTCTGATTTAAAAAACTCCTCTTTTATTTCTGTTGGAGGACAAATTATCAAGGCAGCCACCCAAAAAACAAGGGAAATTAGAATATCCCAACCATCAAAAGTGCCCTTAGACAGGTGCAACAGCTGACTCAATTCAATTACAACTGAAATTGTAATTGGCAAAAACATCAGATTAAAGGTCAATTTCTTGAAAAGAACATAAAAATCTTTAAATGCCACGGTGGAAACAAAGACCCACAGTCCCCCAGGCAACGAAAAGACAATCAAATCGTTTAAGGGAAGTCTTGTAGTTATAGTTTCACGCCAATCGTTAAAATCATTATTCGAAAAAATAGAACCCACTAAATGATTCAACACAATAGATTCTGATCGCCAAATGAGATAAATCATCAAAGCAATCAACAAAAACACAATAGAAATCAACGAATCTTTTTTCACTGGAGGCAGAACCACAAATTTACGATGAATAAAATAAAACTCATTTTTAACTGATGAATTCATCAAGAAAATTTGTGTAACAAATAACACACAAGATTGTGTGTTATTGCTTGATATTTGCACCATGAATCCAGTAATGTGGGCCCTATTGGGAGGAATTGTTGTTGGGAATGTATTTACGTTGCCCGAAAAATGGAGCAAATGGGTTGGAATGGCAAGCACAACCTTATTGGAATATTCCATAGTCATGATGGCATTTGGTATCAACTACTCCAATTTTGGCAAAGCCGGTTGGTTGCCGTTTTTGGGAATTGTTATCATTGTACTTCTTGTACTGTGGATCTCATTTCACCTATCCAAGAAGTTTAATTGTCCAAGTTCTACAGGTGTTTTAGTTGGATTTGGGACGGCAATTTGTGGATCATCAGCCATTGCGGCCTTAGCCCCATCACTTAAAAATCAAGAAAAGGAAGACGTAGCCATTGCTATGGCAGTGGTAAACCTCTTGGGAGCCATTGGAATGCTTGCCATTCCATTTGCCTTGTTGGACATGCATTGGCTCAATGAAAAAATTGGCTTCTTCGTAGGCGCAAGTTTACACAGTGTTGGAAACGTTGCCGGCGCAGGATACGCCATTTCCGAAGACGCGGGTAACGCTGCAATAGCAATAAAAATGGCCCGAGTAGCGATGCTTACACCAGGATTGATTTTCATCAAATTCCTCATCAACCGAGGAGAGAATATTTCCTTAAAGGAGCAATTAAAACTACCCAAATACCTCGTCGCATTTGTCTTAATCACCATCATTGCGTCTTTTATTCAAATACCAAAAGAAGTTCTAACCATTACCAAATTCGCCGGCGAGGCCTTTTTAACTGTTGCCATGGCCGCCATAGGACTAAAGGTAAGTTTCATGAAGCTCCTCAACTCAGGTCAGCGCGGAATCAAGTTTGGTGTGGTAATTTTCGCCATCCAGCTGGCTTTGGTGACCATGTGGTTGGTGATCAGTTATAGGTGATCGGTGATCGGTGATCGGTGTTCGGTGTTCGGTGATCGGTGATCGGTGATCAGTGATCGGTGATCGGTGTTCGGTGATCGGTGATCAGCTTTCAGCTTTCAGCTCTCGGCTCTCAACTCTCAGCCGTCAGCCATAAGCGGTCAGCCGTCAGCGGTCAGCGGTCAGCGGTCAGCGGACAGCAGCTTTAGCTGAAAAGCAGCGCGAAGCGCAAGTCATAGCGAAGCGCAAGTCATAGCGAAGCGTGAGTCCCAGCGAAGCGTAGTCCCAGCGAAGCGCAGTCCTAGCGAAGCGTGAGTCCTAGCGAAGCGCAAGTCATAGCGAAGCGTAAGTCCCAGCGAAGCATGCGACCAAAGACCAAAGACCAAAGACCAAAGACCAAAGACTATTCCAAATACCCAAACTTACCGTTATTGAAATCATTGAATGCCTGAACCAGTTCTTGATGGGTGTTCATAACAAAAGGACCATGGGCAGCAATGGGTTCATTGATAGGTTCTCCGCTTAGAACTAATATAACGGAGTCTTGAGTGGCTGAGATATTAAAATCTTCGCCGTTGTTTTCCATCAAAATGAAATGATTCACGGGCGCTTGTTCCGTGCCGTTGATGATGACTTCGCCTTCAACAACAATCATGGCAGTATTGAAATGAAAGGGGAAAGAGTAATCAGCAACATCACCAGCCATAAGCTTAGCATTGGATATATGAACTGGAGAAAACGTAGATGCGGGTCCAATGAATGAAGCCACTTCCCCAGCAATTAACTCAATAAAACCTGAGCCTTTTACAGGTACACGTGTCATCTTATCATTGGAGATTGCTTGATATTTGGGCGCTGACATTTTGTACTTTGCAGGAAGATTGACCCACAATTGTACCATTTGAAACCATCCTCCGGAACGAGCAAATTTCGCTTCGTGATATTCTTTATGCAATACACCAGACGCGGCGGTCATCCATTGAACATCGCCTTCGCCAATGATTCCACCTCCACCAGCGCTGTCGTGATGTGCTACTTTTCCCTGATATGCAATAGTCACTGTTTCGAAGCCCCTATGTGGATGTACACCTACACCCCGTGGAGTATCAGAAGGTTCAAAATAGTGCTTGGAATTGTAATCTAGCATAATGAATGGATTCATGCGATGCATGTCAATTCGATAACTGCTAGGTATAAAAGTGTGAACCCTGAAGCCATCTCCCACAAAATGAGGAGATGGAGGCGCCATGATCAATTCAACTGACTTTTGCATTTTTATTTGTTTAAACAAAAATAGTTATTTCTGTCCAGACAAAACGGTTACTATACCAGATTCTGATTTTATTCGATTACCGGAAACCTGACTGTCAAAAATGATGTAAATCACATAAATATATTGCCCCTCTGGCACCTCAGCACCCATAAAAGTTCCGTCCCAACCTTCAGTAACAGGTGCATCATGCAACTTCTCACCCCAACGATTAAAGATGCGCATGTAAGATTCCTTGACATTGCAATTGACGTATTTGCAGTCTAAACGAGGCTTAAATACATCGTTTCGGCCATCAGCATTACGGGGGGTAAATGCATCTGGTATGCAAATTTCACAATCACAATTCGCGATGTACACCTCTACCACATCTGTGCGCGAACCACAACCGTTGGTGGTGGTCAGTGTTAATGTAGACCTATTCTTGGCAACAAATTCAGGACCCTTGGCACCGTTGCTCCACTCGTAGGTATAATATCCGGCCACGGGTTGATGTCCCTTCAAAGTAATCCATGAACCTTGACAGAAATATTCTTCGTCACGCAACACTTTTACAGGAGGAGACTGCAGGAAAATCTCGAATGAATCGAGCTGGCTGCCACAATTATTAAAGAAAGTTACAAAGTATTTACCCGTATTTCCGAAGGATTTTACATGCGAAGTATCACCATCTGACCAAAGAACATTGATGGAGTAATCTAAAATGCGTTGGGTAAACATAATGGGAAGTGCGCAAAAGACAGTATCTCGCAACAAAATGGGGGCATTGGCAACCTTGGCAGAAACTGTGATGGTATCGGTGCGAGAGCCACATTGGTCAGTAGTTGTAAGAATATAAGTACCTGTTTGATTGAACGCTCTCGTAGGACTTGTATTTCCGTCGTTCCAACTGTAAGTATATGGTTCTATTAATGGTTGAGTGGCATCAACATTGATAGACTGTCCAGCACAGATTTCAACGTTGCGAGCCAAAACACCTGTCATAGGTAAATTGTTGGTAATCTTGAGGGTATCGCGATAGGTTCCGCAGGCATTGGTTAATCTCAATGTATAAGTGCCGGCAGTTGTAATGTTTTTTATGTGCGATGTGTCACCATCTGACCATAACACAGTTGATTTATAGTCTTTTACCTTATAAGTTGCTGATTTTCCGGCACATAATACCGTATCATTGAACGCAGTTGGAGTTGGATTGGTACAAGCAACACAGTTATTGGATTGGGTGTAATTAACGTTAGTGATGCTGGGCGTTAGATTCGTGGCGAATTTACCATCGTAATACATCGTACCCTTATTGGAGGTAAGAGTTATTGGTGTATTGTTAACTGAGTTAAACTTTGACTTGATGATGGTACAAAAAGTAGAGTCACAAGGGTCAATCAAAGAAAGACTCATGTTTGCACTGGATGATGCATTGGTACCAACAAAGGCCCATCCTCCGGCAGAAGAATTGCCTACATTGAGACCTGCAAGGTGGTTTTCAAACGAAGTAGTATTGAATTTCACTAAACGAACTACCTTGGCATTCCCATTGGAATCTAGTTCTGCAAAACCGTTGCACCAATTGCTGCCATTGCTGGTTTGGTTGAAAGAAACCATCAAACGGTTATTGATCCACTCAATTTTACTTCCGAAGGCATAGCCCAAATTGTATCTTTTTTGCCATACAAAGCTTCCGTTCGAAGGATTGATGCATGCTACCCATAATTCGTAGTTGCTGCCCGTTAAATATCCCCCGGTAACATAGATTTTTCCGGCAGGAGACACCACCAATGAAGTGATTGGACAATAGTTGGGACTAGTATATCCATAAAATTTATCTACCACACCGGCAGAAGTTACGGTTAACACAACAGGTGAACTTCCATCGTGTCCTCCAACAGCATAACCCGAGCCGTATTCAGCTGAGGCATCCATGTGAGATTGTGAACCATATCTGTAGGAGTTTCTGAAAATTTCAGTTCCATTTGAGTCAAGGGCTGCAAGAAGCAACTGTGAATCGTAGTTCCATTGATGCGATGAACCGCAGCCAAAAACCGTACCGTTTTTTCTAACCAAAACATTTCTAAAGGCATCGTACCTTCCACTGTTTCCTTTGGAGGTGGTTCTGCGCCACCATTTGAGAGTTCCGTCACTGTTGATGTAGGCCAAAGCCGCCAATCCAGCACCAACAGTTGGGTCATCAGACCTTCCTCCAATCACACATCCCCCAGTTGCCGTAGGGGCTAATCCTATGGGATAAGAAGTTTCATCGCCCGATGTACCTAGACGTTTCAGCAAAACCAATCTCCCAGAATCGTTGAACTTGGCTACCATGAAATCAAGTTTATCAGCCGATGTGGTGATGGTTCCAGTGGCCCAAAAACCGCCACCTGCAGCAGCTACAATGGCATGAGGTTGTATTTTTGTTACTGAGGATGCAGAAACAGTGGTGTGTCTCTGAATTTTAGGAGCAGAGCAAAAACTCTGCGCATTTACAGACGTAAGTCCCCAAATTGAAAGAAAGAAAAATATGTACTTCTGCATAGTTTATAGATGGTATTTATGCTACGGCGGTTGCCGCTTGATGTTTTTTTAACTTTAAAATAACGAATTTACTGGTGGGTGTATTGCTTTTATCGGCCACAGAATCAATGGGAACCAATACGTTGGCCTCTGGAAAATAGGTAGCCGTGCACCCTCTGGGAATGCTGAATGGAATGATGATAAAATTCCGTGCAACACGCTCACGTCCGCCATGTTCGTTGTAAAGGTCTACCCTTTCACCTCCTTCAAATCCTAGCTCCGCAATATTTTCTTGATTCATAAATATGACCCTTCGCTCATTAGATATCCCGCGATAGCGGTCATCCAAACCATAAATGGTGGTATTGAATTGATCGTGACTTCTCAAGGTCATCATCATCAACTCACCTTGATTGACTTTATTTGGAACAAATTCAGCTACATTGAAATTCGCTTTTCCTGTAATGGTTTTAAACTCCCCTTCGCGTGCTGAATTGGGAAGATAAAATCCACCAGGGAGTCTAACTCTGTCATTGTAAAGATCAAAACCGGGAATGGTGCGTTCAATATCCCAACGAATGTTGTCATAATGTTGAGTGTAACGCTTCCAATCTACTTTGGAGTTTTCACCAAATACCGCGAGAGCCATTTCACAAACAATCATGGGCTCGCTCTTCAACTGATCTGAAACCGGCTTTAAAACACCCTTAGATTGTTGTATAACACCCATGGAATTTTCTGTAGTGACAAACTGAAGTTCGCCGTTTAACATATCTTGATCTGTCCTTCCAAAGCAGGGCAAAATGATGGCTTCTCGCCCAGTAATCAGATGACTTCTATTGAGTTTGGTAGAAACTTGAACGGTTAAATCGGTTTTCTGAAGCGCTTCTGCGGTATACAAAGTATCAGGGGTTGCAGAGAGGAAATTTCCGCCCATAGCAAAAAACACTTTCACTTTTTCTTCGTGCATGGCCTTGATACAGTCAACCACATCCAAGCCGTGTTCACGGGGAGGATTAAATCCAAAAACACGTTCAATATTGTCCAAAAACGCCTTCGATGGCTTCTCGTAAATGCCCATGGTACGGTCTCCCTGCACGTTGGAATGTCCGCGAACGGGACAGGTACCAGCTCCGGGCTTGGCAATGCTCCCCTTGGAAATCAGCAAATTCACTACCTCTTTGATGGTATCAACAGCATTTTTATGTTGGGTGAGTCCCATAGCCCAACAGGCAATGATCTTCTTTTTATTCTTGATGGCATTCACGGTTTCTTTGATCTGATCTTCGATGATACCAGAGTGTTCCACCAACGATTCAAAATCTAAAGAGTCAATATGTTTGCGCCATTCTGAAAATCCGTGGGTGTGATTTTCTATGAATTCAGGATCAAATACAGCACCAGGATTTAAATATTCTTCCTGAGATAACAAGTGAGAAATGGCCTGCAATAAGGGCAAGTCGCCATTGATTTTCACCTGTAAGAATATGTCTGTGAGTTTTGCTTTGATTCCCAAGGCTCCTTTGATAGACTGGGGATCTTTAAATGCTACCAAACCGGTTTCGGGCAGTGGATTTATGGAAATAATGGTACACCCGTTCTCCTTGGCTTTTTGCAAAGCGCTTAGCATACGGGGATGGTTGGTGCCGGGATTTTGCCCTATGATGAAAATCACATCGGCAATGTAAAAATCTTCTAGTTTGACACTTCCTTTTCCTATTCCGAGGGACTCTCCCAAGGCCACGCCACTTGATTCATGGCACATATTGGAACAATCTGGAAGGTTGTTGGTGCCAAATTGTCTGACAAAAAGCTGGTATAAAAATGCGGCTTCGTTGCTGGTTCTTCCCGAAGTATAGAATACCGCTTGATCAGGGTCTTCGCAAGCGTGTAGGTGTTGAGCAATTTTTTCAAATGCTTTGTTCCAAGATATGGGACGGTAATGCGTGTCGCCTTCGGCCAGATACATGGGTTCAGCGAGTCGACCTTTTTTACCTATTTCATAATCGTTGAGTTCCGACAGGTCGGCCACTGAGTTTTCTTCAAAAAACTTAGCCGTTAACTTCTTACTAGTGGCTTCTTCGGCGATGGCTTTGGCGCCGTTCTCGCAATATTCGCCAATAACTGAGCGATCATCATCAGGGTCAGGCCATGCGCAACTGGGGCAATCTACACCGCCTTTTTGGTTCAAATTAAACAGCGCTTTAAGTCCTCGAGCAGGGCCCATTTCAGAAAACACGTGTTGTACCGCAACTTTAACACCAGTTAGTCCTGCTGCTGCGTCGGAAACCCCTCGAAGCTTTAAGTTCAATAAAGATTCAGGGTTTTCAGGGTTTGGAAATTTGCGTTTGGGACTCATGATTAGCAAACTGCGTTTGGATTGGGATAATTATCGCTTTGATCTTCGAAGGTATTATCTAAACAAACGAAGTCTTTTTCAATGAGTAAAAATAGCTCTTGTTGGTGTTGACTGTTGGTGGCTGGTAGGGTTAAGACGTGCTGATGTCCAACATCATTTGAATTAACCCAATCTTGAGCCAATTTGGCGGGCATGTAAAATACGATTCCGAGATTTTCCCAAGCAGCTGACAGCGTGGAATGTTCATTGCTGGTTTTGAGTTGATATCTAAAAACACCACCCAATAAATGGGTTTCTTCATTGAATTCGCCGGTTTTTCCGAAGGTTTCTACTTCAGTTTTGGTCAATCGCAATCTAACTGAATTTCCTTTGATACGAATCTTCATGTTTCAGCAACTTAAAAAACACGAATATACGTGATTTTAAGCGGATTTTCAAGAGAAATCCACCCTATCAAATCCCGAATAAACGTTAAATCGGTCTGCCTTTAGAAAGCCAATTAAGGTAATATCATATTCTTCGGCCAATTCTACAGCTAAGCTAGACGGCGCACCAACGCAAGCAATGAATCGAATGCCTGCCATGGCTGCTTTCTGAACCAACTCAAAACTTCCTCTACCACTCAGCACTAAAACTTCATGAAAGAGCGGTATTTTTTGACACATTAATTGCGAACCAATGAGTTTATCAAGGGCGTTGTGCCTCCCCACATCTTCTTTTAATACAATCAAATTGCCCTGCAGATCAAACAATGCAGAGGCGTGTATTCCACCAGAAAATTCGAAAGACTCTTGGGCACTTCGTAAATTCTGAGGCAATGACAACAAAATGTCTTTTTTCAGCAACCATCTTTTTTGAGGAAGGATGATTGGGCATGCAATTTTTACTGCATCAATGGAAGCCTTTCCGCACACTCCGCAACTCGATGTAGTATAAAAATTGCGTTGCATTTTCTGAAACTCCCAATGAACGTGTGAAGCGATTTCAACAATTACGCTTGAATCTTCAGCGTCTTCAACGTTTGCATGAATTTTAAGAACATCATCAAATGACTGAATGATCCCTTCAGTGAATAAAAAACCCAGAGCCAATTCCGAGTCATTTCCAGGGGTGCGCATAGTGACCGAAATGTCACGAATTTCATCTCTCCACTGAATCTTTATTCCTAGAGGCACTTCTACAGACAATATATCGTTGATGTAATGCTTCTCCCCATTTGAGAATCTTTGAATTTCAAAGGCTTGCAAAGAATCTTTTTTCATTTAGTTGAAATTTGAGATTGGTATTTTTCTACTTGAGCAGGATGGTCTATTGAGGTCAACATTTCTCCATTTGCCATGGGCAAAATCAACACATCAGATTGTCCTAAAAAGTGCCTTAAACTTTCATTTCCTTCTTCAAAATAGAGACTAAGTTTCTTTAAATCTGAAGCTGAATAAATAGCCACCAAAGGCTCTAAAAAACCGTTTGATGAATTGAAAAAACACACCGATCTTCCAGAAACTTGATGAGCTGAAAACAATTCTTTCAATTGAATCACTGACAATTGCGGATAATCAACTCCTACCACCATCCAAGAAACCGTCGGATCTATTTCGTGGGCAGTCAACACTCCTGAAATGGGTCCTTTACTCATAAATTTGGTTGAATCTAACAGAACCTTGCAAGCATCAATTTCGGTGGCTAAAGCGGTTGGTACATTGACAAAAACCTCACCATCTATGACCTCAAGCATCATATTCGATACATGAATGAACTGTGGTACTCCGTGATAATTCAAAAAACATTTGGGTTTACCCATCCTACTGCTATTTCCTCCCCCTAAAACCAAACCGTATACTTTTGGCTTTTGAGTGAACCAAGGGCCCTGATTGACTTGAGCGTTTTTCAGAATGGGATATTTTTGAATGACCAAATCCAACAAACTCAAACGCACCACCACTATCAAATGTTCAAATTGAATTTGATGGAGGATTTTAGTCAACTCTGGTTCAAATCCATGATTTTCAACTTCTAGTTTTCCAATTTCATCAATGATTGCAGTTGAACCCGCATGAGACTGCTTAAGCTGCAGCAATCCTTCAAAAAAAGCAGATGCTAAAAATTGAAATTTTCCCACATGAATTTCGCCTATTTCAGATTCAAATGGAATTACTACGGCTTTGGGGAGCAACAACAACTTTCTGGGTTGATTTAAATGTCTATTGTGAACCGATATAAATCCAGCGAAATGAACCTTGGGATTAGATTTAACCCAATTTTGCAATAAAGTTGATTTTCCGCAGCCTACGGGGCTGGTCAAGATGTAATTCATGAATCTTGATTTTGAACCTTTTGAATTCTCAAGGCAATCAGATACTCAATTGCTAGCAGATACCTCCAGAAATACAATCTTCGCGCATTCACTATTTTCAGACAAGAAGCATATTCCACTCGCAGAACCACAAAATCTTCGGTAATGAGTTTAACCAACTGCCTATTTTTACTTTTCTGCGAACCTTTTCGCACATAAACCTTAAAAAGAGGGTTCACAACCAAAAATAACAAAAACGTAACAGACGATGACCTCAGAACAACATAAAATAGGTTCTGTTTATCTTCTGTGAGGTAAGCCAAACTAATGACCATTGCCAATAATAGAATGATATAAACGATCCAAAAAACAATGGATGAAAAAATCCTCTGGTTGGGATTACGATTTACACCTGGAATTTCATAATCTACATGAGGTTTATTGAATCCATTTAACACTTGAAATAAATGGGGCAGCCTTTTGTAAAATCCTGCAAGTCGGTATCCCAAGAAAATCCCCCAAAAGAAATACACAAATACATAAATCAAAACCAATTCATTTGCGTTATGAGCATTGCCCATTTTAAGAGATTTTAAGACCGACATCACGAACGAGTCTAGAGCATCCCAAAAGGCCATACCGTACATTAAGGTTAGGGTTAGCAACTTCTGTAAAGCGCTTTCAAGCATAGCCAATAAAGAAAACAGCATGGCAGCGGCTTTGAAATCGCGCATCAAACTAAAAATCATAGCTCCTGAAAAACCTTGGAAAGCCACGGCTAGATACGCAGGAAACGGCGAGTGAGGACTTGCCCCTGCTTTTACAATCAAGACTATGCCTGTTGAACGTATGATATCTTTAAAAGGATCTTTAGAATGAAGGGCAATTGCTCCAATTATAAAAACGGCTGCACCGCCAACCAAAACTCCAGTAAATGGCATTCTTAATGCATGCAATATTCCCCCTAAAACCACTTCCACAAAGGCCCACAAAGCGGTTAACTGAAACCATGTGGTAGACTTATCTAACTCTAATTGATGTGAACTTGGCATACTGTGAAGATAATCATGCTTTGCTCAAAATCAAGGTGCTACCTCAAATTTGTATGCTTGTTTTTCACAATTAATCTGTTGAGACTCGCGCTTGTTGTTGACATACAAATGCAACACGTGCAGTTGTTCTTCGTGTTGATCGCAAAGCAATCTATTGTAAATGATGATGTTCTGAGGCAGGTCTCTAGCATCAATTTTTGTATCTGAAGTAAGATAGAACCAGGTGGCCTCCTCCTCCTCTTCCCAAGAAAAAAGGGTGAATTTTATCTGTGGACGTGAATTGCTGCACAAAAAAGTCACTCCAAACTTAGACATTAGAAATTCTTCCACCTTTTTTTTATCGTCTTCGTTGGATATTTTGGGTTCCATATTTCCCCCAAACTTGCTGAAGGCCCTTTGGAAATCATCGGTAAATAACTTGATGGATGCCTGCACTTTAGAGTTTGACGTATTGTACCTCACCTCAGTAATTCCCACGTAAAATGGGTGAAATCTAAACGAAGTGAGCATGAACATTGCCGTAATTGAACTCAGAATGATAAATTTGCGCATCTCAACAAAAGTAAACAAAGATGAGTGATTTTACGCTTTGGCTGTCTTTAGGATGGCAACACATTTTAGACATACAAGGCTATGATCATATGATGTTTCTGCTGGCTACCTTTTGCGGATATTCATTTTATGACTGGAAAAAAGCCGCTTGGGCTGTGAGTTTTTTTACCCTAGGCCATAGTTTAACCTTGGCCTATTCAGCGCTCACTGGACCTGTTTTGAACTCCAAATGGGTTGAAGTTGGCATAGCAATCACCATCTTCTTCGCGGGTATTCAATGGTGGTTTCCACAACATTTTAGACGACATTCACGGATCATTATTTTCGGCATTGGACTCATTCACGGCTTGGGATTTTCAACCTATTTAAGGTCATTATTTGGGCATGAAATGAGCATTGTACTTCCCCTATTTTCTTTCAATTTAGGTCTAGAATTGGGACAATTGATCTTTGTACTTTTAATTCTGCGCTTGACCACGTTTCTGAAAAAGATGCAACTCTTGCCAACGGCAGAAAAACATTTGCAATTTTCGCAAATTGTGGGGAGTTTGTGCGCCCTTTGGAGCCTTTGGCTCATTTTCGATCGCTTATAATTAGCGTTTTCCGTATATTCGCTGTTCATTGAACTTTGCATGAATCAGCAGGTATTTAAAACTATTTTATTTGTTTTCGGGGGATGTTTTATCTCTTTGAACGCTCAAAATATCCAAAACAATCCAAAATCCAACCACGGAAACCGTTTTGAACAACTCGGAAGAACCCTCGCTGACCCCAATGAATATCGCTCTGCATCGGGTGCACCAGGACCAGATTATTGGCAACAACGCGCCGACTATAAAATTGCTGCGACTCTTGACGAAGACAATCGCATTCTTTACGGCGAGGAGACCATTACCTATTTCAACAATTCACCAGACCCATTGACCTATTTGTGGCTTCAACTCGATGAAAACGAGCACAACCCCACTTCAGACAACAACTATTTCGATGGAAGCAAAGTCAGCAAACCCATCACGGTTGATGAATTAGCGTCCCTCGAAAAGAAAAAAAGCCTCGAAGGCTATGGGGTGCAAATTGCGTGGGTAAAAGATGCCAAAAACAACCCCTTAAAATTCACCATCAATACCACCATGATGCGCGTAGATCTTCCTGCTACTTTGGCGCCTGGTAAAAAATACGTTTTCAAAGTAAAATGGCAGTACAAGATTCCTGAACGCATGAAAATTGGCGGAAGAGGGGGTTATGAGAATTTTGAAAAAGACGGCAACGACCTTTTCACCATTTCGCAATGGTACCCAAGAATGTGTGTTTATTCAGATTATCAAGGTTGGAACCACAAACAGTTCACCGGTAGAGGAGAATTTTCACTCATTTTTGGAAACTTCGATGTAAGCATGACGGTTCCAAAAGACCACATCATCGCAGCAACTGGTGAATGCCAAAACTACTCACAGGTTTTGACTCCTGAACAAATGAATCGCTGGAAAATAGCACAGTCATCAGATATTCCCGTACAAATAGTCACTTTAGACGAAGCTAAAAATAAGGAAAAATCTCCCGCTAGAGCGGCAGGCACCAAAACTTGGAGGTATAAAGCCGAAAATGTGCGTGATTTTGCTTGGGGAAGCTCACGTAAATTCACTTGGGATGCTATGGCAGTTACGGTTGAAGGAAAAAAAGTGATGTGCATGAGTTATTATCCTAAAGAATCTTACGCTCTCTACAATAAGTACTCCACCAAAGTAGTTGCTCACACCATTAAAACATACTCAAAATACACCATTCCCTACCCTTACCCGGTGGCTATCAGCGTTGAAGCGAGCAGCGGAATGGAATATCCCATGATTTGTTTCAACTACGGAAGAACCGATGAAAACGGTGAATATCCTTCGGCCATTAAATATGGAATGATTGGAGTGATCATTCACGAAGTTGGACATAATTTCTTCCCCATGATCATCAACTCAGACGAGCGTAATTGGAGTTGGATGGATGAGGGATTAAACACCTTTGTTCAGTTCCTCACCGAACAAGAATTTGACAATAATTACCCATCTCGTAGAGGTCCAGCGCATAAAATCGTTGATTACATGATGCTTCCAAAAGATCGTTTGGAACCTATCATGACCAATTCCGAAAATATCATTGAATTCGGACCCAACGCCTATGCTAAACCTGCCACTGCTCTGAATATATTGCGTGAAACTGTGATGGGCAGAGAGCTGTTTGATTATGCATTCAAAGAGTATTGCCGAAGATGGGCCTTCAAACACCCACGTCCAACAGACTTTTTCCGTTCCATGGAAGATGCATCTGCCGTAGACCTTGATTGGTTTTGGAGGGCTTGGTTTTTTGACATTGATCCGGTAGATATTTCTCTTGACAGTGTAGTTGCCTTCCAAGTGCAGTCGCCCAAGGCTGTTCCTGTAAAGTTAGACACCTTCAACAGAGGTACTGCCTCAGAAGCTGTAAATCCTCGCCTCCGCAGAGGACAACCTGTTAACCTAAACGGCGAATACATTCACGTTTCACGTCTCCGCAACAAGGCCGAAGGCATTCGTTTTGCGGTTGACACTGACACCACACTACGCGATAAATATTACTACCAAGCACTAAAACCGGTCAATGAAAAAGCCATTGAGCCTCGCGATAAGCCCATGATTGTAGATCGCTACAGAAACTTAACGATTTTAGATTCAACTGAAAATCTCAATTTCAAAAACAAGTACTACTATGAGTTACATTTGAGCAACAAAGGTGGAACGGTTATGCCCGTCATCATCCAATGGAACTTCACAGACGGCACCTCCGAAGTAGATTACATTCACGCCTACATATGGCGCAAAAACGAACAAAGATTCACCAAAACTTTCGCCAAGAACAAAGAGGTAAGCAGCATTCTCATTGACCCCTTTAAAGAAACCGCAGACATCGATGAATCAAACAACAGCTGGCCTGAGAAGTACGAGTTGAATCGATTTGAGGTTTATAAGAATAAGTAGACTCACGCTTCGCTAGGACTCACGCTTCGCTAGGACTCACGCTGAGCGCTGATGGCTAGTCTTTGGTCTTTGGTCTTTGGTCTTTGGTCTTTGGTCTTTGGTCTTTGGCGCTGCTGAGAGTTGAGAGTTGAGAGTTGAGAGTTGAGAGCTGAGAGTTGAGAGTTGAGAGTTGAGAGTTGAGAGTTGAGAGCTGAGAGCTGGACACCGATCACCGATCACCGATCACCGATCACCGATCACCGAAAACCGAGTCCAACCTTACAACCTATCCCGCCACTTCAAAGAATAATATTTCTTAATTTGAGATACTTCTTCTGGTAAGCTTGATTGAATCGTTTCTTTCAAAGTGATTAAGAGTTGTTGGCGTGCAAAATTCTGATGGCATACCAAACCTATTTCACGACTGGGTTGTGGGTCCTCAAAACGACGAATAAACTTTTTATCATCTGTCAGGCGTGCAGCTAATTCGGGTATGATGGTATATCCCGAATGGTATTTGATCATATTTTTCAGGGTCTCAATGGAACCACTTTTAAATGAAAACCCTTGGTTATCAATTCCCTGATTAGAATCACACAGATTCAATACTTGGTTTCGCAAACAATGCCCTTCATCGAGAATCCAAATTTCATCAGCCTTGAGATTTTCGGCTTTAATGCGTTTTAGAGACATCAATTGATGAAAAGGTTGGGCAAAAAGGAGAAACGGTTCATGGTATAGTGGAATTTCTCGGAGCTCTTCCATTTCAATTGGAGTAGCCATGATGGCTAGATCAAGTTCATTGGTCTTCAGAGCATCAATTATACGTTCACTTTGCATTTCCCTGATTTCTAAATGAGTATTTGGGTGCTTTTCTGTAAAAGATTTGATGAAAAGTGGCAACAAGTATGGAGCTACAGTTGGAATTACGCCCAGTCTGAAAGTACCCTCTAGTGAATCTCTCTCATTCTTGGTAATACTATAAATGGCTTCGGCACAGTAAAGTGCTTTTTTTGCTTGTTCAATGATTTTTAATCCAAGATCTGTGGCCTGAATTGGGAATTCTGTTCTATCGAAAATCTGTATACCCAATTCTTCTTCTAATTTTTGAACTTGGAGGGTAAGAGTTGGTTGCGCTACAAAGCAACTTTCCGCAGCCCGTTGGAAATGTCTGTGGGTTTCCAATGCTACGATGTATTTCAACTGCTGAAGAGTCATATTTATATTGTAAATATACTTTATTAAATATAAATAACCCCAATTTCGGGGATTATCAATAAATTTGTGAAGCTTAATGCTTTTAAAGACCCAACACTATATTACTCGAGGAATTAATTGGATAAAAGACCTCCCCAACGATAAATGGAAATTGAGCGTTTTAAGCGCAATTCCTTTTTGGGTGGGTGCAGTTTTGGTGGGTCTTATTGCCGTTTTGTATGCTCAAATTTTCCATTGGGCTGAAGATGCATATTTGTATTTATTAAGAACCTTCGGACTTTGGATGTTTGTGATTTCTCCGCTGTTCTTTGTGTTATCATGGTACACAGTGCGCAGATTTGCACCTCTAGCTTCCGGGAGTGGAATTCCACAAGTAGTCGCATCTCTTGAGATTGTTCAAAGTAAAAAGTCTGACCTGTTGCCTCTTTTCTTAGGACTACCAGTTTTAATAGTTAAAATAGTCTCATCTGCACTTATGACCTTGGGCGGAGGAGTTATTGGAAGAGAAGGCCCTACCATACAAATTTCCGCATCGATTTTTAAATGGCTTTATGATATCCTTCCATCTTGGTGGCCCAGAATATCACCAAAAAATATGATTATGACCGGTGCTGCAGCTGGACTTGCGGCGGCATTCAATACTCCTCTCGGGGGACTGGTTTTCGCTATTGAAGAACTTACAAAATCACACATCTCTAACTTTAAAAACTCTATTTTTATAGGTGTTGTTATTGCTGGTATAACTGCTCAAAGTTTGATTGGCAGTTATTTGTACTTAGGTTATCCAACAGCGGTTGATGTTTCTTATAGTATGGCAGGATTGGTAATTTTGAGCAGTTTAATCATCGGTGGGCTAGCTGGAATATACACTAAATTATCTCTAAAACTTGGAAATTGGAAATGGCCTCTGAATCGTTTTAAGACCATTTTATATTTAATTTTAGTTTCTATCTTCATAACGGCAATGGCATTTTTCCTGGATGAACGCATTGCAGGAACGGGCAGGGAAATCATCTTAAGTACTCTGTTTGGATCAAATAAATACGTAGAATGGTACCAACCCATTGGTAAATTTTTAGGTTCATTATTCAGTTTTACAACTGGAGCAGCTGGTGGAGTATTTGCACCATCCTTGAGTATTGGAGCCTCTTTTTCAGCATTTTTCTCAGGATTATTACACCTCACTCCTGACAATACCAATCTTTTAATCATGACGGGAATGGTAGCATTCTTAACAGGTATTACAAGAAGTCCTTTTACCTCTGCAATCCTGGTGCTCGAAATGACAGATAGACATAACTTGATATTTTTCTTTATGTTGGCTGCCTTGATGGGCAATATCGCATCCCGCAGAATTCACCGAAAATCCTTGTACGATTCAATCAGAGAGAATTTGCTCAATCGACTTTAATACATTAAAATTGTATCATGAAATTTCAAAGTCTATTTTCCCTTGCGGCTATCACGGTTTTTGCATTTAGTTCATGCAAAGACGAAGCACCTATTGATAACACCCCAAAGTTCGAAGGTTCTTGGGAGTTGGAAAAGTTAAATGTAAAAGTATTCTTTGCCAACCAACAATTTTACGATACAACCATCGCTACTTCATCAACTTTAAAATACAGCGGTACTTTTGATGGTACCAACTTCACAACTACTTCAGTTGATGGTACAGATATAACTAACGATAAAGGTACCTACATCCTTTCTGGCGGCAAATTGGAAATGACTTTTGAAGATGGAACTAAAGAAACCTACGAAGACGTAGTTTTCAATGCGACTTCTTTGACCATGGCTCAATACGATCCAAGTAAAACAGACCCAAATCGTCAAGTGTACTCTTTCCAGTTTAAACGCAAATAATTGATGTATCGAATCCTAAAATTTGCACTTGCGATTTTAGGAAGCATTCATTGCCTGAATGCACAAAACGATACTTCCCTAAAAATAATCGACGAAGTTGTAATAAGTACTTCACTTACAACCACTTCGCGTTCAGAAAGTCTGGTAAGCGTTGATGTTTACCGGACTTCTTTTTTTAAGGCCAATCCAACTAACAATCTCTTTGAATCCATACAATTGGCTAGCGGTGTTCGTCCACAAGTGAACTGCAATATTTGCAATACAGGCGACATACACATCAACGGGATGGAAGGTCCGTATACCATGGTTCTCATTGACGGTATGCCAATCATCAGTTCTCTTGGAACCGTTTATGGACTCATGGGAATACCCTCCTCCATGATTGAACGCATGGAAATAGTCAAAGGCCCAGCCTCCACCCTATACGGAAGCGAAGCAATTGGCGGACTCATAAACATCATCACCAAAGCACCTTCAAAATTTAACTCGTTTCAATCTGATGTTCGCATCAGTTCTTGGTTGGACGCCAATATTGACCTTTCAGCCAATAAGAAAATCACCAAAAATTGGGCGTCTTTGACTGGTGTGAATCTATACTCTAGTCCGAGTAAACGAGATTTCAATAAAGATGGATTCACCGATGTATCCATTCAACATCGGGCTTCCATCTTTCAGAAAATAGCATATCAAAACACTAAAGGAACAGCGTTTAACCTCGGCATTCGAAAATTTCTCGAAGACCGTTGGGGCGGACAAATGAATTTTCACAATACGAATCCATTTTCAGGATTTTCACCTTTTTCAGGTGGAGATTCAATTTACGGTGAGTCAATTGCAACTCGACGTTGGGAGGCCATTGCATCTTACAAGCCCTCCACTACATCACCCATCGAAATTCAAGGAAGTTTCAATCAACACGCACAAAACAGTTATTACGGAACCCTGCATTTTCAGGCCATTCAACAGGTTTATTTTGGCCAAGCGATTTACAGAAAAACCCTTGGTTCCCATCAGTTCCTCACCGCAATCAACCACAGATTCACCTATTATGATGACAATACCGGTGCCACCATTTTCAAAGACTCAATGGGCAATACGGTGTATTCCATCCCTCAAAAAGTACCCATTTCTGGTATTTTATTTCAAGATCAATACTCTTTCAAAAATCATAGTTTTCTCGGGGGACTTAGATACGATTTCCATCCCAACCACGGAAATATTTTGAGTTACAGAGCGTCTTGGAAAATCAAACAACGAACATCTATCTGGCGACTTAATTGGGGAACAGGTTTCCGAACCGTCAATGTTTTTACCGAAGATCACGCAGCTTTAACAGGCGCAAGAACCATCAAATTCTCTGAAAAACTTCGTCCAGAGGAGTCACAAAATTTCAACTTATCCTTCGAAACCAACCAACCCATCAGAAATAAATCCTTGATTCGAATTGAGTCAAATGCTTTTTTCACCTTTTTTAATAACCGCATTCTACCAGATTATCTATCTGACCCAAGCGCCATCATTTATACCAACAATTCCTCAGGAAGCATTAATCACGGTGCAAATTTGAACATCGATTGGATCAACTCCGGCCGGTTTTCAGGACGTCTAAGTGCTACTTATATTTATGCTAGACAGAAAATAAACAACCAATGGATTCAACCCCTTCTCACTGAATCTTTCAACGGTACTTTCACCCTAACTTACAAGAATAGACTTAAAACTACCACCATTGACTACAGTGGTAACATCGTTTCCCCGATGCATTTGCCTCTATTGGGAGATTTAGACCCACGTCCGTCAACTTCCCCTTGGTGGACTATCCACAACATCAACGTAAATATTCGCATCAATAAAACGCGCGAAATCTATTTTGGCATCAAAAATATCTTCAATTGGACACCTAATCGTTCCGCCCCTTTCTTGCTCGCTCGCAGTAATGACCCCTTCGACAAACAAGTAATTTACGATGCACAGGGTAATCCGCTAGCTAGCCCCAGCAATCCATATGCGTTAACCTTCGATGCTGCCTATGTTTATGCCCCTAACCAAATCAGAACGTTTTATATTGGGTTTAGGTGATTAGTTTTAGGTGATCGGTGATCAGCCGTCAGTTGAGGGTTTAGAGATTAGAGTTGAGCCCGCTACCCTCTGAACTCTACTCCCTGGACTCTATAGCCGGCAACCAAGGACCAAAGACCAAGGACCAAATTCTAAAAATGATAATTCAACACCACATTGGTTTGAAACATATTCACTTTATTGAATATGGCCCGCTGATTTTCAATGGGATCAACTGCGCGTTTAGCTACCAAGAGTAACTGTCCCTCAAGTCCCCGAAAAACACCCAGAAATTCATGTCGTAAATCTAAGTTGAACTGGTAATAAGAAGGCATTCCGTATTTATTTAAACGGTAATTTTGGATTTCAGGCAATTTGTAATATCCGGCACCGGTAGCAATGGAAGTATGATATTTAGGGACCTTATACGTGTATTTACCCAACCAAGCATGAACATCGCCATAGCCTTCATTTCTTTCACGCGAGAGGAAGGTGTAAAAGGGATCACGGCCCCATTCGCGGGGCATCAAGTAACGGTTGCTTTTTGAAATTCGGGTGTAATTTATGGAAAACCTTCTCCGTTTATTATCGTGTCCTAATTTAAACGAGGCTACATGACTCTTATGATCTGAATCAATATACAATTGATGATTGGGGTCATCCTTGGAATCTGAAACTTGATAATATGCCTGTATACCCAACAACAAATGCGGCTCATTCAGATTCTTGGCTAGGGGGATATTGAAATCAGTTTGAATACTAGATGTATTAAAAAGACGATCTACGTAAAAATTCCAAAGATGAATGTTTCCGTATTTGAATTTATGGTGTACCCCTAGATTCAATATATACTTAGATTCAATTTTATTGATATAACCCGATGGCTTGCCTTGAGCATTTAGTCCTTGACCATATAAACCAATAGATTCGCCAATTCCATACCATTCCACGGTGGAGCGGGGAGATATTGAATAAAGATAACCTACATTAAGTTCGGTATTTTTCCATTCGTTCCACTGCAACCATGCACCTTCAACGCCAGTGGGACGCATTCGGCCGTCTTGTAGGTTGATGTAAGGCGTATTGATGAGTTGTCGGCCAAAAGTAAGATGTGATTCTTTTAAATTGTATTTGAGATAAAACTCTTCCAACCGATCTAGATCACGCTTATTTTCAGGGTCTTCTAAATCAAACAACCCCAATTCATATCTATTCTTCAAACCAGTGATACTATCAACAACACCCAAATCTGCTGAATAGACATTAAAAATGAAAAATCCACTAACCGCAAATTGAAATCCGTGTGTAGGAGCGGTCTCATATCTAATACCACCTCCTGCACCGTTTGCGAAAAAATCGGTCAACGGCTTAGAATTGTTGGTATTCATATAAAAGTACCTGAAATGTCCTTGTAATGTACCTTCTTGAAAAGCTTTTGCCAATGCACCCGTATCGTAATAAATCTTGGCCTTCCCTTTCCACATAGCGGGTTTTTCAGGGACCTCTTGGTGTTGAGCCGAAATGGCTTTTGCCCAAAAAATCACAATTACGACAACCAAAAGAAGGGTGAAATACTGAATCCTCTCCATATAGATGTTCGCAAAGGTAGATGGTTAACAAAATTTGTTTGGTAACTATTATCACATTGAATAGCCCGTGATTTACACGAACTTCGCAACAATGAAAGAGTTTTGGAACGACCGTTATCAAGAAGAAGGCTGGGCTTACGGTAGCGAACCCAATGAATTTGTAAAACAGCAGCTTGAGAAAATCATCTACAAAAATCTATCAGCATTGTTTCCTGCAGAAGGAGAAGGCAGAAACGCTGTATACGCAGCGAAACTCGGATTTCAAGTTAGTGCTTTTGACATCAGCGAATCTGGCCAACAAAAAGCCACTGACCTCGCTTCAAACTTCAACGTTACCATCGATTATAGAATCGCTAGCTTTGATTCTGTTGATTTTCCCTTGGGATGTTTTGACGTTTTGGTTTTCAGTTATACCCATTTCCCAAAGCCCCTACAAGCAAGTTTTATATCCAAAATGTTAGAGTTTCTCAAGCCTGATGGTCAAATCATCTTTGAATGTTTTTCGCAGAATAACATCCCCTACAGAGAGAAAAACCCTCAAGTTGGTGGACCAGATAACCTAGATATGCTCTATTCAGTGGATTCGGTAAGAGATCTATTTGCCGAATGCCGTGAAATTAACGCCACAGAAGAAATCACTTACCTAAATGAGGGAAAGTATCACGTAGGTGAGGCCTGCGTGATAAGGGTTTTGGGACAGAAATAATCAATCAGCAATCTCAACAATACTAAAAACCATATCTGCAAAGACATTGGTTAAGTCATCTCCCGCGGTTCTTCGAACGTTTACTTTAATGGTAACGGATGAAGATGATGTATTATCAAAGACACCAGAGATAGGAAAGATGTTCACACTCCGATTTCCATTACCTGAATTACCAGCTGGGAAATACTGTCTTTTTTCTTGAATTACTGAACTACCCACAAGCAACTGACTGGCAATTTCATCATTCCCGCCTGAAGAGTTTCCTCCAATTTCATAATTAGCAGAAAACTTTATCCAAATTCTTGAATTACTAGAAACTGGAGTATACGTATAAGAAATGATATCAGTAGCTGATGTGCTATTATTCTGTGTCGTTGAACTTTTACTAAGATCTGATTCTGTTAAATAAACTGAATTGAGTAACTGCCCAGTTGCAGTGCTCCTGATGGATCCTGTAGCCAATATATTCCCTTGAACATGCAAGTTAGATGTTCCTGGAGTCAAAGAGCCAATGGTTACATTCCCACCATTCGGATTTAACTTTAAGGGGAGATTACTAGAATATGTTGAGGCATTTCTAGATTGCAGCCAAGAAGCGGTTGAGCTATTCATAATTCCAACATCTAAGGCAGTATTGGTATTTCCTTGTATTCTCAATAATCCATTGGTGCTTGAACCAGTTATAGCTGGATTTGCAGATGTGTTTGAAACTTCCAAAGTTAATTTAGGACTTAAATTTCCGACACCCACTTGTGCAGATAGTAAGGAGGAGTAGGTTAATAATCCCAAAGATGCAAAAATCCGAATCATTGTGCTACCTCCTTAATTGTAAAAAGAACATCGGGATTTAAGGTAAAAGTGTCATCACCCGACACTTCTTCAACGTTTACTTTAATGGTTATTTGACTACCGTTTGTATTAGAATATACACCTGTCAGCGGGAATAAGGTAGAACCTCTACCACCACCTCCATCTGCTAATGACCAGATATTCCGTTGAGTTTGTAGGGTAGAATTACCAACCAGTAGGTGTGATTTCCATTCATCATTACTCGAACCTGGAATGGAATGCTTTCCATGGAATTCAATGATAATTTTTGAACTAGATGAAACTGGAGTATACGTATATGTCAAGATGGTTTGTGTAGTATTTACCACAGACTGATTGGATGAAATACTTAAATCACTCTCATTTAGTATAATGGTATTCAACAACTGCCCTGATTGAGAACTTCTGATAGTACCAGATGCCGTTACCGTTCCTCCTACATTCAGAGTTGCCGAACCAGAACTATTACCTATAATAACTGCTCCCCCATTTGGATTCAGCAAAAGATTGTAGTTCTGAGAGTAATCACTATTCAAACGCGGTTGAATCCAACCGTAACTAGTACCACTAAATCCAAAATCTATTGCCTTCAAATTCGAATTCGCACCTTCAGACAGACGCAAAACCCCATTGCTTGTACTTCCGGAGGAACCAGGAATTGAAGAAGTACCTTTAATTTCCAATCGAGAATTTGGATTAACCGTATTGATTCCTGTTTGAGCAAGTAAATGAATACAACTCGAAAAAAACAGAAGGAAAACACTTATATATTTCATCTTGCTACCTCCTGAATTATCAAAGTCATATCAGGTGATACCGTAATGGTATCATCTGAATTTACTCTTGCCATGGTAATAGAAATCGTTACACTATTGGTTGAAGAATTTACGAAATATCCTTGAATGGGAAATAAAGCATTTCCTCTTCCACCTCCACCTTGTCCGGTACTAAAAACAACTGAATTGGCTTGAACTTTAGTGGAACCTACATTTATATAGGCAACTAATTCATCAGACACCCCACCAGAAACTGAAGCTCTCCCATCAAATTCAATATAAATCTTCGATGAACTAGAAACAGGAGTATAATTGTAGGAAACTACGGTTGTTTCGGTATTGGAAGAATTTTGAATATTATTGGTAATACCAAGATCTGATTCATTTAAAAACACGCTGTTCAGGAGTTGCCCTGCACTGACTGAACGAATTGTACCACCTGCAACTACTGAACCCGTAACAGACAATTTTTCTGATGGGGACAAAGTAGCGATACCCACATTACCGCCATTTGGATTCAATAAAATTGGATAATTCACAGTATAGGAGGAACTACTTCTAGCTTGTATCCAAGAATAATTGTCTTTCGAAATTCCAAAATCGAATGACGAAACTGAACTGGTATTGGAAAGTCGCAACAATGAATTCTGTGCAGTACCAGAGTTTAATGGTGAGGCGGTGTCTCCAAAAACATGTAATTTATTAATAGGAGAAATGGTACCAACACCTGTTTGGGCTTGAAGGTTGTAAGTAAAAAAGAAAACTAGAATAAAGGGATACTTCATAAAATTTAATTGCAAAATACGGTAAAGCAAATGTAAAAAAAAGCCTCACTTTGTGGGTGAGGCTTTTAAATCAATAAGGTTGGCGGCGACATACTTTCCCAGGGGTTAACCAAGTATCATCTGCGCTGAGGGGCTTAACTTCTCTGTTCGGAATGGGAAGAGGTGGACTCCCTCGCCATAGCCACCATATGATCTTTATAAAGATCTTTTAACAATG
>JAMNXP010000006.1 GCA_023653095.1 Bacteroidia bacterium | reverse complement strand
GAAAGAGTCATTTGACGCAAAGTACAATTAAATGGGGCATCGAGCCCCAGTTAATTGAGCAAACAAAGCCTCAGAATCAAGATGTATTATTTGCAATAATATCAAATTGAAAAGAGGGAAAACGGTCAACGTTATTTAGGCATCGACACCAAAGACCAAAGACCAAAGACCAAAGTCTAAAGACCAAAGACCAAAGTCTAAAGACCAAAGACCAAAGACCAAAGACCAAAGACCAAAGACCAAAGACCAAAGTCTAAAGACCAAAGACCAAAGACCAAAGACCAAAGACCAAAGTCTAAAGACCAAAGACCAAAGACCAAAGACCAAAGACTAAAGACCAAAGACTAAATTAACTACCTTTGCACTTTATTGATTTATGTTCGAATCCGAGATCGCCAAACGAAAGACCTTTGCCATCATTTCTCACCCCGATGCCGGGAAAACGACCCTCACAGAGAAGTTTTTGCTTTTCGGGGGACAAATACAAACCGCAGGCGCGGTGAAGTCCAACAAAATCACCAAAACGGCTGCTTCCGATTTTATGGAAATTGAGAAGCAAAGAGGTATTTCGGTGGCGACTTCGGTGATGACCTTTCCGTATAAAGGAAAGTGGGTCAATATTTTAGACACACCCGGACACAAAGACTTTGCCGAAGATACTTACCGCACTTTGACCGCCGTTGACTCCGTTATTTTGGTGGTGGATTGCGTGAAAGGGGTAGAGGAACAGACCAAACGACTCATGGAAGTTTGCAGAATGCGCAAAACTCCAGTGATTGTTTTCATCAATAAAATGGATCGCGACGGTAAAGATCCCTTTGATTTGCTCGATGAACTCGAAGAAAATTTAGACATTCAAGTGCATCCTTTGAGCTGGCCCATCAACGGTGGTCGTGATTTTAAGGGGGTGTATTTACTTCCATCGAAATCACTGAATTTATTTGAAAGTTCAAAAACCAAACTGTCTGATGATGTAATTGCTGTGCAAGGCGTTGATGACGAAAGACTTCCGCAGTTGGTAGGCGATAAGAATGCAGCAAAACTTCGCGAAGACGTGGAACTCATTGAGGGTGTCTACGGCGATATCGATATAAACAATTACCTAAACGCCGATGTGGCGCCCGTTTTCTTCGGGTCTGCCTTGAATAATTTTGGGATACAAGAACTCTTGGATACCTTCGTTGACATCGCTCCAAATCCGCTCGCACGTCCCACGACCGCAAGGGATGTGGAACCCACCGAAGCCAAATTTTCGGGATTTATATTCAAGATTCACGCCAATTTAGACCCTCGTCACCGCGACCGAATTGCCTTCCTACGTGTTTGCAGCGGCAAATTTGAACGCAATAAGGCCTACAAGCATACCCGACTCGAGAAACAGGTCAAATTTGCGGCCCCATATACCTTTTTGGCCGATTCTAAAGAGGTGATGGATGCGGCTTTTCCGGGGGATGTTGTGGGCTTGTACGATACTGGTAACTTCAAAATTGGTGATACCTTGACCGAAGGTGAAGTATTCACTTTCAAAGGAATTCCATCGTTTTCGCCCGAAATTTTCAAAGAATTGATCAACCTCGATCCCATGAAAAGCAAACAGCTCGAAAAGGGAATCCAACAGCTCACCGACGAAGGATTGGCAAACTTGTTCATTCAAGAACCGGGTAGCCGAAAATTTGTAGGTACCGTGGGTGAACTTCAGTTTGAAGTTCTGCAATACAGACTTGAACACGAATACGGAGCAAAATGTCGTTTCGAAGCCCGCGGCATCCATAAAGCCTGCTGGATGACCGGTCCAGAAGCAGATCTAAAAGATTTCATGAAATATCGGGGCTCAAATATTGCCTACGACAAATCGGGCAACCCCGTATTCCTCGCAGAAACCGCCTACATTTTGCGTATGGCCATGGAAAAATACCCAGACATTCAGTTCCACACAACCACGGAGTTGATAGGATAACTTTGGTCTTTGGATCTTGGTCTTTGGATCTTGGTCTTTGGATCTTGGTCTTTGGTCTTTGGTCTTTGGTCTTTGGTCTTTGGTCTTTGGCTGACCGCTTCGCTAGGACTTAGGGCTTAGGGCTTAGCCCCTACGGCGCTGCTGGGCAGCTTCGCTGCTGCTATCAGCTCCCGGCTCACCGCTGTCCGCCGAAAGCTGAAGGCTGACTGTTGAGTCTCAAAGTCTCAGCGAAGCTGACTGCTGACGGCTGGCCGCTGATGGCTGAAGGCTGACCGCTGACCGCTGCCTGCTAAAGACCAAAGACCAAAGACCAAAGTCTATATATGAAACGCATACCCAAGTCCAAAGACCCACGAGTTTTGCCAAGCGTTGGTGCCAGGTTTTACAAGGTCTTTGTCGAAGATGGAAATGAGGGTGTAGTTGAGGTTTAAGTATTTGGTGAGACGGGCTGAAAGTCCAATGTCTATACGAGAGTCTAAAATGGCGCGATCTGTTTGATAGGGAAGGAAGCCCAAATAGTTGAGTTTAGCGGTGTACATTTCTTTGGGACCAAAGTTTCGGGCGCCCCCCATTTGTACTTGCATACCAAATTCGTTATCAATGAATTGGCCTTTTTGAACACGAGCAATGACTTCGGTGTTACGAAGGTTGTATAATTCTTGGTTGATGACGTAAGTCTGTTTCAAGGTGACGTATCCTAAACGAATGAAAGAGTTTCGGTAGAATTTATTTTCAGTACCTATGGCCAATTGGGTTTGTCCTTGGGAAAGAAAACTGGTGGTCATGGTTGCAATTTCTCGTCCGATGGGGTCTTTGGTGTAAACATAACCGGGTAGAAGTTGCGTTTGAAAGTTGAGTCCCCCGTACATAGAAAGGGTAGGGTATTCATCAAATTCCACCCCTAATTTACTGTCTAAGAATACGTTATCAATGTTTTTTCGGGTGCTCCAAAAGCCGTCTCCGAAAATGTCGCTCTGGCGGTTGGCTATGACGCCTACGTTGATTTTGAGGGTATTATCCCAACTCATCCGTTCCCTTTTTAGGTTGGCTCCAGCACTTATAAGACCAGCAATGCTGATGTTGTTGCTCGAACCGCTGCTCCAATTGGGGGATGAGTTGGCTAGAGAAAAGTTAAATTTAAAATCGGCTCCGTATTCCCAAATTCGGGTAGCTGTAGAGTCACGTCTGAATTGGTTTCCGGTGTTTTGAGGGATAGACGAGTGAATGTCCCCCGAAAAAAGAAAACCCAAAAATGCCGCGGCTAAATGCATGGAAATACTTTGGGCGGACGGTAGATTAGGCTTCTTTAAGGACCTTTTCAACCAATTCAGCAGCCTCTTTAAGGGCAATTGCAGAGAATACTTTCAGACCGCTTTCGTCAATGATGCGCTTAGCTTCTTCGGCGTTAGTTCCTTGCAAGCGCACAATGATTGGAATCTTCACATCGCCAATCTTTTTGTATGCTTCAACAACACCATTTGCTACGCGATCGCAACGTACAATACCACCGAAGATATTGATTAATATTGCTTTAACGTTAGGGTCGCTCATGATAATTCTGAAACCAGCTTCAACGGTTTCGGCGTTTGCAGTACCTCCAACATCTAGGAAGTTAGCCGGTTCACCACCTGACAACTTGATGATATCCATAGTAGCCATTGCAAGTCCGGCACCGTTCACCATGCAACCCACGTTACCGTCAAGTTTCACATAGTTAAGGTTGAATTTACCTGCTTCCACTTCGGTTGGATCTTCTTCAGCAAGGTCGCGCAATTCTAAGAAATCTTTGTGACGGTAAAGTGCATTGTCGTCTAGGTCTACTTTCGCATCAACGGCTATGATTTTATCATCAGAAGTTTTCAATACTGGGTTGATTTCAAACATGGCAGAATCGGTTTCTTCGTAAGCTTTGTACAAAGCAGTTACAAAACGAACCATTTCTTTGAAAGCGTTGCCTTCAAGTCCTAAGTTAAAAGCAATTTTGCGAGCTTGGAAAGGCTGCAAGCCAGTTGCTGGGTGAACCCATTCTCTGTGAATTTTCTCAGGGGTGTGCTCAGCCACTTCTTCAATATCCATTCCACCTTCAGTGGTATAAATGATTACATTCTGTTTTTTGGTACGATCCAACAAAACACTCATATAGTATTCTTCAGGTTCATTAGCACCAGGATAGAACACATCTTGAGCGATATAAACTTTGTTCACCAATTTACCAGCAGGACCTGTTTGAATGGTTACCAAAGTGCCACCCAAAAGGTTCTTTGCAATTTCTGCAGCACCTTCGGGGGACTTAGCCACTTGAACACCGCGGTGTTCAGTGCCCTGGATTTTACCTTTACCGCGACCGCCAGCATGAATTTGGGCTTTAACCACAGACCATCCGCTGTTGTATTCGTCGCGCACTCGCTCAGCAGCAGCAAGAGCCTCTTCGGGAGTTTCGGCTACAAAACCATTTTGCACGGCTACACCGTACTTTTTCAAAATTTCCTTAGCTTGATATTCGTGAATGTTCATAGTAGGTTGGAATTCCGACGCGAAAATAATTAACTTTGACCCCATTCCCGCAATAATTTTACAAAAAGTGATCTCTTGCATTGAACTTCGCAAACAATACGGCCAGTTGGAGGTCCTCAAAGGGGTGTCTCTAGATGTTCGGGAGCGCGAAATTATCAGCATCACCGGCGAAAGCGGAGCGGGTAAAAGTACCCTATTGCACATCATCGGAACTTTAGATCGTCCAACATCGGGGCAGGTTTTGTTTCGTGGGGACGATATTTCAAAATTAAGCGGTAAAAAACTTTCCCATTTTCGCAACCAACAACTCGGTTTTGTTTTCCAATTTCATCAATTGGTACCCGAATTATCAGCATTGGAAAATGCCTATTTACCCCGCCTGATTTCTGGTGAAAGCAAAATAAAAGCCGAAAAATCGGCCAAAGAAATGTTAGATTATTTAGGGCTATCAGACCGCATGCATCACCGCCCCAGCGAATTGTCGGGCGGCGAGCAGCAACGAGTATCTATTGCTCGAGCGTTGAGTATGCGTCCATCCTTAATTTTAGCAGACGAACCCACGGGAAATTTAGATTCCAAAAATGCCAAGTTGATTCACGAGCTCTTCTTCAAGATGCGCGACGACTTCAATCTCACCTTCATCATTGTCACCCACAATTTAGAACTAGCCAAACTATCAGACCGTCAAATTGTGTTGGTAGATGGTTGTGTTGGTGATCGGTGATCGGTGGTCGGTGATCGGTGATCGGTGGTCGGTGGTCGGTGGTCGGTGGTCGGTGGTCGGCCGACAGCTTTCAGTGGACATCGGACAGCCAATCCCCGTACAGTTTAGAGTTTAGAGTTTAGAGTTTAGAGTTTAGAGTTTAGAGTTTAGAGTTTAGAGGGGAGCGAGATCTTCATCACTAAACACTCCCCTCTAGACTCACAGCCAAGGACCAAAGACCAAGGACCAATAATCAATTCCTCTCGAAACGGTCTTTGGCGTTCCAGCCCATAGATATACCGAAGCGGCTTCCCCATTTTCCTGGAACCCAGAAAATATTTACGGGGATGTTCAATTTTCCTGATTTGAATGTTTTACCTGCAGCTACTAGGAATCCAGCTGCAATTACTACATCTCCTTCAGGGTGAGGCACGTTTACGATATCACCAGTCGCATTTGCTGTGCCTTTTGTGAAATCATTGTTTTTCCAATCATTATTAGGGAAATATCCTACAGCGGATCTTGAAATGGCGAAGTTAGGCCCGAAAGCAAATTCCCATCCGTTTACGTTGTTACGCAATCCGTTCAATAACGTTAAAGATGGAATGACGCGACCTTGGTCTAAGCCGGTGATCATGGGTATTACTTCGAATAAGGCTTGGAAGTTTCCTTCGTTAAGGTATTGTTTTTCAAATTGATATCCGAATTGGAACATAAATGGGTTTCCATCGTAGCCACCAGAAGTTTTTGGACGTGACATAACTTGACCGAGGTATCCTGTCATGTACGTAGCACCCATACGAGGTCCGTCTGATTGGAGGCGAGGAGAGTATGGATTGTTGATGGCGTTGTCAAAGTCAGCACGCTTGGTTAATTTGGTTACCAATTCGTTGTCGTTGGGCATGTCAAACAAATCGTTGACACAAATGCGTAACATTTGAAATTCAGTTCCTGGAATTACGAGGAATTCGCGAACTTTTTGAGTTTCGAAATTGCCTTTTTTAACGTCTAAAATACGTAAGGAAATGTTTAAGTTGTCGCCCATCTGTGAAATAGAACCGCTCAACATTTTATCGACTTTCAATTTCTCTCCAATGTCTTGTAGACAGATTTTAGAGAAGCAATTCAAAAGGTCTAAAGAATCACGGCGTGCAATGAACTCAATATCGTACTTATCCATAACCTCGAACTTACCCACGCGAATCAATTCGTTTGTTAAAAATTGAATGGCTTGAATTTGGTTCATCTTGTAGCCGCGAACGTCAAAATCAATGACAGCAATACTTTGTTTGTCATTAACGTCATACTGGGCAGATAAGTTGCTTGAAATCAATACAATACTTGCTAAAAATAAAATTCTCAATTTTTTCATGGTCGTTATTTTTTGGTTGTGTACAAAATTGTGTACTTCTAAACAGAAGAAATAACGGAATTTTACAATTAAAGATTTTATTTTTAAGGCTTTTCCGTAATTTGCTATACTATCTTGAAAAATACACCATCCAATAGACCCGCCCAACTGGCATTCGTGGAAGTTTTAAAACGAGCTGCCCCACTGAATATCAATCTAGCTGAAGAGATTGCATCTCTGTTTGAAATAAGTCTTGACTCCGTATACAGACGAATGCGAGGGGAAACTGATTTTTCATTGGAAGAAGTGGTTGCACTTTGCGATAATTTCAATATCCCCCTAGAAGACGCTCTCAGCCCTAAGAGTAAAATGGTGAGCTTCCGCGCCAATGATCTTTCCAACGAATCTCAGTCGTTTGCCGCCTATTTGAAGGTGCTTTATTCCGACTTGCGATGGGTAAGGCAGTGGGAAAATGCTGAAATTATTTATGCAGCCGAAGATCTTCCGGTATTTTATCATTTCTTTTTTCCTCGCTTGGCACGTTTCAAAATGGTTTATTGGAATAAGTCCATCCTGGGTTCTGTTGATTTGAAGCAGTCATTCGTAGAAGATATTCAAATTCCCGACTCATGGAGAGAAGAAGTCCCCAAAATTCAACAAACCTTTTTGGAAATGCCCTCTACCGAAATTTGGCATGAAGACACGCTGAAAAGTACTTTTAGGCAGCTGGAATATTATGCATCGGCAGGTTATTTTAAGGACATAAATGTGGCTTTAGAGGTGGTTGATGAAATTGAAGCACTGGTGGGTATGCTCAAGGCACAGGCCATCGAAGGAAAGAAATACAATCCCATAAAAAAGGAATTTACCGATACTCCTTATGAATTGTATATCAGCGATGTCATGATAGGAACCAATTGCGTTTTCTTGAGATCATCTGGACAAAACGCCTCTTACCTGGGTTACAACACCTTTAACTTTATTCAGACCAAAAACGAGGCTTTTAACCGTCAATCCATAGGTTGGTTGGAGAATTTAATTACCAAGAGTGAAAAAGTATCGGGTGTTTCAGAAAAGAATAGAAATCGTTATTTTGCTCAAGTTGCACTAGAGTTAGAGCAATTGCGCAAACGAATTTCACCATGAGTGTCCAAATAACGCCCGAAGAAATTTTACAGAAACACTGGGGTTTTGATCGTTTTAGAGACGGTCAACGCAATATCATTCAATCGATTGTTGATGGGAATGATACCCTTGCACTGTTGCCTACCGGTGGTGGAAAAAGCATCTGTTTTCAAGTGCCTGGACTTCTTTTAGGAGGACTTACACTGGTTGTGTCACCCTTGATTGCTTTGATGAAAGATCAAGTGGATGGACTTAAACAAAGGAATATTTCGGCGAATTTCATTCACAGTGCCCTTACTTGGAAAGAGATTAAAGGCATCATGGAAAATGCCCTTAAAGGACATTATTCTTTCTTATATGTATCGCCCGAAAGGTTGCTTTCTCAAAATTTTACGGAATATCTGCCCAACCTCAAAATAAAGTTATTGGTGGTTGACGAGGCCCATTGTATCAGTTCTTGGGGAAGTGATTTCAGGCCATCGTTCAAGGAAATATATAAGGTTAGAGAATTTTTACCGTTGAAAACACCCGTTGCAGCCTTTACGGCTTCGGCGCCCGATTGGATTCAGGAGGACATTATTTCTGGGCTGCAACTAAATAACCATCAAAAATTTCAAGGTGAATTTGGTCGAAATAACCTGGTTTTTCAAGCACTTTACGCGGAGAATAAACGCGATTTATTGTTGCATGCCTTGAAGCATACTACGGGTTGTTCCATAGTTTTTGGTAGTACCCGAAAAGAAGTTCAAGATTGTGCCCAATGGCTTGCCGAGGAAGGAATTTCATCGCATTTTTATCACGGCGGACTTGGCAGCGAGGAGCGCACCAGAAAGCAAACGGAATGGATGCAAAATAAAGTCAGAGTCATGGTCTGTACCAATGCCTTTGGAATGGGCGTTGACAAACCAGATGTTCGCTATGTTTTTCATTTATCGCCTAGCACAACGCCCGAAGATTATTACCAAGAAGCAGGCAGAGCTGGACGCGATGGCAACAAGAGCTTTTGCATTTTGTTTTATAACTCGTCAGATTGGTTGAAATCAAAAGAATTCATTGAGCAACAACATCCTCCGATAGAAACCCTGAAACAATGCTACCACGCAGTGATGAATTCGTTGGGAATTGCCCCAGGAAACGGACAAGACAGCGTCAATGCCATTGATTGGACCTTGATTGCTGAAAAGTATAAAATTTCGGTGTCGCAAATGTTCTTTTCTATAAAAATCATCGAGAAATTGAAGCTTTGGCACCTGAGTGAAGGCTTTATTAGTCCGTCGAAAATCAAAATGCAAATGGATTATTCGGAGGTGTATGATTTTAAAATTCGATATGAAAAGTTCGACGCTCTGTTGGACGTTTTGATGCGTGGATTTGGCGGAATTTTTGAACACTTTACCACCGTGATTGAGCCACAATTGGCCCGAAAAGCAGGATTAACAGATGAAGAATTAACCAAGCAATTGGGCGTACTCCAAAAAGCGGCAGTCATAGATTACATTCCCAGAAGCAATCTGCCCATGTTGACCTTGTTGGAACCCCGATCCATGTATCCAAGTTTTGACATGAAAGTGGTTGAGGCATTGAAGAAAAGAAGGCTGGAGGCATTGGCAAAAATGCAAGATTATTCTCAAAATAAAGGGTGTAGATCCAATTTTTGGGTGCAGTATTTCACTGGTAAACCTTCTGGAAATTGCTTCACTTGCGATAATTGCAAAAAGAAATTCGCCAAACCTCAACCCAGCAGAATTCAAAAAGAAATTCTTGAACGATTGTCGCAGTCCGCAGATTTTTTTGAGTTTACTCAGAATTTCCCCTTGGAGTTTAAGAGTGATTTTTTAGAACAATTGAATAAACTGTTGGATGAAGGTAAAATTCAGAAATCGGCCGATAATCAATTAAGTTTGTAGGCTTGAAACTCATTTTTTCAGTCATTAACGATTTAACCACTGATCAGCGAATGATTCGCATTTGCAGTGCCCTATCTGAAGCGGGCCATCAGGTTGAATTGGTGGGCAGAAAAAAACGCGACTCACAGCCGCTAGTGACTCAGAATTTTGAACAAACCCGATTGAATTGCTGGTTTGAAAAGGGAAAGTTATTTTACTTGGAGTACAATCTTAGGTTGTTTTTTAATTTGTTCGGCAAACAAGATTATTTGCTGACTTCCATTGATTTAGATACCGCCTTGACCGCCTTGGCGTTAAATTTCGTTCAAAATAAGCCGTTCTTTTTTGATGCTCACGAAATGTTCACCGAAGTTCCGGAGGTGATAGATAGAAAAAAGGTTCAGAAAGTATGGCTGAAAGTAGAGTCGAGCGTTTTTAAGAGGGCGCGGAAGATCTATACAGTGGGATTTGCTTTAAAGAAGTTTTTCGAAGAAAGACATCATAGAACCGATGTATTGGTGTTGAGAAATGCGCCCATCCTCAATGAAGTTGCTGAGAATTTTCCCCCACCCTTATCTTGGCCTTCAGAGCCCTTTATTTTGTATCAAGGTGCATTGAATAAGGGACGAGGATTGGAACGATTGATTCGAATATTGCATGAGTATTCGTTGAATTATCCATTGGTTCTGGTAGGTGATGGTGATATTAGATCGCAGCTGGAAAGTTTGGTAGAGGCCAACGGTATGCGGGACCAAGTGACTTTTGTAGGACAAGTTTCACCCTGGTTTTTGCCCGAAATATCGCGAAAGGCAAGAATTGGTTATAATGTGAGTGAGAATTTAGGGCTGAGCTATTACTATTCGTTGAACAATAAGTTCTTTGATTATGTAGAGGCGGAATTGCCATCAATCATCAATGATTTTCCAGAATACGTAGAACATTGCAACGAATTTTTGGTGGGGATTTTGGTTCCCAACAATGATCAAGAAATCGCTGCGGCCTTAAAGCTATTGATGGAAGATGATGTGGAATATCAAAAAATCAAAAATCAATGCTCATTGGCAAGAAATGTTTGGAATTGGGAGCATGAAAAACAAATTTTAATAGATCTTTACCAAGAATTTATGCAGGAGTAAATAGAATTGACAGATAAGCACCTTCATATTGTAGCCTTTGACTTACCCTATCCGCCCAATTACGGGGGTTCAACGGATATGTATTATAAGGTATTGTCTATGAAGGAGTTGGGTGTTAAAATCGCCCTCCATGTGTTTTTGTATGGTGGCAAATCTCCCGCTCCCGAGTTAGAGCAAGTAGCAGATAAAGTGTATTATTATCCTCGGAAAAGAAGAAATCCTTTTGCAGGGTCATGGCCCTTTATTGTAAGAACACGAAAATCTGCGTTGTTGCTGAAACGTCTGATGTCAGATAATTCCCCCATTTTATTTGAGGGATTACATACCACTTATTATTGCAATTCACCGCAATTGATCAATAGAGTGAGGGTGGTTAGAGCTCACAATGTAGAGCATAATTATTACGAAGCTTTGGCGTTAGCCGAAGAAAATATAGTGAAAACCTTGTTCTTTAAACACGAAGCCAAGCGTTTACGCGATTATGAAAAAATGCTGATGCAGGTAAATGGTGTTGCAGGAATCAGTCCTATGGAAACTCGCTATTTACAAGGAGAATACGGCAATGCCCAGTACATTCCTGCATTTCATTCCAACGAGGAAATGATTTGCAAAACGGGCAAAGGTGATTATGTGTTGTATCACGGGAATTTGTCGGTACCTGAAAATAATAGAGCAGCTATATTTTTGGTGACAGAAGTCTTTTCGCGCTTAAATATTCCTTGTTATGTTGCAGGTTCAATGCCTTCACAAACACTTCAGGAAGCCATAAAACGTTATCCAAACATCAAATTGGTAGCCAATGTATCTGCCGAAGAAATTTTGAAATTGATTCAAGATGCACACATCAATGTCATGGTGACATTCCAATCTACAGGCATCAAATTGAAATTGTTGAATTCCTTGTATCGCGGTCGATTTGTAGTGGCAAATAGAGAAATGGTAGATGAAACGGGGTTGGATACTTTAGTGCATTTAGGACAGACGCCTGCAGAATTGGTTCAGCAAATTCAGCGTGTTATGAATCTCGAATTTACCCAAGATATGTTGGGTCAAAGAAAACAAGTTTTGGGCTCCACATTCAACAATCAGCTCAATGCTCGAAAGTTGTTGGATATGTTGGGATTATAGACTGTTTATTAATCTATGCACTGCCATTTTCTGTGTGTAAGTGCGGACATATGCTTGGTTTTATGCCGTTAAATTTGAATCATGAGGTATTGCGTTTATGCATTCTTGCTGTTTAGTTTTTCAGCATTGTGGGGACAACAACATCCGGTGAATACGTTTCCGTCAATTTACACCCAAAGAGGTGTTGAATTGTATGAAGAAGGTAGATTTAACGCCGCCATTGCCCAGTTTGAAGAGGCGTTGAAAAATCAACCCATAGATCAACAAGATGGAGATCTGTTGTTTTATCATGCTATGTCTAAGTTGTATGCCGGTCATGAGAACGCGGAGCCATTTTTAACCTCGTACCTTGAGAATAATCCCAATGCAGGTCGTGCACAACTAGCCAATTTGGCTTTGGGTGATTATTTTTACAATCAAGGAAAGTACGGTCCTGCGCTTTCTTATTACCGCGAAGTGGATGAGAAATCGGTAGATAAAAAATTGCGCAGTCGCTTTTTGTTTCGCGTAGGATTTTGCTATGTGAATCGCGGCAAATACAAAGAAGGTAAAGAAAACTTAGAGAAAGTGGTTAAAAGCGGGGGTGAATTTCAATCCATCGCTCAATACTATTACGGTTATGCGTGTTTGATGGAAAAGGATTTTGAAAGCGCTTATTCAGCCTTCAGAACCATCACCGATAAGAACTTTGAAATGGTTCATTTTTACATGGCTCAAGTGCTTTATCAATTGTCAAGATACGAAGAAGCTATTTCGGAATTAGATAAATTAAATACTAGAAAAGTTAAGAAAAATGAAGCAAACTGGTTGAGAGCACAGTGCTATTATAGAATGAAGTCGTATGCGAAGGCAGCGGAGTTTTTTGAGGCTGTGAATCCGTCCCCCAAAAGCACAAAACCACAAGAACAGTTTGAGATTGCTTATTCTTATGCCAAATGCAAACGCTACAACGAGAGCATTCCATGGTTCAGAGAAGTAGCTCAAAACAACGATAGTTTGGCTCAAATTGCCAGTTTTGAATTGGGTAATGTTTTGTTGGAAATGAAAAATTACCGCGAAGCCCAATTTGCCTATTCTGAAGTTTGGAGAACGGGTTTTAATGAAGAAATTGCCCGTTTAGCCCTTTACACACAAGCGAAGATCGCAGTTCAATTGGGAGAGGCCAACTCTACTAAATTATTAGATAAATACACCAGGTTGTTTCCAAAGTCACCCGAAGCAAAAGAGGCGAACAAGTTGAAAGCGAGGTTGTTGCTGAATACTGATAAATACCGCGAAGCGGTGGAGATTTTAGAAGGTATGGACGATTTAGACGCTCAAACTGAAGAAATTTATCAAAAAGTAACCTTAGCAAGGGGCATGGAATTGTTCAAGTCTCGACGTTGGGACGATGCAAATGATCTTTTCAAACGATGCATGGCTAAAAAAGCAAACCGAAAATTTGCCGCTCAAGCCGGTTATTGGTATGCAGAATCACTCAATCAGTCAGGAAAGTCAACCGATGCTTTGCAAGCCTACAAAGATTTCATCAACATGCCAAAGTCTGATGAAGTGTCAGAGTTCGCCTATGCATATTACGCTCAAGGATATCATTTCTTTGAAAAGAAAAATTACGCAGAAGCAGCGATTTATTTCTCGCAGTTTACTCAAAAATTGGGAAATCAAGGCTATGATGAAGCAGTGGTTCATGATGCTCACCTTCGCATGGGCGATTGTTTCCTAATGACTCGTGAATTAGATAAATCAGTTAAAGCTTATGCCTATGTTTCTGGAAAAAGAGGCCGCGATGCAGATTATGCTCTGTTCCATAGCGGACTTATCTACGGATTGTTGGGCAATTCTGAAGAGAAAATCAGTACTCTGAAGCGTTTGGTCAGAGATTATCCAAACAGCAGATACGTGATGGATGGATATGATGAAGTGGCAGCGGAGTACATGGAACTCAGAAATTACGATCAAGCTAAAGAATATTACAGTCAGATTTTAGATAAGTTTCCTGGCACTCAAATTACTCGTAAGGCATACAGCGCGTTAGGTCGAATTTATTATCAGAAAAAAGACATAGATGCATCGGTAAATTCTTATTCGAAATTGTATGACGAGTTCAAAGGAACTGCAGATGCTCAATCGGCGGCTGAAATGGTTAAAACCATTTTGACTGAAGAGGGGAGAGCCAAAGATTTTGTGCGTTGGGCTTCATCGCGAGGAGGCATGAGCACTATGGCCGAAGACAGCATACTTTATGAAACTGCTATAACCGCTTATGACAGAGAAGAGTATAAGAAAGCTGTAGGAAGCTTTGAGTCGTATTTATCAGAGAAACCTGAAGGTAATTTTGTGATTTCGGCCCAGTATTATTTGGGGATGAGTTACGAGCAGGTCAAGCAGCCTCAAAAGGCGGTAGAGATGTACAAGAAAGTGGCTGTAGCCAATTCCGGGGAGTACAAAGAAGACGCAACTCTTGCGGTTTTAAAAATTTATGGACCCAATGCTGAATGCTCGGATATCATAACCTATTTGGAAATCATTGAACAAATAACCAATTCTCGTGACATTCAAGAGAAGGCCTGGAAATCAATGATGTATTGTTACGGTAAATCTGGCAATGCAGAAGGCATGCAGAAAATTGCAAGCAAAGTAATGAGTTCCAATTCGGCTGACAAGGATATGAAGTTTGAATCGCAACTTATCTTGGTTAAGAATCAACTAAAACAACGCAGCTCTACTTCAACAGCAGAAGAAAATAATCAGTTATTCTCTCAATTGAAAAGCCTTTACAACGGCAATGACAATCGATTTGCAGCCGAAGCCAAATACCTTGAGGCGGAACTGCACTTTGGTTTGGATAGTTTGAATGCAGCAAAAGAGTCTTGTTACGAGTTGCTTGATCAATTCAACGGATATGATGAATGGGTTGGAAAGTCGCTAGTTTTGCTTGGCGACGCATTTGCTAAAGAAGGTGATTTTTTCAACGCACGCGTGACTTACAATACCATTTTGGAAAACTTTACCGACAAGTCAATCACTGATACAGCGAAAGACCGTGTAAAGAGAATTGAAGGAAAATAGTTGGTTGATTATTTCAAATCAACCACTTGAGAACCCATTAAATAACCCTCGGTATATACTTCAACGCTGTATTTACCGGGGTTTAATTTTTGAGAAGGTTTCCAAATACTAGAAGGAACTTGCTTTAAGTCTTTCTCAAATACTACTGAAGTCTTATAGGAATATTTGGTTGATTTACCGTTTTCCAATTCAACTATACCACCTTGTCCACTTTGTGAAAGAGTAATGCCCTCAGGACCCGTGATTTTTACGAAAATTTCTCTATCGCCAGCTTCAGCTACGTTGTTTTCAGAAATGTTGAAGCTGATTCTCAAAGCATCTACACTGCGAGCTCTAATGGTATTTACTTCCTTGCCTGTGAGACTTTGCTTTTTCAATGTTTCTACTCTGATGTCTTGGGTAGTTAAACGAGCAGCGAGGTTTCTAAGCTTCTTACTTTCTAATTCTAAATTGGTGTTTTTGGCGTACAGCGACATGTTTTGGTTTTGAAGACTGTCGTTTCGGTCTTTCAATTGAACATTTTCGTTTTCTAATGCAGCTAGTTTTGAACCGAGTTCTTTGATTTTATTGGTCAACTCTTCTACCAGCATACGACTGTTCTTATCGTTCTTTTTTAATAAATAGGTCAATCGAGCAATTTCACTGCTTCTTGCGGCTAATTCGGTCGACATTTTTTCGCCGTTTTGTGCCAAGGTAGCAGAGTCATTTCGGTATTGTTCTATAAGGGCTTCAGCAGCTGAAATAGCTTTGTTACGCTCTTCTAAAGTGGCGTTCATTTCTTCGTTAACCTTAACAACAGCATTCTTTTCGCCTTTGCCTGCTTGCCAGAGGTAAAACAATCCTAAATTGAATACCAACAAGATTAAAATAATAACGTAAAGGATGGATTTGTTTTTGGATTGATTGCTCATGTTTGTTCTTAAATTAATTGGACTGATTTACGAATTTAGCGTAATTTTACTGCTTTCTTTTTATAAATGCAAGTTGAAGAGCTTTTGCCCGGTCTGCTTCTCATTACCCCTAAAGTATTTCAAGACCACCGTGGGCACTTTTTTGAGAGCTTCCGAGAGGATGTTTTATCGTCTCATGGATTAGCCAATAATTTTGTACAAGACAATCAGAGTCTTTCCAATAAGGGTATTTTAAGAGGCCTACATTTTCAAGCGCCGCCTCATGCCCAAGGGAAGTTCGTGAGGGTGATTTCGGGTGCTGTTTTAGACGTGGCCGTTGATATTCGAAAGGATTCTCTCACCTACGGCCAATATGCAGCTGTAGAATTAAATGAGGAGAATTTTAAAATGTTATTCATACCCCCAGGGTTTGCACATGGATTTCTCACACTACACGATAACACCATTTTCACCTACAAGTGCACTGATTATTACCATCCTGAAACCGAAGGCGGAGTGAGATGGAATTCTCCAGAATTAAACATCCCTTGGAACATAGAAAATCCAATATTATCCGCCAAAGATGAAATTCTTCCGCAATTCAGTGATTTTGTGTCCCCATTTTAAGAAAAAACGATTAACTATCTAAATTAACCGTCAAGCGATGACTCAAGATTTATCACCCAAAACCCAAGAGCTGCTTCAGAAGCTTCAAGAGAAATTCGGTCAAGAGAATCAAAAACTCGATGATTATCTTGAGGGATTGCTCTACAATAATTACGAGCCTTATTGGCGATATGTTGCCGTTGATACCTTACTGTCATTGCAACAACCCAAAACCGATATTCCTGACGAAGTTATTTTCATTGGCTATCATCAAATCACAGAATTGTATTTTAAGCTCATCATTCATGAGCTTGAACAAATGTCGGTAGGAGGTCTATCTGATGAGCGTTGGAAAGATAAGCTAACTCGTGTAGTAAGGTATTTCAAAAACTTGATTGATAGTTTCGATATCATGATTGACGGCATGGAAATGAAACAGTTTTTGGAGTTTAGAATGTCGTTGTTACCAGCCAGTGGATTTCAAAGTGCACAGTTTAGAATGATTGAAATGGCTTGTACAGATATGTATTATCTCACTGCAGAGTCCCAAAGAGACAGCAGTCAATTAGAAGATGTACAGGGATGCTATCAGAATATTTATTGGAAGCAGGGTTCTATTGATACTACTACAGGTCAACGCACATTAACATTGAAGCAGTTTGAAGATCATTACGAAAAATCCTTCATGGAGTGGGCTGATAAATGGAAAAACATCAATTTGAACAAGCAATTGTTGAAGCTAGATGCTGATGGTAAGTTGACGGAGGAGTTAAAAGGGTATTTCAAAACTTTAGATGTTTATTTAAACGTAAATTGGAGATTATCACATTACCGAAGTGCTGTAAGATACCTTTCTAGCAAAGGAACAGATGTATCTGCCACAGGTGGTACCAATTGGCAAAAGTTTCTACCTCCTCGTTTTCAAAGAATTATATCTTTCCCCACTTTGTGGACACCAGAAGAGAAAGAGAATTGGGGCAAGGGTTGGGTTGATGAGCAGATGCTCTTGTTAAAGAAATAGCTATGAGCCAGACAGACATTACCTTGAATGAACTCCAGCAAAGGGTTGATCATTGGATCAAAACGGTTGGGGTTAGATATTTCTCAGAACTCACAAATACCGCCGTTTTAATGGAGGAAGTGGGAGAGTTGGCTCGAATAATGTCAAGAAAATACGGAGACCAATCGTTTAAAGCGGGTGAAACCGATGAAAAATTGGCCGATGAAATGGCAGATGTACTCTGGGTTCTGGTCTGTTTAGCCAATCAGACAGGGGTAGACTTAACCAAAGCCATTGAATTGAACATCCAAAAGAAAACCCAAAGAGACGCTGAACGACATAAAAACAACGATAAGTTGCATTGAAGCAAAACTTTCGGCCTACAATTTTTGTTACCTTTGTAAAACATTGGCGGCAAATCACCTCAACAAAAGAAAAGCAGATCACATTGAATTGACCTTTCGTTCGCAATTGAGCGAAGGTGATTCACGGTTTTATTACGAACCATTGTTCGCTGCTTCCCCAGATCAACAAATTTTGAAAGATATCCTCATTGCAGGTACTGTAATGCATGCTCCAATTTGGATATCGAGTATGACCGGTGGTGCCGAATTGGCTGGAGAAATCAATAAAAACTTGGCTAGGGCAGCGCAAAAATACGGCTTAGGCATGGGGCTAGGTTCTTGCCGACCTGTTTTAGAACAAAAGGAGTCTGCTGCTGATTTTAAAGTTAGAAAAATCATAGGTGATCAACCTCTTTTTGCAAATTTAGGTATTGCTCAGTTGCAAGAATTGAAATCAGCCAATCAAGCTCATAAAATCAATGAATTGATTCTCAGCCTTGAAGCTGACGGCTTGATCATACACGTGAATCCACTGCAAGAGTGGTTTCAACCCGAGGGTGATAAATATTCTGAAGCACCCATCGAAACCATAAAATGGGTTCTGGATTTTGCTCAATTTCCCATTATGGTCAAGGAAGTAGGACAAGGGTTTGGACCTAAGTCGTTAAAAGCCTTGTTAGAGCTGCCTTTGGAAGCATTGGATTTTGGTTCTTTTGGAGGAACAAACTTCAGCTTATTGGAAAATCACCGCAGAAGTGACCTAAGGGCCGATGAGTGGAAATGTGCAACTCATGTGGGACATTCATCCTTGGAAATGGTGGATACGGTCAATGAAATATTGACGCTAATGGCCGATGCTGGGAAAACATCCCCCGTGAAAACCATCATCGCGTCGGGCGGCATTAAGAATTTTTTGGATGGATATTATGCTATCGAGAAAATCAATCATGCGGCTATTTATGCTCAAGCAAGTCCCTTTTTGAAATATGCCCTGCAAGGACAAGAGCCTTTAGATCAATATATAGAATCACAAATTGAAGGCCTGAAAATGGCCCAAGCTTACCTAACGGTTAAATAAAATGAGAAAACCTGCACCTATTTCTGGCTTCAGTAAATTATCGAAAGAAGCAAAAATTGAATGGATTCTTCAGAATCACGCCAGCGAGCCCGAGTCGGCATTAAATATGCTAACTGGGTATTGGCACAGTCAAACGGAGGTACAACGCCTTCACGATGAGTTCATTGAAAATACGGTTTCTAATTTTTATCTTCCGTTTGGGGTAGCTCCAAACTTCTTGATTGACGGGAAAATATTTACCCTTCCGTTGGCCATAGAAGAGTCGAGCGTGGTTGCAGCAGCAGCCAAAGCCGCGAATTTTTGGTTGGAGCGCGGCGGATTTAACACCGAGATCATTGGCATGACCAAAATTGGACATGTGCATTTTATATGGCAAGGAAAAGAATTTGATTTCTTACAAAATGCATTTGTGAATCACAAACAACGTTTGTTTGATGCAACTGAAGAAATCACTCGCAACATGCGTCAACGCGGCGGAGGAATTCTAGACATTTCGCTGATAGATAAGTCTGATTTGGAAGAAGATTATTTTCAACTTCAGGTGAAATTTGATACCCGTGATTCCATGGGAGCAAATTTCATCAACTCTTGTTTAGAGTCTATTGCAAAAGAATGGGCGCAGATAGTAGGGGAGTTGAGAGCGGAACATCCGGTGCAGATTGTCATGAGTATTTTGAGCAATTACACTCCCGAATGCAGAGTTAAGGCTGAGGTAAGTTGTAAAATCAGCGATATCAATGAGGGTAGTGGCATTGGCAATCAGGAATTTGCTGAAAAATTTGTGAGAGCCATTCGAATTGCCAAAGCGGAGCCCTACAGGGCAGTAACGCATAACAAGGGCATCATGAACGGAATCGATGCAATCATCATTGCCACAGGAAATGATTTTCGTGCTACCGAAGCTAGCGCGCACGCTTATGCCGCGAAAGACGGGAGTTATTCTAGTTTAACTCATGCCGAAATCAATGGTGACGAGTTTAAGTTTTGGATTGATTTACCTTTGAGTATAGGAACTGTTGGTGGAATTACGTCCTTGCATCCCATGGTGAAATTTGCCCATGAACTATTAGGATATCCTTCTGCATCAGATTTGATGCGCATTGTTGCTGTTGCAGGATTGGCACAGAATTTCAGTGCCGTTAGATCGTTGATTACCTCTGGAATTCAAAAAGGACACATGAAAATGCACCTATTGAATATCTTGAATCAACTTGAAGCAACAGACGAAGAGAAAAAGGAAATCGTTGAGTATTTCAAAGATAAAGTGGTTAGTTTTTCTGCTGCAGTGGAGATTTTCTCTAAAGTGAGAGGAGTTTCATTAGGAGCAATTTCTTCAGCGAAGCATTAATGCAATCGTTTTACGCACCTGGTAAAATTTTATTGAACGGTGAATACACCGTGTTGGTGGGCTTTGAGGGCATGGCCTTGCCGGTTAAATGCGGACAATGGCTTGATTCTTGGATTTTCAATACTCCACCCAATGGGGCTGACACACTGTATTATCAGGCCTTGGATGAAAATGAACAACCTTGGTTTCAATTGAATGTGAGTTTAGAAGAACTGTTGCCCAGCAGTGAAATTTCATCTGAAGATAAGTCGGTTTCAGATACGTTTTTAAAGATGCTCACTATGGTTCCCGAATCATTCTTTGAGCCAGGTAAGTCCATTCGGTTGGTTACGCGCCTTGAATTCAATAGGAATTCTGGCTTGGGCAGCAGCAGCACTTTCGTGGCATTGATGTCTCAGTTCTTCAGATTAAACCCGCATGAAGTTCAGGCTCAACTTTTCGGGGGAAGTGGATACGACGTGGCCATTGCACAGGTGCAAAAACCTTTGATATTTTGGAAAAATCCCCAAGGAGTGCATTTCAGACCTTGGAAACTTTCTTCATCACTGACTCAACAATGGCACATTGTGTTTTGGGGAGAGAAGGTGAATTCTCGAAACAGCAGCGCTGCCGTCAAAGAAACATTAGATCAATTAAGCGGTGATACCGCCTATAAAATGCAGTTGGAAAAGATCTTGTCTTTGACCAGAGATGCTCAAGATATTCCAACCTTAGAAACTTCTTTGGAAATGATGCAAATGTTTCTATCGCAATTGTTGGGTTTAGAAACGCCTTATCAATCACTCGATATGAAACCGGTGTCTCAGGGATTGTGCAAGTGGTTAGGTGCTTGGGGTGGAGACATGTTGTTGGTGAACAAGAAGATTTTACAAGAATATCCATCCATTTTTAAAAATAAAACCGTAGTGGCCTGGAACGACTGGGTGATTCCAAATTAGAACATAGAATGTCTGAATATAATAGTGTTAAATTCCGTTGCCCAAGCAACATAGCCTTGGTGAAATATTGGGGCAAAAAGACGGGAGGTGTTCAACTTCCGGCAAATCCTAGCATCAGCTGGACATTGTCAGATCTCCACGCCACAACTACGGTTACAAGGTCAAAGATGACAGGGTTGTCATCTTCAGCCATCAGTTTGGAGTTTTTCTTAGCGGGTGAATCTAAACCTTCATTTGAACCTAAAATCAGGCAATTTTTGGAGCGAATTGCGCCATTTATGCCCCAAATTAAGGAGTTCCACTGGAAAATCGAATCGGAAAACAATTTCCCTCACGGAACAGGAATAGCGAGTTCTGCTGCTGGTTTTGGAGCGTTGGCATTGTGTTTTGCTGATTTTCAGCGCGCAGATCTTGCCGCTGAGCAGAGTTGGAGCGAAGAAGAATTCCTTCAAATAGCCAGTAAATATGCCCGATTGGGTTCAGGTTCTGCTTGTAGAAGTGTATACGGGCAACCGGGTATTTGGGGAGAAACCAACGCTTGGGCTGAAGCCACAGATGAATTTGCGGTACCCTTCACCGCACACGTTCATGAGTCATTAAAATATTGGGCTGATGCCGTTTTAATTGTAGATGATGGCGAAAAGTCGGTGAGTAGCACCCAAGGTCATGATTTATTGAAAGATCATCCCTATGCAGCTTCAAGATATCAACAAGCCCAAGTCAATTTGGAGCGTTTGCTTGAAATGATGAAAGTGGGAGATCTCAATGGATTTATTTCTTTGGTGGAGTCGGAAGCGCTGCAATTACATGCCATGATGATGTCTTCTGAACCTTATTATTTGTTGATTCGTCCCAATACGATAGCCATCATTGAAAGGATTTGGAATAAACGCAAGGAAACCCAATGGCCTATGGCCTTTACTTTAGATGCGGGTGCCAATGTGCATTTACTGTATGATAAATCTTACAGTGAACCGGTAATGAACTTTATTGAAACTGAGTTGTTACCTTATTGCAAGAACAGTTTGTATCTTTGCAGTGATATAGGTGGTTCACCACAAAAGATTTAAAATGATCAAAGACTCCATGTTTTACGCCAAAATACTTCTTTTCGGAGAGTATGGAATCATTGAAGATTCTATGGGGTTGAGCATTCCTTTTGATAATTTTAACGGTAGATTTCGCTTTGTTGACCCTTTAGAAGCTGACGATAATCAGATTCGAAGTAACAAGAGCATTGCTAAATATGTGAATCATTTGAAGCAGATGCATTTTAGCGGACAATTGCCCTGTAAGTTTGATTTTGCTCGTTTGGAAGCAAATTTAGAAAAGGGTCTCTATTTCGATAGCAGTATCCCTCAGGGTTTTGGAGTTGGAAGTTCAGGTGCTCTAGTTGCGGCTATTTACAGTAATTACGCTGAAAATCCCATTACCGCTGACGATATCATGATAGAAGATCGTTTACAGCAGTTAAAAGAAGTTTTGGGACTCATGGAAAGTTTTTTTCATGGAAAGAGTTCGGGGTTAGATCCTATGATATGTTATTTGAATTTACCCATTATCATAAAAGGGAAGGGTAATTTAGATACCGCTGAGCTCCCTGCAGAAAACATCATGGGTAAAGGTGCCATTTTCTTGTTGGATTCAGGTTCTCCAGGAAAAACAAAAGGCATGGTTGAAATTTTCCTCGAACGATTGAAAGAGGAAGGTTTCAGAAATATGGTGAAAACGGAATTGAAAAAACACAATGACAATGCCGTAACACACTTTTTGAAAGGAGAAGTTAAGCCTTTGTTTAAACACGTTAAGGCCATTTCACAGTTGTTCTTCAATAACTTCCAACCTATGATTCCTCAAAATTTTGAATCCCTGTGGAAGAAAGGACTTGAAACCAATGCCTATTATTTGAAACTCTGCGGAAGCGGTGGGGGTGGTTTCGTTCTTGGTTTTACCGAAGACTTTGAACAAGCTCAAAAACTCTTAGAAGGGCACAATGTTCAAGTAATTTACAGAATGTAATATGCCCCAGGGCAATCAAAGATTTTTACGGTTTTTATACTTTTTGAGTTTGGTTCGTTGGTACAACGTAGCCTTGATTTCTTTTGCTCAAATATTTTTGGCGGCCTACATGCAACTGATGCTTCACGCAGAGGCCTCTAAAAAGTTGGCTTTGTGGTATTTTTTAACCGATATCAACACCTATCTCATGGTAGTGGCTTCCGCATTTACCATTGCGGCGGCTTACATCATCAATTCTTTTTACGATAGAAATAAAGATCTGGTCAACCGACCTTCGCATCCCTTGATGGCATCTGCCATTGGTACCAAACACTTGGCCAATTTATACATCGTCTTCAACGTTCTCGGTTTATCGTTTGCCTTTATTGCTTCTGCAAAAATTGCAGCTTATTTCTTGGGGATTCAAATATTGTCGTGGTTTTATTCGCATAAATTGCAAAAAATCGCCTTCCTTCGAGAACTTACATCATCGCTTTTGACTGTGTCACCCGTATTGGCAGTTTGGATTCATTTAGGACTTCCATCTATCGAAATTTTAGGGTTCTTCACCGCATTAGCCCTTATAATATTAACAAAAGATGTATTAAAAGGGCTTGATGGACATAGGGGCAATTTGATTTTTGGATACAAAACGGTTGCCGTTGTGACTTCTAGAAACAATGCACGTTTGTCATTGATAGTCATAAATTTAATGGCATTTTTGCTGTTCTTGTTTTTACGGTTTTGGTTCGACTGGACCTTGGCCGTTGATACATGGAAATACTTTGGCGACGCAGGGTTGATTTATTTGATTGGATTTTCCATTGGGTTCTCTTTATTAGGATCAGTATTGGCTTATATCTTGCCGTTGAATTTGGTGAAATGGGCGGTTAGATGGCAAAAGTTATTGCTCATAGGCCACGTATCTGGAATTGTAGCTCTTATTGTTTATAAGTACATTCTGGTTTATCTTCCGCTGTAATTTTTTGGACTTGGAAGAGAGAATAACCCTATTTGCAGAAATACTGTTGCCGCTGCCTTTACCCAAGGTTTACACCTATCGTTTACCCTACGAGTGGAACGAGTTGTTGGTAATTGGCATGAGGGTGGCCGTTCCCTTTGGAGTTAAAAAAGTATATTCAGGTATAGTTTGGAAAATCACCGAGCAACCGCCGGAAGGATATCAAGCCAATTACATCATTGAAATTTTAGATGACCGACCCATAGTAACACCGTTGCAGATGGAGTTTTGGGAATGGATCAGTAGGTATTATCTGTCGAATTTAGGCGATGTACTCAATGTTGCATTGCCGGCAGGATATAGGGTTCAATCACAAACCAAAATTTCGTTGCATCCAGAAATTAATTTAGATGATTTGGGAGTACTGGATGAAAAAGAGAATCTGGTTTTATCTCTTCTCATCAAGGAAAAAATTATAACCGTTGAACAAGTTCAGCAACTGCTGAATCAGAAAACAGTGATGAAAACCATCAAATCAATGTACCACAAAGGCTTGATTTCTATGCAGGAAGAATTGCGTGAAAATTACAAGCCCAAATGGTTGGATTGGGTTGAACTTTCTTCCGATTGGAAAGACGATAATTTTGCAAATGAAGTTCTCAATTACACTGAAAAAAGAGCACTCAAACAGTTTGAAGCTCTTATGCATCTTTTGGGACGAGCAAGAGCACCGCATCCTTTAAAGCAATTTGTTGCAGATACTGGGGTTTCAAGAACCACATTGAACAGTCTTCAATCGAAAGGTTGGGTGAGGATTTTTCAAGAGAAAACAGATCACCTTAAATTGAGGGCAGCAGGAAATAGCCATCTCGAGTTAACGTCCAAACAAAAAGAAGTAGCCGAGAAGGTAAATACTTCATTTGATAAAGGGCTTCCTGTATTGATTCAAGGTGTTACGGGCAGTGGAAAAACGTATTTGTATTTAAAAGCCGCTTTAGAAATTCTTGAACAAGGCAAGCAAGTTTTATTTTTGGTGCCCGAAGTAGCGCTTACAGAAAACTTGGTTGAACGAATTTCGGAATTTGTACCCCAAGAGATTGGCGTATGGCATCACTATTATTCAAGTTACGAAAGAACGGAATTGTATGATAAAATCGCCCGAAGGGAGGTGAATTTTATCATAGGAACAAGATCAGCTCTGTTTGCACCCTTTTGTGAGTTGGGAATCATCATCATTGATGAGGAACACGAACCAAGTTACAAGCAATTTGAAAAGCGACCCTTGTTTCATGCTCGAGATGCGGCATTTTATCTTTCTAGACAGTGGGGCGCCCAGCTTATGATGGGTTCTGCAACTCCCAGTTATGAAATGTTGCATTTGGCAAAGGTGGAAAAAATCTCTTTACTGAGGTTGGACGACCGATTTGATGACCGCAAAGCCACTCAATGGGTTTGGCTAGACAGTAAGGAGCTGAAACAGCAAAATAGGATGAAAGAGCTTTTTTCTGATCCTATGCTCGAAGAGATGAAATCATCTTGGGAAAAGGGAAAGAAAATAATTGTTTTTCACAACCGTAAAGGCTATGCTCCGTATATGCAGTGTGCCTTGTGTGGACATACCACGCAGTGCATTCAATGCGATATTGCGTTGACTTATTATAAGAGTTCCCTGAATCAGAGGTGCAATTACTGCGGTCATTCACAAGCTGTACCGAAGGTTTGTCCAGGTTGTGGCGGAAATCACTTCCAAATGAAAGGAACGGGAACAGAAAAAATTGTGGAAGAGCTGGAAATATATTTCCCCAAAGCAAGAATTGCCCGATTTGACCAGCAAAGCATCAAGAAAAGGAGTGATTTTCAGAAGATCATTCAAGATTTCAATAACGGTCAAATTGATTTTTTGGTGGGGACACAACTTTTATCAAAAGGGATTGATTTTGACTCTGTAGAACTGATTTGCGTTCCAGATGCAGATATGTCGTTAAATATTCCTGATTTTAGATCTCATGAGCGCGCCTTTCAGCAGCTCTATCAACTGGCGGGACGTGCCGGTAGAGGAGACGCCGCTGGTAAGATCATCATTCAAACGCATAAGAAAAATCACCCCGTTTTTCAAGCATTGAACGAATCGAATTTCGATGGTTTTGCAGCCGAAGAATTGGAGGCCCGCGAGACGTTTTCTTATCCTCCCTATGGCCGGTTGATAGAGATCTCCATAAAACACAAGAATGAAGCAACTTGCATGACGGGAGCCATGATTATGAATAACCTGCTGCGTCAACATTTGGGGGATTTTCTCTTGGGACCTGTAGTTCCATCGGTTGCGAGGGTGAAAAACATGTATAATCAGCAATTCCTACTCAAACTGAATTCCAATTCACCTTCCCCGGCGAAAATCAAGTCATATTTATTGTCGCAAAAAGATCGTTTGATTCTGAGCGACGGCATGAATGCAATTCAGGTAGAATTCAACGTTGACCCGTATTGATTTCGTTATTTTTCGTAACTTCGCGACTATGGAAAGCGAAGTTTTGGAAAAAGCTACCGTTGAAACGGATTTTCTTCCTTTGAATGGAACCGATCACATTGAATTTTACGTAGGTAACGCCAAGCAAAGCGCCTATTACTATCAGTCAGCTTGGGGATATAAATTAGTGGCTTATGCAGGTCCTGAAACGGGAGTACGTGACAGAGCAAGTTACGTTTTAGAGCAAGAAAAAATCCGCTTAGTTCTGACTACAGCTATTGATCCAAGTACTGAAATCGCTCAACACCACCTCACACACGGCGATGGAGTTAAGTTTTTAAGTATTTGGGTAGATGACGCTACCAAAAGTTTCGAAGAAACCGTAAAACGAGGTGCCAAGCCATTCATGGAACCCACCCGTTTTGAAGACGAAAACGGCTACGTAATCATCTCTGGTATACATACTTACGGTGAAACCGTTCACAAGTTCGTTGAGCGTAAAAACTATAACGGTCCATTTTTGCCAGGTTATAAAAAGCCTGCTTTTGCCATGGATGTTAAGCCCGTGGGACTTCGATACGTAGACCATTGCGTTGGGAATGTAGAATTAGGAAAAATGAACGAATGGGTTCGTTTTTACGAAGACGTAATGGGATTCAAATTGTTGTTGACCTTTGATGATAAAGATATCAGTACCGAATACAGCGCTCTTATGAGTAAGGTTGTATCAAACGGAAACGGATACATCAAATTCCCCATCAACGAGCCAGCTGAAGGAAAAAAGAAATCCCAAATTGAAGAATATATTGAATTCTATAAAGGTGCTGGTGTTCAACACATTGCCATAGAAGTGCACAACATCACTGAAACGGTAGGAGAACTTCGCAACCGTGGAATAGAATTCCTTTACGTTCCTGAAACCTATTACGACGACGTTCTTGATCGTGTAGGTGAGATTGAAGAAAACCTTGAAGATCTTAAAAGACAAAACATATTGGTAGACCGAGACGAGTCTGGTTATTTGTTGCAGATCTTTACGAAACCCGTAGAAGATCGCCCAACCGTATTTTTTGAAATCATTCAAAGAAAAGGTGCCCAGTCATTCGGAAAAGGCAATTTTAAGGCTCTTTTCGAAAGTATCGAGCGCGAGCAAGCGGTTAGAGGGAATTTGTAAATGGTGATCGGTGATCGGTGATCGGTGATCAGCCGTCAGCGGTCAGCTTTGCTGAGACTTTGAGACTCACGCTTCGCTATGACTTTGAGCCCCTTAAACCATCAGCCGACAGCCGACAGCCGACAGCCGTCAGCCAAAGACCAAAGACCAAAGACCAAAGACCAAAGACCAAAGACCAAAGACCAAAAACCAAAGACCTACACCAATATCGATTGGATAAATAGAATTCCTTGTGTTACAGAGTATATGGCCATCACTGTTAAGGTTAGCCATCGCTGCAGGGGAGTTATGTGTCTGAATAAATAGATCCAAGTAGGTAGAAGTACACAGACATTTCGGTAAACAGCGGTGACGCTGCTGCTGCTGTAGGGTAGCCACCAATAAAGGAGAGTAAATACCATCAAAAGGGGCCAAAGCGGTTGTTCCGAGCGGACTTTATAGAATTTGATGATGGCGATAATTACTCCTATCCAAACGCTGTAGTTTTGGAGTTCAATAGACATTTTTAAGGTGCCCCATGCCTCCAATAATTCCTTGAATTTTAGGTACATCATCTCAAAGGGGAGCTTAATATGGTGTCCGTATTTTCCTTGAATTAAAAACAGGGCGTTCCATTTGCCTGTGGCATAATAATCATAAACGAACCACGTAATGATTCCGGCCTTGGGAATGATGACGAGCTTAGAGGCATTTAAAATGGATAGTTGTTTTTTCCACCATTGATAGAGAACGTAAACTCCCAAACACGCAATGAGAATGAATCCAATGGAATAGGAGAGAGCGGCAAAATATCCCATGATGCCAGCGAGAAGGTACTTTTGGCGTTCAAGAAAGTAAAACATCCCCAGAACGAAAAAAACCAAGAGGGACATGGGGAAAATAGCGTGAAAATAGATGTTTCCAGGGGCTAAAAGTAATAGAAGTGCGCCGGCAAAAGATTCATTTCTGACCCAGTAAATGCTGGCAATCCAGAAAAATGTGCTTAGATAAATACCTGCATCTGCGAGGGAAAAATGGTGCATGGAACATTCATGAACCAAACGAATCAGAGCGGGATAAAGAGGTGCCCAGCCAGCGTTTCCACAGTTCCAAGAGGGAATGTCAGGACAAGGATAAAGCGTATGGCCATCCTTGGCGATGCCAAGGTAAAGTCCAGAATCCCAGCGGCTCCAGCAGATTTCGTTCCAGCCGCCCCAGCAATTTCCTGCTAAAGCGATGTAATGTCCAAATAAAAAATAGGAAATTACCAGCGCAAAAGCGGCGATAATTTGTTTTTTACTTAGTTCCATTGGCTCTCCACGAAATTCATCAGTGAAGATACATATTGTGGCGAGAAATCAAAACGAACGCCTGCGGCAGAGTAAATATCTGGGATGCTCTGGGTGTAGCCCAACTTCATAAAGTTGGTATAACCTGCAAGGGCTTCTTCCCGAGATTTTTCAACGTAATTTTTCCAAATTCCGATGGCGCCAAGTTGGGCTATGCCGTATTCGATGTAGTAGAATGGCACTTCGAAAATGTGCAATTGGCGGTGCCAAGCGTGATTTTTGGCAAATTCTAACCCAGTGTAATCTACTACGCCTGTTCCGAAGCGCTCTTGGATTTGGTTCCATGCATTCATTCGGTCTTCGCGGCTGTGGTTAGGATTTTCATAGATCCAGTGTTGGAAGGCGTCTACTGTGGCAATCCATGGAAGGGTATTGATTACCCCCTCAATTTGTTCCATTTTGGCCCTTTGCAGGTCTTCGGGTGAATCAAAATAGTGTTGCCAGCCTTCCATGCTCAACAATTCCATGCTCATAGATGCAAGTTCGGCTACCTCGCTTGGAGTGTTTTTGAATGCGTTCAACGACAATGGAGCCATCAGAAAACTGTGTATGGCATGTCCAGCTTCGTGTACCAAAGTTTCAACGTCTCTCAAATTGCCGGTGGCATTCATGAAAATAAAGGGCATGTTGGTTTCGGCTAGTGGATAGTTGTAGCCACCTGGAGCTTTGCCTACTCTGCTGTCTAGGTCAAGCAGTCCTTTTTCTTTCATGGTGGTTAAACATTGAGAGAAGAAGGGGTCTAATTGATGTAGATTTTTGATGCCTTTTTCCAATAGGTCAACTCCATTGCTAAAGGGTTTAAGAGCCGGTCTATTTAGCGGATCTACTGAGGTGTCCCACGGTTTCAGAACCTCTAGTTGCATCTGTTCTTTGCGTTTAAGAGTGACTTTTTTGGTCAATGGAACTACATGCTCTTCAATGGCTTTATGAAAATCTTTACAGTCTTGTGCGTTGTAGTCGTATCTACCCAAGGCGGCGAACATATAATCACGGTAGTTATCAAACCCAGCATTGACGGCCATTTGATGACGTTTTGCTACCATCAGATCGAAAATGTTCTCCAACTTTTCAGTGTCTTGGGTTCTTCTTTGTTGGATACTCTTCCAGGCTTTTTGGCGAAGATCTCTATCGGGTTCAAGCAGAAAGTTAGAAGCTTTCTGGAGGGTGATTTCTTCACCGTTCCAGTCAATGCTCATACTTCCTTGAATCGAAGAATATTCCTGGGCTAAGGTGCTTAATTCAGATTGAATTTCAATGTTCTCTTCTCTGAAAATTTCTATGGCTTTTCTAACTCCCCTAAAATAAATGCGATGAGCAGTGCTTCGGGGGTTGGACTCATTTTCAAGCTCCTGAGTGAAAGAGCATTCTGCAATTTTGCGATTGAGTTGATCTTCTAGGGGTGCCAATTGAGGTTGGATTTCCTGAACAAACTGCAGGTACTTTGATTCGTGATCTTTATTTTTAGTATCACAAGTCATGCGAATATAGCGCCAAGCCATATCTTCGGAGATATGACTTTCTAGGTCGCTAGCATCTTTCAACCAATTGTTGAAATCACCCACATGATTGATGGGTCTTTCAAGCAACTCATTAAATAAGGTAACAACAGATTGTGCCGAATCAATTCGGAAACCCTCAGGAATAAATGAAGCCATAATGATTGGTATTAGCTACCCATTTTACGAGGAGTAGCGGTTTTTGCTTTTACTCCTGCAGCAGTTTTGGTAGCAGTTTTAACGGCTGACTTAGCCGCGGTCTTGCTCACATCGGGCTTGGCTTTTGCAACTGGTGCATCTGAATCAGAACCTTCAGAACCTTCAGTTTCTTCTTCGTGAAGAGTTGCGAAATCTAATTTATCTTTCAAAAGGTGATACCATGCACACAACTTTTTCATATCACTTGGATAAACTCTTTCACGATCGTAGTTGGGCATAACCTTTGACATGAAGGCTTTAACCTCATCGTTGTCAGCTTTTCCGGTTGGGATAGTTTCACCTTTTTCTTCTAACGCTTTTACGTTTTGAAGAACCACAGCCAATTTAACTTCGCCTTCTTCTTCAAACATAGAGATGTCAGAAAGAATACTTACGCGTTGTCTAAGGTTGGTAGAGAATTTTTTACCATCGGCCAAAGCTTCAAGGATCAAACCAGATTTATTTTGTCCCAATATTTTGTGCAAGCCGGGCATTCCGGTTACTGAAACGATGTCTTTTAACTTCATAGAAATGCAAATTTCCACAAATAGTAGTAGATTATCAAGTACGAGAGTGTTGTTTTCGGGTATGAACTTTTTGAAATTCTCTCAGAAGCACGGCTTTTGCCATATTTTCATGGGTGTCGCCGCCCATTTTTTGGACAAACTTATATTGTTTCTCGGTGAGATCAACACGGTAAACAATTTTCATCCAGTCTGAGTTTCTGTTTGTTCTGAGGCTCTCCACAACAACCAATAATTCTGGAAGTAAAGAGGCCAAATCCGTGTAATTATCCCCCGAAAAAAGAAAGCCCGATATCCCAAAGTCCTTTTCAATTTGCAGTTTGATTTCTTCTAAATAAAGAGGACTACCCAATTGTAAATTTAAATCTTCGGGTGGATTATTGGGGATCTCCAAGGGATGTTTCACACACACGAATTTAATGCCTATTTTTGTTTCATGATCATTGTTACGGGTGCTTGCGGATTTATTGGCTCCGCTCTTTTGGGAAAACTTCAGGAACTTGGCTATGGCGAATTGATTGCGGTTGATGATTTTAGCCATGCATCTAAGCTTCCCAATTTGGTCAACAAGAATCTAAAGGCCCGTATTGATAGAGAAGAATTTCCGGATTGGTTGATTGAAAATGCCCCCAAAGTTCAGTTTCTTTTTCACATAGGTGCCAGAACCAGAACCAATGAATTTGATTGGGATGTTTTGAATCATTTGAACGTTGATTATTCCAAAAAACTTTGGAATGCGTGCACAAAATTTTCCATTCCATTCATTTATGCGAGTTCGGCAGCTACCTATGGGAATGGTGAATTTGGATTTGATGACAACCCTGAAGGACGCAGTAAATTGAAGCCCATGAATCCCTATGGAGAGAGCAAGCAATTGTTTGACTTGTGGGTTGAGGAGCAGGCAGAAGCAGGGAATCACCCACCGTTTTGGGCGGGATTTAAGTTTTTCAACGTTTTTGGACCAAATGAGTATCACAAAGGGCGAATGGCCAGTGTGGTGTTTCATGCCTTCAATCAGATTAAAGATAAGGGAGAGGTTTCCTTGTTTAAAAGTTATCGATATGATTACCCAGATGGTGGACAACGCCGAGATTTTGTATACGTTAAAGATGTATTGAACGTCTTAATTCACTTTATGGAAAATCGTAAAAATTCAGGAATCTATAATTTGGGAAGCGGACAAGCGCATACTTTTCTGGAACTCGCAACGGGAGTGTTTGAGGCCTTAAATTTAGCACCAAACATTAAATATGTGGATATGCCCGAAGATATCAGGAATAATTATCAGTATTTCACCCAAGCTGCTATGGATAGGGTTAGATTAGCCGGTTATTCTGTCCCATTTTGGGATTTCAAAGAAGCCATTCATGATTATGTCGCAGGATATTTAGAAAAACAATGCGCCGTGTATTAAGCATACTAGGTGTTTTGTTAAGGGCCCTAGGATTGATTCTATTGGCCTCGGGTGTGTTTCTTAATTTAAATGAACACGGTAGCGAACCCAATTCACAGAAAATCATTGATGAAGCTCAACAAGAAATTACAGAAGCAGATGATTTAATTCTGAAACTTAAAGATTCATTTGGTCAGGCAAAGTCGTTCATGCCATGGTTTGATGAGCTGAAAAACAAAAATATTGATGCATTTTTATTTTATCAAGGCAAACCCATTGAATGGACATGTCAAGATTTTCAAGTTGTTCCACAGTTGGGAAATCAGTTTGGACTGATCAATCAAAATGGAGTTTATTTGGCAACCTGGAACTTGGAAATCAATAATTACACCTTTGTTTTTGTAACTAATGCTTTCAATAGTAAGTTTCCCCAAATTCAATCAAAATCTAGTTTTGTTAACCATATTGAGGTAATTGCCTCTAGTGAAGCATTTCCATTGGCAAAAGCTTTTGCAGTGAAGATTAAAACCCTTGACAAACAAAAAACAGGCAATAAATCCTTTCGTTTTTTTGTAAAAATAAATTGCGTCAATAACCCCGTTTGGGGTGACCTACTTTTGCTACTAGGTTGGATATTTTTAACCGCGGGAATTTATTGTCTATCTGTTTTAAAAAATGGTTTGTGGCGCAGAATTCCCCTAAGTGCACTTTTATGGATGATCTGGGCCTTGGGTATTTCAAACGGATTGTTAGGGCAAAGTTTATCGCAATTTAGACTCTTTTCCCCCAACGTTTTTTCTCCTAATCCTTTCTTAAATAGTTTGGGAGTTACCATTATTTGGGCTTTGATTGGATTATGGTTGGTGAGAAATTTAAAATTTTACCGAAAAGAGTTAATCAATACCGCTCCCGTGTTGATTTTGTTGTTGAGGTGGTCACTTTTGCTAGTGGCGGGTTCGATATTGTACTACAGCGCTGAGTTGTCGGCTTACATCATTCACTCTACAAACATTGCTTTTGATTTTACTGAACTTCTACTGATTGATTACATTTCAACTTTATCGGTTTTGTTGATAGTTATCTTATTGGCATCAGCTTTAGTGGTATTGGATTTTGTCATTCACACGGGTAAGTCTAATTGGAGTTTGTTTTTCTTTGCCTTTCTTTTTTCTGCAGTAGTTGGGTACCACGACCTATTTATTGGTGCCTCATTACTATTGTTTTTACTGGTTTGGTTGGGACATCAAACTTGGAATAATTTGGGTTTCCCCGGACTTAGAAGATGGCTTGAAATTATCTTACCAGCACTTTTTATTAGTGCAGTAATTAAGGGAGAATTGGGCAAAAAAGAACGTATACAGCAAGAATTATTGGCTCAAAATCTAGTAGTAAAGTACGATGATTTTGTCAATGGCCTTTTGTTGGATATAGAAAATTCATTTAGCACTGATTTAGCCGTCTTGCATTTCATAACAGGAAAATCTGAGGGAGATAAGGCTCAATTAGTAGAGAATTTAAGAACTCAGTATTTTTCTGAGTTGAATGATCAATTCGAATTTGAAGTTTTCGATTTTAACGATTCGGGTAGAAATTTTAGAATTCAAAACTCACTTGATTTGTCGGCACTAAATTCCCTCTACAATAGCGATGGTTCTCTCCAAATCACCCCGCACTTTGTACAAATCACCGAAAGACGACTGAGAGGGGCTTATGTGGGAAGATTTCCCGTGTACAAGGATAGCCAGTTTTCGGCATTGTATTTTACGTTGTTGACGCCCAAGAGCCTTGAGAATAACGGACAACTATCTGATCAAATTAAGCCATCTGAAGTTGAAAAATTGAGAGATGAGAATTCTTTCAGTTATGCCATATACAACCGAGATCGTTTGAGTAAAAATACCGGCTCATATGAATATCCACTTCAGAGCCCCTTTGGTAGCGCCAATGGTTTCGTCACCAAAGGAAAAAATAGACATTTTATTTTGTATGATTCCTTCAATAATCAAGTTGTAGTAACAGATACTGCACATGGATTATTACACGAAACGTTTCAATTTACACTGTTTATCTTAGGGGGATTTTTAATCTACTTCTTCATTTATTGGGTGGTTTGGATTGAAAAATGGGTATTTTTAAAAGCTGGTTTAGTCAATGATACCATGCCCACAAGTCATTGGTTGATTTCAAAAAAACTGCAACTTTACATGACTTGGCTTTTGATGTTGATATTTATCATCGTATTGGTGGTCACAGTAAATTTTTTTGTATCCAAAAATACCTTTGCTCAACAGCAAGATTTATTAAGAAAAACCACCAATATAGCTACCAAAATAAGTTCGCAAATCAGTTTAGATCAACTCGAAAATAAATATGAAGTAGGCTTGGTTTATGATCTTTCAGAAGCATATGGTGCTGATATCAATGTGTTTGATAGATACGGTCAGTTGATTGTATCCACCCATAATGCATTCTTTAGAGATCGATTCAGAGGTAATTTGATGAACCCCACGGTTTACAGGGACTTCAATGCAGGAAAACAAAATGCCATTCTTGCCGAAGAGAAAATTTCCGATCTAGAATATTTATCGGCTTACTCTGTGATCAATGATAATGATTTGAATATTAGAGGTTTTGTAAACGTGCCTTATTACTCCAATAGAAACGATTTATACAACGAGATATCCAACTTTGTGGTTGCTATCATCAATCTATTCGCGCTGATTTTTGCAGCATCCTTGATTTTGACCAATTTAGTTTCAAAGAGGATTTCTGAGCCCTTGTTATTGATAGGATCAAAATTAGCCAAAATTAAACTCGGTCAACGAAATCAACCCATACAATGGGAGGGCGAAGATGAAATTGGGCAATTGGTTGCAGAATACAATCATATGTTGGCTCAATTAGATGAAAGTCTCAATAAATTAGCTGAAACAGAAAGGGAAGAAGCCTGGAGAGAAATGGCAAAACAAGTGGCGCATGAGATAAAAAATCCCCTCACACCCATGCGATTGTCTTTGCAACATTTGCAATATTCAATGAATCGAGGTGATGACAATTTGAAAGAGAAAATATCAAGAACGGCAGATTTATTGATTCGTCAAATTGATTCATTGAGCAACATGGCCGAAGAATTTAGTTCATTTGCCAAAATGCCAGAACCCAAATTAGAGCCCACAGACATCACACAAGTACTCGCCGATGCTATTGCCTTGAATGAGCGTGAAATGGGATTTAGTATTGAGGTGCAACTGTGCGAATTTGAAGTTGAAATCATGGCAGATGCGCATCAGTTGGTTCGAGTATTTAACAACCTTCTGAAAAATGCCATTCAAGCCATCCCCGAAGATCGAAAAGGAAAAATTCAGGTTAAACAGACATTGGATTTAAAATTACAGAAGGTGATAATTACCGTTCAAGACAACGGAAAAGGCATTCCGCCCGAGTTGTTTAACAAGATTTTCTCTCCCAATTTCAGCACCAAAAACTCTGGTATGGGCTTAGGCTTGGCTATCACGCGAAAAATTGTGGAACAATTCAACGGAAGCATTGATTTTGAAACAAAATTAGATGTGGGAACCACCTTTACTTTGGTATTCCCAACCAAGGCTTCGATCTAATCAAGGGTGATTTTTTAAATTCACTTTTAAGTTTTGTTGCATCTGCATTTTGCCACTCCTCTTTTGTTCTGTTGATGGAGCTAAAGGTTGGTTCAAATCGCGGTTCATTGTGCGGTTCAGAAAAGCGGTTCCATGGGCAAACATCTTGGCAAATATCACAACCAAATAGCCAGTCTTTTCTCCAGTCCTGCTCTTGGGAAGTTAGAGGTGACTTTTTTTCAATAGTAAGATAAGATATGCATTTATTAGAATCTATAACTCCCTCTTGAACAATGGCTTGTGTAGGACATGCATCTATGCAGGCCGTGCAAGAGCCGCAATGATCAGTTACAGGTTTGTCGGATTTTAACTCAATATTGACGAGTATTTCAGCAAGGAAGAAAAAACTACCAGTTCCTTTTCGTAAGACCAATGAGTTTTTTCCAATCCACCCAATTCCAGCCAGTTGAGCCCATTGTCTTTCCATAATTGGTGCCGAATCTACAAAACACCTTCCTGTCGCATTTGGATCTAATTCTTGAATGTACTTCAACAAGTCTTTACACTTGTCTTTAACTACGTAATGGTAATCCTCGCCCCATGCATATTTAGCAATTTTTAATGCATCATCTGAATGTTTTTCACTGGGAAAATAGTTGTAGGCTAAGCTTATCACGGTTTTGCAACCGGGTTCCAACAATTGGGGATTCAAACGCATTTCTAGGTTGCGTTCCATATAAGACATCTCGCCATGGTAATCCTTTAGAAGCCAATCTTGGAGCGTTGATTCGTGTTCATTTAGCGTTCTCTCCTGGGTAAATCCACAGGCTAAAAATCCCAACTCTTGAGCTTTAGATTTGATGTGTGATTCAATATCAAAGTCCAATGAATTGTCTGACATTTGAGATAGAAAATCTAGAATAGAGAGTTTCCTTGTTTTGGAATTTTGCCTAAGTGTGTAAAGGCTTTATGTGTTGCTTCACGTCCACGAGCTGTGCGTTGCAAATAACCTTCTTGGATTAAAAAGGGTTCATAAACCTCTTCAATGGTTCCAGAGTCTTCGCCTACAGCAGTAGCAATGGTACCCAATCCAACAGGTCCACCTTTGAACTTATCAATGATGGTGGTGAGAATTCTATTGTCCATCTCATCGAGGCCATTAGCATCTACATTGAGGGCATTTAGCGCAAATTGTGAAATATCTAAATTGATGGTTCCATCGCCTTTGATCTGGGCAAAGTCACGGGTTCTTCTTAACAATGCATTGGCAATACGCGGTGTTCCGCGACTTCTTCGGGCAATTTCAAAAGAAGCCTCTTCGTGGATAGGGGTTTGTAAAATATGAGAACTTCTTGTGACAATTCGAGTCAATACATCTGCTGTGTAATATTGCAACCTGCAATTGATTCCAAATCGAGCCCTGAGTGGCGATGTCAATAAACCACTGCGTGTAGTAGCACCAATCAAAGTAAATGGTGCAAGTTCAATTTGCACACTGCGTGCGTTTGGGCCTGTATCAATCATGATATCAATCCGATAATCTTCCATGGCAGAGTAAAGGTATTCTTCCACAACCGGACTTAGTCGGTGAATTTCATCAATGAACAACACGTCACCTTTTTGCAAATTCGTCAAAAGTCCCGCCAAATCACCGGGTTTTTCCAAAACTGGGCCGCTGGTTATCTTCATCGAACTCCCCATTTCATTGGCCACAATATGAGAAAGGGTCGTTTTACCTAGTCCCGGAGGGCCATGAAGTAAAATATGATCTAAGGCTTCGCCTCTCAGCTTTGCAGCTTGTACGAAGATTTTCAAATTCTCTAAAATCCCTTCTTGACCGGTGAAATCATCGAACTCAGATGGGCGCAATACCTTTTCCAGGTCATTGTCGGCCTTGCTTAGGTGGTCTTTGTTGGGATTTAAATTCGGGTTCATTTTACCAAACTACGTAATTTTTGTTCCACTTGTGCATTTACGCCATACAACGGCGGACGAACTGTCGTTTGACATAGGCCCATTTGGTTCAACATGACTTTGATTCCACCAGGACTTCCGTCTGCAAAGATTTCCATTGCCCCTTCCATTGTGTCATAATGCAAGGATCGTGCTGTGGTGAAATCTCCATTTAACGCAGCCCGTACCATCCCAGAAAATTGTTTCGGATAAGCGTGATTGATCACCGAAATAACCCCCGATGCACCCGCTGCAATCATTGGGAACGTTAATGCATCATCGCCGCTTATTACCAAGAAATCAGTTGGCTTTTTGGAAATGATTTTCATCACTTGCTCTAAATTCCCAGAAGCTTCTTTGGTCGCCACAATATTGGGTAATTCAGCCAACCTCAATTGGGTTTCAGCGGTCATATTTGATCCCGTTCTGCCAGGGACGTTGTAAATGATGATGGGCAGCGGACTGTCTTGTGACAAGGTTTGATAATGCCTAAAAATGCCTTCTTGGTTAGGCTTATTGTAGTAGGGACTCACCGATAAAACTGCGCAAAATCCCTCCAAATCGGTATTTTGGAATTCTTCGTGCACTTTTGAAGTGTCATTTCCGCCAATTCCTAAAACCAGAGGAATTCTACCGGCGTTTGCTTTTTTAATACAATCAATGACTTGACGTTTTTCGTCATTGCTCAATGTGGCGCTTTCACCCGTTGTTCCTAGAACTACAAAATAGTCGGTTCCATTTTGAATTTGGTGGTTAACAATGGCCGTTAGGGCTTCAAAATCTATGCTAAAATCGGTTTTGAATGGGGTAATTAAGGCGGTGCCTGTTCCTATTAATTCTTTCATGGATGTTTATGTTAAGTGAGAGAAAAATTCTCTGATTTGTCTTAAATATTCAGTCAGATTTCCTGGATTGCTTTTCAGCAGAACGGTGTAATCATTTTTATAAATGGACTGATAAGGGGTGATTTTGAAATAGGCTTTGGACAATCTACCCAAAGCTAATTCATGAAAACCGGGTTCCGAATTTAAATTAATGAACAATTCAGATGGCAAGTTCGCCGCCTTTTGGGCTTTTTCTGATTTGGGATATCCGTACCCTGAAAAGTCCTTCAAAATCAAATGTATTTCATTAGTTGGCGTACCTTCGGCAACGGTTTTGGGGTCTTTTGTGGGATATAAAAAGATCAAGGTACTGTCAATTCCAAGATCTTTCAAATAGGCTTTGAAATCTAAAATTTCTTTTTGGTTTCTCTGCCATAAATGCAGGCCCAAAAAGATCACCGCTCGTTTTACTTCTGTAAAGGACGACAAAGGTTTTGTGCTCTTGGCACTTTTTGTCTTCCAATTCAACAAAGACAACTTTAAGGAGCTTAATTTTATTTCTTTTTGATTGGTCATTGGTTGTGGTCTTTGGTCCTTGGTCCTTGGTGGAGAGTGTAGAGTGTAGAGTGTAGAGTGTAGAGTGTAGAGTGTAGAGTGTAGAGTGTGTATACTAAACGCTAAACCCGGCTGTCCGCTGACCCCTGATCACCGATCACCGATCACCGATCACCGATCACCGATCACCGATCACTGATCACCGATCACCGATCACTGATCACCGATCACTGATCACCGATCACCGATCACTGATCACCGATCACCAATCATCTCCATCAAATCATCTTCCGATATCAAAGGTACGCCCAATTTTTCGGCTTTTTCAAGTTTCGACGGTCCAATGCCTGAGCCTGCAATCAAATAATTTGTTTTGGAAGTTACCCCTGAAGCCATCTTCCCGCCATGACTTTCAACCATGTCTTTGAGTTCGTCACGAGAGTGTTTTTCAAATACTCCGGATATTACAAATGATTTCCCTTCAAGTGAATGGCCTTTTTTCTCGGCAATAACCGCTTCAAATGTGAGTCCTGCTTCCTTTAATTTTTGGACTTCTTCTAGGTGTTTTTCTACTCTGAAGTGAGCATGCACGGTTTCTGCAATTCGCTGTCCAATTTCATCAACGGCAATTAGTTCTTCAACAGATGCACTAACTAAATTTTCAATGTTTACAAAGGCTTGAGCCAGTTTCTTGGCAACGGTTTCACCTACATATCTGATTCCCATTCCAAAAAGCACCCGCTCAAAAGGTTGTTTTTTACTGTTTTCAATGCCTTCAACAATGTTACGGGCACTTTTTTCGCCCATGCGTTCCAATTGGAGCAAATGTTCCATAGTCAAACGGTAAAAATCAGAAGGTTTTCGAACTAAGTTGTTTTGATAAAGTGTCTCACATAGTTCGCTGCCTACCGATTGAATATCCATCGCTTTTCTGCCAATGAAATGTTCCAGTTTTCCAACCACTTGTGGTGGACATTCTTCTTCGTTGGGACAGTAGTGTTGCGCTTCGCCGTCGTTCCGAACCAGTTCAGTGCTGCACTCAGGACAATGAGTGATATATGTTTCGGTGGGAAGTCCTTCGGGACGAAGGGAAAAATCAATACCAACAATTTTCGGGATGATTTCGCCGCCCTTTTCAACAAAAACGGTATCTCCTACACGCACATCCAATCGGGCCATTTCATTGGCATTGTGCAAAGATGCACGTTTTACGGTGGTTCCCAGAAGTTGTACCGGCTGAAGTTCAGCAACCGGAGTGATAGCGCCCGTTCTTCCCACTTGGTATGTGATTCCTAAAAGCAGTGTGCTCGCAGTTTCGGTTTGGAATTTGTAAGCAATGGCCCAACGCGGGGTTTTGGCTGTAAAGCCCAATTCTTCCTGCAATCTTTTTGAATTTACCTTTATTACTACGCCATCGGTGTCGAACGATAAATCATGTCTTTTATTGTCCCATTCATGCAGAAAATCAATGACTTGGTCGATTCCTTTGCATGTTTTGGAAGTTCCCGGCACCGGAAGTCCCCAAGAAAATGCAGCATCCAAACTTTCAGAATGCGTGGAAAAGGTAGTTTGGTCTTCGTAAAGTTGGTATAAAAAGATGTCAAGGGGTCGTTTTGCAACTTCGCTCGAATCTTTGATTTTGAGGGACCCAGAGGCTACGTTACGCGGATTGGCATACGTGGGTTCTCCCGCCTGAATACGCTGTTCATTGAGCCGCTCGAAGCCCTTTCGGTGCATGAAAATTTCGCCACGAACCTCAAAGTAGGCAGGAAAATCACCCTTTAATTTTTTCGGTAAATTCCTAATCGTCTTAACGTTTTCCGTCACAATATCACCTTGAACACCATCACCACGTGTGACTGCTTTCACCAATTCGCCGTTTTCAAAAAACACCGATATAGCTAACCCGTCAATTTTCAATTCACACACGTATTCAATCTCATCAAGGCCCGTAGAACTTCGCACGCGTTCGTCAAATTCTTTCAGCTCATCTTCGTTGTAGGTGTTCCCCAACGACAGCATGGCCCGTTTGTGTTTTTCGGTAACAAATCCATCGATGGTTTGTCCGCCCACTTTTTGTGTGGGGGATTCGGGAGACTTGAACTCAGGGAATTGATTTTCAAGGTATTCAAGCTCTTTAAGCAGTTGATCAAATTCAAAATCTGAGATGCTGGGCTCTGCCAATACGTAATAACGATAGTTGTGCAAATGCAGTTCATTTGACAGATTTTCAATGCGTTGTTTCGCTTCAGATGGATTCATTTTAGGGTTTCGAATCTAATCGATTTTATGCACAATTTCTGTCCTTTTGATTCACAATTTATGGATATCTCAAGAGATTTTCGGTTCTTCGAACCATGGACGCTAAAATCATCGCACCCAATCGTGTTGTCAGTTTGGCATACGAACTTATGCTAAGCAACGGAGAGTTGGCTGACTCAGCCACTGCCGAGCACCCCTTGTTATTCATTCACGGTATCGGACAAACCCTCCCCGCATTTGACGACCAATTGAACGGACTTAGCGTTGGCGCTGAGTTTTCATTCACATTGAGTGCTGAAGATGGTTACGGTGTAGCAGATCCCAATTACGTGTTGGAACTTCCAAAATCTATTTTTGCAGGTCCAGATGTTCCCGAAGATCTTCTTCAAATCGGCGCCGTTCTTCCCATGCAAGACCAAGAAGGCAATCCTCTTGATGGTAAAGTCGTTGAAATTGGCGATGAAAACGTTAAGATGGATTTCAATCATCCCTTAGCGGGGGAAGCTTTGAGCTTCTCTGGAGTAGTCATTGACGTTCGCGAAGCCACCGAAGAAGAACTAGACCACGGTCACGTTCACGGTGAGGGCGGGCATCATCATTAATAGCGGTAATCGGTATTCGGTTTTCGGTTTTCGGTAATCAGTTCTCAGCCGTCAGCGGTCAGCTTTCAGCGGTCAGCCAATCACCGATAACCGATCACCGATCACCGATCACCGATCACCGATAACCGATCACCGATAACCGATAACCGATCACCGATAACCGATAACCGATAACCGATAACCGATCACCGATCACCGATCACCGATCACCGATCACCGATCACCGATCACCGATCACCGATCACCGATCACCGATAACCGATCACCGATAACCGATAACCGATAAACTATGTCCAATTGGGTCTTCTTCGACGGCGTGTGCAATCTTTGCAACTTTTGGGTTCGATTTCTTCAAGAAGTAGATCGAAAAGGCTCTTTAAATTTGGCTAGTTTACAGTCAGAGTTGGCCAAAGAAAAATTGCAAAATAAAATTATTGAAGTCGATTCAGTTGTTTACCTGCGTGATGATGAGATCTTTTTGGAATCTAATGCTATTTTGATGATTTTAAAGGATATTGGCGGCTTTTCTAAGTTTTTATATTGGCTTTTAAGACTTTTTCCCTTTAGATTCAGGCAATTTGTCTACAGATGGGTTGCGCGAAATAGATACAAGTGGTTTGGGACTTGTAGTCTTGATTAATTACCCTCCAAAATTTTGACGCCCAGCTTTTCCATTTTGTTGACTTCTAGAGCCACTACGCCAAAGTCTTCTACTACGGTGCCCCATAAACGGTAAATGCCTCGACCCTTGAACGGGTTGCGTGCTACAACCGGCGGAAAGTGAACCGTATCAAAAAAGAATCCGTCTCTATCAAGCCAAGTGCCAAAGTTCATTTCCTTCCCGCCCAATGTTTTAGTGGGTTTTACCGTGACTAAATATCCCTCCAAATAAAGACTTTGTCCCAACATCTTGGCAAAATGTTTGCCTCGAATGTTTGATGGAGGAACACCGTCATCTGAGGTCAATAGAAATGGATTGCAAAGCGGAAAGCCGAGCAATTCTCGCTGATCAACGGCCTCTTCCAACCAACTATCTTCGAGGTCAGGGAGCGACCATTCTTTGGGTTTTTCTTGGAATAGTGGGGTAAGAGGTACGGCCAGTTTTTTTTCGTTGTGAAGGGCGTGACACTCCCAAAATAAGGCTCTACGGGTTTTGCCAGTGAAACGAAATGCGCCAATGCGAATCAGGATTTTCATCTGCTCTAAGCCCGGTTCACAGCGTGTTTTAAAGTCGTAAAGGTCTTGAAATGCACCTTGTTTTTGTGCCAAGACGATGCGTTCAATCACCTTTTGCTCCAAACTTTGAACCAAGCCAAGGCCTAGCCACAACGTTTGATGTTCTATTCGGGTGAGAAAATGGCTGTGGTTTACGCAAGGTGCTTGAACATCGGCACCGCACATGCGTGCGGCATGAACATAGAATTCGGTTCGGTAGAATCCGCCGAAATTATTGATGACGGCCGTATAAAATTCCAGCGGATAATAGGCCTTGAGATGTAAACTTTGGTAACTTTCAACGGCATAACTCGCACTGTGTCCCTTTGCGAAACTGTACCCTGCAAAACTCTCAATTTGGTGCCAAACCTCTTGAATGAGGGTGGGTGGATGTTTCTTTTTAAGTGCTTGTGCAAAAAATTGGTCTTTGACTTTTTGGAACTCTTCACGACTGCGAAATTTTCCGCTCATTCCCCTGCGCAGTACATCACTTTCTGCCAAGCCGAGGCCTGCAAATTCACTAGCCACTCGAATTACATCTTCCTGATAAACCATGATGCCGTAGGTTTCTGGAAGCATTTGCAACATGATGGGGTGACCCTCTGATCGTTTTTTCTCGTCAATGTGTCGTTCTATGAATGCACGCATCATGCCGCTTCGGGCTACACCCGGACGAATCACGCTGCTGGCCGCCACCAAGGTGAGGTAGTCTTTGCATTTTAACTTGCGTAAGAGTTGTCGCATGGCGGGACTTTCCACATAAAAACAGCCCATGGTGTTTCCGTTGGATATCATTCGTGCAATGCGTTGATCAGCTTTAAACGACTGAATTTGGTGCGGATCTACCTTGATGCCTTGATTTTGCTGAACATAAATAACCGCGTCTTTGATATGGCCCAGTCCGCGTTGGCTCAAAATATCAAATTTCGCCAAACCTAGGTCTTCGGCTTCGAGCATGCTGAATTGTACCGTGGGAAACCCCTTGGGTGGTAAATCTAACGCCGAAAAATAGGTGATGGGCTTCTCTGAAATCAAGATGCCACCCACGTGAAGACTCCTATAATTGGGGAGGTCGTGAATTTTTGCGGCCTGCCGCATCAGTTCTTGGTAAACAGATTCTTTGTCTTGGGGATCAACAGCATCTAGGCCTTCAATCTCAAATTCTGATTTTCCTAAGGTTCGTTCACGGGTTCGATGGCCTATGCCGGGCGTACTGTAAACCAGTTTTTTGTCTCTGATGCCGCCGCCTCCGGCGGCGGACGAATCTGCCCCCGCAAATTGCAAATAGTTCTTCGGCGAGTAAAAGCTCTCCCGCTCCAAAAGGGCGTCTATTTCCGATTTCGGAAGCCCGTAAACCTTGCCCAATTCGCGTATCACCGCATTTGACTGAAACGTATTATAGGTTGCTAGCAAAGCCGAATGCTGAGGCCCATACTTAGTCAATATGTATTCGGTTACCGTGTCTCGATCCTGCCAAGAAAAATCCAAGTCAAAGTCAGGTGGACTACTCCTGAACGGATTGATGAATCGCTCAAAATACAAATCCAAGTCAATGGGGTCTACATCGGTAATGCGCAAACAATACGCCACCATACTGTTGGCCCCGCTTCCTCGTCCCACATGAAAAAAGCCTTGCTCCCGCGCAAACCGACAAATGTCCCAATTGATTAAAAAATAGGCGGTGAATCCGAGTTCATAAATGAGCTTCATCTCCTTTTCCAATCGCTCAGTGGTGGAGTAGGTGTATTTTGGGTAGCGGTATTTCAGTCCCTCGAAAGCCAAATCCCGCATCATGCGGTAATCTTCGTCAGAGTCGCCGGTGAACGATTTCTTGTTTTGTGCCACTCCAAATTCAAAGTGCCATGGGTTCTGGGGCAATGCATTTTGCGCGTTAGTCCACAAGGAAGGGTAGGGCTCAAAGGCCGTTTTGATTTCGTTAATGGGCGTCAAGAGGTCGTGCCTTGAGCCAGAAGCAGTAGGTTTTAATTTGGTGATGAGGCAGTTATGGGCGATGCATCTGAGTAAAATGTGCGTCTGCCAGTCGTCGGGATTTCTTAAAGTAGCTCGGTGATAGGCCAATAGTTTCTGAGGGTGTTTTTTCCAAGTGGATAGCGGTAGCCGCCGCAGATCTCGGTGGGTTACGCCAATGTAAGCGCCTTTGTACAAGTCTTTTACGGTCAGTCCAAGAACTTTAGAGAAGGCGTATACCACTAAAACATCGTTGAAAGGAGGTGGCATAAAGGGGAACGGCTCAGCCTCGCTGATGTGCTTGCTTAGAAATGCGTTAATTTCCGAAAAGCCGGCCTGCGATGTGCTGATCAATACATAGAGGGCTTCGTCTTCGTTGCGAACGTCAACGCCCACCCATGCTCTTACCCCGGGATGCTTTTGCGCTTCCCGAAAGAAATTGCTCGCACCGCTCACATTGTTGATGTCGGCCAACAAAATATTGACCTTCTGCTTTGTCAAATCTGATTGACTCTGCGCCCAACGCAAAATATCTTCCGGACTCATGAGCCCGTACCGCAGACTAAAATAGGAATGACAATGGTACAACATATCGACAGTAAAATTGATAAAAATATTATCAATTATTTGTCGATAAATTAATCAAAATACGCTATCTGTGCAAGTACTTTGTTAAAGAATAATTTTTTTGGCGTGAGAAGATCCATCCGAAAAACTAATCAATACGGTGTAAATGCCTGGCGGTAAATCTTGAAGAGCGTCGCAAAGACGTCCTGAAACATCAAAAATCTGAATTGATGTCCCTGTCGGGATATAAATCTGAATAGTGCCAGCAGCATCACGATAAATTTGAACTTGTGAATTTGGGAATACAGTTTCCGATTTTAAAGGATAAAGAAATGGCTTGTCAACTAAAGTAAATTCATAAAGGTTTCCAGGTACCTCATCTGTCGCCCATAAATGCCAAGCATCTTTCCATTCAATCGCTTCGTATTGATCAGTGTGATAGGGCAATCTGTAATAGTTAAAAGTATCCCACTGGATGTGCTCATTTTCACTTCTGAAAACCAGTAATTGTTGTAATGTCTGAAGAACCAAAAGTCCTAAATCTTCGTCAAAATCAGCCCCAGTAATTCTCCCTAGTTGAATGTGTGTCTGAACGAAAATACTATCAACAAGCAATGCTTTAAAGTTGCCTGCATACTTTGGCAATCGATATACCTTGGTATAACCAGATGATGGCGATGATCTATTTTTAGTAAATAACATTAAACTGTCTTTGTAAACAGCCAATCCTTCGATGTCGAAATTTCTATTTCCAATGGGCGAAGGAATGACCGTTTGGTCTTCAAAGGTAAAATTAATAGACTCAGCATGAACCGCCGTAGAATCGTGTTTTGAGGGGTCCATAATGATGTAAATTTTCAAATCAGTACGGTCACAATCATTATTACCCGCATCACTCAAAAACAAATTGCCTTGTTGATCAATGCTTAAATCTTCCCAGTCTACGTTGGTCCCATTAGATAAATTAAGGGTTCTTAATAAAAATCCACTCGAATCAAATTCATACAATTGAGCTGGATTTTTTCCGTCGCCGTGCGTCCAAAATGTACCATTTTTTGTCAATGCCAAGCCAGAACTCTCCGTAATTGGAGAAGGTAAACTGCAAACTTTACGTTGTGAGGCGGTAAAAGTAGGACGCGAATTCTGTGAAAATAAAGTTCCAATAAGAAAAAGATATACCCCCAACAAGGTGTTTTTTTTACCAAGCATCTTTCAAATTTCGATGCTTGAAAATCATAAAACTACAAATTGATGTTTTGGTAATTATTTGATGATTATTTAGAAATTTTTACCTTATCTCCGTCAACCAACGTTTTAGCAATGGCCATGCTGGGCTCTACAATGATTTCTTCTCCGTCTTTTAGTCCCGAAAGAACCTCAAAATAATCAATATCTTGAATGCCCACTTCAATTTTAACGGCTTTTGCCTTCCCGTTTTCGTATTTAAACACCCAAGTAGAAGTTTTTGAGTCAGTCACTGGACTGCTGCCGTTTTTGAACGACTGAGGATTTCTAGTAGTCAACGCCGAAATAGGCACTGAAACCACTTGTGAACGGGTATTGGTTTTAATATCGGCAGATGCGGTCATGCCAGGAAGCAAAGGAGATTTAATTCCTTTAGAAATTAAATCAGCATAACTTGCTCTCGAAATACGAATTTTAACCGTGTAATTGGTTACTTGTTCACTCACATTTTGAGCCGTGTTGAATTTCGCTGAATTGGCAATTTCTGAAACCACCCCTTTAAATACTCTATCTGGGTAAGCATCTACTCTGATATCAGCGCTGTCTCCCAAATGAACACGTACAATATCATTCTCATTGATGTTTACCTGCACTTCCATGCTGCTTAAATTAGATATGCGCATAATTTCGGTTCCGGCCATTTGGGCAGTACCCACAACACGTTCCCCTTTTTCACTGTTCATTTGAGTTACAATCCCCGATGCCGGTGCATAAATGCTGGTTCTGCCTAGGGTTTTTCTTCCCTCATCCAAGCGAGCTTCTAAACTGCGAACGTTAAAACTGGATGCCAATTTATTCTTAGAGCTCACCACCGCTTCGGTTTTGGCTTGTTCAAATTGAAGTTGGGCATTTTCCCACTCTTGAGCACTGATCACTTGTGATTCAAACAATTTTTTCTGTCTATCAAAGGTGATTTTAGAAGTTTCTAGTGCGGTTTTTGCTCTCAACTCTTGAGCTTCGGCTCCTGCCAAAGCTGCCCGAGAATTGTCTAGATTGGCTTTCAATTGGCTTAGGGTGGACTCGTAAATTTCAGGATTGATTCTCAGTAATAACTGTCCCTTAACCACAGAATCTCCCTCTTGAACCAACATTTCGGTGATTTCTCCCGATACGTCAGGACTGATTTTTACCTCTTGTTCTGGTTGAATTTTACCTGTTACACTCACCAATTCTGTGATGGTTCTTTTGGACACTTTTTCAGTGCTAACTTCCGTGATTTCCTTACCCCCCTTGAAAATGGCTGATGCGATAACAATAACAGCCACAACTGCAATGGCTATCCACAATATTTTTTTCTTTTTCATTGATGTTTAAAATTGATTGAGGGCCTCTAAATTATTTAAATACAGGGTTTCAATAATCAAATACCGCAAGGTTGCTTCGTATTTGGCGTTCAAGAACGATTGAAAAGCCGAAACTTCATTGTTTTTTGCCAACTGCAATTCAAAAATGGTTGATTGCCCCAAGTCCATTCTTTTTTGTACAAATTCTAAGTTGCGTTTTTGCATCTCGTAGTTTTGTTCTGCGGCGTCGTATTGGGCACTGGCATTTTCAAAGTTTTGAAATGCCAAAGTCACTTCATTGATGATGCTTTGTTTCAATCTGAGTTGATTCAACTGAGACTGAGTAACTGCAACTTGAGCGCGTTTAACCTGGCTGTGATTTTGCAATTGTCCGAAAATGGGCACCGATAAAGTAGCCCCGAACGCTTGTCCAAAGTTGTCTTTGATTTGATTGTTGAATTCAATGGTTTGAGCGTTGTAGCTAAATGTGGGCGCCTCCACAATTTCATTAGATCCTTGAACTATGCCAATGGGCTGAAATCCTGTAATGGTGTATCCTGCTATACGTTTAGCGTTATCGGAATAAATAGTGCTCAGGCTTCCACCCATAGATAATGATGGCATGTAAGCACCTTTGGCAATTTTGACCCCAATTTCTGCGGCTTTGGCTCGGTATGAAAGGCTTTGATAATCAGCTCTTTTACTCAATATGCTGTCCATGAATTCTGATGACAATGTCACTCCTAAGGTTAAACTTGGAAGAGATACATCGTTTTCTGCAATTTCAAAAGATTGCTCAAAGGGGATGGCTAGAAGGCCTTTCAGATTTAACAATCTGTTTTTATATTGATTCGAGGCTTGAGTTTCTTGCGATCTTGCATTGAAATATTGGGCACGCGCGGCAAGAACAACGCCTTCATTTGCAGCACCCAAAGCTTGAAGTTTTTCAGTGCGTTTCAAATCTTGTTGAAGGGCCTCGGAATTCAGCTTGGCAGCTTTAAGTTGTTCTCGCGCTTGCATCACCTGTAAATAGGCTAAACTTACGCTCAAAGCCATGTTACGCTTGCTTTGTTCCAAGTCTAAGGAGCTGGCTTGATAGTTGTATTTTGTCTGTTTAACCGCATTTCTTAATTGTCCGCCGGCAAAAACTATCCAATTGCCTTGAAGCTGAAACGAACTATTCCCTACCGTAGTTTGAACAAATTGGTTAGAAAAACGGTCAATGCTACGTCCGCTTTGATAGTATTGTCCCACCGATCCGTTTACTGTTGGACTTAAATTCAGCAAAGACTGCTCCATTTCAATTTTGGCATTCGCCATTCCCACAGCCGAAAGTAAAATATCTGGGTTGTTCTTTAGGGCGATTTGAACGCACTCAGAAAGGCGATACTTAGTTTGAGCATGCAATGGAGAGTTTGAGAAAACACTACCGATTAAACATCCCCCGAAAAAAAGAAATCTGGAAAAAGTGGTGCGGCGAATCATAAACATGCAAAAGTACCGTAATGTAGATAAACTTCGTTGAATCAATCGATAAGCCGCGTAATTCTTCGTTTAATTGTGTGGAAAAGATGGCTATTGAATATCAAACAAAATACTGTTAAATTTGCAACGAGTTCTGGTTTCCACAACCAAAGGCTTGGAAGTGGAATTAAAATGGGAACATCGGTGAAAAACCGAGACTGTACCCGCAGCTGTAACCTCACGCCAATAGGCACATGTTTAGGGCATCTGAGCCACTGTTTCATTACGGGAAGGCGCCCCATTCGAGGAAGTCAGAAGACCTGCCGCACTCACCAAAAATCCGCTTTCGGGAATAAAGGCGCATGAGAAAGGTAGTTAATAATATCGCACTGTGCATTCTTTTGCTGTCTGCTGAACCTATTTCAGCTTACACAGACCTTGTGCGTAAAATCGACAAAGATTCTACCCTAAGTAGTCAAACTCTTCCACCTGAGAATATCCCCAAAACAGATACCGTTTTTGTGAGCATCAGAAGAATTTCTTTTGCCCAAATTGGACGACTTTCGCAAGAGGTTGCCCCCACCGAACAAGGAGCTGTTTTGACCCAAGATCTATTGCAATCTGGTGCATTTTTCAAGCAGTACGGTATTTCGGGCTCTGCAACCATCAGCAAAAGAGGTGCAGATGCTACCCAAACTCAAGTGCTTTGGAACGGACTACCCATCAATCACCCCATGTTGGGAATGACCGATTTTAACAATTTTAGCACTTTCGGATTGTCTGAACTCACCTTTATTGACGGTGGAAACTCAGCCATGTACGGCAGCGGAAGCGTTGGCGGTACGGTTTTGATGAACCACGACGCCAATTTTAACAAGGGAAAAATCGTTCAAGCCACTGGCTCGATAGGCAGTTTCAATAACCATCAATATGGCGCAACATTAGGTTATTCTGGCAAACTTGCCGCTGTTCAATTTTCGCAATCGGTGGTGAATCAACCGAATACATTCTCTTTTTACGACCGACACTTTGAACTGAAAAGAAAAGCCGTTAATTCTGAGTTTCAACAATACATTTCTCGCATTTTAGCCACGGTTCAATTGTCAAAATACAGCCAAGCAAAACTAGTGTTAGAGAACGCCCGCATGAACCGTGGATTGGGCATGCTTTCTGGGAGTTTCAACACTCTAGGAAATCAGAAAGATGTATCTAAAAGAGGTGTTGTTGAGTACAAATATAAAAAAGGCCGATTTGCATGGATTCAGAAATTTGGTGCTAGTCAAGATCAAATCATTTTCACCCAATCGGGAATTCCAGATACCAGCCATGCGCAATTGAGATTCGCTATGTCTGAAGCCTATTTTATCATCAATCCTAAAACACAAATTCTCATGGGATTTGACTTCCAGCAACAACGAGGAAACACACAATATTACAAAAAAACGCAAATTAGGAATCTTCCAGCTCAATTTATATCCCTCAGGCAAAAACGCAATAAAACCCAATGGCTAGCGAGTGCTCGGTGGGAATGGCAGGAGAAAATTCCATCGGCTGGAATTGGACAAGAAACGCAAATTCGTACCAATTGGGTCTTTAAATCTGATCTTCACTCTAGTTTTAGAAGGGCTACATTGAACGATCTTTATTGGGCGCAACCGGGCAATGCTACCCTCAAGAATGAACTTGGTTGGGAAGCAGAAGCTGGAATTGCAAGCCGAAAGTCGCATTTCAATTGGGAGCTTACCCTATTTTACCGAGAACTTCAAAATCCCATCATTTGGATGCCTTCCGGGGGACTTTGGGCTGCGCGAAATTATCATTTTGGCCGTTACTACGGCTTTCAGAGTCATTTGCAATATCAGTCAATCAAATGGTTTGCACGTTTGAGCACCGATTGGGTAAGAACCCGTGTTCAAGCCTATGAAAGAAGTGATTTTTTGCAACAAATATTCATCCCTGACCTGATGGCAAACATCCAACTGGGTATGAAAATTAAAAATTGGAACTTCGCCGCAGACCTTGCACACACTGGCAACAGATTCATTCAAACCGATAATGAAAAAGTAATTCCGTCTTACCAACTCCTCGGAGCGCAGGTAAAATTCACGTTGAAAAAGCAGAGTTTTATCTTGAATGCCCAAAATCTACTCAATACAGTTTACGAAAATATGCCTGGCAGACCCATGCCTGGTACATCCATTCAATTTCATTTTAACTATAAACTTTAAAAAAAACAGATATCAGCAATCTGCCATCAGCCGCCAGCCAAAGACCAAAGACCAAAGACCAAAGACCAAAGACCAAAGACCAAAGACCAAAGACCAAAGACCAAAGACCAAAGACCAAAGACCAAAGACCAATAACCAATATGAAAAAAAATATATTAATCGCCATCTGCGCATTTGCCTTCTCTACGCAAACTAGCACACTTCAAGCTCAAACTCCAACCATGTACACTTGGGGATTTGAAGAATTCTATCAAAACGGACTTGATTCTGGTCAGGTTTGGAACGGATCAGACGGTAAAAAGTCTATCGTAATGGAACCTATCGGAGGATTATTCCAAATGGAACTTAAGACGGGTTGGGACACTGCTTGGGGCGGATATTGGGCGAATAATTGGATTCTTACTGCCAAAGATTACACCAAAGAAGAACCCTCAGATTTTATGAATCACCTTTATGCAGTAAAGCCCAACATAGACAACAACAACACCGGCAGGGTGCATGCGATAGGTACACAAAATGCCTATTTAACAAGCGCCTTAAATAAGATGGGTCAGTCAATTTATAGTTTTCAAGTAGCAAACACCACCTACGCCTACAACAGCATGAAACTAGGTGATAACATCGGTAAAAAATTCACTTCTGCTGATAATGATACTTTCGTGCTGATTATTCAAGGTTACCGTGAAGATTCAATCGTAGAAAAACAAATGATTTACCTCGCCGATTTTCGACTGGGAATCAACAGCTACATTGCCAATGAATGGATTAACGTAAATATGAAGAACGAAACTGACAGTATCACTTTTTCATTGGTGAGTTCTGATAATGGTGATTTTGGAATGAATACGCCCGCTTATTTTGCACTTGATAACATCACATTGATTGGACCTGCAAGTGTTAAGAAATTAAAGGCCATTTCCTTGCAATCTTATCCCAATCCAGCGGTTGATCAAATAAATTTTAAAAATTTACCAACTAATGTAGTTAAAACCGTTTGCATCGATGCCTTGGGAAGAAACCATTCATTCCATTTGACTGTGGATGGAACATCTCAAGTTGCACATTTGAACCCCGGAATGTATTGGGTTGAATTTTGTGATATTCAAGGAAATATCTATCGTTCCTCTTTCATTAAGAACTAGAAATGAGATTTTTGGCTGTTTTTCTAGGGATGTTTTTACTGTCAGGAAGCCTGTTTACTTCCTGCACACCCGATGCCAAACCGGCACCGACGCCTAAAGACATCCCTTTAGCCAAAGTTCTGATTTTATGCGAGGGGAACTTCCTATGGGAAAACGCCCAACTCGATGTTTGGCTGCCCGACAGTCAAATTCTGATTTCTAACGTCTACGAAACTCAAAACAACAAACCCTTGGGAGATGTATTACAGTCAGGATTGTTCTCTAACGGTCGACTGTGGCTCGCTGTCAACAATTCTGGAAGAGTCTTAGAATTGGATCCTAAGAGCTTAGTGGAAACCAATAAAAACATCACTCCAAATTTTCCGAGGTATTTGAGTTACTTACCATCAATCAATTCATTGTTTGTTACTGATTTGAAAAAGAATCAAGTCAGAGAGTTAGACGCTACTAATTTATCTTTGAAACATGCTTATCCAGTTTTGCCCAATAAAGTCGGCGAATTTTCAGGTTGGACCGAACATATAGCAGAGTGGAATCAAAAAGTGGTTGCGGCCAATTTAGATGGCAACATCCTGATCATAGATCCTGTGAATAGAAATCAAAGTTTACTGCCCATTGACAGTGGTGCAAGTTATATGGCAGTTGATAAATTCAATCAACTATGGGTGGCATGTAGAATGGGCAATGAATCTAGCTTGATACAAGTTAAACAAGACCTTTCATTTACCGTTCATCGCATGAATAAGCCCATTCAGCGCATTTCTTTGGGGGGTAGTAAAGATACTCTGTGGTTTTTGAGCCAAAATGAAGTTCATTGTGCCGTTTTAAGCGAATCTTCCGCTGTAATACAAACACAAAAAGCATTTAGCGTTTCCGGAGCGAAAAATCTATACGCCTTTGGTATTCATCCTCAAACAGGAGAATTTTATCTGGGCGATGCTCGTGATTATGTGAGTGCGGGAAAAATATTTATTTACAACTCCAGCTTTCAATTGAAACACACCTTTGAATCTGGTGTCATACCTACTGACTTTGTGTTTGTGGGGATCTAAAATCTGAACCGTATCTTTGCGGCCGCATGTTGCGTATCAAGAATATCGACAAACTGGTGCTCCGATCTTACGTGGGGCCATTCATTGTCACTTTCGTATTGAGCTTATTTTTATTCTTGATGCAATTCCTCTGGAAATACATCGATGAACTTGTAGGGAAAGGCATTCCTACCGGTGTGATGTTAAAGTTGATTGGACTTTCATTGGCAGATTTGGTTCCTATGGCGTTGCCATTAACGGTAATGGTTGCCGCTCTTATGACCTTTGGTAATTTATCTGAGAGTTTTGAGCTTGTTGCCATGAAAAGTAATGGCATCTCTTTGCTCAGAATTCTGAGACCCATTTTCATCTTCATGTGTGTTTTGGTTGTTGCCAATTTCTTTTTCCTCAATTATATCATCCCCAAAGCCAACCTAGAATTTAAAGCAATGCTGCTGGATCTTCGATCCAAAAAACCAGCATTTAACATAGAGCCTGGGCAGTTTTATCAGCAAATTGACGGTGTGGCCATAAGGGTAGGAGAGAAGGAAGCAGACAACGAAACCGTTAAAGACGTCCTCATATACGAATACAAACAAGACGACAGTAAACGCTTAAACGTGATTAGAGCCAAACACGGCAAAATGATCATGTCGCCCGATAAGCGCTTTCTCAATCTAACCCTTTACAAAGGAGTGCGTTATGAAGAAATGACCTCGGCCGAGGATTATCGAAAAACCATGCCATTCAACCAAATGTTTTTCGAAAAACAAAGTATGGTCATTGATTTATCGAGCCTTGATTTCACTTTTTCTAACCGTGAAAGAATGGCAAGTGATTACAGACTGTTGAATGTAAAAAAACTGCTTCTTGAAATTGATTCATTTCACATGAGAATGGACAAGCACAAGGAAGACAATTCTCAATATTTGAGCAGATTGATGCACTACCGAAAGTTGTTCCCTTCGCCTGTCCAAAATCAACCTCAAAATTCCGTTAACAACTATATTGAGTTAAAAAACCCCAATATTTATCAAAATTTTGACTCTTCTCAATGGGCATCGATGAGGTCTTTAGCCGTTTCCACTGCGCGCGGAATGAAAGGTACCTTAGATGGTTATGCCGCAACTCAAAAATATGAATACAAAGATGTTGCCCTCTATCAATCTGAGCTTCATAAGAAGTTTTCTTATTCCTTTTTATTGATGATGCTTTTCCTCATTGCCGCTCCACTTGGGGCCATCATTCAAAAAGGCGGAATTGGACTTCCATTGGTGATTTCAGTACTTCTTTTTGTGCTTTTCTATGCCATAAATATTACCGGCGAAAAAATGGGTAAAGAGTTAGTTTTTCCCGTTTGGTTTGGCATGTGGATGAGTACACTGGTACTATTGCCTATAGCCGTTGTCATTACTTTTCAAGCACTAAGAGATAGGTCTACCGTGGGTGGCGGATTTTCATTCAAAAAGTTATTTACGAAAAAGGCGCCCAAATGAAGATTCTAGTTGTTGGAAATCGTTTTCCCTGGCCCCTGCACGATGGCGGTGCTATCGCATCATACAGGTTGCTCCGTTCTCTAAGTGCTGCCGGAAATGATGTGGTCTTTTTTTCCTTCAATACAGTAAAACATCAAGTATCAGATGAAACTATTGCGAGTGAATTTTCTTTTTGCAAGACGGTTTCCGTTCCGTTGAATGCTGAAGTTAAGCCTTTTGATGCACTAAAAAATATTTTCACATCCCAAAGTTACTTTTTAGAAAGATACGTTCAACCGAATTCTCAAGCACAATTAAAAGAATTGATTTCGTCCGAAAAATTTGACTTGGCCATCATTGAAGGGTTTTATTCTTCTGCATTTTCACAAGTACTTATCGGTCAATTCCCTGTAATATATAGAGCACACAACCTCGAACATCAAATTTGGCAACGGTTGGCCAACAATGAATCGTCTTGGGTCAAGCGTGCCTACTTGAACATCCAGGTGAGACGTTTGAAAAAAGAGGAAATTGAATTGTTGAATCAAGTAAATGCAACCATCGCTATTTCCCCTTCAGATGCAGCAGTTTTCGAGGAATTAAGTCCTAAACCCGTGCATCTGCACCTTCCAGGGGTAGAAATCCAGATCAATGGCAAGTCGAAATTGCAACCGCAAAGTTTATTTCATTTGGGTTCTATGGAATGGGATGCAAACCAGCAAGGGGTGGAGTGGTTTTTGAGAAAGGTTTGGCCGCTGGTTCTTTCTGAACACCCTGACTTGACCTTTCATTTAGCTGGTAAAGGATTACAGAAAAACGACCCGAGATACTTTCAACAAGGGGTGATGAATCACGGAGAAGTCAAAGACGCTCGAGAATTCATGATCCATCACGGCATATGCATTGTTCCCATTTTGGCAGGCTCTGGCATTAGAATGAAGCTTTTGGATGCAATGAATTACGGAATTCCTTGCGTTTCTACTTATGTTGGTGCTCAAGGCCTCAAAGTTGAATCCGGAAAGCATTTAGAACTAGCCGACAATCCCAAAGAATTTGCAGCCAAAATCATAGGGCTGTTGAATGACAGATTAAAAGCCATTCAAATGGGCAAAAATGCAACTGAATATATCCAAGAAAATCACAATCCAGTCATCAATTTCGATAGACTGAACCAATTTATAGTTTCCGCTACATCATAACACATTGAAAATTCTCATACAGTATTTAAAGCCTCAAGGCAGGCTCATTTTCTGGGCTCTGTTTCTCGCAACCATATCACAGGTTTTTTCCATGATGGACCCGTGGGTAGGCAGAAACATCATTGATAAATACCTGAATCAATTTCAGAAATACAGTCAACATGATTTCATCATGGGTGTTTTAGGTTGGCTAGGGATAGGAGTAAGCGTTGCGATGATTAGCAGAATTGCTAAAAATCTTCAAGACTATTTTGTGAATGTTGCTATTCAGAAGGCGGGAGCTAGAATTTTTACGGATGGTATCAAACACACTTTGGCACTGCCATATGCCACCTTCGAAGATCACCGAAGCGGTGAAACACTCAATATACTCCAAAAGGTAAGAACCGATTCTGAACGTCTGATTTCTTTGGCTATTAATTTATTGTATACTAGCATAGTAGGAATTGTTTTTGTCTTCGCCGCTTCTTTTTCAGTGCATTGGTTGATTGCACCGGTATTTTTAAGCGCCATGCTTGTAGTGGGAGTGAGCAGTTCTCTTTTGAGCAAACAAATCAAATTTATTCAGAAAATTATCATGAAAGAAACCAGCACTCTCGCTGGCACTACCACTGAAAGTTTGAGGAATATTGAATTGGTTAAAAGCTTAGGGCTAGTCAATCAGGAAATGCGAAGAATAAGCAGCAATACCCTTAAAATTTTGGGTTTAGAACTGCAAAAAGTGAAAAAAATCAGAACGCTAGGTTTTGTGCAGGGCACCACCGTAAATCTAATGAGAAATGTACTCTTGTTGTTTCTCAGTTGGATGGTTTTTCAAGCCAAGATTACACCTGGAATGTATATTCAGTTTTTATTCTACACCTTTTTTATATTTAATCCGCTCCAAGAACTAGGTACATTCATTCAAGCTTACAGAGAAGCAGATGTTTCGTTGAATAGATTTGATCAGCTGCTTAAAATGCCCGAAGAAACAGTTCCTGCGTCTCCTAAAATCATGGGCGATATTCAATCCATTGAATTTAAAAACGTCAGTTTCAAGCATCAATCTGCCAAACAAAATGCCCTGGATAATATTGATTTTTCTCTCCACAAGGGCGAAACCATTGCCTTTGTAGGCCCATCCGGAAGCGGCAAAAGCACCATGGTTAAATTGTTGGTAGGTTTGTATTTACCTACAGAAGGCGACATTGTTTTTAATGGATATTCAGTATCAGACATAGATAGAAATGAAATCAGATCTCAATTAGGACTGGTATCTCAAGAAAGTCAGCTTTTCTCAGGTACCATTCGTGAAAATTTGCAATTTGTTTCCCCAGAGGCATCAGAACAAGATATTCTAAATGCTTTAAATGCCGCCGCCACCCAGAATTTATTGCAAAGAGCCGAAAATGGATTAGATACTCAAATAGGAGAGGGTGGAATCAAAGTTTCTGGCGGAGAAAAGCAGCGACTTTCCATTGCACGCGCACTGCTCCGAAATCCGAAACTGCTCATTTTTGATGAAGCTACTAGCGCTTTAGATTCCATCACGGAGAATGAAATAACCGAAACGCTTCGCGATATTTCATCCCAAAAAGATAGAATCAACGTGATGATTGCTCATCGATTGAGCACCATCATGCACGCAGATCGAATTTATGTCCTCGAAAAAGGAAAAATAATTGAAGTGGGCAAGCATTCAGATCTTTTAGAGTTGAAGGGACTGTATTACGCCATGTGGCGACAGCAGACCTAAACCAGCACCATTTTATAATGTTCTATTTCGGCTTCCACAAATAAATCTCCCGTTCTTACAAATCCAAATTGAGCGTAGAACGACTCTGCATGGGTTTGGGCGTGTAGATAAAGCGTTGGCTTGTTAGGGTAAATTTCGGCCGTTTTTTCTAAACAAGATTTCACCAATTCTGCACCAATGCCTTTGCCTCTGTATTCCTTTAAAACAGCGAATCGCTCAAGTTTTATGCCATTCTCGGTTTCTCTGAATCTGCAGGTTCCAGCAGGAATTCCTTGGTGTTTAGCCAAAAAATGTTGACTGCTTTCTTCAAATTGGTCATATTCTTCTTTGGGATCTACCGACTGTTCAATCACAAAAACTTTACGTCGAATCTCAAAGATATCGGTCATTTGTTGGGCGGTGCGCGCTTGAATAATTTCAATCATCAGAAAAATGGTTATTTTTGTTCCAAATTTAACCCATAATAAAGGAAATACGAATGTCGAACACCAACATCGAACAACTGTTAGGAAAAGATGCAGAGTATCTTTTGAATCACAAGTGCAACACCATCAGCAAAGAGAGTATCCATTTACCCGGTGCTGACTTCGTTGATCGCATTTTTGCTCAAACCAATCGTTCAACTCAAGTATTGCGTTCGTTGCAATCACTATACGGGCACGGACGTTTGGCTAATACGGGTTATTTGAGCATACTTCCAGTTGACCAAGGAATAGAACATAGCGCTGGGGCTTCATTTGCACCCAACCCTATATATTTTGATCCAGAAAATATCATCAAACTTGCCATTGAAGGTGGCTGTAACGCGGTTGCTTCAACTTATGGTGTTTTAGCTATGAATTCCAGAAAATACGCCCACAAGATTCCATTTATTGTGAAAATCAATCACAATGAATTTTTATCTTACCCCAATAAATATGATCAATTTATGTTCGGATCTGTTCGCGATGCATGGAACTTAGGTGCAGCAGCAGTGGGTGCTACAATTTACTTTGGAAGTCCTGAGAGTTCTAGACAAATCATGGAAGTTGCTCAAGCCTTCGAAGAAGCACATTCTTTGGGTATGGCAACCATCTTGTGGTGCTACACCCGTAACAACGGTTTTAAAGTTGATGGTGTTGATTTTCATACTTCTGCCGACCTTACGGGCCAAGCAAACCACCTGGGTGTTACCATCCAAGCAGATATCATCAAACAAAAGTTACCAACCAATAACGGCGGTTACAACGCAACCAAACACGGGAAGACCCACGCTAAAGTATATTCTGAACTTTCTTCAGATCACCCAATTGATTTAACTCGTTATCAAGTAGCAAATTGTTACATGGGTCGCGCAGGTTTAATCAATTCAGGTGGAGAGGCAAAAGGCCAAGGAGATATTGAAGAGGCAGTATTTACCGCAGTTGTTAACAAACGTGCTGCTGGTTCTGGTTTGATTTTAGGAAGAAAAGCATTCCAAAAACCATTGACAGAAGGTGTTCAATTGCTGAACTCTGTTCAAGATGTGTATCTTGACTCATCAGTAACTATTGCTTAATTTTGAAAGATATGTCGTCTGCAGGATTTGAAGAGTTCGACGAACTTGATTCAAACGACTCAAAATGGTATCAGCGTACACTCACGGGTATTCTTACAAAGACCATAGATAAGAAGCCTACTCCCGATGGTTTATGGGAAAAGTGTAAACGCTGTAAAGCTGTTCATACTACCAAAGATTGGATTGATCATAAATACGTTTGTTCGTCTTGCAATTATCATGAAAGAATTGGTTCTCACGAGTATTTTGAAATCTTGTTTGATAACAACGAATTCATTGAGCTCAATGAAAACCTAAGCAGTGGTGACCCTTTGAATTTCGTAGATTCGGCGCCATACTCTGATAGAATTGTATCTGCACAACAGAAAACAGGCTTGAAAGATGCCGTGAGAACAGCAACAGGTAAAATGAATGGGCAACCCTTTACAGCTGCTTGCATGGATTTTAACTTCATTGGTGGATCTATGGGCTCTGTTGTAGGAGAAAAGATTGCACGTGCTATTGATTACTCAATCGCCCATAAAACTCCATTTTTGATGATCTCAAAATCAGGCGGTGCGCGTATGATGGAAGCCGCTTTTTCTTTGATGCAAATGGCAAAAACCAGCGCAAAACTAGCCCTCTTGAACAAAGCAGGCATTCCCTATATTTCGCTGATGACCAATCCTACTACCGGTGGAGTAACTGCTTCTTATGCCATGTTGGGTGACTTTAACATTGCTGAACCTGAAGCTCTAATTGGTTTTGCTGGTCCTCGCGTTATTCGCGAAACCATTGGAAAAGACCTTCCTAAAGGCTTTCAAAGTTCAGAATTTTTGGTTGAACATGGTTTTCTTGACTTCATAGTGGAACGAAAAGATTTGAAAGAGAAACTAAGCAGTCTATTAACTATCATTTGGAATAAATAAACACAATTAATATGAATTTTCCTGAAAATTTAAAGTACACCAAAGACCACGAGTGGATCTTGGTTGAAGGTGATCACGCTACCATTGGAATCACTGAGTTTGCACAAGGCGAGTTGGGCGATATCGTTTTCGTTGATATTGCAACACAAGGTGAGACTTTAGGTGCTGAAGAAGTTTTCGGTTCGGTTGAAGCCGTAAAAACTGTGAGCGAACTATATATGCCTGTTGCTGGTGAAGTTTTAGAAGTAAACGCGACTTTAGATAGTACTCCCGAATCAATCAATTCTGACCCTTACGGTGATGGTTGGATGATTAAAGTGAAAATGTCAAATGCGGCTGATGCAGACGCTTTATTGACTGCTGATCAATACAAAGCGCTTATAGGTGCTTAATCCTAATCACAACTTTTTTAAATGGGTCCCCGCAATTTTGTGGGGACTTTTTATTTCTTGGGCTACTCTTAAACCAACCAGTCATTCTGATTTAATTATCCCACTTTGGGCCGCCTCCCTGCATTTAGATAAATGGGTGCATTTTGGTTTTTGGTTCATTTGGACTTGGCTCTTCTTGAAAAAAGTGAATCCATCTGGCCTATACAATTTGATTTCGGTTGCTTTCTTTTCCGCCTACGGCGGACTTATTGAAGTACTACAAGGCACCATGAACCTCGGTAGAACCTGCGATATCTGGGACTGGTTAGTAGATACGGCTGGTGTTGTTGTTGCGGTGATTTATTTAAAATGGCTCAATAAATTTATTCAAAATAAAAACGCCCCAATAAATTGAGGCGTTTTAGTGTGAGGTCGGAACCGGATTCGAACCGGTGTAAAGGGTTTTGCAGACCCGTGCCTAGCCGCTCGGCCATCCGACCTTATTTTTAAGGACTGCAAAAATAACCCAATTCAAACAATCCCACAACTACAACCGATAAAATTATTTAATTTAACGACAAGCCTCTCAACTCTCAACTCTCAACTCTCAACTCTCAACTCTCAACTCTCAACTCTCAGACACAATCCTACCATCTGCCATGGTAATAACTCTGTCGCTTCGTTTCGCAAAGTCGTCATCATGCGTAACAATGAGCATTGACATTCCTAAACTAGAGGTTAAATCTTTGAAAATCCCAAAAACCAAATCGGCATTTTTAGAATCTAAATTACCCGTAGGTTCATCTCCCATGATGATGTTGGGGTCATTGATCAATGCTCGTGCTATGGCAACTCGCTGTTTTTGTCCGCCAGAAATTTGAGTGGCTCTCTTTTTGGCTTGATCAGCAATATCCAACATTTTTAGTTTTTCATATGCAATGTGTTCTACTTCTGATTTTGATTTTAAGCCGAGTTTTAAAGCAGGCATCATCACGTTTTCCAACACCGAAAACTCAGGCAGTAAATAGTGAAATTGAAATACAAAGCCAATATGTTCATTTCTTATTTTAGCAAGTTCATTAGATGATTTTCCTGTGAGCAATTCCCCTTTTAGCCATATTTCACCCTCGTAATTAGTGTCCATAGTACTTAACAAGTACAGTAAAGTACTTTTTCCGCATCCACTTTTGCCTTGAATGGATACAAATTCTCCTTTATTCATAGAGAAATTAACCCCATTTAATACTTGAACTTTTACGGGGTCGTAAAAGTACTTGTTGATGTTTTTGACTTCCAGAATCGTACTCATGTTATTGTCCTCGAATGATTTCAACCGGGTCTATCTTGCTGGCTTTTCTAGCAGGTAGATATCCTGCAAAAAAAGTGGTAATGATGGCAAAAAGACTACCTCCTATGTAAAAGGCCAATTCAAAATTAACAGGAAATGTTTTCACAGTGGGTAAGGCCTCCGTTTCAAAGGGAGCCTTGCTGATCAGAACACTCACACCATAACCCATTAAAAGTCCAACAGCACCGCCAATAATTCCAATTAATAAGGCCTGATAAATGAAGATGCGTTTCACATCTCCCCCTGAAAAGCCCATGGCCTTTAAAATGGCAATATCATTCATCTTTTCATATATCAACATGTTCAAAATGTTGTAAATCCCAAATCCAGCAACAATCAATAAAGTGATTGATACAGCATAACTTATTAGGTTTCGGATGCTGGTACCTGTCTCAAATTGAGCATTAGCGGTATTTATGTCAACTGCATGAACCCCAAAAGCTTCAGAAATTTCTCTCGTCATGGGCAATGCTTCATCTATGTTCTTTAGTTTGATGTATAAATCTGTTGCATAAGAAGGTCCTTCATTTGCAGCCAATTGAGCAGTTTTGATGTTGGCATAACTCTGGGTGTTATCTACTTCGGCCAGTCCACTTTGGAAAAAAGCCACGATTTTCAATCTCATCGATTCACCTGTGGAAGTAATCATTGGAACATAATCACCCACTTTAAGGCGTAATTTTTTAGCGACTCCAGCTCCTAATATGATGCCATTTTTGCTATTATTCAGGTCTTCGGGTTTTCCTCCCACAATGTATTGATTGAAATTGAAGAGTTTTTCTTGTTCTATGGCATCTATCCCCATCAGGTTTCCGTTGAGAAGTACGCTACCCGATTGGTAAAAAACTCTTGCCGAAACTATGGGCGTGATGCCCTTTACACGGGGGTCTTTCTGAAGTGCGAGTCTTATTCCTTGGTTGTTACGAATGCTTGCTTGAGACCTCCGAGGTTTAATATTTTCAACCACATGAACAAAATTTGAGTCTTTGAATGGGTCTGCCATTTCAATGGGTTGAACTTTACTCGCCTCTACTTCGTTGTAAATTCTGATATGCGGAGTTCTATTGAGAATTAATCCGTCTAACAATCCATTCAGACCGGTCATGAAACTCATAAGAATGATATAGGTGCCAATGCCAAAAGTTACCCCAAGTGCGGCAATGATTGATTGCTTTTTACGCTCCACCAAATGGGTGCGAGCTATTTTCACCAAGACCGAATTGTTCATGGTTATTTTTTCTTTTTCAGTGGAAGTAAAACGGTTTCACCGTCCTTTAAACCGTCCAAAACTTCAATAAACAATTCGCTCTTTAACCCTGTTGAAATGGTTTTTAATCCCTCCGATGTTTCAACTTGATTGTTTTCTTTTAGAAACTTTTGGGGAATTACCAAAGCATTATTTTTGGTTTCAATAACAATATTGGCTTCAGCGGTTAACCCAGGAACTAAAAAGGGAATATTTTCTGTGAAAACAGCCTCTGCTTTAAACGACTGAGTTTTAACATCAATGGCAGGAGTGATTTTTGAGATTTTGGCATTGAAACTCTTGGAAAATGCATCCATCTTTATCCAAACTTCTTGACCAAGTTTAATTTTATCAAGATCTACCTCGTCAATTTCCAATTCTATAAAAAAGGATTTTCCAGAACCAACAACAGCCGCTATTTGTTGTGGACCAACTAAATCGCCTTTTTTTAGAGGCAAAGAAAATAATTGCCCTTCAATTTCACTGCTAATTTTAAAGAACTTTAAGTTTTCGTTGGCATTACTTTCATTCAATTCAGCAATTTTTTGACTATACCGTTTTTGTTTTTGAAGTTGCAATCTTTTGGATGTTAATATAGTCAACTGACTTTTTGACGCTTCCAATTTCAGCTTCCTCAATTCTAACTGATTTTTGCTACCAATTCCCTCCGAAAAAAGTTTGTTTTGCCTCTCATAATCAATAGAATCTTGTTCCAGCGTTTTTCTTGCTAACAAAATTTGATTTCGCAATTGCATCAAATCATATTCTGGAAGTTCAGCTTGCTGACTTTGCATTTCCGCAAGCTCAATGTTGTTCAGTTGAATATTTGTGCTGATTTTACCAATTTCTTGGCCCACTTTGACGGTTTCTCCTTCTTTAACTGTATATCCTAAGAATCTTCCTGTCGATAGAGGTCTGACCTCATATTGATTTAGGGCCTTTACCTTGCCGCTGGCATAGACAGAGTGTACAATGTTCTTTCTTTCTGCGTTCGCTGATTCATATTTTTCACCGCACGATAGGAGAAAAGTTCCGCAAATTGCGACCCAAAGAGGAAGGTGGGGTTTCATAAATTCAAATTTCTTTAAAATCGACTGATTTTCATGCGTTTTCCGTCGATAAAAGTCCGTTTTACATAAATTTGTTTCAATTCTTCGGATGAACATTCCAAAATGTCTTTATTGAGGACAATAAAATCAGCCACTTTATTGCTCTGAATACTACCTTTCCATTCATCTTCTCTATTTGAATAAGCGGCCCAAAGCGTCATGCCTAACAATGTTTCCTTTCGACTCAAGGCTTGTTTAGGCAAAAAGGGCGTTTTTAAATTTCCAGCAATGTCCATCCTCTGCGTAGCAGAATAAAAGGAAGCAAATGGATTGATGTCCTCCACAGGAAAATCAGTACCAATAGCCACTACACCTGCACTTTTCAATAAATCTTTGTACGCATATGCACCCGATTGAGGATTATAAAACTGAGTAAAACCAATTCGTTGATTAGAGTCAATACAAAGCCTTGACATGGCCCAAGGTGCATCTGAAGTGGCGTGTGTGGGCTGTATACTGGGTATGATACCCCAACTAGATAATTGTTTTTGATCTCGAGGATCTACAATTTGTGCATGTTCAATGCGCCAACGAGCGTCAAATCCCTCAGGTATGGTTTGCTTGAAATTGTTGATGACCAATTTATTGGCTGAGTCTCCAATAGCATGAACACACACTTGGAAGTTTTTTTGCAATAAGTATTGAGTGTAATAACTGAATTGGCCATAGCCCATGAGTTGAAGTCCATGGTACCCATTTCTATCACAATAATCTGTTTTTAACAAGGCGCCTTTCGAACCTAATGCACCGTCTAAATAAATTTTCATGCTTTCGCAATGCATGAAATAGTTGTTGGGAACTTGGTTAGTGCCAACTTTCATAAGATTATCATCATTGCCAGAGAGCATTGCACAAAACCGCATGTGAATTTTTTGGTCCTTTTGCAGTTTCTCTAAAAAGTACATCTCGTTGAGTTCCAAGCCGGCTTCGTCTAGGGTAGTAAGTCCGTATTTATAGATGTTTTTTGATTGTTTCACCACGGCTTTGGTCAATTCTTTTTCATCCATGGGAGGTATGAATTTTCGAATCCAATCAGATGCATTATCTACGAATATACCGGTTGGTTTTCCGTTCGCATCTTTAATGATTTCACCACCGGCGATGGTAGTGTCCCAATTCAAATTCAATGTTTTCAGAGCAATGTCATTTACCCAAACGGCATGACCATCGACTCTCGATAAGCAAACGGGTTTTTTTGATGCACCTTTCAAGTCTTCTGCTGATGGAAACGATTTTTTGCTCCAGTCGTTTTGATCCCAACCTCGGCCTACAATCCAAGCGCGTTTAGTTTTGAATTTCTGAACCTTTTTATATACTTCATCTATACTTTTAGTGCCAAAAACATTGACTTCTTTGGTGCCTCTGCAATAAGCTAAAAAATGACAATGTGCATCAATCAATCCAGGATATAAATAACCATTGTGTTTGGTGATTTTTGCTGTTGGATATTTTGATTGCGCTTCACTTGTTGAACCTGTAAAACGAATCCAACCGTCCTCCTCAACAAAACACTCTACGGTAGACATAGCGGTATCGCAAACGTAAATCTTTGTAGCTGTATGAATTGTGGCTTGAGAACTCAAGTTTTGAGGACTTAGTCCCAAGAAAATAATTGAAAAATGAACGATTTTTTGGGGGATAAACGTTTTTGAATTGTTATACCTTTGTTTTAACATCTATTCAAATTTAAACATTCTATGAAGTTAGCCAATCGAAAAAATCTTATTATGTTAACCTTAACGGTAATTTTAGTGTCAGTTGCAGTTGTTTTTTTTATGGCAACAGAATCAAATTCGGGTGTTGTTGAAGACGAAGCTAATTTCAAAGTAACCGTATCTGATTGGGTAAAAGAAGGTTTGGAAACCTCAGACAGCAGTTTCAATAAAAAGTATGTTGGACAAATCATCGAAATTACGGGTAAGGTGGCATCAGTTAATGAACTGGAGGCACAAAATAGTACAAACGTTAAACTGGAAAGTGGCCAAGAAGAAGTGATAGTAGGAGCACTATTCAATAAAACATCAAAGGAGGTACAGCAACTTGCCCCTGGTCAAGATGTAACTGTGGTTTGCGAGTGCAACGGAGTGTCTAAACCCGAAGAAGATGATTTAATCAGCGAAGTTTTGTTCACCTTAAAACATTGTCAACTTAAAAATAATTAATAATATGAAAAAATACATTGCAGTATTCTTGATGGCTACACTTTTTACAGTGGGCACTTTATTCTCTCAAGCCACCGTTTACAAAACTTCTTCTGGCAACATAACTTTTGTCAGTGAAACTGAATTTGAAAAGTTTTCTGCTGTAAATAATCAAGTAACGGCCGCTATTTCTTCGCAAGGAAAAGTGCAGTTTAAGGCACCTGTAAATTCATTTGATTTTGAAAAGAAACTGATGCAAACGCATTTCCAAGAGAATTACATGGAATCAGCAACATTTCCGAATGGTGTTTTCAAAGGGCAAATCGAAGATTTGAAGTCGTTTAATTTAACTAAAAGTGGAACATACTCTGTATCCGTTAAAGGGACTTTGGAAATTCATGGTGTAACCAAAGATGTTGTCATTCCTGGTAAAATTGTGGTAGATGGCGATCAGGTAACCTTGAAATCGAATTTCGCTATTTCCTGTGCTGAATACGGAGTGAAAATCCCTAAAAACAACGTAAATCAGATTTCTGATACCATTAAGATTTCTGTAAGTTGTTCTCTTTCTAAATAATTAAAGCAATGAAATTTGTTTATTTTGGGGCGGTCATTGCGGCGGCAGGCTTATTTGTGGGCTCATGTCAACATGAAGTTCTTCCAACGGTTAATGCCGCTGATATTTGTTTCGAGCGCGATATTTTACCCATATTTGTTTCTAATTGTGCTATGAGTGGTTGCCACGATGCAGGCACGGCTGCGGATGATTATATTTTAACCAATTATGCAACAATAATGGACAAGGGTATTCGCTCTGGAAGGCCTGAAAATTCAGAAATTTGGGAAGTCATAGACGAAAATGAAATGCCACCTAAGAATCCGTTGACTCCCGAGCAAAAAGCCATGATCAAAACATGGATTGCTGCTGGTGCACCCAATGGAGTCAATTGTAGCAGCAATTGTGATTCATCGGTTTTTACTTTTTCAGGGGCCGTATCGCCTTTGATTACTAAAAACTGTGTAGGATGCCACCAATACCCTGGAGCAAGCGGTGGTGTAGAATTAAGCTCTTATCAGGGGGCACGTGACATTGCAAAATCAGGGGCGTTTTTGAACAGCATTAAAGGTACAAACGGATATAAAAAAATGCCACCTTCAGGTGCAGGATTGTCAGACTGTGAAATTAATCAAATTAGAAAATGGGTAGAAAACGGAGCTCAACAAAATTGATTTCGGCAACTGCAATTGCTATGGTTGCTGTTCTGAGTTCATGCTATTATGATAAGTCTGAAAGTCTTTACGGTGTTACCAAATGCGACACCACCAGCGCCAATTACGCTTCAACTATTTCACCCATCATACAACGCGATTGCGCTGGATGTCATTCCGGTGCAAGTGCTTCTGCAGGCATTCAATTGTACGATTATACTTCCGTCAAAACCTACATGAGCTCTAACAAAATGCGCTTACTGGGTTCAGTAAAATGGGATGGTACTGCGTCTAACATGCCCAAGGGTGGAAATAAATGGAGCAATTGCAACATCAATTCAATGGAGGCTTGGGTGAACCAAGGAATGAAACCATGACCGCTATTTCTCTGTGGAAAATCATTGCCCTAAAATTGGCAATCATAACTGGGTTTTTTCAACCAAATACGGCCAAAACGCAAGAAATTACAGAAAAACCCAAGAAGGAAAAACCCAATTACAATGTACCATTAACCGATGCCCCGAGCAATTCTAAATCCCTTAGGCTCATTACAGGACATACCTCTTCAACTCTTCCCAAAGGCACCTTTGAATTTGTCATTCAACATAGATTTGGTGAATTGAACGAAGGCGCAGAGAATCTCTATGGATTGGATAATTTTAATTCTGTTCGATTAGGATTTGACTGGGCTCTTGGGAATAGAATCACCATCGGAGCCGGGCGAAGTTCACGCGGTAAAATGTTCAACTCCTATTTTAAATGGAGAATGATTGGCAGTCCAAGAACCAAATTCAATTTAACCTACTTGGCCAATACAGACATTGATGGCAGAAAAACCAGCGATTGGGGAGTATCACCCTTCTTTTTCTCACACCGTTTGGCCTATACCCACCAGTTGATTTTCTCCCAACAATTTGGAGAAAAATTGGTGATTGGTGTTGCGCCTACTCTGGTGCATTTTAATTTGGTTGATCTAAACAATCAGTCAAACGATATCCCTTATATAAACGCTTATATCAGAAGAACACTCTCTCCCAAAATGGCGCTGACTTTTGAAGGTTCTACCTTGGTGAATGGAATCGTAAATACTCCGTCCAAAAGCAATCCTACTTTGGGGTTCGGGTTTGAGTATTTTACGCCTAAGCATACCTTTCAAATCAATTTAACCAATTCAAGGGCGCTTTATGAGTCGGGATTTTTAACCCAAAATCCACCTTCAACGTCTATGAATCAATTTTGTTTGGGTTTTAATTTAATCAGAAGATGGTAGGAAAATTCAATATGATGATTGCTCTAACCAGCATTCTATTTACAGTTCAATTATCAGCCCAAGATGATGACTTCGATTTGTTGGGTGAGGAAAAACCGGTGGCTACCAAAGTGAATTATGCCTTTAAAACCACCAAAGTAATCAATCTTCAAAGTACAGAAGTAACCGATAAAGGGGTGCTCGATTTTAAGATGATGCACCGTTTTGGTCCCACAAATGCTGGTCCTTACGAAGCTTTTGGATTAGACCAATCAACCGTTCGGTTTGGATTTGAATATGGAATTACCCGCTCTACCATGATTTCGGCGGGGAGGTCAAATGTCAATGGACTTAAAAACCTTGATTTTTTTGTAAAACAAAGACTGCTTCATCAAAATTCCACCAATTCTATGCCCGTTTCAGTTCTGGCAGTGGTTGGAACACAGTATTTGTCAGGCAGTAAATTCAATGATCTCAACAACCAAGAACGAAGCGCGTATTTTGCTCAGTTGATTGTAGCTCGAAAGTTTGATGAGGATTTCACTTTAGAAATTGTTCCAACTTGGTTGTATAATGCCAAAAATCCACCAACAATGCCCTCTTTAGAGATTCCGGCTGTTTCTCAAATTGCACTTGGAGTGGGCCTTAGACATAAAATCAGTCCGCGAAGCAGCATCAACTTAGAATATATTCCAGTTTTAACAAATAAGGGAACCCTCGTAAACAGCTTCTCTGTAGGAATGGATGTTGAAACTGGTGGCCACGTCTTCCAATTTCATCTGACCAATAGCCCAGGATTAAACGAAGTACAATTCATTTCTAACACCACTGACCCTTGGAAAACCGGCGGAATTAGGTTCGGTTTTAATCTTTCTAGGGTATTTACAGTGGTTAAACCAAAAGCGTTTAAAAAGTAAGAATCTGGTCTCGAGGAAAATCGTATTGCCATGGATTTCCGCCCATGGTTTTCAATTTTACAGACGCACGGGTTGGCTTGTTTGACTTAAGATTATATCGTAGAACACTTTGTATGCTGCTGTTGGGAATGTCTTCCAATTTCAGGGTATGAACCATTGGTTTTCGAAAACCAGGTACGATTGAATAACGGTAATCAATTTGGTTCAAGGCCTTGTTAAAACCTGGCTCAAAAAGGGCAGTGATGAATTCAAAAGTATCAGATGTTGGAGGCTCAATGACAAAATAAATCCAATCGTTTTGCTGAAGGTTTAGGTTTAAATTTTTCAATTCTACGAAAACGTTGGAGTCGTTGCGAAGAGTTAAACTGGCATCACCCATAGGCGGTTGGTTAAAAGTGAAGGCATCCATTCGGCCACCCACGGTGAACCAACTGGAAGAGATGCCCGAATGCGACTGACTTTGGAAGAGATAGACTCTTTTATAGCGCGTTTCCAGCCAGGGCAACATCCAATCAGGACTTCCAGAATTGCTGATGAAAATGAACGTGTCGTTGATTTTTTCGGGGGACTTTTTTTCGAGGGATTCGAAATCGATATAGGTCAAATTTCGCTTGTGGGATTGATAATTTATTAAGTCATTTGGACCGTCTGCCACGATGGCTAGATATCTTAATTTCGGGTCTTCTGAGATGAATTTAATGGGGGATGCATATTTATTTTGGGTTCTTCGCCGGTGATAGTTGGTCTCTGATGTTAAACTTATCAATAAGAGAGCGAAGAGCGGGAAACGTCCCCAAGAAGGAAGAATCGATAGTGAATAATTTCCCAGAAATATCAGGAAAAAGGGCAGGGCAAAATAGACCACATGATGTTGCAATACAGGTTTGAACCACACCGAATACGTCCAACCAATCAATAGAATCAATGCCCAAGTGAGCAACATTTTACCAGATTCAGTACCCAAAGTGGTGCGTTTAATGATGACAATAGCGGTGCAAGAGAGCACAAATAGGGTAATTAGATTTGATTGATTGAAAATGTAATAAACGTGATCAATAAACCACCTAGTTTGGGGCTTGCCAAGCCAACTTAAACCGCCTTCGCTCAACTGATGTTTTAAAATACCCCATTGTGGAATCGCTAACAATAAAGTCGTGAGAGCAATTATGAGGGTGTTTCGTTTGAGTTTTAGTTCTTCATCAACCATCCAAAACACCACTGCTGCTAAAAAACTGAAATAATGTGAATAAAGCGTCAAACTGAGTAAAAATCCGACAAACCAAGGGTTTGAGTGTTTGCGATAGTTCAAGAACAATAACAAAGCTGTAAACCCAAGTTCATAGGGGCGTACCCATACCGACATGCTGACGGGGAGATATAGAAAAGCGAGTAATAAGCTAGAAAATTGAGCCGTTTGAAGGCTGGTTTGTTTTGCAAACCGAAAAAATAAAACCAAATTCAATACAGAGAAGGCACCCCATAGGAGTTTGTATTTCCATTCATCGAAACCAAATGCCTTGAATAAGAACCACAAAAGGGTTTGAACTCCCGCAGGATGTCCATCAATGGCAACGCCATCTGACAAATGTTTGGAGAACGAACTTTGGGTATTTTCTGCCCGAAACAATGCTCCCAATTCATCAGAATCCATGGGAATGTCAAACAATCCATAAAAACGGACGGCAGCTCCTAACAGTAAGAGGAATGCTAAAAAGGAGTGTTTCTTGAGGAAGTCCAATTAAGTTTTTTGCTTAGATTTTTGAGCCGACGGGAATAAAATATTGTTGAGGATCAATCTGAATCCCGGACTGTTGGGGTGCAAATTGAGGTCAGTAGGAGGTTCTCCAACGTGGTGCTGATAGTCCTCGGGGTCGTGTCCCCCGAAAAAAGTCCAAGTTCCTTTACCCATTTCACCATGAATGTATCTGGCTTCATTTAATAAGGCATTTTCACCCATGACTAACACGTCACTTTTGATGAGATCTCTCTTGAATGCAGTGGTTTGTCCCATAAATCCCCGAACGGTTTTTGTATGATTTTGACAAAGTATGCTCGGAATTAAGTCCCATTTGGCTGAATAATCAAAAAGGGTAAATAAATCTGTTTCTTCGGTAACGTTCCGAGTGTTGGGATTTACGTCAATGTTGGAATATTCGTAAACGTATGGACTGGTTTCTAAGGTGAAATTTTTGAAAGCGAAGCATTGGTCGTAATTGAGTTTTTGCTGGGCCTGTGGATCTGCAGGGTCACCGTCAAACATGCTCTCGCAGACGTCTGTATTTTGTGCTGCCAACGCAATGTCGTAGGTGTCAGTTGCGCTGCACATGGCAAAAAGGAAACCTCCACCGAGACAGAAATCTCGTATTTTCAAAGTGACTGCTTTTTTTAATTCTCTGACGGTTTTGTACCCGTGTTTTCGGGCCATGCTCTCTGCCTCTTGAACTTGAGAAATATACCAAGGCGCGGTAGAGTAGGAGGCCCAAAATTTGCCGTATTGTCCCGTAAAATCTTCGTGGTGCAGGTGGAGCCAATCGTATTCGGGTAGCTTATTTTCTAGAACTTCGTCATCAAAAATGACCGTGTATGGTATTTCGGCGTAAGTAAGAACCAAGGTGACGGCGTCATCCCAAGGTTGTTTGGATTTTGGTGAATAAACGGCAATTTTAGGAGCATTCAGAAGCTTCAACATATTCATATTGACTTCTGGATTTGAGATGCTGGTTTCAATGGAATTTGCTTCCGATTCCGAAATAACTTCAAAAGAGACGCCTCTGGTTTTACATTCACGTTCCGCGTCAGCATTGTAATTGGTCATGAAGCTACCTCCGCGGTAATTCAGCAGCCACAACACCTCAGATTTTTGCTTGTCGAGAATCCAAAACGCGATGCCATAAGATTTTAGGTGATTTTTTTGGGATTCATCCATGGGGATGAGAATTCTTGTTGCCTGGAGAGAGGTGAATATCCCCAGAAAAACTAAAAGGAAGCTAATTTTTGACCTAACCATATCAGTGCAAATCCTATAATGAGTGAGCTAATGCCATAAACGGCCATGAGGGCGTATTGTTTTGAATTGAAATAATTCAATAACTCCAATGCTAATCCAGAAAACGTAGTGAGTCCACCGAGAAAACCAATAGACCAAAAAGCTTTGATGTTTTCATTTGGGTTAAGTAAGATGATTCCCATAAATAAACTTCCGAGCATATTTAAGGAAAAGGTAGCCCATGAAAAAGAATGTGCGTTAAAAGGGATGAATTTTGCGGCAAAACCTCGAACAATACTACCCAAGAAGCCGCCTAAACCCACTAATACATAGTATTTCTGAAGCATTTCAACGAAGTTACGTCAAATTGAATATTTTCGCCCCATGGAATACCGCATTTCTAGAATCATTCAAGAATCTCCTCGGGTGCGCCGATTTTTTTTAGAAACAGTAAATTTTGATTTTATCCCAGGACAGTTTGTGGTATTGACACACCCAGATTTACCTCAAGGTGACAATCAAAGGAGCTATTCCATTGCTTCGATAAATGCAAATCAAAGTGAATTAGAGCTGTGCATAGTATTGAATGAAAAAGGGTTAATAACGCCGTGGCTATTTCAGAGGAATGTGGGAGATCATCTACATATTTCAGAGGCACAAGGGGCATTTAACCTTAAAAACGATGAAAATGCAGGACCCATAGTGTTTATAGCAACGGGAACCGGTGTAGCTCCCTTTCGAAGTATGATTGACGCTTCGCTTGAATTCACTCATTCAGAAGTTCATTTGGTTTTTGGAAACCGTTTTCAACAAGATATTTTATATAGAGAACATTGGGAAGCACTTCAAAATGAACACGAGCGATTTCATTTCCACCCGGTTTTAAGTAGGGAAAAGGCAACAAATTGTGCTTTTGGGTATGTTCATGAAATTTATGAATCTATTTTAAGAGATCATTCGGATGCTAGAATATACGTTTGTGGTTGGCAAGATATGTGCAAAGAAGCTCGAGAAAGACTCAAATTGTTGGGTTTCAATCGTAAACAATATGCCTTCGAACAATATGATTGAGGCATAATTTTTGTTTTCTCTGATATTTAACTTAATATTGCATCACAAGAAAAGAGGAATCGACTCTGAATCCTCTACTCTCCTAGAATCTTATTTCATTGAATTTATTGTTCGTTTATAGCAATTTTATATGACAAAATCTCCCGATTTTGCTAAAATGGGTGTTGCAGATTTGCGCACTCTGGCAGGGGCATTGGATATTCCGAATGCCGACAAATTAAAAAAGAATGAGTTGATAGAACTTCTTTCGAAGGCTGCAAATGAAGCTTCTAACGAAGCTCCCGTTGAAACTTTGAATGTGATTACAACTCCCAATCCTGAAATATCTGCAGAACCTGTTGATTCAACAGAAGGTAAACGTCCCAAGAGACGCAGAAAAACAGAAGAAGAAGCCCAAGAAGAAGTAGCAAAAGCATTGAAAACTGCTGCTGATCCTAAGGCTGAAGCAGAAGTGGTTTTGGAGACTTCAGAATTGAAGGTTGCTCCCAATTCTAACTTAGATTCTAACTTAGATAGGAGAGAAAGAAACCACAGAGAGCGCTTCAAAAAGCGCGATGATAAGGGTGAAAAACCGACCGCATCTGAAACTGCTGAAACACCAAATTTAGAAAAGTCCCAAAGGTTTAATAGACCTGAAAAACCAGTAGGTCCTAAACCAGAAAATCAGCCTCGAACAGAAAATCAGCCTAGAGCAGAAAATCAACCAAAGCCTGAGTTACAGCCAAAATCAGAGTCTACTGATAGACCTGAAAAACCGGTTAAACCTGAAGCACCAGTCATGAGTGAAGAAGAAAAGCGCAGAAAAGAGCTTTTCAACGCCTTCATGGAAATGGAGGGAGCCGTGATTACTCAAGGTGTTCTTGAAACCGTTCCAGATGGTTATGGATTTTTAAGATCTCCAGATTACAACTACCAAGCATCGCCCGATGATGTATATGTGCCTAGTTACATGATCAAACAGAACGGTTTGAAAGTGGGTGATACTGTCAAAGGAAGCATTCGTCCTCCAAAAGACAACGAAAAGTATTTCTGTTTGGTCAAAATTGAATCTGTAAATGGTAAAACGCCCGAAGAAGTTCGCGATCGTGTGGCATTTGAGCATTTGACACCTTTATTCCCACAAGAAAAATTGAACTTGTGCGACGACCCTCGCAATTATCCCAATCGAATCATTGATTTGGTTTCACCTATAGGTAAAGGTCAGCGTGGACTAATTGTTGCGCAGCCCAAAACAGGTAAAACTTGGATATTAAAAGGTATTGCTAACGCGATTGCTAAAAACCATCCAGAGGTTTACATGATGATACTTCTCATCGATGAACGTCCAGAAGAGGTTACCGATATGGCGAGAAGTGTTCGTGCGGAAGTTGTAGCAAGTACTTTTGACGAGCCAGCAGATAAACACGTTAAATTGACCAATATGGTTCTTGAAAAAGCCAAAAGATTGGTTGAATGCGGACATGATGTAGTTATTCTTTTAGATTCGATCACACGTTTAGCAAGGGCTTTCAATACGGTTCAACCCGCATCAGGTAAGATTCTATCGGGTGGTGTGGATGCGAATGCCTTACATAAACCAAAGAGATTTTTTGGTGCTGCTAGAAACATTGAAAATGGAGGCTCACTTACCATCATTGCAACAGCATTGACAGATACAGGTTCAAAGATGGATGAGGTTATTTTCGAGGAATTCAAAGGAACCGGTAACATGGAATTGCAATTAGATCGCAGATTGGCAAACAAGCGAATCTTCCCATCTATCGATATCATGGCATCAAGTACAAGAAGAGAAGATTTGTTGATCGATAAAACCACACTTCAACGCATGTGGGTGCTAAGAAATCACCTCGCAGATATGAATCCTGAAGAGGCAATGAACACATTTTTGAAGTACATGACCAATACACAAGACAATTTAGAGTTCTTGGTGAGCATGAATGGTTAAAAAAGTGGCTAAAATGTGAATAAACTCCCGTAATTCGCACGGATTTCCTATCCTAATTTAGCGGACGAATTACACATTCATGGACAAGCCGAAAGTTGCTATCGACTATGCAAAGCTCACTCCCGAGTTGACTGAGCTTTTCAATGAAACCTATCCTAATGGAATAGTGGGACATACCATCCGTTTCCCTAACTCAAAAGGGGAAATTGTTACATCGGTTAGACTAGAAACTGACGATAAGGTGTACTTAGTGAAATTAAGTGCCCGCGCCAAAGAAGTGCTTTCTGATGAAGATTTAGACGAAATGATTCGTCCTATTTCGAAAGGTGGAGATGATATTGAGGTTGAGTCAGACGATGAAGAAGATGACGACAACCAAAAAGATGCTCCAGAGCCTGACGATGACGAAGATTAATTGAATGAAGTCCGTTGCAATTATATCTGGCGGTAGCCGTGGAATAGGTTTCGCCATTGCGCAACAACTCATTCATGATGGTTTCTTTGTTCATATCATTGGTTCAAACCCTGAAAACTTAAAACAGGCTGTGGCACAGTTGGGTGTTGATCATGCTCAGTCAAGTTTGTGTGACATGTCATCTCCTACCGAGGTAATTTCTTTGTCACAGAATCTAGCGAGTTTATATCCTCAATTACAAATACTCGTAAATAACGTAGGTGCATTTTTACCTGGAGCTATGATGGATGAGCCATCTGGGCAATGGGAAAAAGAATGGGAGTTAAACGTAAGTTCAGCATACCATTTGACTAGAGGTTTGTGGTCAAACTTAAAAGCCACTTCAAGAGCGCATGTATTTAACATGTGCAGTATTGCGAGTATTGTATCTTACTCAGCGGGTGGTACTTATGCTGTTACAAAGCACGCTCTTTTGGGATTTTCAAAGTCATTGCGAGAAGAGGGCAGGCCTTACGGAATTAGAGTAACCAGTCTTTTGCCTGGAGCCACTTTAACAGACTCTTGGGCCGGTGTTGATCTACCCAAGGAAAGGTTTATGTCGGCTGATTCTGTAGCTAAAGTACTTTCGGTTGCTTACCAAATCAATGAAGATACTCAGATGGAAGAGGTTTTATTGCGCCCCATTCAAGGCGATATTTAAACTCTTTTTCAATCCTTTTTGTTATATTTGTAATTATTAAACTAAAATAACCTAAGATAGATGAAAAAATTACTTTTGTTTGGATTTGGAGCCATTGGTTTTTTGAGTTTGAACGCTCAAGCACCAATCAACCATAAAATCTATGAGCAAGACAAAAATCAAGGTGTAAGCAACAAGCAAACCATTTACGTGGGTCCTAATGCGAAAAACCAAATGTCTAAGCGCGCTGAAACTCTTCAAGATATTTACAATTTTGCGGAAGCATACGGCGAAAGTATGATGTTGGGTGCTCCTGAGTCTTACATCCGTTGGATTTCTGCAGATTCTAACGCATTAACCGTTTATGATGATGGTAACGGCGGTTCTACAGCTCAACACAATGGAATACACGTAGTTGGAACTTCATTTGACCCTAAAGATTCTGCATTTATCGATATCGGAAAAACTGTATTGGCACGTTTCAATCCTTACACAGTTGATACTATTCGTTGGGTACAATATTATGTACGTAACGTTGATTCAATTGATTTAGGTAGTGGAAATCAAGAAGTTATCGATACTGTTTTTGTTCAGTATTTTGATTTCTCAGGAATTTCTTTGAGACAGTTTAATCGCGGTGGAAATAATTTGAACACTGCTCCCAATGTAGATGGTTACAAAGCAAAGACTCGTTTGAATTCAACGGCTCTTTATACAGATACTATTTTATTGAATAACGCTTATGGTGATTCAGTAAATTATCAAGAAGGTCGCCTTTTTGGTCGTACCGTAGGAACTGTTCCTCCTGATTTTAAATCACTTTCTACCAACGGTACTCAGGTTCAGGCTAACGTAGTGGCAATGAGCGTGTTTTTCAAACCGATGAAGAAAGCTCAGTTAAAAGACACATTTGTAAACTGGACCAATCCTAACTTCAAACGTACTACAAACGGATTAGGTGTTCGTTTCTTGTATTGGACAGATCATGCTCAAGATATTTTCTCAATTTACAGATTGAACAACACTTTCTGGACGCCTGGTTTCTTGGTTGATGGTCAAACTTTCAACGGTTGGAAATCTTACTTGCCAACTACCGCTTACAACACTACATCTATGTTTGATGTTGATTTCAACATTACCGTTGAGAATCTATCAGCACGTGAATTGGCTAAAGACCTTTCTGCGGTGAAAGTATATCCTAATCCTGCTACTGGTAATCAAGTTGCAGCCGTGTTTAACTTGACAAAAACTGCTAACGTAAGTGCAGTTGTAATGGATATCAACGGAAGAACAGTTAAGACATTGCCTTCAGGCGCATTCCAAAAAGGGCTGAATGAAATGGTGATTTCAACTGAAGGTTTGAGCAAAGGTATCTACACGTTGTCAGTTCAAACTGATAACGCGGTAGAAGCTACTAAATTCGTGGTTCAATAATCGCATTATTTAATAGACACTTAAAAAGGGCCTCCCAAACGGGAGGCCCTTTTTTTATACCTTTGTTTATGCAATTCAAATTAGTATCTGCATTAAAGATTGGTGTATTCCTTTTCACACAAACGGTTTCCGCCCAAAGTTTCTTCGGACTGCAGAATAGCAATTATGCCGGAATTCATACGGCAGTTACCAATCCGTCGCTCATTACCATGATGGATTACCAACGGAGTGCCAATATTTCAACCATTGGGTTTTCTGCTGAAAATAACTATGTATCTCTTGAAACACCCTTTACAGCATGGCAACTAATCAGAGGAAAAGTGCCCCAACAATATAAAAAAGCAGATGGTGGTATTGATTGGCAGAGTTCATGGCTTAAAGAAGATAGAAACGGTGAGAATATCAATGCAAATCTAAATTTAGAATATAGAGGTCCATCTTATGCTAATCATTATGGTCGATTGATATGGGGACTAGGCATTAGAACAAAGTACACCGCAAATCTTGATGGTATAACCCCTGAAATGATTGGTTGGGCGAAAAACCTTATTGATTCACAATCCATCAATAACATCAATCAAATTTCCGCCCAGAAGTTCAGTGTTTTTGTAAACGCGTATCAAGAATATTCAGGACTTTTGGCCATTCGTGTTATTGATAATTCGAAGGTTAAATTAGGCATTGGAACCAACCTGAAATTGATTTTGGGGAATGGGAATTTCAAACTTCAGAATTCGGGTGTTTTATTGAATGTGAAAGGAATTGATAGTATTGGTATTAGTGGTGGACAAATGCAAGTTTCCTACACTGAGAACAATCTGTTTCAACAATTATCAGGTGGGGTTTTGGCAGGCAGTCTGCCTCGATTCAATGACATTTCTGGAGTAGGCTACGGATTTGATCTTGGAGTGACACTTCTATTGGGAGAAAATATGACCCAAACCAAGAAAGATCGTTCTAAGGTGAAAGATTACCGAATGAAAATTGCTGCGGCGCTTTTAGACTTAGGCCGAATTGGTTACTCCAATAAAAATCAAGGTTTTATCATTGACGGAAGTAAAAACTTCAGCATTCCCATTCAAACCCCTGAGTTCATTCTGGCTGCGTCTAAAGGTGTAAATGGTGTATTAGAATATACAAAAGAAAAGGCCATACAAGATGGTGCGTACATCAATCAACCTGAAGAAGTAAAAATCATTTTGCCAACCACTTTACAACTGCAATTTGATTACCAAGTTGTTTCTATGTTCAATGTAGCGGCTCAACTTACACAAGCCATTGACCTAAACAATCCTTATCAGATTCAATCCAATAGTTCATTGGTAGTTGTTCCTCGTTTTGAGCACGCTTGGTTTGAGTTTTCAACGCCAATTTCCTTGTATAATAACTACAGAAGTTTTGGTTTTGGAGGATTTATGAGGCTTGGACCTGTTTTTTTGGGAACAGATAACATCATAAAATCAATCAATCCCTCAAAACTGCAGGGTGTGAATTTCTATTTTGGAATCAGTACCTTATTGAGGTAGAGTCTTAGTCGAATCGGGTAATTTGAGCTCCTAGCGGGTTCAAACGTTCTTCTATTTTCTCGTATCCACGGTCAATTTGTTCAATGTTCTTGATGGTGCTCTTTCCTTTCGCACTCATTGCTGCAATCAGCAATGCAACACCTGCTCTAATATCTGGAGATGACATGGTGATGCCCTTTAATTGGGTTCTTCTGTCAAGTCCAATCACCGTTGCACGATGAGGGTCACACAAAATGATTTGTGCTCCCATATCAATGAGGTTGTCTACAAAGAACAAACGACTTTCGAACATTTTTTGATGAATCAAAACGGTTCCGCGAGCTTGAGTTGCAGTAACCAAGGCAATGGAAATTAAGTCTGGGGTAAACCCTGGCCAAATCTGATCGCTGATGGTTAATATGGAACCATCAATAAAAGAATCAATCTCGTAGTGATCATTTTGGGGGATGTAGATATCGTCGCCTTGAATTTCTAGGTGAATACCTAATCTTTGGAACGTTCTAGGAATGATACCCAATTGGTCAACACGGCAATTTTTTAATCGGATATCGCTTTGCGTAATTGCAGCCATACCAATGAAACTCCCAATTTCAATCATATCAGGCAGACACCTGTGAGTGCAACCTTTCATGCTACTTACGCCTTCAATGGTAAGCTTATTTGAGCCAATGCCTTCAATTTTTGCTCCCATGCTGTTGAGCATGTTGCACAATTGTTGTAGATATGGCTCACATGCTGCGTTGTAAATGGTGGTGGTTCCATGAGCTAATACAGCGGCCATTACAATGTTTGCGGTTCCGGTTACTGAAGCTTCATCTAAGTGAAGGTAAGCTCCTTGTAGATGGTCACTATGAACTCTGTAAAAAGTTTGTTCGGGTAGGTATTCAAATTTGGCACCCAATGCCATGAAACCTTCAAAATGGGTATCAAGACGTCTTCTTCCTATTTTATCTCCTCCCGGTGAAGGTATGTAGCCTTTACCAAATCGCGATAAAAGTGGTCCTACAATCATGATAGAACCCCTGAGTGCCGCTCCTTGTTTTTTAAATTCAGGACTATCTAAGAAGGCCAAATCAACCGAATCAGCCGTAAATGAATAAACACCTTTACTCAATCGGTTGGTTTTTACTCCTAGATTGCCTAAAAGCTCAATGAGTTTTAGAACGTCTCTGATTTCAGGGATGTTTTCTATGATTACCTCTTGATCGGTCAATAATACAGCACAAATGACCTGTAATGCTTCGTTTTTGGCCCCTTGGGGTTGGATTTCTCCCTTAAGGGAATGTCCGCCTTGAATTTCGAAATACGACATGTTTAAAATCTACGGTAGTTTTTACCCTTGTTATTTCTTTTTTGGTTTTGATTCTTATTTCTGTTGTTTGAGAAGTTGTTGTTTCTACTTCCAAACTGTTGTTGTTTCCGGGGATTGTAATGGCTAGTATTGTCTGCAGTAACCGTGATTTCTGATCCTGCTACGTGTAATTTGCCTTTTGATAAAATTCGAAGATGCTCTGCAATTACTTCATTGCTCAAATTTTCGTTGTTCCACATCTTACAGCTGTTGTACATGAATGAGGCAATTAAATTCACCAGTTCTTGTCTCAATTCATTGTCTTCCAATTCAGTGGCGCGCTCAATCATGTTTTGAAGGTTGCGGCCGTAAAAACGGAAACGAATGTTGGTATCTTGATAGCCTATTTGGTCGGGTTTTCTGTTTCTGATTTCCGCCTTGGGAATTTCATAGGGACAGTCAACGTCAAGTGAATAATCGGCCATTTGAAATAAATGTCCCCACAAAACTTGCTGATAATTCGATTGAAGCTTTATTTCTGGGTTCAAAATAGCCATGATGTTGACTAGATTATGTGCCCAAAGGGTGCGTTCTGATTTTTCGGTGAGGCTTTGAATGTGCTCAATATAGTCTTGAACACTGCGCCCGTATTCGGAAATTTTCAGTTCGGTGCGTTGCGTATTGTAATCTTGTTGTAAGATACCCATTATATTATGCAAATTAAGGTTAGAATCTTGGATTTAGTAAACATTTCGTATCATTCGTGTGTTTTTTTATCAATGAGAGACCAAATTATTGCCCACTACATTCGCTTCAGCAACAAAAACGGCAAAGCGCCTGTTTCTGTGTTTCAGTTTTGTGAAGATTGCGGACTATCGGAGCGTCAGTTTTTTGATGAATTTTCTGATTTCGAACATCTTCAAGAGGAGATTCTAGGTGATTTTTGGAAAAACACAGTGGCTAAGTTGGAAGAACAAGAATTCTATCAAAACACCAACGACGCCGAAAAGTTTTTAGCAGTAGCTTACGGTTTCTTTGAAAATCTAAAAGATCAACGCAGTTTCTTTTTGAATTTCTTCGGAAATTGGAATTCACCCAAAGATCTTTTTCATGGATTTAAAAATTTCCGTGAAGTGGTGATGAAATACATCGATCAATTAGATCTTCCTTCCACTGACCTCGGTATTCCCCAAATAAACAAACCAATCAATAAGTTGAATTCAAATGCTTTGTACTTGAATTTGATTTTTGTGCTTCATTACTGGGTGAAAGACAGGAGTAAGGGATTTGAAAAAACCGATGCCCTCATTGAGAAGTTATTTACATTGTCATTTGACATGATGGAAACCAACTCACTCAAAAAAGTGATTGACTTAGGAAAGTTTCTGGTATCAGACTTTAAACTCTAAACTCTACACTCTAAACTCTAAACTTAATGAAAACTCAAGACTCCATAGCCAGCTCAAAATTGGGCCGGGCAGCTAAACTAGTGGGCACTGGTGCCAAAATAGGGGGTAATTACCTGAAGTATTACGCAAAAAAAAGCATCACTGGTGAAGATTCTAAAGAAGTACTTCACGAACAGAATGCGAATGATATTTATGATTCCTTGAGTGAACTAAAAGGCAGTGCTTTGAAGGTTGCTCAAATGTTGAGTATGGATAAAAACCTACTTCCCCGAGCGTATACTCAAAAGTTCGCACTTTCGCAGTATTCCGCACCTCCCATGTCTCCGCCTTTGGTCATGAAGGTTTTTAAATCGGCAACAGGAAAATATCCCAACGAAGTTTTTGATCAATTCGATACCAAAAGTTTGGCTGCGGCCAGTATTGGTCAGGTGCATCTCGCCGAAAAAGACGGTAAAAAATACGCAGTGAAAATTCAATATCCTGGTATTGCTGATTCCATTAAAAGCGATTTGAAAATGGTAAAGCCTGTGGCCAATGCCATGTTCGGTTTGTCAGAAAAGGAAATGAAAAAGTACTTCGAAGAAGTGGAAGATAAATTGATTGAAGAAACCAATTATCACCTTGAACTGAAAAGAGGTACAGAAATTTCTCAGGCGAGCGCGCACATCAAAAATATCCAATTCCCAACGTATTATCCGGAATTTAGCGGTGAGAAAGTGTTGGTCATGGACTATTTGGAAGGACTTCACCTCAAGGAGTTTTTAGAAATAAATCCGTCCCCCGAAACAAAAAACAACATCGCCCAGACTCTTTGGGACTTCTATGAATATCAGTTGCACGAGTTGAAGGCCATCCACGCTGATCCGCATCCAGGGAATTTCTTGTTCCAGGGAGATAGGGTAGGGGTGATTGATTTTGGTTGTATCAAAGAGGTACCCGAAGATTTTTATCAAAGCTATTTTCCATTATTGCTGCAGGAAGTGCAGGAGGATGCCGAGTTGATTCATCAGCTTTTGATGAATATTGAAATCATTTTTCCTGATGATTCACCTGCGGTGAAGGAAGAATTAACCAATGCATTTTTAAGAATGACGCGTTTGTTGAGCAGGCCATTTTGCACAGAGGAGTTTGAATTCACGTATGAATTTATAGATGAAATTTACGCCACCGGCGAGGAAATTTATAAAATTCAGGAGGTAAAAAAACCTACCAAGCCAAGAGGCAGTAAACATGCTTTATACATCAATCGTACCTACTTTGGAATCTACAGTATGATGGCTGACTTGGGTGCAAACATCAAAACCGGTAAAAGAGATTGGCAAGCCAGGTTGTGGAATTCCATTAGTGCTCAAACCTTGTAACTACGCTCTTTCCATCGAGTCTTGATGGGTAAGAGGAAAAACAGGGCTGTGCTAATGGTGAGTATGAACAAATACATTTCGTAAACAATGAATTGGGAGAGCTTCGGCAGGGGTTCTCCCACTTTTTTATAAATGATAGATATTTGGGCGGTTTGAATGAACCATTTTGTTAACCAAATCAGCAGAACTATGGAAGAAGGAGCAAGGAAAAATAAGGTTGGAATCAAAAAAAAGAAACTACCGTATATGCCGAACAAAATCCACCAATACCAAGGAAGTTCTTTTCCGCCGCTGAGCCAACGTTTTCTCTGATGCAGCAAAGGCATAAATCCTTTGGTTTTTTCAGAATAAGCCAAGACGTCTGGATGCATGACGTTGCTCCACCCCCAACCTTTGGCGCAAACTTCAGAATAAAGCTTGTAATCTTCGGTGATGGAAAAACGAATATTCGCATATCCACCCGTTTGCCAATAAGCTTCTTTTCTGACAATCATGTTGTTGCCAACGGCCGTAGCAGGTACTCCACTGTAAGAAATGACGTTTAAAAGTCCCATGAAATAGGCCCAATCCATTTCTTGTAACCAGCCATCGGTGCCATCGCTTTTTACCATGGTGGTGCCGCTGCTCACACCCGTATTTGTGTCTAACGATTGCAACATGGCTTTGGCCCATTGAGGTTTGACCCTCACATCAGCATCTGTGATTAAGTAGTAGTCGCCCACGGCATGTTGATCTAATTGTGCCATCACACGGGCCTTCGCTTTCAAGCCACGATCATCTTCAACTATATTAATCAATTGAATATGAGGGTGTTCTTGTGTGAATTGTAGAACGATTTCAGCGGTTTTATCGGTGCTTTGGTCATTTCCAACTAAAATTTGGATTCTATTTACAGGGTAATCTAACTGCAAAAGTGAATTTAAACAACCGGCAATGTTGTCTTCCTCATTTCGGCAAGCCACCCAAATGCTTATATGTGGAAGTTCTTGAAGTGAGTATTTCTGTGTTTTATATTTGATCAGCCATGTTAGTTGCCAAATTTGAATCAAAATATACGACAGCAGCGGAATAAGAATGAGCTCAAACATTTTGGGGAAGAGGTTTAAAGGTGTATTTACCGGCCCATCTGTTGAGTAATTCTGGGAGCATGATTAAGGTTTGATTTTTTGATTTTTGGGAATCATGAAAAACCACCAGACTTCCGTTCCTTGCGCAGTGTTCAATTTTATCTATCGACTTAGGTAAATCTAATGTTTTATCGTAATCATAAGTGAGAATGTCCCACATGCAGATGATATGACCTTTTTCTCTCAATAATTTCGATTGTTTAAGTTTCATTCGCCCGTAGGGCGGACGAAAAAGCTGCGTATTTATTCCATTGGCGTTTAGAACATCAGAACATTGTTGAACATTTTCAATATAAATTTCGTTGTTAGAATTCCAGCCTTTGATGTGGTTGTGCGTGTGGTTGCCAATGGAGTGTCCAAAGTCTTTGATTTTTCGGAGGACTTCGGGATGTTTTTGAACGTTCTCACCAACCACAAAAAACGTGGCATGAGCATGGTAACTCTTAAGTATTTCAAGTACTTGCAGGGTGACTTCGGGGTCTGGTCCATCGTCAAAAGTCAAATAAAGAGTGGGGTGGGGATTTGCAGAATCTATTTTCCGCCAAAGCAAATTGGGGAAGAAGGATGAAAACCCTTTTGGAATCTGAAAAACGCGCATTCCCATCTATGCAAAGTTGCTTGTTTTTTATAATGATTCCATCCTTTCGATTCATTAATTTTGTAAACATGGGTGAAAAAATGGTTTTGGTAGGCGGCGGTTTGGCCGGCAGCTTAATGTCAATCTATTTAGCAAAAAAAGGTTTCGACGTGCATTTGTATGAGCGTCGTTCAGATATGAGGGGCGGCAACTACCAAGGCGGTCGTTCCATCAATTTAGCCCTTTCGGTTAGAGGAATAACTGCACTTGGAAAAGTAGGGCTTACCAAAGAAATTTTGGATATTTCCATACCCATGTACGGTCGTATGATGCACAGCACTGCTGGCGAATTGAATTATCAAGCCTACGGCCGAGATGATCAAGCCATTTATTCTGTTTCAAGAGGGGAGTTGAACATACGTTTACTGCAGTTAGCAGATCAATACCCCAACATTCACATGTACTTTGATCATAAATGCTACAAAATGGATTTAGACCAAAATGTAGCATGGTTTGAAGACGTGAATGGCCATAAACACGAAGTAAAGGGTGATGTATTCTTGGCCACCGACGGTGCTTTTTCAGCTTTGCGTGAAGCCATGATAAAGAATCCTAGGCATAATTTCTCCCAAACTTACGAAAGTCATGGTTACAAAGAGTTGGAAATAGTACCAGGTCCAAACGCAACCTTCCAAATGGAAGAAAAGGCACTACACATTTGGCCTAGATCTAGTTTTATGATGATTGCATTGCCCAATCCGGGTGGCAATTTTACCTGTACCTTATTCATGCCATATGACGGTGAAGTAAGCTTTTCTAAGCTGAATAAAGACGAAGAGATTATGGCGTTTTTTAAGGAATATTTTGCAGATGCCGTTCCAATGATGCCTAATCTTTTGGAGGATTTCAAGGGAAATCCTATTGGGCATTTAGCCACCATGAGAACCTATCCTTGGGTGAAAAACAAATCTGCGCTTATGGGTGATGCGGCCCATGCAATTGTGCCATTTTATGGACAAGGCATGAACTGCTCTTTCGAAGATTGTGTGGTGTTGGATGACTGTATTTCCAAGTTTGAAGGCAACTGGGATAAAATTTTGCATGAATACCAAATTTCTAGAAAAACCAACGCAGACGCCATTGCCGATTTAGCGCTTCAAAACTTCATTGAAATGCGAGATCTTGTGGGACTTCCAGAGTTTTTGCGCAAAAAGAAAATTGAAAAAGGTTTGGTAGATAATTATCCTGGTTTATACATGAGCCAATACGAAAGGGTTACCTTTTCAAACGATAATTACCGCGACGCATTAAACGCAGGTGAAAAGAATGATCGTTTCATCCAGCATATCATTGATCATCAATTAGAAGATCAATTGGAAAACGCTGATACTATGATGCCTCTACTTAACGACTGGTTTGCTTGATTTTTCTTTAGAATCAATCACTGAATCTACAAAATCTGGATTGTATTTGGTTTTGTATTGCAACTTTTGAGTGTATTTCTCGCCTGTTCTCTTTCTATATTCTCTATTGGGAAGAAGAATGGTGATGTAGGCCCAAGTGGCCATTCCTAATATGATGGTTAAGAAAATGAGGGCAACGGCTAGTTTTTGTTTTTGCTGCTTTTCCATAGAATTTTAAACAAATAGTTTTGAGTTCAGTTTTAGATGGGTATTCAGATTTTTTAAATCTTCAAAAACCACTTCATTCAATGGAATTCCATTTTTCATCCTTTGGCTTTCATATATTCTTTCAGGTTCACCGGGCACAATTACAGATTTATTAGCATCTGAGGGCTTCGATTGTTTAAATTGGTCTATCCAGATATCTAACTGATTTTTGGCGGTTTGTGCATCTGAAAATCCGTCCAAACTCCAGCATCCAATAAAATGTCCGATGCCTTTTCCTGGAGCATCTGCAGCGGGGTCCAAAAATGAAACAAAAGGCGGCACCCAAGGACCAAAATTAGCACCTGTTAATACTCCACTGAAGATATCAACCCAAGCGCCTAAACCATATCCTTTGTGGAATCCATGGTCAGCATCACTACCTAAGGGCAATAATCCGCCACCTGATTTCAAAGCATTCGGATCTTGGGTAGGTTGTCCTTCTGCATTCAGTACCCAGCCTTCAGGTATAGATTTATTCGATCTACTGGCAATTTCAAGTTTCCCATTTGCAGCAGCTGAAGTTGCCATATCTAAGACAAATTCTCGTCCATTATTTCCAGGAATAGCAACACAAATGGGGTTGGTTCCCAACATTCGTTCACGTCCTCCCGCAGGGTAAACCAAAGGACTTGCATTTGTCATGGCAAATCCAACAGCATCAATTTCAAACGCTTTTAGAGCGTGATAAGCAGCAATTCCGAAGTGATTGGAATTTTGAATACCTACCCAGCCCGAACCGTATACCTGACACATTTCCATGGCGTGTTCCATGGCAAAATGTGCTGCAACCAGACCAATTCCACCATCGGCGTCTAAATTACCCATGGTCTTTTTGCGGGCAGTAAAGTTCAATGATGGATTTGGATTGATTCTTCCTTTGTCTATCAAACGCACATATCCGCTCAATCGAGCTACTCCATGACTGTCTATTCCTCGGAGGTCAGCAGCAATGAGAACATTGGCGCTGATGATAGCATGTTCTTGTGAAAAGCCTTTATTCAAGAATACCTCTTGCACAAATTGATGCAAGTCCTTATGCGCCGTTAAACTCATATTTTTGATTTTAACCAGGTTTGAATGGCTCCTTGTTGTTGCCAAAAATCATTGGTTTTAGTTTGAAGGCCTTTCAAAGCGTCGCCTGTAAATTTCAAAGTGATTTGGTACTGAGGCAAAGGTTCAAATCCACATTTAAGTTCTTGAATATTTCCAGCTCGATTTATCAAAAGCGTAAACTGGTTTTCACCGCCGGCTTTTAAAGCACCGAAGATTTTATCCAAATCATTGGTAGTTCTGAACCCATTGATAGATAGTATTTCATCGCCCACTTGAATTCCTGCTTTGAGGGCATTCCCTTTTGAGTTCACATAAGCCACTTTTTGGAGTCCATCTTTGGTTTCGAAAGTAACACCCCATTCATTCAAGAGTTGACTATTTTCTTCGATGGCAATAAATTTGAGTTTTTCAAAGGTTCCTTTATAGTCTGGGTGTTGTGTGGTTTCAAGCCAAACCTTGAACTTATCAGTTAAATCTATGCCAGCCACAGAATTGCAGACTTTCCAAAACTCTTCTTCGGTGTAACCTGTTCCTAGATATCCAAAGTTCTTGGCCTTGTAAAAATCGTTCCAAAGCACTTTGAACACATCGTTTAATGACTTTTTGCCATTGGTTGCAGCGCAAATTTCAATATCCAACAGAGCAGCTACAATCATTCCCTTTGAATAATAGGAATAAGAATTATTTTTACTGTGCTCGTAAGGACGATATTCTTTCACCCAAGTGTTAAAACTCATATCGTGGAGTGTCGCCACTTCGCTACCTGGACGGTTTTCATGGGCATTGATGCTGGAGCTCAGAGTTTGTAAAAAAGATCCTTCCGAAACAAATTTAGCTCGAACCAAAGCTAACTCATCGTAATAGGAGGTGATTCCTTCGGCAATCCAGAGGGAACGCGTATAGTTTTCCTCCGAATAATTAAATGGACCTAATTCTATGGGTCTGATTCGCTTTACGTTCCACAAATGAAAATATTCATGCGCTACAAGTCCCAAGAATCCTCGGTATCTGTTGGGGTCTGTGTATCCTAATTTACTCATCATCAATACAGTAGAATTTAAGTGTTCAATTCCACCGCCGCCATTTTCAACGTTTTGAACGATAAACACATAGGGCTTGCAGGGCTGAGTTTCGCATGGAAATTCACCCACAATTTCGAACATGGTGTTGCAGATTTTCTGCATGTCAATTTTTAGTTGCTGAATGTTAGCATTGTTTCTACCCACCAAGGCCACTTTATGGGGTACCCCGGCCACTTCAAATTCGAAGGTTTCAAAATTGCCCAATTGAACCGGAGTATCTACCAATTCATCGTAGTTCCTGTATTTAAAAGTGGTTTGTCCAGGACCTTTATTGGATGATTTTTCCTCTTCGAGGGACGTGGCCACGGATTTCCAATTTTCGGGATATTTGATGCTCACCGTTCCCGATTCGCTGGTTTGGCCTTCTACAAACATCAACACCGACGCCATGTTTAACAGAGCTTGTTCGGTGCTAATGTAAGAGGTTCTTACACTGAAATCGAAACAATAAATTTCATAAGATATTTTGATTTTCTCGCCTTTTTTTGCCTCTACCACCCATTGGTTTTTAGATTGCTGCTTCAAGGTTACTATGGACTTAGGTCCTGAGTTTTTTTGCATGTAAACCCTATTCACATTTCTGGAAAACTCACGTAAAAGGTAACTCCCGGGTGTCCATGTGGGTAGAGTGATAATGCCTGTCGGGCCCTCGTTTTCTGCAACATAGTCTATATCAACAACCGCATAATGGGAGTTGGGATTGGGGATGGAAATTTGATAATTAACTTGGTTTTTTGCCATAACAGACGTGGTTAAACTGATTAATGCACATATAACGAGTATTGTTTTCCGCATGTCGCAAATTTCGGAAAATATGGTAACAATAATGTATATTCGTTCATTCTGTCAAAAATTATGATGATGTTCAAGTTTAATCGCCGCATTTTTAGTGCTTTTGGGTTGTTGGCCATGCTCGTTATTTTTATGGCTTCTTGCGAAGATGATACAAAGCCAACCAATCCGAATGATACCACGAAAAAAGATACCGTCATTGATACAGTTTCTTTGGCTCAAAAAGTGTTTGAAATTTATGTGTTAAATAAGGCAACCCGAATAAAACTAGCCATTGACACCGGCGGCACAAACATCACGCCTGAATTTTCAGATATGGTTATTTACTTGAGAAAAGAGACTTTTTATAATGGGCCTGTAGAAATTTTGGCTAACGGAACAAAATACGTTGGTACTTGGAGTTCTAATTACGATTATTCTTTTTTGGATTTGAGTATTGAGGGACTCCCTCAGTTTAAGTATTTCGAAAAAACTTGGAGGTTTAAATATAAATCACTGGATCTACTCATTTTGGTGCCGCGTTCAAATCCTTTGAAAAAGGAGATGCATCTAGATCATCTTTAAAGTTATTCTTCGTCTCTGACCATAATCACGGTCTTTTTGATTTGTTGACGAACGTTGGGATTGAAATATTCCATTTCATCTTTTTTCATTTGCCAGGGATGTCTCAAATTATCGTAGAATACGTATTTCACCATGGCCGAAGCTTGGTGCGTGCCGTTTGAAAGCATGTTGTATTGAAATCCATATCTAATGCTTTTTTGTCCTAAACTGGCACCAATTCCAAAGTTGATAAATTGAGAGTTGATGACACCAGAGCCAAACATTCCTCGATAACGGCGAACTTTAAATCCGTTTTCGTTGTCATTGTCATTGTCAAAATAAGCTGAAACGAAACCAGCATCACTGAGTGCTCCGAAGTTGGTTAAAGAGGTAATACCTCCCCATACTTCGCCTCTTCGGAAGCTTTTTCCTACATTAAGGCCGTATTGTATGGATCTATTGAACAAGTCAATACGTTCAAATTGTTGATTGAACCAAACTCTATTTCCTCTGAAATTGAAATCTTGATAATTTAGTGCGGTAGGAGTGAGGTTAATGCTTTGATTCCAGTTGCTGAGAGTAAAGTTTGCTGTCACATGCCAACCCATGTAATGGTATTTTTGAAGCCAATACAAAAGATCATGAGCTATGTGCATCATGTAGTAACGTGTTCGGTTAGACGTAGCCAAGCCACGGTCATTCAATGGTGCTGAATTGTATAATAAATAGGTTCCAGCGAGTTCAAATGCATATCCTGGGGCAAACCTGAGCATAACCATGGTTCTAGGTGCGATGACTTCTGTGAGTCCGAGTTGGCTTAAAGAGGGTATACGCCAGCGAATGCTATCTTGATCTCTCAATGGGCCATTAAACGGCTTGCCGTTGGGGTCTTCTAATTGAAAAAACAATTTCTCTTCAGGTTCAAATAATTCGCTGTTAGGTTTGAATTGTAATAAATTAGAGCCGTAATTAATTTGATTTTCAATGTTGGCGGCACTATCTAAGTTGTTGTAATGATCTCCAATCACAGATTGAGGCAATCTAGCGGCAACACCAGTGCGCAGTTCAAGGCTAAAGGCACTCGGCGCATACATTTGGGTTCCATGAAAAGTCAAGAAACTTTGAGCAGGATAAATGGTAGTGAATAGATCTTTAGCGTATTGGTTGGCAAACGATTGGTAGAATTTGGAAATATTTTCTACCTGCTTCATTTGATCTTCTAATGTTTGGGCGTGTAAATGATCAGCAGACTCCGACGAGAAAGAGATAAAAAGAAACAAAGATATTTTAAGAATTCGGCTCTGTAGATTCATGAGGTCATTCAATGTTCAAATATACGTAAAAACAAATTGAACACCGTGATGTATGATGGGTCTATGTTATCTTTGTTTTTATGCAAGAACCCATCGTTAATAAGGTTGCCCAAAGTGGTTTGACTACCCTCAATTTGGAGAATTATTACCCTCATGGAGAAAGAACGCAAATTGACCTGAAAGAGGTGTTGTTCATGGGTATGATTCTCAAAGAGAAAGACTTTAGACAATGGGTTAAGGAACACAATTGGAGTCAATACCAAAATGCGTTTGTAGCCGTTTATTGCAGTTCAGATGCCATAATTCCAACTTGGGCATACATGCTTGTGGCTTCAAAATTGTCTGGCATTGCCGCTAAAGTGGTTTTTGGGGACTTAAAAACGTTGGAATCAATTTTATGGGAAGATGCCATCAATGGCATCGATAGAGAAAGTTACAGAGATCAGAAAATGGTAATCAAAGGTTGTTCCAATTTACCTGTGAGTGAAGCCGCATATCTTTTGATAACTCAAAAGTTAACACCTGTGGTTTCTTCACTCATGTTTGGTGAACCTTGTAGTACGGTTCCAGTATACAAGGCTCCCAAAAAAGAGAGATAAATTAGTCTACCAAACTCACCTTTATGGTGTTGGTACGCTGACGCTTTTTCAATGGCATACTTGCACAGTTGATAACGTAATCTTGTGCTGTAACCCATTCATCGTCTTTGAGTATTTTGATGACGTCTTCGAAGGTTTGATCCGTACTCACGTATTGATCGTAGTGATAACCTCTAACTCCCCAAACTAGATTTAAAGTAGTTAACATCTGTTTATCAGGGGTAAATATGAAAATATTGGCTTCAGGTCTGTAGCTAGCAACTCTAAAACCTGTGTATCCGCTCTTAGTCATGGCTACGATTGCTTTTGCTTTTAAGTGGTCACTCATTCGAACTGCCGTAAAACAAACTTCGTCGCTGGTGAAAGAAGGTGACTCTGAACTGGGTCTCACTCCTTTGTAATAGGCTCTACGGTCTTTCTCAACATCGCCAACAATATCACTCATAACTTCTACTACTCTCACAGGATATTTACCTACAGAAGTTTCTGCAGACAACATTACGGCATCTGCACCGTCTAAAACGGCATTCGCAACGTCAGTAATTTCAGCGCGTGTAGGCATGGAATCTACGATCATGCTTTCCATCATTTGGGTAGCAATGATAACAGGCTTGGCGTGTAAAATACAGGTGTCTACCAACCTTTTTTGAATCAATGGTACCTGTTGGAGCGGAACTTCCACTCCCAAATCGCCACGTGCAACCATTACAGCATCAGTGACTTTTACAATACTGTCAAAGTTTTCTACTGCTTCGGGTTTTTCGATTTTGGCAATGACCCTTGCACGACTGCCTTTTTCGGCGATGAGTTTTTTCAGTTCGATAATATCATCTGCGGTACGAACAAAGCTCAGTGCCACCCAATCAACATCCAGGGAAAGTCCGAATTCGAGGTCTTTTAAGTCTTTTTCAGTAAGACAAGGTGCTGAAATTTTAGTATTTGGCAAGTTGAATCCTTTGTTGGAACTCAGTTCGCCACCTACCACTACTTCGGCTCTAAGATGTTCGCTGTCAATTCTTTCAGTAATTACGAGTTCTACTTTGCCATCGTTGAGGAGAATTCTGTCTCCAACATGAGCTTCATCGGGTAATCGTTCGTAACTTACATACAATATTTCAGGGGTACTGATGCATTCTTTGGTGGTAACAATAAGGCTTTCACCAGCCACCATCATCATTTTACCGTCTACTTTTCCAATTCTCAATTTGGGTCCTTGTAAATCTTGCATTATGGCAACGTGGCAACCCAATTTTTTATTAATTCTACGAATGCGTTCTGCGGTTTCTGCGTGAACGGAGTGTTCGCCGTGGGAGAAATTTAACCTGCAAACATCAACCCCAGCATTGATGATTTTTTCAAGATTTTCTTCGGAACTACTTGCTGGCCCAATGGTTGCAACAATTTTTGTTTTGTTAAATTTCAGTCTGTGCATTTTACTCTTTTTCAATAATTAGGTGCTCTAGAAGAGAAACCCATTTCCATTTGGAGGTATGTTCATCTTGCATCTGATAAACCAACTCAAACCTATTAGATGATTTGAGCTTGTTTAACCAATGCTCGAAATTTAACATTCCAAAGTCTTTTTCAAACATCAGCAAATAATCAGGGGAGGGCTTTGCTGTTAGCAGTTTTCCTTGGGTTCCTTGATTTTGAATGAGCCACATTCGAGGCCATTGTTCGCTACCTTTGTAAAAGTACTCTAAATGGAGTGATTTCTTTTCTTTCGACAAATTTATTGTAAAAGGTTCTTTCTCACACACAAATTCTAAGGAAAAAGTGTCAAAAAGACACCAAGCCACAAAATAAGGTGCTTGTGAGCTATGAATAGCAACGACTTGGAAGTCACTGCCATCAAGGGTTACCGTCGATTTATGGCGTTTCAATGTGTATGAATAGATAAAAATTCTAACAAAAATAATTTTTTCATTCGCATCTCATGAAAAAAATGTTTCTTTGTAGCCGCAAAATATCAATTTACGAATCATGTCAGAAATTGCAGAAAAAGTAAAAGCAATCATCGTCGATAAGTTAGGCGTTGATGCAGCTGAGGTTAATCCCGAAGCAAGTTTCACCAATGATTTGGGAGCAGATTCTCTCGATACCGTTGAATTAATCATGGAATTTGAGAAAGAATTCGACATTAGCATCCCAGACGATCAGGCTGAAAAAATTCAGACTGTGGGTGAGGCCATCAAATACATCGAAGAAAATAAGTAATCTATGCAACTCAGAAGGGTTGTTGTAACCGGTATGGGCGCTTTGACGCCTATTGGAAACAATTTGAACGATTATTGGGAAGCTTTGATCAAAGGTACTTCTGGTGCCTGCGAAATAACCAAGTTTGATCATTCTAAGTTCAAAGTGAAGTTCGCTTGCGAGGTCAAAAATTTTGACCCCATGGAATATTTTGACAAAAAAGAGGCCCGTAAAATGGACCCCTTTACTCAGTATGCCATGGTATGTGCCGATGAAGCACTTAACGACAGTGGATTGTTGCAGCAATCATTTGACCCCGATAGAATTGGGGTTATTTGGGGAGCAGGTATTGGTGGGTTAACCACTTTTTTCAACGAAGTAGTAGACTACGCTAAGGGCGACGGAACTCCTCGTTTCTCGCCCTTTTTTATTCCTAAAATGATTGTTGATATAGCCGCAGGGTATATCTCAATTAAACATCAATTAAGAGGCCCCAATTATAGCACCGTTTCTGCTTGCGCTTCTTCTACACATTCCCTTATTGACGCATTCAACCTAATTCGCCTCGGTAAAGCCGATGCCATTGTGGCTGGTGGTTCAGAAGCATGTGTAAATGAGCCTTCTGTTGGTGGATTTTCAAATATGAAAGCCCTCAGCGAGCGCAACGACGATATGCTCACTGCTTCCAGACCCTTTGACAAAGACCGTGATGGTTTTGTAATGGGTGAAGGTGGTGCTTGTTTGATTCTTGAGGATCTAGAGCACGCCAAAGCTAGAGGGGCAAAAATCTATGCTGAATTAGTGGGTGGCGGCATGACCGCTGATGCTTATCACTTAACTGCTCCGCATCCCGAAGGATTGGGTGCAAGAAATGTGATGAAAATGGCGCTCCAAGATGCTGGTTTAAAAGCTGAAGATATTGATTATATCAATGTTCACGGTACAAGTACTCCACTTGGTGACATCGCAGAAATAAAAGCCATACACGGTGTGCTTGGTGAACACATGTATAACCTTAACATCAGTTCTACAAAAAGCCAAACTGGCCATTTGTTAGGAGGCGCCGGAGCTATTGAAGCTGCCGCTTGTGTTATGTCGGTATATAAAGACATTGTTCCTCCAACAATTAACCACTTTACAGATGATCCAGAAATTGACCCGAGATTAAATTTAACATTCAATGTGGCTCAAAAAAGAACGGTTAATGCTGCATTGAGCAATACCTTTGGATTTGGTGGACACAATGCATCTGTTATTTTTAAAAAATTCATCGACTAATATTTTCGTTTGGGTTTTTCTCTGTTTACAAAAGATCATTTTCGTACTAAAATTCATCGACTAACTGGCGTACGTCCAATTAGAATGAAAATTTACCGCGAAGCGTTTACCCATTCTTCTACCCGAGATAATAAATCTCACAACAACTCCGTAATTAATAACGAAAGACTCGAATTTTTAGGCGATGCCATTCTCGATGCGGTTATTGCTGAGGTATTGTTCAATAGATTTCCTTTTAAAGACGAAGGATTCCTCACCGAAATGAGAACCCGGATTGTCAACAGAGAGCAAATGGGTGATTTGGCTTATAAACTGGGTTTATTGGAACTGATGGATATGAAGGCTGAGCTCTTCACCAATAAAGTTGCGTTAAAAGGCATTGGTGGAAATGCATTGGAAGCACTTATTGGGGCAATTTATTTAGATAGAGGGTATAAAAAAGCTTCTTGGTTTATTACACATAGATTGATAGGTCAATATTTAGATATGGATAGACTTATGTCTATGGTGGTGAGCTACAAAGCTGTCTTTATGAAATGGGCTCAAAAAAATCAGAAGACCATTGAATGGAAATTAGCTGAATCTGATCAGCGAAAGGATAAACATGAAATATCCATGTTTATTGATGGAGAACTTTGGTTTACTGAGGTGAACAAGAGTCGTAAAAAGGCCGAAGAATTGTGCTGCGAAAAAGCATGCAGAAAACTCGACCTTTCACACCAGCTGTAATAATCAGTCTTCCACTTCTGGTAAGTGTTTTACTAAATCATTCTCTTTTGAGAAATTGCACCAATAGCACTTTTCATCGCCGCAACCTTTTAAAAACTCCTTGTTCTTGAGCTTTCGGTCGGCTTCGATAACCCATTTTTCAATCAACTCAAAGTGCTCTTTCGTGTAATAATTGTTCCATACGGGCAATGTATTATCATCCTCAGGGTTCATAGATTCAATTCCCCCAGAAACAAATTCCCAATTTAAATCAGGTTTATTTTTTATGAGTAACCCGTAAATTCCTACCTGAAACCAATAATTGGGTGGTAGTTTATCCTCGGAATATCTCCTACTTAAATTAGAATCGGTTTTCATTCTGGAGTTACTTCCTGTTTTGTAATCAAAAATTTGCACCGAATTTCCTTCAATGGCAATTTTATCAATAGAACCCTTAACAGGCACGTTTCCAATGGTAGATTGCAGGGAATATTCTGTTTTAAAAATTCTGGTTTTCAGGTAAATATCTTTCTTATTGGTTAAAATCAATGGAATAAGATGTTCACCTTGCTGGGTTTTGGCTTTAAACTGCTTTTCTGTGAAATTGCCCTTGAATTTGTGCATCTGAAAATGGAAAATCGAAATGAGCTCTTTTTCAGAGGGCCAAAGTCCTTCACTAACAAATTGCTCAATTAACATTCTCATAGTTCCATGTACGGCGTTTCCGTATGCCGTATTTTCATTGGGTGCGGAAGGAATTCGTACAATATTGCTATAGAAAAATGAAAGTCCGCATTTCAGAATATTTTTGATGGAGGACGGAGAAAAAGTGAAAGTTTCTAACTTGTGATTGATCCAATCCATATTTTCCTCTTCGAGCGATGGCTTTGCGCTCCTCATCAAGATGTTTATATGCGCCCAATTAAGATCTTCATCCGAAAAATTAACCGTATTTGGAGCGTTTTCAGTGAAATCCTTAATCGATTCTGCTATAAACTGGGAAGCAGTCATGGTTTCAGTTTTCTTCCCGTATTCATTTAAGAAGTAGGATAATCGAACTTGTCTTTTTCCTCTGGTAATGGCAACAAAAAATAAACGCCTTCGTTCTTCGATCTCTTGGTCTGCGCTATTTTGACTGGGTATTGTCTTATTAAAGGCAAGCAATAAATGATTGATTCTATAGGGATAGCGGTTGTTGCTTGACGGTAACCATTCATTTTCCGTGCATGAAACCACAAACACATAATCAAATTCCAATCCTTTAGATCCATGGGCCGACATCATTTGCACCCCGTTTTCTTGTCCTAATCGTTTGGCCAAGGGGATTTCTAACTGAGCATTTTTGAGCGATTCGATTTGAGCCAATAATTCACTTAAGGTGATGTATGGGAATCTGTCGCTTTGTTTCATTGCATAATCTAGAAAGGTATGCAGAACTTCTAAATTCCATCTTGATTGTTCATTTTGAGTGGCAAACGACACAAATCCGCCTTCCGAATAAACCTTAGAAATCAAAACCGCAACATTTTCCTGCTGGCAATTTTGAATCCATGTTTCTGCATGTTTCCAGAGTAATTTTAACTGTGTGATTGAATTATCGCTTAAATATTCAGCTGTAATTTCTCCGATTAAGAAGGCATTCAGATAATTCCTCCATCCAACAGACAAGCCTTCATCTTTGTATTTTTTTCTTATCCATGCATCAATTTCGGTGGAAAGTTGATTGATTTCAATGGGTGTAATGCGGTAAATTGGGGATACCAGAAGTTCGTAAATCAAATGATCAGCTGAATTAGCCTCCTTTGATTCTCTGTCAATGAAATTCAACCATTTTAATAACAAAACAATGATAGGTTCAGTAAGTATATTGGCATTTTTTGAGAGAACAAATGGAATTTTCTTGATCTGAAATAAATCAATCAATGCTTTAGATGATGCGTGTTTTGAATATAAAATAGCAATCTCGTTTGGCTCTACTCCAGATTGTATCAGTGCTTCAATTTCATTTGAAATTCCAATGCTCTGATGGAATTCATTGACATATGCGGTTGCTTGAAAAGGCAAAAGAGGGTAGCTTCTGTTGTCTCCAGAACATTCCAAATCTTTGATCAAACTGTTGTCTGTATTTACCAATCGATCTTGATTGAATTTAATCAGTTGGGTTGATGCTTCTAAAATGGGAGAGGCGCTTCGGTAGTTGTCTTTGAGCATGACCACTTGCAAATGCTCTTGAAATCGATTTTTGAATTCAATCATATTTTGTACCCTTGCACCCTGAAATGCGTAAATGCTTTGATCATCATCGCCCACAACGAAACAATTTGGATTTTCCTCGTAATAGTCAATCAAATAATACAGGATGTCGGCTTGTTTGCCCGAGGTGTCTTGGAATTCATCCACCAACACATAATGGTATCTTTCTTGAATGAGTTGCTTGAAGTGACGGTCGTTTTTGAATTTTTGATAAACCCAATCAATCATATCGTTGAACTCGTAAACACCGGCATCCGCTTTGTGCTTTTTGTACACTTCCAGCAAATGGGCAGCTTCAATTAGTTTGGTCCAAAATCCGTGATTATCTGCGTATTTCTTTTTATTTACATCTCCTTTAACCGCATTTTCCGTGGGCATGTTCTTTTTGTATGCGTGATCAGGGAAAGCTTCTAAATATCGCGCGTGATCTTTAAGCGCCTCTACATTTTGGGCAATTTGATGGGCGTCTAAATTGACCTCATCCATGATCTTCCAAAGATTGAGCAGGGTTTTATGGGTGCTGAAATTATTGGATGAATAATCTTTGATAGGAGAAGACGCAGGAAGATCAGCTATGATTTTTTGCACAATTTCAATTCGCTCCAAGTCATCCATCACCCTTAAGTCGCGTTTCGAAAAATGTTCTGGATATTCACTGATGATTCGATTGCAGAGGCTATGGAAAGTATGAATGTTCACACGGTAGGCATCGTTGCCCATGAATTTCATCAATCGTTTTTGCATGGCCGTTGATCCCGCATCCGTAAATGTTAAGCATAAAATGTTTTCTGGAGCGGTGTCAGTTTGCTGCCTTATATTCATGATACGCGCAGCAAGAATCTGTGTTTTACCGGTTCCCGGTCCAGCTATTACCATTACAGGTCCATCAATGGCATCTACGGCCTGTTTTTGTCGGGCGTTTAGCCCAGCATACAATTCACTGAAATTTGACATGAGAAATTTAAATATACGAAAATTTCCAGAAATTTACAAACGGCTATGGCCAAGATTTGATAACTTTGTTTCAATGACTGCTGCTAAGCCCAACACCAAGGAACAATATCAAAAAGTTCTCGATCAATGCAGAACTATATTCTTGGAAAAGAATTCAGATTATGGTGCATCTTGGAGGTTGTTTCGCCCCAGTAGTCTGACAGATCAATTGTTTATCAAGGCCCAACGTATCAGAAATATTGAGCAATCTGGTGTCAATAATGTAGGTGATGATGTCTTCGGCGAGTTCATGGGTATAGTAAATTATGCCATCATGGGAATGATTCAAATGAACGAAGAAGCAACCTTCACGCCAACGGAATCCACCATTGAATTGATGGATCTCTACGACCTTTGGTCAAAGAAAACTTTTGATTTGATGCTTTTGAAAAATTCAGATTACAGCGAAGTTTGGAGAGAAATGAGAATTAGCTCCTTTACCGATATGATCTTGGTAAAACTAGCCAGAATTAAGCAAATTGAAGATAATCAAGGTATTACTGTGAGCTCAGAAGGCGCCGATGCAAATTATCAAGACATTATGAACTATGCCATCTTTGCTCTTATCAGATTGGTAGAATCAAAAACGGATTAACATGCGAACTCTATTTCTGATTGTTCGAATCATTACGGGTGCACTTTTTGTGTTTTCGGGGTTAGTGAAATTGAATGATCCTAGTGGATTTGCCATTAAATTGAACGAGTACTTTGATGTATTCTCTCAAGATATATCTTCGTTGGATTCGTTTTTTCAGTCGTTAAAGGGTTATTCCGTATTCATGAGCGGATCCTTTTGCGCCCTCGAAGTTCTCCTTGGATTTGCCATGCTATTGGGGTGGCAAATGAGAATGACACTTTCCATTACCACCGCCCTGATTGTGTTTTTTACTTTCTTGACCGGTTATTCAGCCGTATATAATAAGGTTACCGATTGTGGTTGCTTTGGAGATTTTATTCATTTAGAGCCTTGGGATAGTTTCAAAAAAGATCTTATCTTACTCTTGTTTATTGGGATTTTATGGGCTAGTATAAAATTCAACCGTACACTTTTTCAAAGTTTTAGGGCAAATCAAATCATGACGGGCGCCACCGTGATGACCCTGGGATTTGGATTGTACTGTTATTTTTATCTGCCTGTTTGGGACTTTCTTCCCTATAAAAAAGGCAATGACATTGATTTTATCATGAATCACATTCCTCCGGGAGAAAGAGCCACAGATAGCGTTGAAATCAAGTTTGTCATGCAAAAAGGTTCAGATTCAGTGAAAGTAACCACTTCACAATACGCTGATTTTGCTCAAAGAGGATATGTGTTTGTTAGACAAGATAGAAAGGTGATAGTTAAAGGATACAGCAGCCCTATTCATGATTTTGCCATTCATGATCTTAAAAATGGAATCGATTATAAAGATAGTTTCTTGAAGTATTCTGGTTATCAGGTATTGTTCATTGCGCCGTTTTTGAGCAAAACCGATGTTTCAAATCTTGATAAAATCAAAGAATTACACGAGGTTATTTCTCAGAAACCAGAAGTTAAGTTTTACGCCTTGTCGTCTGCATCCATTGAAGCATCAACGGAATTTGCTCTGAAAAATGGGTTGAAGTTTTCATTTTTTGCAGCTGATCAAAAAATGCTGATGACCATGGCACGTTATAACCCTACCATTTATTTGTTCAAAGGTTCTGTGGTAGTGAATAAATGGAGCGGTAACGCTGTCCCCCAAAAGGATGAACTTGAAAATTACATGCGTCCATGATCAGAAATGCGTTAAAGAAGATTCCCTTTTTGGTTTCGGTCTTGGCGGGATTGATCTTATTGATTTTCATCCTTTTTCAGGCACTACCCGGGCCTGAACAAATTTTGAGCTCTCAACGTTCTGACGGAGAAACTACCAAAGCCATAGTAAAGGAACTTGGTCTTGAACAACCGCTTTACATTCAGGCACTTAAATATTTAAACGACGTTTCGCCAGTATCCCTTTATTCAAACGATGCTGTGCCCTCACAGCTCAACGGCTTGCATGCAATATTGGGTAAATGGCAGTTATGGATAAAATTTCCTTATTTACGACAGTCATTTCAAACCCGAAGATTGGTATCTAGCATGCTGGGCGAAGCCTTTTTGGGTACTCTGTTATTGGCACTTTCGGCGATGTTGATTGCAGTGACTTTAGGCGTTCCATTGGGTATTTGGGCGAGTTTGAGACGCAATTCTTGGGTTGATCATTTTATCGTTTGGATATCGGCTATTGGGATTTCGGTACCATCGTTCTTTTCGGCCATGATTTTCTCTTGGTTGTTCGGATATGTTTATCATTCAACTACGGGACTTCCTATGACGGGTAGTTTTTTTGAAATTGATGATTGGGGCCAGGAGATTCACGTAAAATGGTCAAATTTGATTCTTCCGGCGGTTGCTTTGGGAATACGACCTTTGGCTGTTTTGGTTCAATTAACCAGAAATACCATGGTTGATATCATGGAAATGGATTTTATCCAAACAGCAAGAGCAAAAGGTTTAAAAGAAAGTGTAGTTATTTTCAGACACGCTTTGCCCAACGCTTTGAATCCATTGGTTACATCGGTGGGAGGTTGGTTTAGCAGCCTTTTAGCGGGATCTTTCTTCACTGAGTACATTTTTCAATGGAAGGGACTAGGTAAAGTGACTATAGATGCACTCCAGCAAAGTGATCTTCCTTTGGTGATGGGGGCCGTTTTATTCACAGCCTGTGTGTTTTTCGCCATTCACAGCATTACAGAACTGTTGTATGTTTGGATTGATCCTCGATTACGAAAGAGCTCATGACAGCAAAACAACGCATATATTTAATTGGATTGCCAGCCTCAGGCAAGACCACCATTGGAAGATGGCTGGCTGAACGGCTAGGGTGGGAGTTCTATGATATTGATGAGGCTGTAATTTCCAAAAGTGGAATGAGTATATTTCGTTTCTTTGAAGAAAATGGGGAAGAAGAATTTCGCAAATTAGAAACTGAATTATTGCGAGAAACTAAACTATTTAACAACACCGTAATCTCTTGTGGGGGCGGAACTGTAGCCCATTCTAATAATATGGATTGGGTCTTAAATCAAGGCCTTACCGTATATTTAAATCCAGAGATTTCTGAATTATCTTTAAGAATTTCCGGTAATTCTACCCAAAGACCTATGTTTAAAGGACTTCATGGTGAGGAAATTACCGATAAATTGATGAATTTGCTCGAAGAAAGGGCAAAATTCTATCATCAATCTAAAATTATTTGGAATAAAAGCACTCCAAACGACTTTCTTTATAACGCTATAAATCAATTAGTTAGCAGTAGTTGAAATTCGATGTTATATTTTGTTAATTAATAGTGAATAAAAAAGTATTACTAAATGTGCATCAACTATTTGTGAATCACATTGACTTTTATACTTTTGAGAAGTTAACCAAATCTAAAAACAGTTAAATAATGAACAAATCAGATTTAATCGGTAAGATGTCAGCAGACGCTGGTATTACCAAAACTCAAGCTCAAGCGGCTTTGAATTCTTTCATCGATGCAACTACTGGTGCTTTGAAGGCAAACGACAAAGTAATCTTAGTAGGTTTCGGTACTTTTTCTACTAGCACTCGTAGCGCTCGTAAAGGTCGTAACCCACAAACTGGTAAAGAAATCAATATCGCTGAAAAAACAGTGGTTCGTTTCAAGCCAGGTGCTGAATTGAGCAACAACGTAAAGTAATATTTTACTCTACCGTATAAGAAGAGGCTGTCAAATTTTGGCAGCCTCTTTTTTTTATCTTTGTTGTCTCATGCATCAAAGCTCACTTTCAGCGAAACAACAATTATTTTTTGACCATTCAGCACAAACCAATCCCGAACCCATCGCTCTGGTAGTTGAATCGGCTGTAGGTTGTGAACTGTTTGATGAAAACGGCAATTCGTATATAGACCTGATATCTGGCATTTCTGTGAGTGCTTTGGGACATCAACATCCCTCGGTAAAAAAAGCCATCCACCAACAAATTGACAAGCACATGCATATCATGGTTTATGGCGAAGTGGTTCAAAGTGCTCCCGTGGAATACGCACATTGGTTAACTCAACAATTGCCTGCCAATCTAAACTCAATTTACTTTGTGAATTCTGGTTCAGAAGCCATTGATGCCGCTATGAAATTGGCTAAGAGATATACAAGTAACTCTGCTTTTGTGGCTCAAGATCAAGCCTATCACGGCAGTGGACAAGGTCCGTTATCGCTCATGAATGATGCCTATTTCACTCAAGCCTACCGTCCTTTGTTAAACAATATTTATTACCTCAAACAGAATGATATTTTAGCAATTGATGGACTGCCAAATACGGGTGTAGCCGCTGTTTTTCTTGAGTTAATTCAATCTGAACGGGGGGCAAAAGTGGCATCGCCCGAGTATATTTTGGCCGTGAAGGAATATTGCAACAGAACAGGAGCCCTTCTCATTGTTGATGAAATTCAAACAGGTCTTTATAGAACCGGGATACCCTTTGAGTTTTTAAGATATGGAATTGAACCTGATGTTTTGGTTTTGGGTAAAAGTCTAGGTGGCGGCATGCCCTTGGGTTGTATCATCACGTCTCCCAAAATAATGAATGCGTTTACTCAAAATCCTATCCTCGGACATATTACCACTTTCGGGGGACATCCCGTTTGCACCGCGGCCGGATTGGCCTCGTCGAAGTTTATTTTTGAGAACCATTTGCAACTAAACATATTGAAAAAGGGCCAACTTTTCAAAGAATTGCTTAAACATAAAGCCATAGTTTCGGTAGAAGGACAAGGCTTGTTGTTGGCATGTCATATTCATGAGAGTATCAATATCATCGAATTCAATAAAGCATTGTTGAGAAGCGGTGTCTTCACAGATTGGTTCTTATTCAATATGAATGCCATTAGAATTGCCCCGCCTCTCATTATATCGGAAGAGCAAATCAATCAGGTTTGTTCAACAATTTTAGATCAATTGGATGTTTTTTTTGGGGGATAATCGCACTATCTTTGTTTTATAAGAATGTTGATACGATTCCTTCGTGTGAGATTTGCCTTTGCAGCTGTGCTTTTTGTTGCAGGTTTTTCCTCATGTCAAAGAATCAATGATTCATCGGAAGCTGAAGATTTTGAAGAAGCTAAAGAGTTTTTATACGCGCAGCATGCAACTTGGGTTGCCGTACAAATAGCTGAACACATCAATTCAACCGGTTCCACTCTCGGGTTGAATACATTTATGATGGATTCTCTTACCAAGCAATTAAAATCCACTTACCTCATTAATGATTCCAGCTATCTGGATAATACTGGTATTGAATACGAACTGTATTTTAATCCCCAGAACGCAAGCAACTACAATCCATATCAACATTTTACTACCTATAAATTCGATGGTAAATTGAAAGTGGTTGTTGATCAAAACTACAGAGAAATTGGGTCTAAGTCGGAAATAATTATTTATGAGAATAATCCCTTTACCATTGATTATCCTTCGTTTGGTTTGGTTAAAATTTTCGGATCCATTGAAATGGAGCGCACAGCGGTAAGTACGGTAAAATTAAAATACAAAGACTTTAAAGTGATTTTTGATTCTGATACGTATGATTGGAGTGCTGATCTTGAATATTCTTGGCTCTTAGGCGCTGAAACGGATGGCTTATGGAATGATCAACTTCAATTTACAGGAAACGGTAAATTAGTGGAAAAAGATGACTCAAATGATCAGTCAGAATTCACCATCGTAAATGTTCTAACGAAGAGCTTTGAACCTGGTTGTTCTGATTATTTTCAATTTGGAAGATTGTCTTTATCAACCAAAGAGGATGATTTCCTCATAGATTTCGACCCTTTTAAGAACGGTTCTTGCAGTTCATTGGTGAGAATCTCAAACCGAAAAGGAGAATTGGAATTTGTAGGTCCTTAAATTTGTCGCGGAAAATCAATCAATCCGTATTCTTTATCATCGTTTTTTTGCATCCAAACATGCGTAACTCCGTTGGTTAACCAAATAAATTCACTGTCCAATTTAGTGTTATATTGAGAAGCTTGGATAACCACATTGCGGGTTATTTCAACTTTAGGAGCCTTACATTCAACCAAAATTTTGGGGTGTATTTTGTCTGTAAATACTACAATATCAAAGCGTTTAGAAATTCCTGACACCTTAAGGCCTCGCTCTACTGCAATTTTACCTTCGTTGATTTTGTAATGGTTCAAAAGTAACTCCAAGCAATTTTGCCTCACCCATTCTTCCGGTGTAAGGGGATAATTTTTTTTACGTACTCTGTCAAAAATGAGTTTTTTTTGCTCATCAATACGATTGCCCCATTGGAATTCCGGAAAGTTCAGTTTTTCCATTGCGGTAAAAATACACAATCATGGCCAAAGCAACCGATACCGTTCCACAGTTCCAACAAATTTTGACGGAAATAAAGTCAGGAAAGTTCTCGCCTGTTTATTTGCTGCAAGGGGAGGAGACTTTTTTTGTGGATGAAGTAACCTCTGTTTTGGAAAATTCGGTTGTTGCCCCTGAATCACGCAGTTTTAATCAAACCATCGTTTATGGAAAGGAAGTTTCTAGCATTGAACTGATAGGAATTTGTAAACGCTATCCCATGATGAGCGATTATCAATTGGTTGTAGTTAAAGATGCCCAAGATTTAAAAGAGGTTGAAAATTTGGTGCCGTATTTAGAGAATCCTCTTACTTCAACTGTTTTAGTTTTGGTTTACCGCAGCGGGAAGCTTGATATGAGAAGCAAATTTGCAAAAACAGCTTCAAAGTATACCACCGTCAATTTTCAAAAATTGCGCGATTACCAGATCAAAGATTGGCTTCCCAAATTTGCAAAAATGAAGGGTAAGGTCTTAGATCAAGATGCAACCCAAAGGTTGTTAGATTTGATTGGAGCAGATTTGAGTGTCATTCACAATGAACTCGAGAAGATTTTTGCTTCGGTTAAAGAAGAATTCATAAAAATTGCCCACGTTGATGAACAGGTAGGATTCAACAGAGAGTACAACGTATTTGAACTTCAATCTGCATTGGCTTACAGAAACTTCAACAAGAGCATTCAGATAGCCCATCAAATGGGACAAAAAATGGAACGCGGTGAAATGATGCGTGTGTTCCCGGTGTTATTTGCATACTTCAATAGAATCATGCTGCTGCACAACAGCAAATCTTCCAACAAAACTGATTTAGCCAAGGAAATTGGTGTAAACCCCTATTTCATGGATGAATATTTCTCAGCTAAGTCCAATTATTCAATGGTAGATCTTGAGAAAGTAATGAATATCTTGAAGTACTTAGATTTACGTCTCAAGGGTATCAACAGGGGAAATGCCACTGATGGTGATTTGTTGGTTGAGACCGTTGTGAATATTCTCAAAAAATAGTCATTAAACGTATAAAATTTCCATTTCTTGTGGGAATGTCCGTAATTCGCAAAAAAGCAATTTTTAAATTATGAAAAAGTTATACTCTCTATTTATGGGTATTGGCTTGGTGGGAATCTCTTTTTCTCAACAAGTAAATACTTCTCAAATTTCAGCCGATGCTATGAAGTATCCTGCAAAAGCTGAATGGAACCCAACAAAAACCTTAGCGGATGTACCACAGTACACAGGTAAAGTTCGCCAATCTACTAAAGGTATTTCCAATAGAGCTGCTGATCACAGTTCGTTTATTGAAATAGGAAGTACTTACTACGATCTTCAATCAAACGGAGCAATGCCACACCGTATCATTCGTCATAAAAGTGGTGCAGTATCTGCCACTTGGACAACCGCATCTTCAGGTGCTGCTGGTTTTCCTGGTAGAGGTGCTGGTTACAATTTTAAAGCTGCCGGAGAAGGTTCAACTTGGGGTGAAGCATCTGCAAATAAAGTAGAAGCGAGCAACCGTTCAGGTTGGCCAAACATTGGTGAGTTGAGCAACGGTGGAACTTTTGTCATTGCTCACGATGCTACAAACGGTGGATTTTTCATGACTAAATCTTCTAAAGAAGGCGATCGTCCATCAACCACTTCATACGTTTTGAATGAAACTCCTTATAAACCCATCTGGGCTAGAACAGCAAACACCGGTGATACCATTCACTTGATTTGTTCTTACACCGATTCTGCTGCTCCTGGCGAAGCACGTGCGCCTCGCAGAAAAGGTATTTATGCACCTATGGTTTACAGCCGTAGTTTTGACGGTGGTGAAACTTGGAACATCCAACACCAAATGTTGCCAAACTACGATAGTACACTTACCAACAACGGTGGTGCAGATCAATACGCCATTGATTCTCGTGGAAATGTAGTTGTTATTGCGAATGCTGACAATCTTCAAGGAGTGGCTTTGTGGAAGAGTGTTGACTACGGACAAACGTGGAGACGCTATTTGGCAGATTCTTTCCCATACGCGCCATACAATGCTAAAAAACTAATGATCGATACCCCGTTCACTAATGACGGAACCGTGGACGTTATTATTGATGCCAATGGGAAAGTACATGCATTCTGGGGATTGGGAAGAGTATTTGATGATGATACCGCAAATGAAACTTATAGTTTCTATCCAGCCTATCAGGCAATCGTTTATTGGAATGAAGATATGGCCGCAGGAAAAATCATCTCAACATCTACGCCTTTTGATCGCGATGAAGATGGAGGTGTAATTTTAAGTCAAGCCACAACTCAGGCATTATCCAGCGGCAGTTTGCCCTCCGGATATTCCACTGTTGCGCGTTTGGGTAATACCAATGCCATGCGTCAGCCTAATGCTGCATTAGACCCTAACGGAAATTTATATTGCATATTCAGTTTCCCTGTAGAAGGTGATATTTCTGATTTGGATGCAAACTACCGTGATATTGGAATTGTTTATTCAACTGATGGTGGTATGACTTGGGGAAATCCTCAGAACTTAACTCAGTATTTGATGAAAGAAGACGATTTTGGATCAGTTGCTCGTGAAGCTGACAATTTCTTGCACTTCATGTGGCAGCAAGACGAGATTCCAGGTACCAACCTTCAGAACAACGATGTTTTGATGGCAAACCACGAAGTAATTGAAAATAAAATCATGTACCAAGCGGTACCCGTGAGCGAGATCTTGTCTGAGTCAATTGGAATGGTGCACGGTTTGAGCACTGAACTTCCTCATACAGGGGAAGTGTTTGTTGTGAATCAAAACCAACCCAATCCATTCGATCAAACTTCAGACGTAATCATCTTCTTGACCAAACCTGGAGATGTTAAAATTGAAGTTAGAAATACCATGGGCGCTTTGGTGAAATCTTTTGATTACAACAACTTGTTGAGAGGTAATCACCAATTGACCATCAACGCTGAAGGTTTGACTTCAGGAATTTACACTTACACTGTAATTTCAGGAGCTAATTCAGTGAGCAAAACCATGATGGTTAAGTAAAAAATAATTGCTTTTAATAAAAAAGGCTACTCAATTTGGGTAGCCTTTTTTATTAACTTTGTTGGCATGAAACCGGGTTATAAATACCATCTTTTTACGGCAATTCTTTTTATTACCATTGGGATATATATCTTAGTTGTTCCTCAAGCCGCTATAAATATCAGCAAGTATGAACATTCTAATTTAATCTTCGCTATGGTCTTGTTTTTGTGGGGCGCTTTCAGAGGATATAAAGCGTTGTCTATTCACCGGAAGAACAAGGAAGCATGAGAATTCTTTTGCTCCTTGTAGCTGTCGCTTTTTGGGGATGTCAGGAAATATCCTTCTCTGGAAAGGGAAAAGACGTTCCTACGGCTGGGCAGGTTTCTATTGGCTTCGAATGGGGAGATACCTTCATGGTTCAACAGTGGCTAGAAATTTTTCACTCTCAATATCCCAAGGCAAAAATCACCCCTATCTACGGCAACTATTCTGAATTGACAGATTTGTTGTTGAAAGATTCGTTACATGGAGTATTCATGCACGAAAGATTCAATTCAGCCCAATTAGCCTGGTTGAAGCAACAAAAAAATTCTACAGTCAATGAAATTGAATTAGGTACCACCTCCTTGGTTTTTATTACTTCTCGTGAGTCTCAATTAGAAAATTTAAAATTAGATCAAATTAGAAATGAACTTTTTGGGGGCGTTTTCAAAAAATCAGCCAATGAGTCAAGTTTTAACTGGATACTTCCCTCTAGGTCTTCATCGGAGTGGGGAAGGTTAGCGAAGTTCTTCTCAAGTCAGAAATACGTCACAAACTTAAAAGGCGAAGTTTCTGATTCTTCAGAAAGTATTGAGCAAAAATGGATGAATCATCAACCGGGAAATCATGTTCGTTGGTTCAATAGCCACCAAGAAATTATTCAATACGTTTCTAGGAATCCCAATACCATTGGGGTGGTTTCTTTAAATTGTATTGCAGATAAAAAAGACAGTCTTGCTTTGGCTAATTCCAAAAATGTCAAGATATTGGCCATTGAAAATAAACAAGGAAAATTTACTTATCCCTTTCAATCGCAAATTAGCCTGGCACAATATCCGTTTGATCAACCCGTTGTAAGTTATGAAATGCAAGGTTATTCTGGGTTAATTACGGGTTTTGTACTTTATTGTAACAGTCAAGCCGGACAGGCGCTCATGAAAAAATCGGGGTTGTTGCCAAAAAACTACCAAGGCCGTAAAATAGAATTAGACCTTCCTAATTGAAGAAGTAATTGAACAATTTAATGGGTATATTTGTCGTAATTAATAATTAGCTAACCTACTTTTAACATATATTTATTTTTTTTGCATTCAAAATGAAAAGACATCTTTTATTTACAGCATTATCCATAGGGCTATCCTTACAGGTCTTAAATGCTCAAACCATTAAAGAGGCTGACCGTTTCGTTAGAAATGAACAATACGAAGACGCCGCCGGTGTATATACCAAACTTATTGCCAAGAAACCAAAAGATGGTATGAATTACTATTATTCAGCCGTGAATCACCTCCTTAAAGGCGATTCTATTTCTGCCATTCAAATTTTAGATCAAGGAGCAATTAATGCTCCTAAATGTAAAATGATCTTAGTAGGTAAAGGTATGTTGGCACTTCGTCAAGGAAACAATTCTGCTGCTGAAAATTATTTTGTTCAAGCTCAAGATATCAGCAAAAAGAAAAAAGGACTAATCAACAAAGAAATAGGTAGAGCTTACCTTTCTGTTGGAACATCCGACGAGAAAACAGAAATCGCCAATGCCCAAAAAGCAAAAACCTATTTGGAAGCTGCGATTGATGATTTCGAAACTAAATTGCTTTTAGGTGATGCTCTTATGGTTATTAACAAAGCAGATCTATCTCAAGCCGTTCAACAGTTCATCGTTTCTGGTTACGAACAACCCGAAGACCCTCGTCCATTGTTGAAAGAAGCTTATGTATATAGAAGAGTTAAGAACTATGAACTTTCTAAATTGCGTATCGCTGAAGCTTTGAGTAAGGACTTAGAATATGCTCCTGCATACCGTCAAATGGCAGAAGTATTGCAATTGATGGGACAAAAAGATAGTTCTATTTACTATTTCGAGCAATATTTGAAGCGTAACAATAACTTGTCTGCTCGCGTTAAATATGTAGAAGCTCTTTATTTGAATAGTGAATTCGATAGAGCCATTGCTGAAGGTAAAGCCCTGTTGAAACAAAAAGAAGTACCCAATATCTACGGCGTTATTGCTTATGCCATTGTAGGTAAGAAAGATGCAACCGCTGAAGAGATTAACGACGGACTTGAAAACTTCAAGATGTATGAAGAGAAGTTTGTAGCTCCTAAAAATCGCACATTGTTCAACCGCGAAATGTACTTCAAGGCAACCTTGCTTTACAGAGCCGATAAACAAAAGGAAGCTTTTGAATTGTTTACCAAAGTACTTCAAGATACTGCAAAATCTACAGAAAGCATGTATGATGCCGTTCGTGAACAATACTATAATTTAGGTTCAGACTTGCACAAAGAGATTGCGAAATTGGAAAAAGATAATGCAGAAGGCGCCAATGACGTTCAAATTGCCGGACTAAAAGGCAAGAAATACGGTGCTTTTGATAAGGCCTACAAAACCTTGGAATTTAAGCGCGTAAAAAACGGCGGCACTTTGAATTTGAGAGATCTATTCTTTGCTGGTCGTTGCTTGGATTTCATGGAGCGATATGAAGAGTCAGTGAAAACCTACAACGAAATCATCACACAAGATACCAACTACATTTCTGGTTACTATTTGGTAGCCCAGTCATCTGCTCTTTTAGACCCAACTGATTCTACAGGAAATGTTACAGCCGCATACAACCGTTGGTTGAATAAACTTACTCCAGAAGATCAGGTGAAATTCAAAAAAGACATTGAAAATGCCTATCGCAACATGGCCTTCTATGCACAGAAGAACAAAAGATACGAAGATTGCAGCTACTACTACGGGAAAGTTTTAGAAGTGAATCCTGAAGATACCGTGACCGCTGACATTAAAGCTCGTATTGATGAGTACCTCGAAAAACTTCGCGCACGTGAGGCTCGTCAAAAAGCAGCGGGTAAAAAATAAGTAAATTAAACGTTTAATATGATTAGGCCGGCTCACAAGAGTCGGCCTTTTTGTTATCTTTGATTTTATGTTGAAATGGGCATTTTTGATTTTCGGGGGATGTTTTTTCCAATTAGTTTCTGCACAAAACCTTCCTACCCATACTCTGCCCATACATTTTCAAAGTGACATTAGTTTAGAACAACTAAAAGTTCGACTTTCAGATTTGAACATATCAGTGATTGACAGGGATTGGGGCTGGTTCAGTGCATCAGGCGTGAATGTATCCCTCGAAAAAATAAAAAACACCGATGGAATCAACCGTGTTTACCAATCCAAACCCATTTCTAAAAGGTACCAACCCAACGACCCATATTTCGCCAAGCAATTTCACCTAACTCATATCCGTGCGGAAAAAGTGTGGGATTTTACCACGGGCGTGACCACCAGAAATGGTGATTCGTTGATTATTGCTGTCATTGATGATGGAATTGATACTACCCATGAAGATTTACGGTCTCAGATTTGGCGAAATGCCCTTGAAATACCCAACAATCAAATAGATGATGATCAAAATGGGTACGTGGATGATTATTTGGGATGGAATGCCGGTGACCAAAACGGAACTGTTTATACTTCAATATCGCAGTTTGACGGACATGGAACGGCCGTAGCAGGCATTGCAGCGGCCCGTGCAAATAATTCGAAAGGTATTTCTGGTGTTCTGTGGAACGCCAAAATTTTGCCGGTCAATTGTTATCCTGTTGATGAAGTTGATGTGGAAGCAGGTGTGCTCCGCGCCATGCTATATGTATATAGGATGAAAAAGTCGTATTTGGAGTCCAATGGAATGAAAGGTGCGAACATCGGTGCACTGAATATGTCAGTTGGCATGGATAATGGCTTTCCTTCCGATGCTCCATGGTGGTGCCCCTTGTATGATTCCTTAGGATCCGTGGGAGTTTGGAGTGCTACCGCAGCAACCAATCGAAATGTAAATGTAGAAACCACGGGAGATCTTCCAAGTTTATGTCCGTCAAGCTATATGATTTCGGTGAATTTATGTGACTTGAACAATCAACATTCATGGAGCGGATATTCAGATACCTTCATTGATATAGCAGCACCTGGCAACGACGCTTATACGACTTTGCCAAATGTGTTACTTCCGGGAGAGCCTTATTCTTATGAATCGGGTACTTCGTTCGCATCGCCTATGGTAGCCGCTTCGATGTTATTGTTGGAGTCGTTCACCTGCGACACTTACATGAAGTTGAAGGTTGAAAACCCAGAGCTGGCCATGCAACTGATGCGGGGTTGGTTGAGTAAAGGGGTTAAGAAATCTGCATCATTGAGTACAAAAACTCAAATGGGAGGTAGTTTAGATGTGTACGGTTCTTGGAATGCCATGGTAGATTGGTGCCAGAAGATTGATACAATCTTCAAATTATCGGGAGAAGAGGTTAAGGAATCGGTAGTTTTTGAGGTTTATCCTCAGCCCATATATAAGGAAGATGCATTAAACATGGATGTTTCAGTGGGTGGATGGATAGAAATCTATAATTTCCTAGGACAAAAGATGGGGGAGTGGAAGGTAGAAAAGGGGAAGAATGAGGTTTATTTGGGGCTAAGGGGGGGAGTGTATACGGTGCTTTTTAGGACTGATCAAAAGAAGACTAAAAAAGTTCAAATTTTAGTAGACTGAAAATGTGCGACTTAGTACATTTTGTTGAATTTTTTCTGGGGAAGGTTTTGGAAGTGTGGAAATAAGTAGTACTTTTGCAGTCCCGTTCTGAAAGAGAGAAAAGAATTAGAAAACAAGGAGACGAAAAAAAGTCAAATTATTTTTCAAAAAGAGTTGTAAAAGTCAAAAAGTTTTGTACCTTTGCAACCCGCTTCGGAAGGAACGGAAAAAACAAAAAAATAAAGTGCTGCGAATCGTGAAGAGGGTCAGCAGATTTATAAAGTTCTTTGAAAGAAAAGGTAAGGAATAGCAAGCCACCCAACAAGTAAAAATACTTTGGGAAGCCGGGTCAAACAACTTTTACTATGGAGAGTTTGATCCTGGCTCAGGATGAACG
>JAMNXP010000013.1 GCA_023653095.1 Bacteroidia bacterium | reverse complement strand
CCAATCGCTTTAGGTTCCAAGACTCTACATCCTCTTTTGTTACCTCGGCTGCATCCTATCTCTGGAGTTTTGGTAGCGGTGCCTCAACCTCTTCTTCTACCTCTAAAGGTCCACACTCAATAGTCTACTCCTCTAGCGGCTATAAAAATATATCTCTGATTGTTAAAGATGCTAACGGATGCTCCGATACCGCCACTTCAATCAAGGCTGTTTACCCTCAGCCCGTAGCCAAGATCACTGCCTCGGCCAATAACCTGTGCTTGAGAGGAAATATATTCAGAATAAATTCAGACTCTAGCATTGGGAATAATTCAATCAAAACTAGTGTATGGAGGATTAGTAGCGCAAACAACATTGGCAATAGCACACAAGGTGATTCCATTAATCTCACATTTAATTCTATCGGACAAAAAACAGTCACGTTAATTACCGAAAATAATTTTGGATGTTTTGATACAACAGTAAAAACATTCATAGTAAAAGATCATCCCCAAGCTAAAATCAATCAAAATACAGACAGTTTATGCTTCCGAAACCATAGTTTTAGCTTTAATAGTGACTCTTCAAAGGCGATAACAAATCTAATTAGCCATGATTGGTATATAGAAAAAGCTGTTAACAATAAAAATAGAAGTGGTATCCAAATCACAAATATCAAATTTGACTCTGTAGGAAACCATAAAATCAGATTAATAGTTACAGACAGAAATGGCTGTTCTGATACAACAAATTCTGCTATTGTAACTTTGCCGCATCCAATCGCAATAATTAAATCTTCAGATACCGTAGGATGTGCATCTCTAACTACACTAAATTTTAGTTCTGGTTCAAAAATCATACCCTCTTCAACCCTAAAAAATATATGGTTCGGTGATTTTACAAATCCTAAAAATCAAGATTCAATTTCAATAAAATATCCTCAGGTAGGAAAATACAGAATTAATCTTGCGACATATAGTCCTTTTGGCTGCAACGACTCTGTATCACGAATAATTGAAGTAGACACTGTACCTGAAATTAAAATCTCAAATCTTACTTCTTTTCAACAATGTTATTCCAAAAACGAATTTGTATTTGTTGATCTTTCTAAGAACAATCAAACATACAGTTTGCAACCTTCAAGAAAATGGGAATACGAAGGGAAAAAAATTACTAACTCCAAGGATACATTTATAGTACGATTTTCAGATTCAGGTACCTACTTTTTAAAATTAACTCGATTCTCGAAATTGGGCTGCATATCAACAGATAGTATCAAATTAACTGTATTTCCAAATCCTGAAACAGAGATAATTACGATAAGAGATTTAGTGTGTCACGATTCAAAAACTGCTCAAATTGCAGCGACAAGTTCTGGTGGAACCCAACCTTACAAATACAAATGGAATAATAAAAGTTCATTTGGAAGTGTTTTACTCGATAGTTGCACAGCAGGATATTATAGTGTCATCAGTGTAGATAAAAACAAGTGTGAAGATACTGCAGACATATATATCAAAGCTCCTGACAGTATGTTTTTAAATGTTGTTTTCAAAGATCCTACATGTTTGGGTTCTGATAATGGCACTGCACAAGTGTTTATAAATGGTGGAAATGGAAGTCCATACAAATATGTTTGGTCAGCAAATAGACCTCGTTATTCAGATACATTATTGGGGCTAACCTCAGGTAAATATTCAGTCAAGGTAACAGATAAAAAAGGGTGTAGTTCAGCTACCGAATTTACTTTGGTTGCACCCAGTAAATTATCCTTAACATTAAATCAAACTAAGCCAATTAGTTGTTACGGTTATTCTGATGGTGAATTCACTGGTAATCCAAACGGTGGAACTTCACCCTACCAATACTCTGTGAACTACGGGCCTCCAAATAACTCTAACAAATTCTCCAATCTAAAAAAAGGTAAGTACATAATTACTTATATTGATAATCAAGGATGCACTGGATCAGATAGCTTTTCAATAAATCAACCTGAACCAATAACTACAAACCTATCGTTTGACTCCATAGTTTGTTTCGGTGATTCAAGTGGAAAAATTTATAGCACCGTCAAGGGAGGAAATGAAAGTTTTAATTACTATTGGTACAATCATTCAAACTCATTATTAAGCATCAAACCGACACTTGAGAATATTAACTCTGGCAATTATAAATTGATAGTTGAAGATATTCTTAAGTGCCGAGATACGACGAATATTTTCATACCTGAAGGTGAAAAGTATTATAATCAACCCGTGTATAGCCCTAATCATTGTTGGGGAAGTTCATTTATTATACAAACAAAAGATCCAACGTTAGCGAAATGGCAAATACCAGGTGCAGTAATCACGACTGATAAACTTATAATTGATAATTTTTCAGTTGGGGATACAGGTAGATATATAGTTTCAGTTATAAATAACAAAGGATGTTTATCATCTGACACCTTTTATTTAAGACCATTTAACTACACATATGCCATCAATGATACAGCTATTTGTGAACAACAACCTCTATCCATTTTCCTGAAAAATATAAAGAGTACTGAATGGAAGTTAAATGGTATCAATTTCAAGCCAAACATTTTTAATGAATTATGGATTCCTCGGGCTGATAAAAATGATAGTGGTTACTATGCAGTTAATTTTATAACAAAGGACAACTGTAAAGATTCAATTGATTTTAACTTAACCATTCATGAAAAGCTAGATGTCAAATTTGATACAACAAGTGCACCCTTTCAAATTTGCGAAAATCAAAATAAAATAATTAGTATAAATACAAATTCTTCTTTTGATGGATTTTGGAAATACCCTGACGGTTCTATGGTCCCTGTAAATTCAAATTCATTTATTCGATTCTCAGATGTAAAAAAATCTGATGAGGGAATTTATACTTTATTTAGTGTTGATAATAATGGTTGCACGGATACATCAAGCTTCTTTCTAAACGTAGGAAAAATAAGCCCAGCTGAGCTTTATAAAAACTCTGATATAAACTGCTTTTTCCCTAAGGGCAATCCGTTTTTCATTAGTGATATCACTTTAGGTGCAAGAACCTCCAAGTTCTATTTGAATGACTCAATAATTGCAGAAAACAATATAAGTGTGCCCTTGCAGTTTGATCGCAGTGGTTACAACCGAATAAAATTAGTTATCAAAACCGATGATGGTTGTATAGATTCGACTGAAGAAATTTTATATGTCAACGAAAATCCAAAATTATTCATTCCTAACTCATTCACACCTAATAATGATTTATTGAATGGAATATTCAAACCCGTAATAAATAGTTCTGTCAAAAAATACAAAATGAGCATATTTAATAGATGGGGAGAACAAATTTTCGAAGAAGAATTCCTAAACAATTCCAATAATCCTAAGCATGGTTGGGACGGAACTTATCAAGGAAAACCATGCCAAGAAGGTTGGTACGTTTGTTTGATTCAGTTCAACGATACTTGTTCCCAAAACGAAAATGTTTTCACCTCGTATCAAGAAGAGGTCGTTATTTTGATTCGTTGAGTTAGTTCTGTAGATAAAAATCATAAAATTTGCAATTTAGGAATTGAATTCCTAAATTTACAAAATGATTCGCGTACAGCGTGATATTGCGCCCAAAATTTTAACCGCACTCTCGCAATATCCCATCGTAGCTATTACCGGGCCCAGACAGTCAGGTAAAACTACCTTGTGCAAAATGATCAAACCAGAGTTTATCTATGTGAACTTGGAAGATCTTTCTTTGCGAGAGTTCGCGAAAACAGATCCCAAAGGATTTCTTAAAACCTATCCCAAAAACATCATCATCGATGAAATTCAATATGTTCCTGAACTTCTATCGTACCTCCAAGTTCATATTGATGAAACCCAACTAAACGGAGAGTTCATCTTAACTGGCTCACAAAACTTTCTCTTGCTTGAGCAAATTACTCAATCGCTTGCTGGACGAGTTGCTTTATTTAACTTATTGCCGTTTTCCTTGGCCGAACTAAAGTCCGGCAACTTCCCTTTCCAAGATTGGGAAAAATATGCCGTCGAAGGTTCCTATCCGCGAAAATGGATGAACCAAATCCAAAATCACGACTTCTACGATAACTATCTAAAGACATACGTTGAGAGAGATGTTCGACTCATCAAGAACATCACCAATCTAGATAACTTCCAAAAATTCATCAAACTGCTTGCGGGTCGCGTAGGACAATTATTCAATCAAAGCAGTTTGAGCACAGAACTTGGAGTTGACAATAAAACCGTGAACTCTTGGTTAAATTTGTTAGAGGCTTCTTACATTGCTTTCCGCTTGCAACCTTATTACAATAACTTCAATAAAAGACTGACAAAGACACCTAAAGTGTATTTCTATGACACCGGTCTTCTCGCTTATCTTCTGGGAATCCAGAACTCCGATGAACTGGATTTGCATTTTGCTAAAGGACAAATTTTTGAAAACTTGGTCATTCTAGAACGACTCAAACATTCATTCAATTTCAAAACTCACGAAAAACACTATTTTTGGAGAGACTCAAGCGGACTTGAAGTTGATCTTCTGATTGAACAGAACCAAACATTCAAAGCCATAGAAATAAAATCCGGTCGTACCGTCCAAAAAGAACAGTTTCAATCATTACTAAAATTTCAAAAATTCGCCGGAAATCAACAAAACTTCTTGATATATGCAGGAACCGAAAAACAAGAAAGAGAAAACCTTCATGTCATTGGTTTTGATCAAATTAACTCAATCTAACACCACCAACTTCTCTACCCTATCCTTGCTTTGAAGTTGATACACACCTGCTCGCAAATCAGCCGGAACCGTACCATTTGAGAAAGGGTAAATTCTGCCCATCATGTCAGTTAACGTTCCCGACTCTACACTGATGGCTTGTCCGCGGTAAGCGGGATTGGGGAAAAAGGCATCCCTCGAAATACTAAAATCTCCCTCAACCGACGTGTTACTGCAGTTCAATGTGTTGATGGCTTGCCAAATTTCGGCTCCTAAGTCAAAACTGACCAATGGATTCTTAGTATCTGGGGCTTCGCCCATTCTGATCCAAACCATGTTCTGCGATGGAACCACATGAATTTGCTGACCGTCTTTACCCAACGCCATGATTAAATCACTGGGTCCGCCAGGCATGCAATCGCCGTTGAATCTAAACTGCGATTGCGGAATCATGAACTTATCCTTTCCGTTGAGCCAGGTTAAATAGCCGTAAGAGGGATTCAGATTCTGAGAACTTGCGGTCATCGCCGCGAAGTACGAACTGGGTATAATCTGTTTTGAGACCCATTTACCGTCGTTCAAGAGCAACACTCCAAAACGAGCAAAATTTCGAGGGGTAGAGAACGCCACGTTGTTATCTCCTGCCTTGAAATATAACACTTTCAACCCCATGCTTAAAGTAAATTCAGAATAAATTACCTGGTTGAGCGTCTTACCCGATGCACTTGCAATCACCTGATCTAACAAGGTATACGGTGCGTTGTGATAAGCCCAGCGTTTTCCAACTGGAGCTTTGTACTTCAGACAAGCAGGATCGGTGCAATCTGCTGTCGCTGAAGCATCATCTAAACCCGTAGTCATGGTTAATTGATGCCAAACAGTGATAGAGTCTTCTCTGCTTTTGCTGAGGGACGTCCATCCCGCTCCCAAATATTTACTGCTCGGGTCAGTTAGTGGTAATTTCCCTTGTCCGTTCAATACCCCAACTACAGCGGCAGTCAACGTTTTGCCCGCGGATGCCCAATACCAAATACTGTCTTTGGTGAATTGATCGAAGTACTTCTCCAAAACAATCTTTCCGTCTTTCAGAAGAATGAAGGCTTTGGAATTATTTCTATCGAGCAAACGGTAAAGGCTATCTATACGGTCATTGCAGTATCCAAACCGTTGAGGGCTCAAAGTGTCCCATTGATCGCCGGTTGTGGGAGGAAAATACTGAGCTTGCAGGCGAGTCATCGTCCCCAGGAAAAAAATCAAAAGATATAAACGCATAACTGTTAGACGCTTAAAGGCGAAAAAGGTTTATTTGAGTCGGTCAGGATTTTCTTTGACAAATTGCGCCCAACCGCTTTTTGACTTAGCTGATGAATTTCTAGAGGATGTGCCTACGGCGGTGCTATTCGACCCGAATGCACGGGGTTGAAACTGATACACATGGCAAAGTGCCGCTGCTAGACCGTCTGAAGCATCCATGGTTTCGGGCTGGGTTTCGAAGTGAAACTGCATCTGAAGCATAGCCAAAACTTGCTCTTTGGAAGCATTTCCGTTGCCACAAATACTCTGTTTTATTTTTCGGGGGACGTATTCAAAGACGGGCAATTTACGCGAAATGGCGGCTGCGATAGCCACCCCTTGTGCCCTGCCAAGTTTGAGCATACTTTGGACGTTTTTTCCAAAAAAGGGTGCTTCGATGGCGACTTCCGTGGCTTCGAAACCGTCAATGAGTCCGCCAATTTTCTCGTAAATATGGTGCAATTTTTCACCGGCATCGGTGATCTTCCCCAGTCGAACCACACCCAAACCCAGCAATTCTACCTTTCCTGAGGTCACTTTGATGATGCCATATCCCAAGAGATTGGTGCCCGGATCGATTCCCAGTACAATTCGCGGCGCGGTCAAGACATCCCCAGTAGAAAGCATATGCAAAGATGTCGAATAATAGACATTGATGGTCGTAAAACATAGAAAAATAGGTAAAAAATCACGACATTCGCACAAAAATTTATTGTATGGCTTTTGACATTGATGTAATCAAATCCGTTTACGACCGCATGCCAGAGCGTGTGAAAGCAGCTAGAGAGTTGTTGGGTCGTCCCCTCACCTTATCTGAGAAAATTTTGTATAACCACTTGTGGGAAAATCCTGTAAGTCAAAATTTTAAGCGCGGAGCTGATTATGTTGATTTCGCCCCTGACCGTGTTGCCATGCAAGACGCTACGGCGCAAATGGCCTTGTTGCAGTTCATGCAAGCGGGTCGCCCGAAAGCAGCTGTGCCTTCAACCGTTCATTGCGATCACTTGATCACAGCACAAGATGGTGCCGTAGAAGATTTAAATACAGCCAACAACGAGAGCAAAGAAGTTTACGATTTCTTGGCATCGGTGTCAAACAAATATGGAATTGGTTTCTGGAAGCCAGGTGCGGGTATCATTCACCAAGTGGTTCTTGAAAATTATGCTTTCCCCGGTGGAATGATGATTGGAACCGATTCTCACACCGTAAATGCCGGTGGTTTAGGTATGATTGCCATTGGTGTTGGTGGAGCTGACGCTTGCGACGTTATGGCGGGACTTCCATGGGAGCTAAAATGGCCCAAGTTGATTGGTGTAAAATTGACCGGTAAACTAAACGGTTGGACTGCACCTAAAGACGTAATCTTAAAAGTAGCTGGAATTCTTACCGTAAAAGGTGGAACCGGCGCCATTGTTGAATATTTTGGTGAAGGTGCTTCAGCCATGAGTTGCACAGGTAAAGGAACCATTTGTAACATGGGTGCTGAGATTGGTGCTACCACCTCAACCTTCGGTTACGATGATAGTATGGAGCGTTATTTGCGTTCTACAGGACGTGCAGACGTTGCAGACCTTGCTAACGGTATTCGTGAACACTTGAATGCTGACGCCGAAGTTTACGCCAATCCTGAAAACTATTTCGATGAAGTCATCGAAATTGATCTGAATACATTAGAACCTCACTTAAACGGTCCTTTCACTCCAGATTTGGCTACGCCGATCTCCAAAATGAAAGAAGTTGCACAAGCCAACGGATGGCCAACCAAAGTAGAAGTAGGTTTGATTGGTAGTTGCACCAACTCTTCTTATGAAGATATTTCAAGATCTGTAAGCTTGGCAAAACAAGTTTCTGAGAAAAACTTGAAAACCAAAGCCGAATTCACCATCACGCCTGGTTCAGAACAAGTTCGTTACACCATTGAACGCGACGGATTCTTGGAAACCTTCGACAAGATAGGTGCTAAAGTTTTCGCAAATGCCTGTGGTCCTTGCATTGGTATGTGGAACCGTATGGGTGCTGAAAAACAAGAAAAGAACACCATTGTTCACTCTTTCAATAGAAACTTTGCTAAGCGTGCCGATGGAAATCCAAACACATACGCTTTCGTAGGATCTCCTGAATTGGTTACTGCTTTAGCCATTGCTGGTGACTTAACCTTCAATCCTTTGACGGATACTCTTACCAACGAAAACGGTGAGCAAGTAAAATTAGATCCTCCAACAGGAGATGAATTGCCAACCAAAGGCTTCGCGGTTGAAGATGCAGGTTACCAAGCTCCAGCCGAAGACGGAAGCAACGTAAAAGTTGCCGTTGACCCATCCAGCAAGCGTTTGCAACTATTGGATCCATTCCAACCTTGGGAAGGCACTGATCTTAATGGCATGAAGCTATTGATCAAAGCCAAAGGAAAATGTACCACTGACCACATTTCAATGGCTGGTCCTTGGTTGAAGTTCCGCGGACACTTAGACAACATTTCTGATAACATGTTGATTGGTGCCGTTAACTTCTTCAACGAAAAAACCAACGAAGTTAAAAACCAATTGACCGGACAATACGGAGCAGTGCCTCACACTCAGCGTGCTTACAAAGCGGCTGGCATTGGCAGTGTAGTTGTAGGAGACGAAAACTACGGTGAAGGCTCATCTCGTGAGCACGCAGCCATGGAGCCACGTCACCTTGGTGTTCGTGCGGTATTGGTAAAATCTTTTGCCCGTATCCACGAAACCAACTTGAAAAAGCAAGGAATGTTGGCATTGACCTTCGCTGACAAAGCAGACTACGACAAAATCCAAGAAAACGACACCATCGACATTCTAGGTCTTACTGAGTTTGCTCCAGGAAAACCATTGCAAATGGTTTTACACCATGACAATGGAACTTCTGATACCATCACTGTAAACCACAGCTACAACGACCAACAAATTGAATGGTTCAAAGCGGGTGGTGCATTGAATATCATTAGAGCGTCGGTTGGGTAAACGGGGATAAGTTTTCGGTGATCGGTTTTCGGTGATCGGTTTTCGGTGATCGGTGACCGGTGATCGGTGATCAGCTTTCAGCGGGCATCTCTAAACTCTCCCCTCTAAACTCTAAACTTTAGATAAAATTCACTAAGTTAGCAACATGAAAATTAAATCCTTCACGTTGCTAACTTTTTTTGTTGGACTAGCGCTGGTTTTGGCAAGCTGCTACAAATTGGATATAGAAGAGGGCACCCCGAAATGCGTTAAAAACCGCATTGAAGATTTTAATAAGTCTGGAATGTGTTGCAATGATGGATCCGTTAACCAATATACATTTCAAGGCAAAACCGTATACACCTTTGATCCTGGAACTTGTGGTGCTGATATGCAATCTGAAGTTATAGATGAAAATTGTAAAACCTTAGGGCATTTGGGTGGACTCTTGGGTAACACCTACATAAATGGTGAGCATTTTTCAAATGCCACATTTGTAAAACGAATTTGGAAGAAATAATGTCGCCCAAATTAATATCGATTGCACCAAAACTTCCTTCACGAAATTGTGAAAATACAAAACTGTTTTATGTGGGTCTTTTGGGATTTAAATTAATTGGAGATTATGGAGATTATGTTTTAGTTGGATTGGATGGTATTGAAATTCATTTCTTTCAATTTACAGATTTAAATCCCCATGAAAACTATGGACAAGTATATATCAGAGTATCAAATATTGATAACCTCTATTTGAAAGTCATTCAAAATGGCGTTCAAATACATCCAAACGGTTCCCTATCAAACAAACCTTGGCACCAGCGAGAATTTTCACTGCTTGACCCAGACTATAATTTACTTACTTTTGGAGAGGGTTTGATGAATTAATGTCCCATGAAAGAAACAGAAAAACACAACGAGAAAATCGCAAAACTTCCTTTTGCATCAGTTTATCCGCACTACGTAACCAAGGCAACAAAAAAGGGCCGATCTGTAGAGGAGCTGCATCAAGTAATTGAATGGCTCACTGGGTTCGATGAGGCTAAAATTCAGGAACTGATTGATGAAAATGTTACTTTCGAAATGTTCTTTCAACGTGCAACAATCCATCCGAACGCAACAAAAATCACGGGCAGTATCTGTGGGTATAAAATTGAAGAAATTCAAAATCCATTGACGAAAAACACCAGATACCTTGATAAGCTCATTGATGAATTGGCAAAAGGTAGACCAATAGAAAAAATTCTAAGAAAATAAATTATATGACCAAACAAATCTTCCTCAATTTAGCGGTTACGGATCTACAAAAATCGATGGATTTCTACACTGCTCTTGGCTTTACCAACAACCCCCAATTCTCAGATGAAACAGCCAAATGCATGGTTTGGAGCGAGAATATTTATGTGATGCTTTTGAATCACGAGAAGTTTTCGAGCTTTACCGACAAAGCCATTGCAGATACCAAGTCAAAAATTGCTGGGTTATTTTCCTTGTCAGTAGACAGCGTTGAAAGCATTCACCTGATGATGGAAAACGGCCTTCAAGCCGGCGGCATTGAACCCAACGAGATGCGCGACTACGGGTTCATGACCCAAAGAACCATTGAAGATTTTGATGGACACACTTGGGAAATCTTCTTTATGGATATGTCGAAATTCCCTACTGAATAGTATGGATATTTAAAATAATAAGTGGAGAGATTAGAGTTTAGAGTGGAGAGTTTAGAGTGGAGAGTTTAGAGTGGAGAGTTTAGAGTTGAGAGATTAGAGTGGAGAGTTTAGAGAGAACAAACTCAACTTTCAGCCCTAAACTCTATACAAATCTGCCGATCACCGATCACTGTTCACCGATCACCGTTCACCGATCACCGTTCACTGTCAACCCCTCCTCCACATAAACCTTCACACAATCGTGAACCTTGTCTGTTGAGTTGCCCTTGTCAACACCGTTACCGGTGCGAACAATGACCGTGTTTTTGGAGGGTATTACACAGATATATTGGCCCTTAAGACCTTGATAGTAATAGAAAGGAATCTTGGTGCTTGGACTGATCCAGAATCCGTGTCCGTAGTTTATATGTTTCCATGGCTGAGTAGACATGGTGAAAAAAGAGCTATCAATGATTTGCTCGCCGTTCCAATTTCCTTGGTGAAGAGCAAGAAGTCCTAAACGACCAAAATCTCTGCTAATGGCGTTAAAGCAACAGTATCCCAACTCTTTACCATTTTCGTGATCGAGAGACCAGTAGGCGTCGGCTTCCATGTTGAGGGGTTTCCAGAACTTATCTGAGAAATACGACGAAACTGTGTTGTAAACCGGTAGATTATTTGGGGGATTCTGAAGCGCTTGCATCAAGCAAAAGGTCAATAATTGAGTAGCGCCGCTTTGGTATTGCCAGTGAGTTCCGGGTTTGCGTACCAATGGAACGCTTCGCATTACTCCTTCAACATCGTCTGAATAATACGCTTTTGCGGTAATACCCCACGGCGAAACGTAACTTTCATCCCATTCCAAGCCCGCTGTCATAGTAATTAAATGACGAAGGGTCAGCTCCTGAACAAATTGAGCGCTTTCTGTTTTATTGGCAGAAAAATTAGCATTCTCGTTCAACCAAGGTATGAACTTAATGGCCTTTTCGTCCCAGGAAGAAATATACCCCTCTTGGATGCTCTTTTGAACGAGCAATGCCATGATGGATTTGGCCATTGAAAAACTGTTGGTTCGGTGGGTATCGGAATAACCATTGAAGTACTTTTCGCAAATTAGTGAATCGTTTCGGTAAATGAGATAAGATGCAGAATTGGTTTTTTCGAGTTCGTTCACCAACTTTTTCGAGAGTTTATAATCAAATCTGTTGGAGAGTTTCACAATTTTTCCTGCAGTTGTTGAACCTTTTTCAACGGTTCGAAGGTTAAAACCATACCAGTCTGTGGGGTGTGCCGAGGTTTCGCCTTGCAAGTATGAGAGTCTAACTCCTTTGATGAGATAGCCAAAAGGCGATAGTCTTAGCAAGGAAATCAATAGAATCATTACGGCAATAACCAACGATACTTTAAATGCTTTTTTCATTTGAACTTGGATGAAATTCGAAGGTAAGTAAAAATGTAAAAAGGTTGTCATGCTTAACTTAGACTTCATGTAAAGCCCTCCTTTTCATCCCTAATTGGCTATATTTGTGGATATATGTTGCGATTTTTACGTTCATCATCATTCCTTTCTATAACCTCAATCAGTCTAACATTAACCGCTTTGGGTTGGTTGGGACATAAAATGTCCCCCGAAAAAATCAAACCCCTAAGATCTGAGCACCCTGGTTATTACAGTCAATGGCTGCAAGAGAAAATGGATGCTAAAGGACAAATCCCCACTTTCATGCGCACAAAATGGCAAGAATGGGACCGCAAACAACAGAATTTTGCAAAACGTGGCAACTCCCCCATTTTTGACACCATCATAGAATTAGGTCCGCGTGCCATAGGTGGAAGAACCCGATCTTTATGGATTGATCCTACAAACGATAATCACATTCTTGCTTGTGCTATTTCGGGTGGAATTTGGGAATCGAACGACAAAGGAAAGGCGTGGGCACCCATAAACGACCATGAAACTTCGTTGATGGCCAGTTGCATAACTTCGAATCCATTCAACCACAATACCATTTACTATGGAACCGGTGAAAGTCGCGCTAACAGCGCCGATGTTGAAGGTGAAGGCGTTTTTATGTCTACTAATAGAGGTAAATCATTTACCCAATTGTCTTCTACCGTTGGACTTGGCGGCATGAACGCCATTTGGGACATTGCGCACAGCCTGGATGACAGCAGCACCCTTTTTGTGGGAACACACACCCACGGACTTTACCGCTCCCAAGACCGCGGGCAAACCTGGTCAATTGCCTATAACGGCGCAAACAAGCAAGTAAACGATATTCTTGTTTTGCCCAAGGGCAGAATATTGATTTCCATGCAATCTAATGGAGTTTATGCTTCTGACTCAAACGGAAATGCAGGCACTTGGAGCACCGTGACTTTCCCCAATCGCCCTGCTTCCTTCAGGAGAATACAACTGGCGGCGTGTGAGAAATTCCCCAATGTGGTTTATGCTCTTTTCGAGGGACTTGGATTCTCTGATCCTCCAGCGGCGTTTTATAGGAGTTCAGATGGTGGCCGAACATGGACTGCTCGCACTACACCTACCCAAATAGGGGCTGGTTACCAAGCTTATTGCGTGCTTCTTGGAGCCGGCAAAAATGATTCAAACCAGGTGGTAGCTGGCGGTGTTTATGCAGCTTACTCAACTAACGGTGGATCTAAATGGACCAGTATCTCCGGAAGCCATGCAGATCATCACAGCTTCGCCAATTTTAACCAAACCCCCGGTGAATACATTGTAGGCACAGACGGTGGAATGTACCGTTGTAAATGGGGTCAAGCACCCATTGTTGAAAATCTCAATAATGGATATCGTGTTACACAATTTTACGCTGGTGGTGAAGGATACAAAACACTTCAAGCTATTGCAGGGGCACAAGATAACGGGACACATACCGCCAGCAATCGCTTAGTGACACAATATATCTTCGGCGGTGACGGTGCCTATTGCCATGTAGGACAACAAACTGGAAACATTGCCTATCTATCAACTCAAAACGAAGGCATTCGAAGAGTGGTTGGATTCAATACTGCAAACGACTACACAGAATCTATTGCTGACCCGGCTTTTTCAACGGATGGCGTATCATTCATCAATGCCTACACCATGAGTGAATACGATGAATATTTATTGTTCTACCGAACCAACAGAGGGGTTTACAGAAGTATTGATGGCGGCGGAAGTTGGGAAAAAACCAACAAAACAAATAGAGCTTCCATTAAAGCTTTGGGAGTGAGTTCTGGAGATAACCCTGTACTTTATTACGGTGGTGGATCAGCTCAATTATACAAACTTGAGGGCTCAGCAAGTAAAATTGGCACCGAAGTGAGTTTCAACGCAAGCGTGCCTACCGCTATCACCAATGACTTCCTAAATTTCATTGAAGTAAATCCGTCAAATCCTTACCAAATATTTGTTGCCTTCAGTAATTACAGTCTTCAAGGAAGAGTTTGGAAAGTTTCTGGTTTAGACAGCAATTCTAAGCCCATTTGGGAAAATATTTCTGGAAACTTGCCTCCAGGACTACCAGTCAACTCGATAGCTGTTGATCCATGGAGTCCTGAACATTACATCTTTGCAGCTACTGATTTCGGATTGTATTACACTATGGATGGCGGACAAACTTGGCAAAAAGAAATGAGCATCCCTAACGTGGCCGTTCATGAAGTGAAAATCAGGTTGAAAGACCGAGCCTTATTTGCCTTTACCCACGGTCGTGGAATGTGGTACCTTAAACTGAAAGACGTAAAAACAGCAAATAAGCGACCGGTAACACCTTTGCTAAGACTTTTTCCTAATCCTGCGGAAATTGGAGCGTCTATCAAAATCGAATCCAATCAACCCATCCAATCATATCGCGTTTTCAATTCTAACGGTCAACTCATTGCCGATGAAAAAGGAAATCAACAGTACGATTGTATGATAAAAACTGAAAATTGGAAAAAGGGTGTTTATTTTGTGAAGGTGAATGCCGCACACGGCACAACCACACAAAAATTCATCATAAGGTGATATGGACGAACTTAAACAATCTCTTGAGGAACTCAAAAAACAGCTTAAAGGATTATCGGCTGAGTTAAAAGAGGTAAGCAACGACATTATAGAGGCGAAATTCTCTGAATATCCCATATTCGTGGCTCACCAAGAAAACGCGCGTATAGGTGAACTGTTATTTGATAGAACTGAATATGGATTTGCATACAGCATCAATGCAACCACCATTGAAAGGTTGATTGAATTAAACATCATACAAGAAGATAAATTAGCCGATTTTAAAAAAGCCTACGGTGACGTTAATAAAAATTATTGTGTTCTTTGGTTGAAAGGTGAATTTACACGCTTCGTTTTCATGCCCTTTTAATACCAACTCATTGACTTCTAACAAACACACATTTCAAGTTGACGTAGTTATTTTAAACTACAACACCAAAGATATACTGGCCCAATGTCTGCCCCAAGTTATTGAATTTTCGCAACAAGCATGGGTGAATATTGTAGTGGCTGACAATAATTCTACCGACGGATCTGCTGATTTCATAGCTACAGAATTTCCTGGAATTGAACTAATTCGCTTAGAAGAAAATACCGGATTTGCAGGCGGCTATAACCGCGCACTAGAAGGAAGAACCGCCGATTACTTTGTGCTGCTCAATTCAGATGCAGAACCAGTCAACGAACATTGGCTCCACGAATTGATTGATTTAGCCGTAAGACATCCCAATTTAGGTGCTGCGCAACCCCATCTGTTAGACTATAAATTCAAAAATCAAGAACTTAAAAAGTTTGAATATGCCGGTGCCGCCGGAGGATTTTTGGATCATTTTGGATTTCCTTTTTGTCGAGGACGGATATTCGGAAACGTAGAATTCAACCAGAACCAATACAGCACAGAAATGCTCATATTTTGGGCAACGGGCGCTGCCATGTTTGTTAAGCGCGAAGCATGGGAAAGAGCCGGAGGCCTAGATGAATCGTTCTTCGCACACATGGAAGAAATTGATTTATGTTGGCGCATGCAAACCCTTGGTTACGAAGTCATTTCTTGTCCGAAAGCCCAAGTTTATCACATTGGCGGAGCCACCTTATCAAATCAAAATCCTCGAAAAACCTTCTTGAACTTTAGAAATGGACTCATGATGTTGCACAAGAACCTACCAACATCTACCAGAAACGCCTTGATCTTAAAACGAAAACTATTCGATGGCTTAGCAGGACTATTTTTCCTCATCCAAGGTAAACCCAAACATACCATTCAAATAATCAAAGCACATCAAGAATTTGACCGTTTGAAATCTTCTCTATCACTAAACGTGAATGCAAAACCACTAGACCAATTGAATGGTGTACTAAACCACAGCTTGGTCATTGGATACTTCTTCAAAGGAAAAAAACTCTGGAGTTCTTGGTTTAAATAACCCCTCTATTTAGATCTTGGGTGAAACTGAGTCAATGTATCAGCCAAATAATTTCGATCTAAGTGAGTATAAATCTCTGTGGTGGTGATTGATTCATGTCCCAACATTTCTTGAACCGCTCTCAAATCTGCACCTGCTTCCACCAAATGGGTGGCAAAAGAATGTCTGAAACTGTGGGGTGAAATTACCTTTTTTACACCTGCCAACATCGCTGCCTTTTTGATCATCAAAAACACCGACTGCCTGCTTAGTCCCTCACCGCGGTTGTTGAGAAAGACCAGGTTGCGGGATTGTGTTTTTATCTCCATGTGATTTCTCACATACTTCATATACAAATCAATGTGTTTCAGAGCCCTATCTGAAATGGGCACCAGCCTCTCCTTGTTCCCCTTGCCAATCACTTGAACAAACCCCTCTTCTCTGTGTACGTGAGTGAGCGATAATCCAATCAATTCTGAAACCCTCAATCCACAAGAATAAAGCGTTTCCAGCAAAGCAACATTTCGCTCTCCTTCTGGTTTAGATCGATCGATGGTATTGATCATAGCATCAATTTCTTCAGGACTCAATACTACGGGAAGTTTTCTTCCTAATTTTGGCGGCTCTAAAAAATCAGCTGGGCTCTCAGCAATCCAATCTTCTAATGTCAAATATTTATAAAAAGCTCTAACTCCGCTTACAATTCTTGCCTGTGAACTGGGTTGAAGTCCCATTTCAGCTAAAGTTGCTGAGAAATTTTCTAAAATTGACTTGGTTAATTGTATCGGCGAATTAAACCCCTGATTTTCAGCAAATCTTTTTAATTTATCCATATCTCGCAGATAAGCTTCAACGCTATTTTCCGAAAGCGATTTTTCGAGCTTCAAGTGGGTATTGAATCCCAAAAGTGCATCTTCCCAACGCACCATAATTTTGAATTATGGCTTAAGTTTAGCTGACTCTACATGCAAAACCTCTCGGGTAGTAGCATCCATCACCCAAACCATGATGTGCAAATTATCTGCATTCCATTTTTTGTTTCTTGGGATGAAAACATGCTTTTCACGAGTAACACCCGCGTTAACCATCCCTGAAAAAACAGGGTCTCCAAACGGAGATCCCACCACTTGTCTCAAAACATGATTGTGTTTATAATCATCACTGTAACCAGATGGCAATCTTGAATCGCTCTGTTTACCCTTGATATCATCTTCAACTACTGCAAAAATCCAGTTTGTATTCAATTCAGCCAACTTATTCGCGACGGCTTTAACTTCAAGCCGTGCCTTGTCTTCCGCATCCAACCACAAAGTCTTGATTTGGATATTCACAGGGGTAGTCTTTTGAAGTTGTTGATTTACAGCCGCAGACCACGCCAATTCACCAATGAGCACACTACCGTTGTAAGTAATATTATCAACCATTCCAACGGGCAAAGAGCTTGGTTTTGAGCCGATGAGTTGATCTGCATCCGTAGTATTCAGGGTATCATATCCGTCCCAAGGGAAAGTTAAGGTGCCAGCATTGGGATACAAAGCAATGATTTCAATTCTACCGGGATTATCTGAGGATATTTTTTTGGCTAACTCCGCTGCGCGAGGACAGTTATTGCAACGAACACCTGTGATATCACTCAATAAGATTTTTTTGGTCTGAGCAGTTGGTGCAGTTGATTGATACAGCGTATCTAACAGGGGTTTTTCGGTAAACTTAATTGGCGGTGGTTCTTCTTCACAAGACACAAACCACACTGCTAGAACTGCAAATAACCATTTGTGGGACATAATTTACGAAAATACGACCTTAAGCCATGATCCACAAACCAAAAGTGGCTAATTTTGTTCTAGACTTAAATGAAAAAGAAATCAATTACTTCCAAAATTTTGGCATCAGGACTTATTGCCGCATTAACAGGTTGTTTTTTTGGTAAAACAAAAACTGTGGAAGCGGGTAGTTCTAACAATCCACCAAAAACGTCGTTCTATTCCATAAAAATCAAATCTTTAGATGGTACGGACATGGATTTATCTTCATACAAGGGTAAATACATATTAATTGCCAATACTGCTTCTGAATGCGGTTTCACGCCTCAATACGAAGACCTCCAAAAATTACAAGACCAATACAAAGATCAATTGGTGGTTATTGGGGCACCTTGTAACCAGTTTGGTGGACAAGAACCTGGCGATGCTAGCACCATCAAAGCTTTTTGTCAAAAGAATTTTGGGGTTACTTTTCCGTTAACAGAAAAACTAGACGTGAAGGGTCAAAACCAGCACGAATTATTCCAATGGTTAACCCAAAAATCAGTGAACGGCGTTTTAGATAGCGAAGTAAAATGGAATTTTTGCAAATACCTTATCAGTGAAAATGGCGATTTATTGGGCTTCTTTCCTTCAACTACTAGTCCCATGTCAAGCGATATCACCCGCTTATTGAAAAAATAAAAGCGGCTTTCCCATGGGATTTTAGTCACTTAGGGTTATTTTCGCACCGAATTTCAGCACCATGAGCATTTTAGTAAACAAAGATTCAAAAATCGTCGTTCAAGGTTTTACCGGTAACGAAGGCACATTCCATGCATCTCAAATGATTGAGTACGGAACCCAAGTTGTAGGTGGTGTTACCCCTGGTAAAGGTGGAAGCATTCATTTAGATCGCCCTGTATTCAACACCGTAGCTGAAGCCGTGAAAGAGGCAGGCGCAAATGTGAGCATCATTTTTGTTCCACCAGCTTTCGCTGCTGATGCAATCATGGAAGCTGCAGACGCTGGTATTGGAGTGATTGTTTGCATTACCGAAGGTATTCCTACCAAAGACATGGTCATGGTGAAGGAATATTTAAATGGTAAAAATTGTCGCTTGATTGGTCCTAATTGTCCAGGTATTATTACTCCAGGCGAGGCTAAAATTGGCATCATGCCAGGTTTTATTTTCAAAAAAGGAAACATAGGTGTTATTTCAAAATCTGGAACCCTCACCTACGAATGTGTTGATCAGTTAACTAAATTAGGACTTGGACAAACTACTGCTATTGGTATTGGTGGAGACCCAATCATTGGAACCACTACAAGAGAAGCAGTAGAACTTTTCATGAATGACCCAGAAACTGAGGGTATTGTTATGATTGGTGAAATAGGTGGAGGTATGGAAGCTGAAGCTGCTCGTTGGATCAAAGAACACGGCACCAAGCCTGTTGTTGGTTTCATTGCTGGACAAACAGCCCCTGCAGGTCGCAGAATGGGTCACGCAGGTGCAATTGTTGGTGGAAAAGACGACACTGCAGAAGCAAAAATGGCAATCATGCGCGAGTGCGGCATTCACGTTGTGGAAAGCCCTGCAGAAATCGGACAACGCATGTTCGATGTGATGAATAACAGATAACAGCTAACAGTTATCAGCTTTCAGCTATCAGCGGTCGGTTTTCGGTGATCGGTGATCAGTTGGAAGGCAAAAGATAAGATTATTGAAAATATTAGGAAATAGAGAAGGTCAGAGAAATCTGGCCTTTTTTGGTCTTTGGTCTTTGGTCTTTGGTCTTTGGTCCTTGGTCTTTGGTCTTTGGTCCTTGGTCTTTGGTGTCGATGCCTAAATAACGTTGACCGTTTTTCCTCTTTTCAATTTGATATTATTGCAAATAATACATCTTGATTCTGAGGCTTTGTTTGCTCAATTAACTGGGGCTCGATGCCCCATTTAATTGTACTTTGCGTCAAATGACTCTGTCATCCTCGGCTTTGTTTGCTGAACAAATTTAATTGTTCCATTTCAATTAATTGAGGTGTCTGATATTTTAATTCTTTATGAGGTCTTGAGTTGTTATATAATTCAACTACACGGTCAACTGATTTGGTGAGTTCATATAGGTTGTTTATGACCATGTATTTGAGGTAATTGTTTTTTATTATACCATTGATTCTCTCCGCT
>JAMNXP010000005.1 GCA_023653095.1 Bacteroidia bacterium | reverse complement strand
TTAATCTTAAATTCGGTGCTGAATACTCGCTTTCTGCGTTCCGCGGTGCTGAGTTCAAATTGTTGTCTTGTTGCCATGTTGTTTATCGTTTTAAAGTTTGTTTTTAATCCTTTAAAACGGTCAACATATTTCAGGCACCGACATTGGTCTTTGGTCTTTGGTCTTTAGACTTTGGTCTTTGGTGGTTTTCAGTTTTCGGTGATCGGTGATCAGCCGACAGCGGTCAGCGGTCGGTTGTCAGCGGTCAGCCGTCAGCTATCAGCCATCAGCCTTCAGCCGACAGAGGTCAGTTTAGAGGGAGTGTTTAGAGAGGATAACAAGCTTGCAGCCAAATACCAAATACCAAAGACCAAGGACCAAAATCTAAAAACCGATTACCTTGAATCAATTCCGAAGACAGCCAATAGGAACAACCCAGACACCATCGGGTCTCTTGAAAGCGAATTGTCCACCGGTAATTACCATCAAAAATGAGGGTTCACCCATTTTTTCGACGTCTATGATGTTCTTTAGCTTCAACAAATTTGCTGCGGCTTCATCTATTTGCTTTTGTCCTAATTTTACTTCTATCGCTGCCCAACGTCCGTCGCGCAAACGAACAATAAGATCTGCTTCTAAATTGTTCTTGTCGCGGTAATGGAATACATCTCCATCAATCGATTGAGCATACACACGAACATCTCGGGTGCACAAACTTTCGAATAAGAATCCAAAATATTCAAAATCGTTTAATAGGGCTTGAGGTTTTATTCTCATCACAGCGGTAGCGATGGAAGGATCTACAAAATGTCTTTTTTCAGACGTACGAATGGCGGTTTTTGAACGAAGAGACGGCATCCATGCGGGTACATCTTCGACTACAAAAATGCGTTTTAGTGCGTTTATATACGAAGCAATAGATTTATCTGAGATTACGGCGTCATTGGCCTCCATGTCTTCTTTTATGGTCTGATAATTTGCAATTGTTGCGATATTTCTTGCCAAAGATCTCATTAAGTGTCTCACTCTTTCTGGATTTTTTTCAACTTGATCAACCTCAGAAACGTCATAATTTATTACAGCTTCAGTGTAATTGAAGGCATTTTTAAGTGCTGCATTTTCACTCAATTTTAGGGTTGAAGGCCATCCGCCTCTGCAAATGACATATGCTATATCTTCAATTTTCAAACTAGACATTGAGTTTTCAACAATTTGACGTCCCTCGAATAAATCACTCAAAGAGATTTCACCGTTTGATTCTTTAGATTCAAATAAGCTCATAGTCCTCATCCTCATCCGTGCAATTCTACCGGTACCAGTGTGGGCAGTTGAATTATCGACTGGGACAGCTGAACCCGTCAATATAAATTGCCCCAATTCAGCGCGTTGATCCACTTCAAATCGAACAGCATCCCATAAAACAGGGGCCATTTGCCACTCGTCAATCAGTCGAGGAACCTCACCCCTCAACAGAATTGATGGTTGATGGTTGGCTACTTCCAAATAAGACGCGCTGTAATCAGGATTTTGCATATAAATCACACTCTTTGACGCCATGAGAGCCGTACTGGTTTTGCCACACCATTTAGGACCTTCAATGAGAACTGCACCCGAAGTTTCTAGTGCTAATTTTAACTCTAAATCTCCTAGCCTATCAAAATACTTTATTTTATTCATATTTAGACATTTAACAAATACAAATATACAAAAATTTCCGAGTTTGGCGCACTTTCACTTCCGAGTTTGGCGCATTTTTACTTCCGAGTTTGGCGGAACCAGCTATCAGCCGACAGCTATCAGCCTTCAGCCGACAGCTGACAGCCGTCAGCGGACAGCAGCGGCTTTGCCGCCAAGCCATCAACTCTCCCCTCTAAACTCTACACCCTAAACTCTACACCCTAAACTCTTAAAGCCTCCCACGGGTAATCTGCGTTTCCGAAGTGACCGAAGGTGGATGTGGGCAAATAGATGGGGCGGCGCAGACCGAAATGTTCAATGATTTGCTGGGGTGTGACCGGGAATTCGCGGTAAATGCGCTGCTCTAGTTCGCGGAGGTCGCAGCGGTGAGTGCCGTGCGAATCAATGAAAATAGACGTGGGTTCGCTCACCCCAATGGCGTAAGAAAGTTGTACCGTGCAACAGTCCATCAGTCCCTCGGCAACCAAATTCTTGGCAATATATCGGGCGGCGTAGGCGGCACTTCGGTCAACCTTGCTGGGGTCTTTGCCCGAGAAGGCGCCTCCACCGTGCGGACAACTTCCGCCGTAAGTGTCAACTACAATTTTACGTCCCGTGAGACCGGTATCGCCGTGAGGCCCGCCAATGGTGAAACTTCCCGACGGATTGATGAGATATTTGGGCGTTTTGACCTCGAGCCAACGTCCCAAAACAGGCTCAATCACCTGCTTAATTACCGCGTTTCTGAGGGACTCTTGATCAATTTCTTCGGTGTGTTGGGTGGACAAAACCACGGTATCCACGCTCACGGGTACGTGATTTTCGTAGGTCACGGTGACCTGAGACTTGGCATCGGGACGAAGCCACGGAAGGGTTTTATTGACCCTCAACTCGCGCAATTTCTTGAGAATTTGGTGCGACAACGAGATGGCCAGCGGCATAAATTCGGGGGTCTCGTTGCAGGCATATCCGAACATAATTCCCTGATCACCTGCCCCGCCGTCAACCACGCTATTGAAAATTTCGGGACTCTGCTGGTGGATGAGATTTTGGATGTCGGCCGTGTGCCAATCGAAGCCCACCTCGGGATTGTTGTACCCAATTTGGTTGAGAATTTTTTGGGCAATGCTGACCGCATCGACGTTTGCGGAGGATGTTACCTCGCCTGCGATGATGAGCTTTTGGGTGGTGATGAGGCATTCGCAGGCCACTTTTGATTGGGGATCTTGCTGCAGATAAGCATCGAGAATGGCATCGGAAATCTGATCTGCTACCTTGTCGGGATGTCCATCAGACACCGACTCGCTGGTAAATTGAAATGTGTGTTTTGACATAAAAATTTTGTTTTTACGAAACACGGGGGTGCGTGAAAATCAACGGAAATGACCTTTTGTTTTTGACTTGTCGTCCGCATCATTTTACCACCGTAGCGAGGTTAACGCTCGGTTGGTGACCCACGGGTCTCGTGATACTGGGAGCAAAGATAGTTAATTTTTGAGACTTTGGTCTTTGGTCTTTGGACTTTGGTCTTTGGACTTTGGTCTTTGGTCTTTGGTCTTTGGTCTTTGGACTTTGGACTTTGGTCTTTGGTCTTTGGTCTTTGGTCTTTGGACTTTGGTCTTTGGTCTTTGGTCTTTGGCTGCCCGCTGAGAGCTGAGAGTTTAGAGTTTAGAGTTGAGAGTTTAGAGTTGAGAGTTGAGAGTTGACCGCTGCCCTCTAAACTCTAAACTCTAAACTCTAAACTCTAAACTCTAAACTAATCGGCTGAAGGCCGACAAATGTTAACAATTATTTCAATAAAAATTCAACGCATTTTATACCTTTATTGATTCATTCAACGGTGGTTATGAATTCGTACATTCAGAAAGAAATTAATAGGCAATACCTCAAGATGACCCGGCCGAAGGCGAATTTTCGGCTGCCGGACTTGAAAGCGTATTACAGTGTGAGAAACGATCTTGATTATTACAAGTACAATGACGCGGTGATGGCCGATTTGATTAGGCTCAATTTGAAGTATTTTGATGAGGAGAGACGGATGAACCGGTATTTGCTGTTTAGTCAGACTGTTCGCTTTATTTGGGATTATTTGCCGCACCCCGATGCCCCGATGAGACGATCGATTAGGGTGTTTCAAAAGACTCCCAGCGCCGAGGTGGTGGACCTGTGTTTCCAGTTGTTTCAACGAGTCAGCACCGATCAATACGACATGCTTTTCCGCTCCCAAGGCAGCAGCAACTTCTGGCATCTGGCCGAAATCTTGATGCGTGTACCCCTAAATGATGATCAAATTGACTGGATTTTGGCCCATGCGTTAACCAACGAGAGGGTGGCAAGCATCATCGAGCAAACGTCCCAAGGAAACAAAAAAATCGCCGAGTGGGTTAAAGAACATTGGCTCCACGAGAATTTGTCGGGCCAGCGGGCACGATATGCGGCGCATTTGATGGATTGGGATGCGGATTTTGAGCTGGACGGGGCAACGATTCTGCGGGATGCGGAGATTTTGAATGCTCGAGATCAGGAGCACATCAACGCGGCGGTGAACACGTACAATGAGGCGGAGTTAATGCGGGAAGTGGAGCGAAATTTGAGCCCTAATCCGCTGTGGACCAGCTCTTCGGCAGATTATTTGGACCCATTTCCAGACGAATTTCGGGGGATGTTGTATTCGGAAAGATACGGAAATTACAGTCAGTCGGAGTTTCGGGGATTTGATATTCCTTATGCTTTTCTGCCGCATACTCGTCGGTTGTACCCCATTCCGCAGAAAGCGCAAAAGCAGGGCAAGGTGGAGTTTCCGGACTTCGAGCAGGGCCGAAAATTGCTACAAGAAAACATCGAAATGTACACCTGCAAATACAATTTATGGGCATTGGCTGAGTCCAGACTATCGAACGCCGAAAAGTTCAAGCGCATGAAAAAGTACTACCGCGATGACTTAATTTTCACCTGGATCCACATAGCAAAAACCAAGAAAATCCCCGCCATGTTGAAGTGGCGGATGTTGAAGTGATTGAATTCAGCTTTTCTTATACCGCCTTCTGTAATCAATCATAATATCCAACGGGTCCTCGCCGAAGGCGTGCAACTGATTGAATGCCCAATAGATGCGAACTGACCACGCAAAGTGTTCACCCACCGATGCTTTGATTTCTTCGGGATAGATGGCATATTCATCAATACTTGACCCATAAATATTAATTGGTAAAATAACCACCTGTTTTGGGTATGCCTACAAATTTGATATACTGAGCATCTTTCAATTTTCTAATATATCTTTCAGCTGTTGAAAGGCTTACACCTAAAGCCTTTGCGATGGCCGGTGCTTTTAATCCTGGCGTTTTCTCAATTACTGAGTAAATTAGGTTTAGCTCTTCGTTTACACCTTCACTTTCGGCTTTAAAATAGACTTTTTTTACACCTTCATTTACACCTTCATTTACACCTTTAGCAACTTTGGTTTTGATAGAAAGACCGGGGAAAGTTACCGTTGTAATATTATTTTTATCTGTCCAAAAGGGCATTCTAAATCCATTCTTTTTGCAATCACTTACCATACGCAATGTGCCGCTGCCCAGCATTTCTATATATTTTCTGATAAAACATATCTGAGCGATATCTGGGTTACGGAGGATAGAGTTGTGCTCCTTTTTTAAATCCTTGATAGTTATTCCGTGGGGCAATCCCCCATAATTGGAAATTTCGGTTCTATCGCTAAAAATAGAAATCTGCAAGAAGCCGTTTACTGAGTTGTAATCTCTGTGAACCATGGCGTTTAGCAATCCTTCACGAACGGCTAATAATGGATAATTGTACTGCTCTTTGCGCAAGATACCATCTACAACAATGTTTTTGCCAAATGAGATTTCTATAAAATTGAGTATTGCGGTAATATTTTGGAACAAGCTTCCATCAAATATTTTGTCGTTTAAAAAATTATCGCCTGAGATAGAGGAAGGATATACGGTGATCCTGATTTTAGATTGCGAAATAAATTGGCTTGGGTTGTTTCCAAACAAAACAATACAAGCATTGGTGAGATTTCCGTTTTGGATCAAGCCCATTTGAATTAAAAAATCCTCAACATCTTGAATTACATTATTGGGCTTGTATTCTTTATACAAAGCAATGGTTTGATTGATTTCTTCAGTATCTAAATCCAGTAGAGTAGCGCCCAAAACAGCTCTGCGTTCCCAATGAAAATCGGCCTCTTTTCGGTCTTTAATGAGTGAAGTTAAATTACTGATAGAGGACAATTTAGTACTATCGTTTTCACGGATAAAAATATTACCTTTAAACTGATAGGGCTTTTTTGCACCTTCCCAAACACTAATGTGAATTAAATCTTTCCTTTTGTAATTAACTACCTGTGTAAAAATTGGAGCAATAGGTTGTATGTATTCGACCAGCATTTCCTGAATAGTTACACGCACTTTCTCCGCATTCTCAACACCAACAATTCTCTTATTACCATGCACCCCAATCAGTAAATCACCACCCTCAGCATTAATGAAAGCTGCAATTGTTTTGGCAATAGCTTGTTTGTTTACAGTTCCTTGAAACTCTAAACGATCACCTACCTGTTGCTCCAGCAAATTTTCTATGATAAAACTATTTTCCATTTTTTACCATTTTTTCATTAAGAATATTTTGAACAAAATCCGAATCAGAAAATTGTGTATTGATGTAAGTCATCATTTCATCAAGTCGGTAAAACTCCTGCGCCCAATTTCCATTACGCATTGTTATCCGTTCATGATTCTTGATTATATAATCATAAATTTCAATGGTACGTTTATCAAAAAAGCGATTAGGTTCTATCACAATTTCATCGCCAGACTTCAGTTTCAATTTACTAAAAAGCAACCGGGAGAAAACAACATCTCGATGCACTAAAAACCAGTAAGGCTTTTTGAGTTTAATGGCTAATTTTATTTCCTCGAAAGTGATGTTCTTTTCGCCAATATTGCCCGTGCCATAATATGGCCGAATGATGCCTAAAAACAAATCACATTCTTTTACTGCATTGAGACAATTATCTAAATTAGATAAAATAGGGTTTACTTTAACACTTCCACTATAAGAGTTAATGACTTCATAATCAAGCAATTGCAACTGAGCCACAATCTGCGAAAGCTGGTCTTCAAAGCCATATACCGTAGAGCCGACCATTATCTTGATTTTTTGCGTTGCTTTTGCCATTCTATCTACTTTCTTTGAATAGTGTAGTGGTTTCAGTTAAGTTGGACTAAATTAGTACAATTCTTAATCGATTCAAAATAATTAAGTCATGTTATTAATAAAAGAAGGAAACTGGGGCGACTCATCACCTTTAGCCCTTGCGTTTTATAATGTACAATGTTTAAATACTTATTTTCAAATTCGCCTTTGATAAATCCAAAGAACCTTTTAGGGTGTTCATTGAATTTTACACTTCCCTTTCCGATCTTGGAAATCGCCGAAGAATGCTATCTCATCGATCCTTCTTATACCGCCTCCTGTAATCAATCATAATATCCAACGGGTCCTCGCCGTATTCGTGCAACTGATTGAATGCCCAATAGATGCGAACAGACCACGCAAAGTGTTCACCCACCGATGCATCAATTTCTTAGGGATAGATGGCAAACAATGTCAGATCTTTTTCGAGGTTGTACTCCACCCTATTCTCTTGAACATTCACAACCACTCGTCCCGCACTGACGATGCTGTTCAGGTGGGACGCTAAAACCGAATTTGTGCCTTCGTACACGCCGTAATAAAATTCTTGCTTTTTATGATACTTTTTCAGCTCGTTCCACACCCACTGTTGATGGTTTTTCCTCCCAGCAGCAACCCTAAACAATCGAACACTCCCCTTCTTGATCCGTAGGAATAGATTCTTTAACCTATGCTTAACATTTGAGTAGTAAATCCTCCGAAACAGCAGAAAAAACATCGCAAAAGCGGCCAATTTCTTTAGCGTTGGCAAGACAGTATAGGTAAATGATGAAGCGGAATCTAGGAGCATGTGGTTGTTAAAAATCCTGATGGGGAAATTACCGTTAAATTTCAAAGAAATACACGTCAATTTACTTTTTTATTTAAATTGCTGAATATGAAAATCCTGAAAATCGCCCTTGCAGCCCTATTGTTTATATGTTTGGCAGACATGCCTTACGGCTATTATCAATTCGTTAGGTTCGCGAGCATGATTGGCTTCGGCATTCTTGCTTACAAGTCCAACCAAGAGGGCCGCGAAACCGAAATGTTCATTTTCGGGGCTCTCGCCCTCATGTTTCAACCGTTTTTCAAACTTGCTTTTGGCCGCGAACTCTGGAACATCATCGATGTTATTATTGGCTTAGGACTTTTATTCAGCGCGTTTTACAAGAGGGATGAGAAATAAATTTATTGGTTCTCTATTTATTCTATCCCTTTTCTTTTTCGGGGGATGTGGATAATGTCGAAGACGACTTCAAAGTTGAACTTACGAAATCTTACTCTGTAAAAATAATTGATATTTAAAAATTAATTCGACTTCACTTCTAGCATTGACTTGAGCAATTGAATTTCCGATTTCATTTCCTCAATCAACCGCTCGTAAAGTTGTCTCTCATTTTCAGGCATTCCTTGTACATGAATAATTGTTGCAGCTTGCCCACCTTGCTGTTGAAAATTCTGCTGAACGTAATGCTCAGACTCACCAATTAAACTTGTAACCGGAACAGAAAAAATAGATGAAATCTGCTTTAGTCGCTTCACTGAAGCATTTTCAGGATTTTTCTCAATATTGGAATATGCTTGTTGTGTAATTTCTAGTTTCGAAGCCACATATTCTTGTGAAAACCCATTACTTTCTCTGATGATTCTTATTGTCGAAGGTCGTTCGTATTTGATATCTTTTTCCATAATCTACTAATTAAAAAGCAATTTACACTAAATTTTCAAAAATACAATTTTTTTTTGTGGGATACAATCATTTCAAATGATAGTTTTGGTGCTCGACTATAATTGCTTTTACGCCTAATGAAATCAAGGTATATACTTAAAAATCGCCAAAAAAACAGCATTAATGAGGTTAAAAGCAATACACAATACTCAGTCAGTTTACCTTTAAAACACGGTGGCTACAAAGAAGCGCTGTTCAAAATCGAATGGAAGAACAAACGTCAAGAAATTCTTCAGCGAGACAATAACAAGTGTAGAAATTGTGGAACCGGCGAAGACTTGCAAGTTCATCACAGGCAATACCATTTCAATTCAGAACTTGGAAGATTCGTTGAACCTTGGGAATACAGCAACCCTTTACTTGTAACCTTATGCAAAAAATGCCATGGGTTAGGACACACTAAGTACGAAGTTCCGATAATAAAAAAATAACATGTCAATATTCAGTTTTTTAAACAAATCCACAGTACCTGCCCCTACCGAAAATCAATCTAATAATGATATTCCGGAGGATTTATTCATTGAGAAATCTAACCAATCTGAACTTAATGAGACTCCTAAAATTACAAATTTTGATACCGTTGCTAATTCTAATCAAAAACAAACACATTCAATCAACGATAAAATAATTGACATTGAAGGTTTGTATTTATTCCTCCAAAATAATTGGGAAGAAAATGGATTCAATGATGCCCTTGCAAATCCTGACGATAGTTATCGTAAGGACAACTTAGAGTTTTTAACCATAGATTTTGAACTTAAGGTAGATCAACTATTATTAACATATAGCGACAAATTAAATGAGATTGAATTCCACATCAATACAAGGTCAAAAGCGGGCCTCATAGATCTAGTGGAAGAGTTAAAACAGCATACGGTAAAACTCAAAACCCATGTTGATCAATTAAATAAGTTCAAATCAGAAATACCTAATGGATCAGGTGCACTAAAACGTATCCTACTCTCCTACAATAAAGGTTTTTTGAGAGGATTAAATGCAATTTCAGTTTCAAAATTCTTGAACTAAAATGATTGAAAATAGAATTTTAAAATTCGGTTGTTTTTTGACCGGATTCAATTACCAATTATTGAATACCTGCAGTGAAGCCGCCAAAGGGAAGATAAAACAGTATTTGGCAGGTTTGTTCATCATTTCTATTCTTTGGTTTTTAGTAGGCTTTTCATTTGCACACAGATACTTGGATGTGAGCACATTTGCGAGTATCGCCACTGCATGTATTCTTGCATTTATAGTCATCCAAATTGAGCGCCAAATCATTTTGGCGAATAGTTCAAATAGAGCAGTCGTAGGCTTCCGTGTCACTCTGGCTATTGTCATGTCAATTATTGGTTCACTTATTTTGGACCAAATCATTTACTCTGATGACCTCGATAAAAGAAAAACCATGATTGTTGGCGAAGAAGCCACAAAAATAACAACCTCCCAATCTAAGCAGCTCGAAAATCGCAAAAACGAGCTGGAAATTCAATTGCAAGAGCAAAAAAGCAAGGAGCAAGTATTAACCGACGAATTAAACAAAAATCCTTTGATTAATGTGATATCAGAGTCGACAACCCGCAAACAAATTCCAAAAGATATTGACAAGGAACAGCTAAATATAGATTTGAATTTATTACCTGTCACACAAACCAATCGAACTCAAATTACCAATCCGGCATTCGAAGATAAAAAAAGAATCAGCCAGCAGATTGTGCTTTTAAATAATATGATTAGCAAAATAGAAGACGAAAAAATAAATCTGTATGAAAACATTAAAAAAGAATTGGAAGAAAATAGAGGATTTTTAGATGAACTCTCACTTATGATTGGAATTTTAAGAGATTCTAGAATCGCACTAATTGTTTATATTCTTGTTTTCATCTTTTTACTGAGTCTCGAATTATTGGTGGTATTCACTAAAGTTTACGGTCAAAAAACCGATTTAGAAAAACTTTTAGAATATCAAATCTACACACGAATTCACACGATTAACAACATGACCAAGGAGTTGGATCAATCCATCCAAAGTCAAAAATAACACTTTCACAACCAGGCATTATTCATGTTTTAAATCTTGAAAGTCCCCTCGAAACTAAACTTATACCATAACATTAAACGCGAAACACATCTATGGAGTTAATAGAGAATAATCCTTACAGAATCTTGGGCTTGTTGGCCAATTCTTCAGAAAGGGAGATTCAAAATAGAAAAAGTCTTATAATAAAAAACTTGAGCATTGGGCGATCCTATGACTCCCATTATAATTTTAGTTTTTTAACCCCCATTCAATTAAATGAATCAACGGTAGTTCAAGCTTCAACTAAAATCGAAATAAATCAAGACAAAATAAATAACTCGTTATTCTGGTTTATTGAGGTTAACAATTTTGACGGTACCGCTCTGAACTATTTGAAAAATGGTGACAAGAATAAAGCGATTGAAATTTGGACAAAAGTTACGTCTGGAAAAGAACTTAGTTCTAAAAACTTCTCATATTTCAATAATATCGGCACATTAAAATTATTAAGTAATACCATAGATGAAATAAAAGAAGGTTTAGAATTCAAAATCAAGTTAATTGAATCAGAAAATTTTATTGATTTCGTAAAGAATGTTGGTGATGCCCAAACCTACACTTTTACAAATCAGCAACAACTTGAAAAATTCATAGATGACATATTAATTGGTTTACTTCCTCGATTTGATCGCGTCCAAATTGCAAACCTATTTAATAACTCCTCTCAGAATGTAATTACATACATAAATAAAAAATTTACCGAAGGGCCATTACATGAAATTCAACTATTAATTGAAGACACAAAATCAAAACGCAAAAACAGTCCAAAAGATGGTTACTTATATGGCAAGGATTTACTCAATAAATCTCGCGAAGGTTTAAACTTAATTCATAATCTTTTAGGCCAAAACAACTTGCAGTACAGAATGATTTCTGACAATGTTGCCAAAGAAATTATTCAATGCGGAATAGACTCATATTCAAAAGGAGATAAAAGTGATTTATCCATTAAAAAATCGATCGAATTATTAAAATCTGCAAAACAAATTGCAAAAACATCGGTAACCATTGAACGTATTGATTCGAATCTCAAGGAGTTAGATGACCTAAAATATTCTGATATACTTTTTGCTTTAGAAATTTTAAAACGACTAAAGGAAATCATTATTGATACCAACCGAGATTATACCAAACAATTAAATATTTTTAAAGTAGATGAGTTCTTGAGGAAAGAAATAACGAACTCTGTTTTACAAAAAATCGCATCTACTGATAGAAGTGAGTACATCACTAATTTCATCGAATTAGCTGATTACATTCGAAAAAACGGTGCTAGTCTAGAAATATTTGTGATTATCAACAAATTTGTTGCCCACTTGCCCAATACGCATCCATTTGTAATTGCGGAGGAAAAACGCAAACAAGATGAAGAATTAAAGAGAAAAGAAAAAGAAGAAGAACGTAAAAAGAAAGAAGAACAAGATAGAATTTTCTACTTTCAGTTACTATTGGTATTTATTGCTATAGTATTGATTGTTTGGGCCGCATTCGGCGCTGGTTGGGCTGCTGCAATACTTATTATCAGCCTATTAGTTTGGGTAAACATTAACTTAAAAAATTAAACAACATGAAAAACACATTTATACCATCACTAATTTTATGGTTGATTTCCTTTTCAACTTTTAATTTCAGTCTAGCAGCAAATCCAAATAGGTCAATCCAAGCCATTTCCAAGGTTAGTTCATTAAAGATTGAAGGAAAAATAGACTTTGATCAGCAGAAAATCGCATTAAAAGAGCATTCAATTGAAATATCTAAGTTAAAAAAACAGTTAAAGACTGTTGAATCAAAATTGACTAATAGTGAACTAAAATATGATAGTTTACTTCAAAAAACTCTTTTAATAAATCAAAATTTAAATACTATTTCAAAAGAATTAGGATTAAAAATTGATACAACAACTTCTGCCACAAAAAACCAAATTGATAAGATAGACAATAACCTCCAAACAAATAGTGTTTATTGGGTTGGAGGAAGTTTATTGATTGTGCTATTGGGATCCTTTATGTTTCTCCAGATAAATAAAATAATCAAATCAAATAAATCTGCTATTGAAACACAAATCCTTAAAACAAAAACGGCCTTAGAGGAAGAAAGTTTAAAACTTGATGGTCAATTGGTTAAAATTCTCGAACAACAAATTGAGCTCATCCGAGAAAAAGGCAATGAAAGTTCGACTGAGGACCATTCATTAGTTCTAAAAATAGCTGACCGTCTAACTGCTATGGAGACCAATCACTATCGAATGGATCCAAATACCAAAGGCCTTAAGCAACTCAAAAGTGCCGTAAAAAGCATTAAAGAAAATTATTTGGCCAAAGGTTATGAAATTGTTGAAATGCTGGAATTAGAATACAACGAAGGCATGAATGTTACCGCAAACTTTATCCCAAGTGATTCAATTGAAGTTGGTAAAAGAATAATCACACGTGTCATAAAACCACAAGTAAATTTCAATGGGAAAATGATTCAATCTGCTCAAATTGAAGTAAGTATAGGTGAATAATTTAACAATAAAAACATTAACGAATGACAAAAAGTAGAACAACCGTTGACTTTGGCATAGACTTAGGCACCACCAATTCTGCCATTTCCAAAATCAACAACGGAACCTCAGAAAGTGTAAGAAGCAATACACTAAAAGACACAATGCCTTCTTGTGTGTATGTAAATAGAAAAGGTGCAATGCAAGTTGGTGACGCTGCTTTTAATGCACTTAAGGCAGAAAAATTGAATGCGATGAAGGATTGGAATGCTGAAAATGACAATTCTTACATAGAATTCAAACGTACCATGGGGTCTGATGCTCAGTATAAAAGTTCAAATGCCAATCGATCTTTCAACTCAATTGAGTTATCGGCAGAGGTCTTGAAGACCCTTAAATCATTTGAGAAAGATGAAACTATAAACACAGCTGTTATTACTGTTCCTGCTGCATTCAAAAGCAATCAAATTGAGCATACCCGACAAGCGGGTAAATTAGCTGGCTTTGACCAAGTAGAGATTATCACAGAACCAGAAGCAGCGGCATGGGTTTATGGTTTCAATGGAGATAAAAAAGATGGTTATTGGCTCGTCTTTGACTTTGGAGGGGGAACTTTTGATTCTGCCCTACTCAGAGTAACCGATGGAATCAGACAAGTTATAGATACGGAAGGAGACAATTATCTAGGAGGTAAAAACCTTGACGAAGCGATTGTTGACAGTATTATAATTCCATATCTTCAGGAAAATTTTGACATTGATGAACTCCTGAAAGATTCAAACAAAAATAAAATCATTCGGAACGCAATGAAGTTCTATGCTGAGGAAATTAAAAAACAACTTTCTTTCAGCGAAGTAACTATCATACTCACCAATTTAGGCGACATTCCAGGGGAGGATGACAACGGCAATGAATTCGAATTAGAAATAACTGTTAACCGTGAAGAATTAGAAGTTGCCATTGCGCCTTTATTCCAGAGAGCGATTGATATCTCGTTAACCCTATTAAAGCGAAATGGCTTGGATGGTAAATCATTATCCTCTCTAATTCTTGTAGGTGGCCCTACGATGTCACCAATATTGAGAAAAATGCTTTCTCAACAAATTTGCACTCCAGATACAAGCGTTGATCCAATGACTGCTGTAGCAAAAGGTGCCGCAATTTATGCCTCCACCATTAAGCGGAACCAAGAAACCACGGTATTTAACCCAACAAAAATACAATTGGAAATTAACCATGAATCAGCAACGGTTGAATTGGAAGAGCATGTTGTCGTTAAAATACTGAAAGAAAAAACCGAAAATAAAATACCAGATAAATTATTTGTTCATATTAGTCGTCAAGATGGTGGCTGGTCCAGTGGCAGTGTTTCCATAAACGAATTGGGAGAAATCATTTCTGTACAGCTAATTTCTGGCAAATTAAATAATTTTGAAATCACCCTATTTGACGACACAGGTAACAAATTAGAATGTGAACCATCGAGCTTCAATATTATACAAGGTAGTAAGGGAGGAAATGCTGTCTTACCATACAATATCGGAATTGAGATTCAAGACATAAATACTGGAAAACTAGAATTCCGTGTAGTTGAAGGACTTACTAAATCAAAACAGTTGCCTGCTGTTGGCGTTAAGCCTAATTTGAAAACACCTTCACAAATTCGCCCTGGAATGGCCTCTGACTATTTGAAAATTGCCATATATCAAGGAGAACATAATGTTGACAGGTCCAGAGCTATTTACAATCATCACGTGAATACAATTTATATTACAGGAAATGATCTTCCTGCTCTATTGCCGGCAAATAGTGATGTTGATGTAGAATTAAAAGTTGATATAAATCAGGTGATCCACGGCAAAGCCATTTTCCCCTATTTAGACCATACTCATTATTTCATATGCGAGACAAATACAGATAAAACCGGGACTGATATGGCTACTTTACTTACATCGGAAATCGACAAAGGATTAGATTCAATTAAACAATTGAAATCCAAAGGAACAATTGGAGATGAAGATGAATTTAAAAAGATAGAAGTAGAATTAGAAAATATTAAAATCCAATTTGAAAGAGACAAAATATCCCCAGATAACCAACAACAGACTTTGGAAAATTTGCGGAAAGTTTTAAAATCTGTAGATAGCATTGAAGAAGAAAGCGAATGGCCTAAGTTAGAAAAAGAGCTCAAGGCAGCATTTCATAAATTAGAAGATGTTAACAAGAAAAAAGGAAATGAACACACTGCTCATAAGGTCAATGAAATAAGAGCAAATGTGGAACAAGCAATCAAGGATCAGGATAAGAAGAATACTCCAGAACTAATCAAAATGATAAATTCTGTTGCATTTGAATTAGAGAGAATTGAACATTTAATGGCGTTTATTTTGTGGCATGATAGAGATTTCAATGAGATCAACTGGAAAGACAGGAGATCAGCAAGAATAACTGTTGACCAAGGTAAAAATATCATTTATGACTCACCCACAATTGATAACCTTCAACCGATTGTCAACGATATTTTTGATAATGCTGGCTATGGAGAAAATGGCCCCAAAGACGGAGGGCCTGGCGGTCCTCCAATAGGAGTTCTAAGAGGTTAATAATTAAAGTTATGAAAAGATACACAATCTCACTTTTACTATTATTAAATGTAGGGTTTTTAACATCATGTGAAAGCGATGCTCAAAGAAAACTTAGATTATACGAAGAGGAACAAGAAGCGACTAGGCTTGAACAGCTGGATATAGTAGAACAAGAAAGACAAGCTCAAGAAATGGAACGTCTCCGTATTGAACAAGAAGCGGAGGCAGAGCGAAAGAGGATTGAGCAGCTTGAATATGAAAAATACATCAACAATACCCTACCAACAGGAAGAACACCATACGCCAAGTATTATGGAGGGAACAGTAGTTGTAATTCATATGGTTGTTCTCAAATCAAGGTACAAACAAGCAATTCGGATGTAGTTGTAACAATCAAGAAAAATGGCAGGGTATTCAGACATGCCTACATTAGTTCAGGCGACCAATATACCTTTTCTTTTCCTGATGGAACTTACCAAGCGTTTTTCTATTATGGCAAAGGGTGGAATCCGAACAAAGAAATGAAGGGTGGCAAGCTCAAGGGTGGCTTTATCACTGATGAAGCATTTGGTAAAGATGAACCCCAATTACTGCAAAACTCAACTCTAACTTACGAGCTAAAGTTGCAAACAAACGGCAATTTCCAGACCTTACCAAGTGACCCAGATGAAGCATTGTAAATAAAAATTTTGCAAAGAACAGTCTACATTAAATACAATATAAAATGGTCTCAAGTTATGGAATTCATCTAGGAATATATAATTCCAGTATTGTGAAATTTCAAAACGGTATTACCCAGATAATAAGGAGTAACACATTGAGACCATTTACGCCAACGGTGGTTTTTATAAATCGAAAAGGTGCAATGCATGTCGGCGATGGGGCTTTCTCTGCTCATAAGCTAGAAAAATTGAGTGCGATGAAAGATTGGAATACTGAAAATGACAATTCATTCATAGAATTCACACGAACCATGGGGTCTGATCTTAAATATTGTAGTTCAAATGCCAATCGATCTTTCAACTCAATTGAATTATCGGCAGAGGTCTTGAAGACCCTTAAATCATTCGAAAAAGATGAAACTATAATTGCAGCAGTGATTACAGTTCCATTCAAATTTGGAAAAAGCCAAATAGAACATACTCGAGAAGCCGCAAAATTGGCTGGTTTTGATGATTGTGAGATAATTTCAGAAGCCGAAGCAGTAGGTCATCTATATTATTCAAAGTCAGAAGAAAAAGTGGGAATTGACCTGATTTTTCATTTTTGTGAGGGAACTTTCGACGCTACTCTATTGAGTACAAATAACGAAGGCATTAAAGTTATAGATACAGAGGGTAATCAATATTTAGGAAATAAATCCCTTGTTGAAGCAATAATAGATAATATCATAATTCCATACTTGAAGCGGAAATATGCCGTTGACGAACTGCTTGAGGATCCGGAAAAAAATAAAAAAATCCGGAACGAAATGAAATTTTATGCTCAGGAAATTCAAGAACAACTTTCATTCAATGAAGCAACTACCATACTCTCCAATTTAGGTAACATACCCTGGGAAGATGACAACGGCAGTGAATTCGAATTGGAAATTTCTGTTAATCGTGAAGATTTAGAATTAGTCATTGCGCCCTTAATTCAAAGAGCGATTGATATCTCGTTAACACTATTAAAGCGAAATGGACTGGATGAGAAGTCTATATCATCCCTAATTCTTGTAGGTGGCCCTACAATATCACCTATTTTGAGAAAAATGCTCTCTAAACAAATTTGCACCCCTGATACAAGCTTAGATCCAATCACCGCAGTTGCAGAAGGTGCTGCTGTTTATGCATCAAAAATACATTGGACTTCAGAAACAGAAAATTTAAATCATCAATTGCAACAAAACACAAATAGAACATCCTTTTATAACTGGCTTAACAATAAGACTATTGAAGATATAGACGAAAGTAGACAGATTACAACAAAAGCTGAAAATACTTGTTGCCATATTATTGATCCGCAGAAATTATCCGTTGTTATAGAAAGTCTTGGCATTTCAGATTCAATTCGGAACAATCAAACTTTAGAGCAATTTCAAATAGAAGAATTAATATTTCAACTCGCACAAGAAAACATAATAACCTCTACTTTTTTTCAGCTACTGTATGATGAAATAAGCACCAATAATAATCAAATAAATCTTCACAATACCCTAAAAGAAATTGAATTAATTGTAGCCCAAAATACCGTTAACCATTAATATTAAAAAATATCGTGAATTCCGTTTTATCCCAAGGCCAGACAATTAATGGTAAATATACCGTTGTCTTCTTCTTAAAAAGAGGAAGCTACGCAGAAACATATCGAGTTAAAGATAGCAACAATAACATCAAACTGCTAAAACTGTTTTTTTACTCTAGACTACATAGAACTCAATTTAATGCAAATGCAGAAATTGTGGAAATTGAAATCCTAAAGAAATTAAATCATCCGAACATTGTTAAATTTCACGACAGTGGAGATGTGGTAATTGACAATCAAAAATTTGCCTTTGCAATTTTAGATTTCATTAGTGGTGAAACTCTTTCAGATAAAATGAAAAGAGAACAAAATTTAAATCCATATGAAGCAAAAGACATCATATCTGGCGTACTCAATGGTTTAAATTACCTTCATAATCAGGCCGATCCAATCATTCATAATGACATTACAAATTTGAATGTCATGTTGGACCTTTCCAATAAAATTCCAGTTCCAAAAATCATAGATTTTGGTTATGCCCGTTTTCAAAGCCAACCAAATAAAGACTTCAATAAAATAGGATTAAATCCTTTTTATACCGCTGGTGAAAAATTCAATCTAGTATTTTCAATTCAAGGTGATATTTTCTCTGTGGGAGCACTTTATTATCATTTATTGTTTGGAATTACTCCCTGGTTTTTTGAGATATCAAATTATAAATCAGACGCGCTATTAATTGAAGACCAAATTTTATCTGAACGCAGAAAACCCCTTAAAGTATTACAAAGCAATAATAAAATCAGCCCAGAAACCATAGAAATAATTTCTAAAGCATTACACCTTCAACCAGAAAGTCGATTTCAAAGCACCAATGAATTCATAAAGGCATTAAACGGGGAGTTTCAATTTGAAAATTCTATTATTTCTGAGGATACAAATACAAAAACTCCCAATAATATTACAAAAAAGGGAGATGGATTTAAATCAATTGCTGGAATGCAAGATTTGAAGGACACTCTAAAACTCGATGTAATTGACGCATTGACCGAAAAAGACAGATACAGAGAGTACGGTCTTACAATCCCAAATGGCATGTTACTTTATGGCCCTCCAGGTTGTGGTAAAACCTTTTTTGCTGAAAAGTTGGCTGAAGAAATTGGATTTGACTTTTTCCAAATTAAACCTTCAGACATCCAAAGTAAATGGGTAAATGCGTCCCAAGAAAACATCAAAAATCTTTTTGATCAAGCCCGAAAAAATGCCCCAAGTATCGTTTTCATTGATGAATTAGACGCACTGGTGCCAAACCGGGATGATTCTGGAGTTAACCACATGAATACAAGCGCTGTGAACGAGTTTTTAGCCCAAATGAATAACATTGGAGCCGAAGGTGTTTTCGTAATTGGCGCAACAAATAGACCTAACGCAATTGATCCAGCGATTTTAAGAGCAGGGAGATTAGACAAACACATTTATCTCCCACCTCCGGATTTGGAAGCTCGCGAATTGATGTTCAAATTATACCTAAAAGATCGACCAATTGAAATTGGAATGAATTATCAATCCTTTGCACATGCAACTGAATATTATGTTTCAAGCGATATCAAGTTCTTGTGCGATGAAGCTTCTAGAATGGCCTTAAAAGCAAAGTCAAGAATTACATCAGAAATGATTCATAAATCTATTGAAATGAAAAAACCCTCACTTTCAAGAAGCGAGTTAAAACGGTATACCGATATACAATCTCATTTTGACGGAAACAACGACAATACCAACAAACCTAATAAAATCGGATTTTAAAATATTAAAATTATGGAACAAGAAAGTTTTAATCAATTACTACTAAAAACTGCATTTTCCTGCATGGCGTGTGACGGTGAAATTGACAATAAAGAAATTGAAATGATCAGAAAAATGCACTCCGAAAAGCAAATTTTTGGCGACATCAATCTAAATGAAGAATTAACAACAATGGTTGTTTCGATCAATAACGAAGGTCATGGATTTTTGAAGATGTATTTCCAAGACTTAACCAATGCTGACCTCTCTGAAGCAGAGGAACTTAAAATCATCGAAACTGCTATTGATACCATCAAGGCAGATGATAAAATTGAATACAGTGAAATAAAGTTTTTCAAAGTAATCAAGAGCAAGTTGAAAATAAGCAATGACTTGATTATGAATGTTCATCCTGATTTTGAAGAATATCTAGAAGACGACATTATCAGCCCAACTTATTTAAGTACAATTCAGAGTGATTTCTTCAATTCACATTCTATTCCTGAGTTCAGGATATTTTAAATAGTTGAAATTATGTCATCAAAAACAACCCTAATTATCGTAAAATTGGCACTATTCATTATTGCCAATACCGCATTTTCGCAAGCACCAACAACTGCTTATGTCAATAGTCCCACTGTTAATGTTAGGTATGGTCCAAGTGTTTCTAATGAGTCCATTTGTAGTTTAAAAAAAGGCACTAAAGTTGAAATTACTGGCCAAGCCGAAAAAGATGAAAAGAATAGAAATTGGTATCCTGTAGACTTTGAAGATAACAATGGAAATTTCAGATCCGATGGCTGGATAATTGGGCAATTCCTTGATTTGCGTCCAGCTGAGGGATGGAATAAAACAACCAGTTATACAGGAAGTATGCCAGATTGTTCTAACATTTCACCATTGTACGATTATTCCATGAAAAACAAACTGGAAATCAATGTTCATGGCAATACAGACTGTATCGTAAAGCTCTATAATCAATCAGATGTCTGTATACGAATTGCGTATATAAGATCTGGAGACTCATACAACATGCAAAACATACCTGAAGGTATTTATTATTTAAAAATCGCCTACGGCAATGATTATCGCAAAAAGATATATTACGGCAATTGCCATGTTAAATTCATGAAAAATGCCCAATATGAAATTGGTGAACAAGAACTAGATTTTAGAAAAAAATATTCAACTGAATATGAATATGGCAAAGAGAACAAGGTCACTTCTTTTCCCTCCTACTCACTTTCACTCAGTGTTATTAATAGCATTGGCAATCATTTAGATACGGATGTAATTTCGGAAGCCGAATTCAATAAATAATTAAAAATGATATATTTAAAAAATATATTTCTACTGCTTTTTGTCGCATTGTTTTTCTCCGCATCCCAAAAAGCATTTAGCCAAAGCACCTACACAACAACTAGTAAGTCCTGCGGGTCATGCCGCGGCAGTGTTTCATCAAATTCCACAATTGGCATGTATTGCCCACACTGCGGGGTAAGATGGGGCTATGAAAATCAGACATACTCAAAAACCGAAAGAAATTCTTATAACTATAATTACAGTTATCCTAGCACTCGAAATAGATCAAACTATCGATATATTCAATCTTATAGTAGAGGTCAACTTGTATATGCAAAATCTACCATCAACGTAAGGTCGGGTCCAGGAACCAATTACTCAATCTTAAATTCTGTTTCTTCATTTGAAGGTTTAACTATTATTGAGCGATCTGGGGATTAGTATTATGTAAGTTACAGCCATTTTAACAATTACAATTATCAGCTTGAGACTAAATACGGTTATGTAGCTGGTTGGTTAGTAAAATCCTATTTTTAAAATTACATAAATAGCTCAATAGTATATTTTCACAGCTTAAAAATGCGTAAATAAATGAATTTTCGTAATGTAATATTATTAATTCTTCAAATTACTTCAATTAACAATTCGCTTGGCCAAGGTAAAGGCCAAGAAATTATTGCGAAATTTATTATTACTGATGCAACTAAAAATGGAATAGATATTACACCCACTCTAATTGAGAATAATGCCTATACAGCATTTTACAAAAGCGACAGAAAGGGCTCAATTTACATGGCAAATATTTGGCCAAAATCAAGATCTCAGAGTTATGGCCCTATGTATTCAATCAAAAGTCACACAAACAGAGAAACATATGAAACTTATGAGGCAGATGTTTTTTACTTTAATTGGAGGTATATTAACACTTATGATGGCAAAAAAGGCACGGCTAAAGTACAAGTAATTAAAATATATAAACCCCAAGGAGTTGTATTTGTGCTAAAAATGATCACTGAGAATTTAGATTTAATTATTTACAAAGGTTACATGGAAGGCACTGTAGATTTTTCCAAATTCTAATTCCAAAATAAACAAGTCGTTTTTCAAGTCGCAAGACTACTCCAAATTAGTTTCAAAAAAACCAATAAATGCCTCACGCTCCTATTATCATTGCCACCAACACCATTAAATCTGCCTTCCTAGGCCTAGCCATTGGTGATGCGATGGGGGTTCCGGTGGAGTTTAAGCCAAGAGAATACCTGATTGAACATCCGGTGACAGATTTTATGGGATTTGGAACGCATTCGCAGGTGCCAGGTACCTTTTCCGACGATGCATCGATGGCGTTTTGCCTTGCCGAAAGTTTGATTGAAGGATATGAATTAGATCGTACAGCTCATTATTTTCTTAAATGGTACAAGGAGCGATTCTGGACGGCACGAGGTAGCATTTTCGATATTGGACTTACAACCCAAGAAGTCATGGAAAAACTCGCCGATGGCCATTCACCAAAATTTAGCGGCAAATACACCATCAACAGCAACGGAAATGGTTCCCTCATGCGTACTTTGCCCTTAGCATTTTACACCGCCAATCTGCCCATCCACGAGCGCTTTCGCATCACCACGGAAGTGTCCAAAATCACTCATGCGCATGCCTTATCCTATATCAGTTGCTTTTATTACACCGAATTCGCCCGCGAACTCATCCAAGCCAAAACCAAGGAAGAGGCATTCCAAAATCACATCCTGAACTTCACGAATTTCCTCTCTACCATATCCCCTGATGAAGGCACCATGCCCTATTTCGAGCGGCTACTTTCAGCAGATTTCGACAGTTTAGCGTCCCCCGAAATAAAAAGCACCGGATTTGTGATTGACACTCTCGAAGCCAGCATGTGGTGCTTCCTGAACACCTCCAACTTTTCGGATGCCGTTCTCAAGGCGGTGAACCTCGGCGATGATACCGATACCGTGGGATGTGTTACCGGGGGAATTGCAGGACTTTTTTACCCCCTCAGCTCCATTCCCGCCCATTGGTTATCGCAACTCGCCCGTTCAGAAGACATTGTGAATCTCGCAGAGCGCATAGAGTTTAGGGTTGAGAGTTGAGGGCCAACTAAAAAGATGGTTGAAAACCTTATTTTTGTGTTATGTATTTGGACAACCCAACTTTAGAAGCCATCAAAGAGTACTTTAGAACTCGACCAGTTCTTAAAGCATATTTATTTGGCTCTTATGTTAGGGGACAATCTGACAACCAAAGCGATATTGATATTTTAGTCGAATTAGATTATTCTCAAAGGATCGGTTTGGGTTTCGTTCAAATGCAGATAGATCTTGAGCGAATTCTTAAAAAGAAAGTAGACTTAGTCTCTTCTAACAGCCTGTCAAAATACATTAAGCCAATAGTTGACAACGAAAAGAAGCTAATTTATGCGCGGTAGATTGGGAGACAATGCTCGGTTGAAACATATTCTTGATGCAATTGTCGAAATAGAATCCTATTTAATCGACACTGATTATGAAGCATTTCTGAACAATTCAATGATGAGATTTGCTTGTTCACGGCAAATGGACTATAAACTTAAGAATGTAATCCAAGAAAATTTCATAAATTGCATATATGTTGACCAGAGCAGAAATAGAAACTAAATTAAGGCAAATAAAGCCGGAACTTACTTACAAGTTTCACGTTAGTCAAATTGGCTATTTCGGCTCATTCGCAAATGATAAACAAAACGAAAGTAGCGACCTAGATATACTTGTTGAATTTTCAGAGCCAATCGGCTGGGAGTTCTTTACACTTGAACGTTTTCTGGAACAATCATTTGGAATCCCAATTGACCTCGTAACAAAAAATGCTCTTAAAGAAAGAATCAAAGATCCTATTTTAAACCAAGTCCACTACATTTGAAACCGAGCGAAAGAGATCCAATTCTTTATTTGGAAGACATGCAATTGTCTATGGCAAGAGTTCAGGAATACATTGAGGGACTAGACTTTCAACATTTCAAGTGGGACTATAAGACTGTTGATGCAGTAATCCGAAATTTCGAAATTATTGGTGAAGCGAGTAAAAATTTGCCTCGGCAGTTAAAAGATAAATATTCGAATATTCCGTGGGAAGAAATGTACAGATTAAGAAATAGAATATCACACGAGTACTTTGGAATTGACTATGAAATTCTTTGGGACATTGCAACCAAACATTTGCCTCAGAATTATGCTGACATTTTAAGGGTTTTAGAAGTCGAACGTCAGTCGTGAAGCCTCACCAGGTAGTTACAGCGTGTTGCTAAATCTGTAAATACTATTTTAGTTCAGACTTATTGGCTAATCGGCAGAAACATCGTTGAATTTGAGCAAGGAGGCAAGGAAAAGGCAGAATATGGAAGTTTCCTTTTTGAGAAGCTTTCAAAGGACCTTACACGATTATATGGGAAGGGATTTAGTAGGTCTAACTTGCTTTACATGAGAAAACTTTACCTGGCTTTCCCAAAAAGTGAGTCGCTGTCTAACGTATTGAGTTGGAGTCATTATTTTGAAATTTTACGTTCCGAAAACGAACTTAAAATCAGCTTCTACACCAAACAAGCAGAGAAAGAAATAAAAACAATTCTAACACCTTCAAAGACAGCTATGTGTTTGAATTTTTGAACTTGCCGGACCACCACAGTGAAACCGACTTATAGCGTGGACTTGTAAGCCAAATGAAAAATTTCATTCTCGAACTTGGAAAATATTACTTATTTTTTAGAGAAGAATACAAGTTACAAGTTGGCAATAGCAACTTTTATATTGACCTGCTTTTTTACCATCGTGGGCTTCAATGCTTGGTAGCTTTCGAACTTAAAGCAGACAAGTTTAAAGCCGAACACTTGGGTCAGATTAACTTTTACTTGGAAGCATTAGACAGAAACCTTAAAAAGCCAAATGAAAATCCTAGCATTGGAGTTCTATTGTGCAAGGATAAAGATAGTGAAGTTGTAGAATATGCTATGAGTAGAAGCCTTTCTTCAACAATGGTTTCTGAATTAAAACAAAACTACCTGACAAGAAAATTTTACAACAAAAACTACACGAAATATTTGATATTGAAACGGGCAAGAAATAGAGTGATTGCTGCTACCTTAGAGTTTAGGATTGAGAGTTGACGGCTGCGCCGGAGACTTTATGACTGGCGCTTCGCTAGGACTTGCGCTTCGCGCTGCTTGGCACCTTTGGTGCTGCTTGGCGTCAGAACCACCGCTGAAGGCTGTAGGCTGAGAGCTGCTGGCGGCAAAGCCGCGGCTGACCGCTGACCGCTGAGAGCTGACCGCCAAGCGAAGCTGACCGCTGCCTCTACACTCTACACTCTACACTCTACACTCTACACTAATCGTCTGTCGGCTGATCACCGATCACCGAAAACCGACCACCGAAAACCGACCACCGAAAACCGATTACCGCCCCAACATAACAATTAATTCATAAATTATACCGAAATTCGCGCAATTTTAATTTTAACATGTCTCAACTGCGCAACATTGCAATCATCGCCCACGTTGACCACGGGAAAACCACTCTGGTCGACAAAATGCTCCACCAAGCCAAACTATTTCGTGAAAATCAAGACTTCGGCGAACTTATTCTAGATAATAATGACCTCGAACGCGAACGCGGAATTACCATCCTAGCGAAAAATGTTAGCGTCATCTGGAAAGGTACCAAAATTAATATCATCGATACCCCTGGTCACGCCGACTTTGGCGGTGAAGTTGAACGTGTATTGAATATGGCAGACGGTGTGCTTCTTCTTGTAGATGCCTTCGAAGGACCTATGCCCCAAACCCGTTTTGTATTGCAAAAAGCCCTTGCCCTTGGTAAGAAGCCCATTGTGGTTATTAATAAGGTGGATAAACCTAACTGCGACCCTGAAAAAACCCACGACGATATCTTCGACCTGTTCTTTAACCTAGGTGCTAACGAAGAGCAACTCGACTTTACCACCGTTTTCGGTTCTGGTAAAAATGGTTGGTTTGGTCCTGATTTTAGAAATCCTACGCCCGATTTGACTTTCTTGATGGATACCATCGTGAAAGTAATTCCTGAGCCTCATGTAGAGGAAGGCACTAACCAAATGCAAATCACCAGCTTAGACTATTCTAGCTTTACCGGTCGTATTGCCATTGGTAGATTGAAGCGCGGACATTTGAAAGAGAACATGCCCGTTTCGTTGGTGAAGCGCGATGGACGTATTGAAAAGCATAAAATCAAGGAAATTTATACTTTTACCGGATTGGGTAAAGCCAAAGTAACCGAGGTTACTGCTGGTGATATTTGTGCGGTTACAGGATTGGAAAACTTCGAAATTGGTGATTGTATCTGCGATCTTGAAAATCCAGAAGCATTGCCACAAATGAAGATTGACGAGCCTACCATGAGTATGCTTTTTGCCATCAACAACTCTCCTTTCTTTGGTAAAGAGGGTAAGCACGTAACTTCTCAGAAGATTCGTGAACGTTTGATGAAAGAGACCGAGAAAAACTTGGCATTGAGAGTTCAAGAGACCAATTCTGCCGATCAGTTTTTGGTTTTTGGACGTGGAATTCTTCACTTGGGAGTATTGGTTGAAACCATGCGTCGTGAAGGTTATGAATTGCAATTGGGTCAGCCCCGCGTCATTTTGAAAGAAATCGACGGAGTTAGATGTGAGCCTATTGAGATATTGACCGTTGACGTTCCTGATGCACACTCAGGTAAAGTAATTGAATACGTGTCCCAAAGAAAAGGAGAAATGCTCAGCATGGAACCTAAGGGAGATATGGTTCGTTTGGAATTTGAGGTTCCTTCTCGCGGACTTATTGGCTTGAGAAACAATTTGTTGACCGCTACTCAAGGGGAGGCGATCATGGCGCATAGATTCAAGGCCTACGAGCCCTACAAAGGGGAGATTCCGGGTCGTATCAACGGAGTATTGATATCCAAAGAAAAAGGAAGCTCTACGGGCTATTCTATGGACAAGTTGAAAGACAGAGGAAACTATTTCATTCCTACGAATTCGGAAATTTATGCCGGACAGATTGTGGGTGAGCACATCAAGCCAGGAGATCTGGTGTTGAACCTATGTACTGCTAAGCAGTTGACCAACTTCCGTGCTGCGGGTAAAGACGATAGCACTGTTTTGGCGCCACCAAAGGTGTTTTCATTGGAGGAAGCAATGGAATACATTCAGGGAGATGAGTACGTTGAGGTAACCCCTGAAAACATTCGTTTGAGAAAGATTTTATTGGATGAGAACGAGCGTAAGCGCGCATCCAATAAGTTAGAAACCATGAGTTAATTATATTATCTTCGCATCACAAAAGATCAGACCATGAAATTTGATATTGCTGTCATAGGTAGTGGACCCGGCGGTTACGTTGCTGCCATCCGCGCTTCACAATTGGGTAAAAAAGTTGCCATCATCGAAAAAGCAGATTTAGGTGGTGTGTGTTTGAACTGGGGTTGTATACCCACCAAAGCCTTGTTAAAGAGTGCTCAGGTGTTCGATTACATCAACCACGCTTCTGACTACGGAATTTCCGTAGCTGATGTTAAAAGCGATTTCGACGGCATGGTAAAACGCAGCCGTGGAGTTGCCGATGGAATGAGCAAGGGTATTGCCTTCTTGATGAAGAAAAACAAGATTGAAGTCATCAAAGGAACTGCAAAATTGGCCGGAAAAGGCAAAATTGCGGTTACCGGAGAAGATGGGAAAGTAAATACCGTTGAGGTAGATCATACCATTCTTGCTACAGGGTCAAGAAGCCGCCAATTGCCAAACATTCCTATTGACGGAAAACACGTCATTGGGTACCGCGAAGCAATGGTTCTTCCTAAGCAACCTAAAGAAATGTTGATCATTGGTAGCGGTGCTATTGGTATGGAGTTCGCATACTTCTACAACACCATCGGTACCAAAGTGACCATCGTTGAGTTCATGAGCCGCATTCTTCCTGTCGAAGATGAGGAAGTGAGCAAGGCAATGGCCATGTCATACAAGAAAAAAGGCGTTGAAATTCTTACAGAATCAAGCGTTGAGAAAGTAGATATCAAAGGCGACCGTTGCACCGTGAGCATCAAGACCGCAAAAGGTGTTGAAACCCGCGAATGCGACATCGTTTTGAGCGCAGCAGGCGTTGAAACCAACCTTGAAAACCTAGGTTTGGAAGAAATGGGTGTTAAAACCGAAAGAGGTAAAGTAGTGGTAGACGAGTTCTACAAAACTACCGTTCCTGGCGTTTATGCCATCGGTGACATCGTACCAGGTCCAGCTCTTGCGCACGTGGCTTCTGCTGAAGGAATCATTTGCGTTGAAGCGATCTGCGGACACCATCCTCAGCCTTTGAACTACGGCAACATCCCAGGTTGTACTTACACTCATCCTGAGGTTGCTTCTGTGGGACTTACTGAAGCTCAAGCTAAGGAAAAAGGGTACGAAATTCGCGTGGGTAAATTCCCCTTCAGTGCAAGTGGAAAAGCCAGCGCTAGCGGACATAAAGACGGATTTGTTAAGGTTATTTTCGACAAGAAATACGGTGAGTGGTTGGGTTGCCACATGATGGGCGAAGGTGTTACAGACATGATCGCTGAAGCAGTGGTTGCTCGTAACCTTGAAACTACCGGTATGGAAGTGTTGAAGTCAGTGCATCCGCATCCAACCATGAGCGAAGCCGTGATGGAAGCAGTAGCACAGGCCTACGATGAGTGTATACACTTATAAGCAGAGGCATGCCTTTGCAGTCGTTTACCTTCAATCCTCTCGCTGAGAACACCTACATCCTCTGGGATGACAACACCAAACACGCCGCCATCATTGATGCCGGCATGTACAACCGAGACGAATGTCAACAAATTAAGTCTTTTTTAGAAGACCATCAATTGACACTTACTCACTTGTTAGGTACTCACGCACACATTGATCATATTTTTGGTAATTGGTACATCAAGCAAGAATTTGCTGATGTACCATACTACCTTCATGCCGATGACGTGAAAATGATTCAGCGTTCCGACGCCATGGCCGCTGTTTGGAGTCTTGATTATACTCCTTCTCCCCTCCCCGATCATTACGTTCAACACGGAGATTCCATCGTCATTGGAACCCTGAAGTTGGATGTTAGATTTGTTCCTGGACATTCACCGGGACACGTGATTTACATCCAAGAAGACGAGAATATAGCCATTGTGGGTGATTGTGTTTTCCAAGGATCTATAGGAAGAACCGATCTTCCCGGTGGAAACCACGATCAACTCTTAGAAAAAATTCGTACCGAAATCTTTACCCTTCCGGCAGACATGAAATTGTTCTGCGGACATGGCCCTTCCACCACCGTGGAACACGAAATCAAACACAATCCTTTTTTTCAGTAAAGTGTTAGTATAGGCGTGCTGTCTCAAAAGCTAGATTATATCGCCCAATTGCTCACCGAAGTCGGAATCACCCAATGGGTAGTATCTCCCGGCTCTAGAAATGCCCCCATTGTAGCAGCACTTTTACGCAACGGACATAAGCTTCACAGCCTCCCAGATGAGCGTTCTGCGGCATTTGCTGCCCTAGGCATGGCTCAAGCAAATCAATTCCCTGCTGCGTTTCTTTGCACATCGGGATCGGCTTTGGTTAATGCTTTTCCAGCGGTGGTTGAAGCTTATTACCAACGCATACCCTTGCTGATAGTATCGGCTGACCGCCCCGAAGAACTCATTGACCAATGGGACGGCCAAACCCTCCGACAACCCGGTATTTTTGGAACCTATTCCCGCCACGCACATCATTGCAATCCGAGAAAAACTGATTTTGCTGAACTTAAAGAAGAACTCTACTCTTTATTTACCGAAGCATTTATTGATATTCCCGGTCCAATCCATTTAAATATAGCCCTTTCGGAGCCCATTTACGAAGGCATTTCAGAAAATGCCACTCATTTTGAGGTTCCTCCGTTTGTATTTAAATCGGTTAAGCAACCCGAAGTCACCATAGACTCGGTCGCGCAACAGTTGAATGGATTTTCAAAAATTGCCGTTTTGGTGGGACAAAATCCTCCATCAGATACACTTTCATCTGTTTTATCTCAATTAGAAAATACCGTTCCTGTATTCAGCGATGTCTGCAGTTCCCAGCAGAATTACGGTTTAAAAGGTTGGGATTTCGCCCTACTCAAACGAGATATTCCCGCAGATTTAGCACCTGATTTATTGATCACCTTAGGAACGGTTACCTTATCCAAACCGCTTAAAAACTTCCTCAAAAAGCACAAACCCAAGCACCTGCATTTGAGTGCATTTGATGAAATTGGAGATCCCTTTGAAACAGAACCCACTTGGATACCCTGCTTCGAAGCAGATTTTTTGCAAGGGGTTGTTGAAAGTTTAAAAGAGCAGAATTCTCATATACACCAAAATTACCTGAGTGAGTGGAATCTCTTTTTAGGAAATCAAACCTTAAAACCCCAAGATTTATCTGAGCCCTTCGCCTCTGAATTGGCTTGGATGAATGCGCTATTTCAGAAACTGAATGGAGATCATTTGGTGCATTTGGGTAATTCAATGTCGGTTCGCTACGGTAGTTGGTCCACTCCTACCCAAGCTCAGATTTATTCCAACCGCGGAGTCAGCGGCATTGATGGTTGTTTGAGCACAGCGGTGGGCTCAGCATGGGCAAATCCAAATAAAACCGTGATTGCCGTAGTAGGAGATGTGACCGCAATATATGATTCAAACGCCTTTTGGACCAACCTACCTCCAAATTTGAGAGTGGTCATATTCAACAATGCCGGTGGACGAATTTTTGATTGGATTGAAGGACCTAACTCATACAAACCCTTACGAGAGTTCATTCATACACCCAGAAAGTTTAACTTTCAGCATCTAGCTTCCCAATTTGAGATTGAACATGCTTCTTACCGCATTTTGGAAATTGAAAGCAGTATACAGGATTTATTTTTTGCAAAAAATGCAAAACTTATTGAGCTTATTTCTCAATAACGAGTGCGATCTAAGTCGCGTTGGATGTCTTTTTCTTTAAGGTCTTCGCGCTTATCGAACGTCTTCTTACCCTGACCAAGACCTATTTCAAGCTTAAAAAATCCGCGGTCGCTTTCAAACAACCTTACTGGAAAAACGGCATAGCCTTTTGATTTGATGCGAGCTTCAATTTTGGCCAATTCGCGTTTATTTAACAGCAATTTACGATCGCGCATGGGTTCGTGGGCATCATAACTGGCCTGCTTCCATTCCGATATATGCACATTTCTCAAGAAGAGTTCTCCATTTTCCATGTAGCAATACCCATCTCCCATGTTCACAGAATTGCTTCTAATAGATTTTACCTCAGAACCTTTCAATTCCATGCCCGCTTCAAATCGTTCTTCAATGTGATAATTGAACGACGCTTTTCGGTTGTGGATTTCTATTTTCTTTACTCCCTTGCTCACTTTGATATTTGATCAATGATGCGTTGTACTTTTTCCTTTAGAAGGATTTTTTGTCCTTGTTGTCCTTCAGCCACTAGCCTATCCCCTACATAAACCCAGAAATCACAGTCAATGCTGTTGCCTTCCATTCGCACAACTCTAGCCTTGATCAAAACCGTTTCGCCTAATAACGCGGGTGAGGCGTGTTTGATATTCAGAAAAGTTCCTATGCCTTCTTCGTGATCTTCTTTCATGTTGAGCACGAACTGTCGGCAGGTCCATTCGGCGTCACGTCCCAAGGAAAAAGTAGAATAAAAAGGATGTACCCGTTCACCGTTGAAGGCGGCCAAGTCATTTTCAGAGACTAAAAACGACAATTGGGTTTCATCGCCAACTTGGTGATTCGGTTTCATTAGAGTTCTTGTAACAAATCTTTGGGCGAAATTTCCATGTGCGAAGCATCGTAGGTGCACTCGCCGTTTTTCACCACAATAATTTGGGGTGATTCGTGATAAACATGGAGTTTCTCAGCGATATAATTTGACACAGGCCTGTGAGCAATGAGATCTAGATAATAGAAATCTGCCTTTTCCAATGCACTCGATTCTAAATTTTTCAACCGGTTCATGGCCATGGTAGATATGGAACAACGGGTAGAATGTTTAAAAAAAACGACCGGTTTATGGGCCGAGTTTTGAACGGCTTGATCTACTTGTTCAGTGCTCAATAAATCGTGCCAACCCTGCATTCTATTAGCGGTTGATGGTGGTTCTCTCACCCATGCTTGGGCATTTGTCTTTTTTGCGAACGCCACATGCAGTAAACAGAGTTGCAGCGATACCAATAATTGCGATTAATTTTGCAGTCTTCATGATTTCCAATTTAATATGCAAATTAAACGCTTTTGAGGGCATTTCTCTTGCTTTATCCTCCATAAATTCGGAAAAATCGTTGCAGAAAACGCCAACTCTCGGCGAACTGCAGAAAAAGTTCGGTGAATTCTTGCCCCTCGCCTTAGAACAGTACAAGCTTAAAGATAAGGCTGTCAAGAAATTGCCTTCTTTTGTTTCCGGGGGATGTTTATTCGAACAACGAAGTCTTGAGCAATCAACCTCAGAAGCTGTAGCCCTTTGGAAATCGGCTTACTTTTCAGCAAAAATGGTGCTCAGCCTCACTGGCGGATTGGGCATTGATGATTGGGCTTGGCTTAAAACCGGAAGCACGGTCATCAGTTTAGACCCGAATGAGGCACTGAATCAGTTGGTCAACTTCAATTTCAGCAGGTTAGATGCGCATTTGGGTTACACCAGATTGACTGTAACTTGCGAAGAATATTTAGCCGCCCATAGCATTGATTCGAGCACAGATTTAATTTACATAGACCCAGACCGTAGACAAGAAAATGAACGATTGGGAGGCAACTTTTCCATTTTCCAACCCAATATTGTGGAGTTGATAGATAAATATGGCACCCAAAATATTCCTTGGCTGATCAAATTGAGTCCTGCTACAGATTTCAGAGAAATTAGAAAATGGCTGCCGGGCGAATTGCACTTTTACAGTGTCATGCACAAATCGGAAGTGAAGGAATTATTGGTGAAAGTTCATCCCCAGAAAACTCAAAACATCCTCCGCAGCGCGGTATATATCAAAGAAAACGGAGAAGCTGACATCTTCCACGAAGACGATGATTTGAAAACATTAGAAAGTGCGAGAGATGGCGAAAAATACATTTTTGAACCACACGGACATTTGAACGTGTTGGGGTTGAATGAGAAATTCAAAGGGCTCGCTGATTTGGTATCGGTTACAACTCAAAGCACCTTGTTTGTGGGACCCATGCCATTTCCAAATTATTTAGGAAGGACTATACGGGTAGATTTTGAGTTTGTTGGTAGTTTGAAAGAGCTCAAACGAATGTTGAAAGATCAAAACATTGTTCAGGCGACTGTAACACCCAGGGATTGTGGGGGCATGAAAGGCCAAGAAATCTTGAAATTTTTGGGAATAAAAGACGGCGGGAATCAGGTTGTTTTCATCACCAAAAGAGGATCAGAATTCAGGGCCTGGATAGGTATTTACTTGTTTACTCTAGACAGATAATCTTCTAAAGCAGCCACCATACTGGGAATGTTCACTGCAGGTGCAGGAATGTCTAAAATCAGATTGTGTTCTTCGATGGCCTGCTGGGTAGAACTTCCGAAACCGGCGATTCTGGTTTTATTCTGAACAAAACCGGGGAAGTTATCGTACAAAGATTTGATATCGGCGGGTGAAAAGAATACAATCACATCGTAGAAAACGTTCTCAAGGTCGCTCAAATCGGAAGAAACGGTGCGATAGATGATGACTTCGGTGAAGTCAAATTCATTTTGAGTAAAGTAATCAGGGATGCTTGGTTTGCGAATATCGCTGCAGGGAAACAAGAATTTCTCTTTCTTGTGGGTTTTGAAGAGGGTCAAGAAATCTTTTTCGTTTCCTTTGGATGTAAACATTTTACGTTTACGAGGAACGATGTACTTCTGAACGTAATTAGAAACATTCTCATTGATTGAAAAATACTTCATCTCAGGAGAAATTTCCACCTTCATTTCTTGGGCCAAAGAAAAGAAATAATCTACGGCATTTTTGGAATTAAAGATTACTGCCGTAAAATCAGCAAAATTGACTTTTTGCTTTCTAATTTCTTTGGGAGTTAATGGTTCAATGTGAATAAACGCCCTGAAATCAATGGTGATTTTGTACTTTTTTGCAAACTCTTCATACACGTTTCTGCCCGGTTCTGGCGGGGGTTGCGTGATCAGAATGGATTTGACTTTGGTTTCTCTTTCCGGGTACATGAATTATGATATGTTTATTCCTAAAAACTTTAGCAAAAGCAAATAAGGGATAATTTCCAAGGTGCAAAGGTACAAAATTGAAGTGAAATTTAATGTGTTATCTTTTATTAATCCGTAAACTTGATACAATAAACGAATTGATATCCAAATAATTAAAGACGAATAAATGATTTTCAACCACAAAGAATTGTTGGAGTAGTCAGCATTGTAATAACTTAGAAGAAATACCGGCATGCAAATGAGGCCAAACAACAGATTGACATTTATTTGCCTTTGAAATTGTCGCAACAACACCCCTCCCATATCCATGCTTTGGGTGAAAATGTATTGAGCAAAGAGCAATAAGCCATTAAAAATACCAGTCACTATAATTGCTAAAATAAAGGTATAAATACTGTTCAATCGGTTGTAATCAGCGGCCACTAGGTAAAGGAGAATTCCCTGACAAAAGACCAACAATCCCAAGTTAAAAGCATGTATACTGCCGGCAGCAGAGCTTATGGCTTGTTCACGCATCAAGTCTTCGAAATAATATTGTTTGGTAAAACTGCTCATTCTGAGCTGGAATTGCTTGGCGAAAGCCGCTCTAAAATAGAGGTAATACAATATGATGAAAATACTTACGCCAAAAAACCAAAACTTCACTCTTGAAATTCTCAAATACGTTTCATGAATAAAAGGCGAGTAAGGTTCGTAAACTCGACCAACCTTATCCGAAGGAGTTTGCCAATTGAGTGCACTTTTGAATCTACCTGAACCAGAATCCTTCGCAACAGAATCCCAAAATCTAAATCCCGCTCTACTGTATTTTATGACATTTCTGTTGCTATCAAGCAATTGCAATGTATCTGCCACCATTTCTAAAGGGAGAGTCTGAGCCTTCAATCTGTTGGATTGGGCTGTTAACATCCAAAGAAACCAAAAAAATAGCCACTTAACCTTTGAGCTCATAAAAGTGAGATTGGCAAAAATACAATAACTTCGCACTATGTCGGGCATCTATTTGCACATTCCCTTTTGCAGAAAAGCGTGCCACTATTGTAACTTCCATTTCAGCACATCGCTGAAACTAAAGAATGAATTTCTTGAAGCGCTCCTTCTAGAAATTGACCGCAAAAAGAATCAACAGCTGTCACTTGAAACCATCTATTTTGGTGGTGGCACTCCATCCCTGCTTGAAAAAGATGAGTTGCACCAAATTTTGGATGCACTGAATTCTTCGTTTAATCTTTCCCAAATCCAAGAAATAACTTTAGAATGTAACCCCGAAGACATCACTTCAAAACAACTGGAATCTTGGCTGGAACTGGGTATAAATAGACTGAGTATTGGGGTGCAATCGCTCAACGACACTGAATTGCGATTGATGAACCGTAACCACCACGCCGAACAATCCAAAAAATCGGTTCAACTCGCAGTAGAAACCGGATTTCAAAACTTGACCATTGATTTGATCTATGGAACCCCTTGGAAATCCCTTGATGAATGGGAAAACGAACTTCGATGGGCGCTCAACTCCGGTATAAACCACTTATCTGCCTATGCGTTAACGGTAGAACCAAAAACCGCATTGGCGCATCAGGTTAAAAAAGGTCAAGTTCAAGAACCCGCAGACGAGCGAATGACTGAAGATTTCATGCTTTTACAAAAATTGATGCTTGAATATGATTGGGACGCCTATGAAATCAGCAATTATTGCAAATCAGGACACCGATCAAAACACAATTCCAATTATTGGAAAGGTTCGGCTTATTTGGGACTTGGACCTTCAGCTCATTCTTTTGATGGTTCGCTAACGAGAAGTTGGAATATCAGCAATAACGCTCTTTACATTGAAAGTGAAAAAAAGGGAAACCCTGCTGTAGAATTCGAGAATTTAACTTCCATTGATCGTTGCAATGAACTCATCATGACCAAATTGAGAACCAGGGAAGGATTTCAAATTAGTGAATTAGGTAAATGGTCAGAAAAATTCAAATCCAACAATTTCATTTTTTTAAAAAACGCGCGCCAAAACGGTTGGATATCAGATTTTAAAAATTTCATATCGCTCACAAATGATGGAAAACTTATATCTGATTATATAATTTCAGAACTTATGTTAATTGATTGATTTTTTTACACTTCCAATACAACGAATTAGAGATTTCTAACGTCATACATCATATTTTTGTAGAACAAATAAACTAAACACAAAACCATGAAATCACTGCTACGTATTTTGGCACTGTTCTTATTATTGTTATTTGTAAAAACTTCTTCAGCTCAATCAAAGGTTGGTTTTTCAACTCAATCTCAGTGTTTAACCGTTTATGCAAGCCCTTATTATTATGACAGCTGTGAGAGTATCTCATGGTCAGTGAGCAATACCGTTATTGGGAAAACCAGTAGTTTAAAATACACCTTCTCTACTGCCGGCACTTATACCTTGTGTATGAAAGTAGTGAACAATTGCAAAAAATGGGACACTACCATTTGCCAACAAATTAAAGTAGCTGCTTGTCCTTGCGACACCACCAAAGTGGTCATGAAAATAACAAAAGACACTGTGACTTGTGGCAAGTACAAATTCAATGTAACCCCAAAAAATTCTTCAAATTCTAGCATTAAATATACCTACAGCTGGGATTTTGGAAATAGTGCAACTTCTACCAATGCAGATCCTACGCAAACCTATACAAAAGACGGTTCTTACAAAACATGTGTTACGGTAAAATGGACCTTGAACAGCACAACTAACTGTACCAAAACAGTTTGCGAAACCATCACCGTGAAATGTTCCACTCAGACCAAGAAGTGCGATTGGAGTAAAACAAAAATCAGCATCACCAATAAGTGCAATGCCTTCAAATTTGAGGCTGCCCCTGCAGATTCATGTATATCTTATTACTGGACATTGGATAACACCAAATACAAAGGCGGTGTTATTGATCATAAATTCAGCACCAAAGACAGTTTTGGTTATTGTTTAATTGCTTACAATTCGTGTTTGAATTGCGACACTACCATTTGCGGAGTTGTATACAATGATTGTCTTCCAAAGGCTTGCAATTGGTCAAATTATCAACTCAACACGGGTTACGCCAATGTAAAAGATTCATGTGGTAAAATTGTGATGGAAGCTACAGCCATCAAAGATACCTGCATCCGAATTGATTTTTACTGGGGAAATACCCTCATTGAAAATAAACGTGCATGGTCAACCCGAGTTACGAAAAATGGTTATTATCCATTCGGATTTAGATATGTGAACAAATGCACCGGTTGTGACACCACCATATGGAAGTATGCTGTTGTTGAATGTCTATCCAAACCCAAATGCACCTGGCCAGCCAACATGGGCTTTAAGGTGGTTATGACCACTTGTCCGAAATTAAAAATTGGCATCAATGAGTTTGACGATTCTTGCTTCCAAATTACAGCGGTAGTTAACAACACCACAATTAAGCCATTGGCCAATAATTCGAGATACTATGAATACACCATGGCTCAAAATGGCAAGTATTCCATTTGTTTAAATTTCAAGAATTTGTGCACTGGCTGTGATACCACCATTTGTACCACGTGGAGCACTGATTGCATTAAGACCACCAAATGTGATTGGAGTAAATTTGGTTTTTCTTATGGAAACAAATGCAAAACATACAGTTTTGAATCAACCCTTCCCAATGATTCTTGTATCGTTCAAAAGATGAAAATTGTGAGTGGAAACACGGTGATTTACTATGAAACAGGGTCTAATCATACTTATACTTTCAAAGAAAACGGCTATTACAATGTATGTTTCTGGGCTAAAAATGAGTGCTTGAATTGCGATACTTGGATTTGCCAAACGGTTTATGTGAATTGTAAAGACACTACACCCGTTAATAAGTGCAGCCTGCAAGGCAAAGATTTTGGCGTGGGAACATCAGCAAAAGACTCTTGCGTTAAGATTTTCGAAGCCCCCTATTTTGCTAATGGTTGTGTTAAATACAAGTGGTATATAGAAGGATCTTCTATTATTAAAACATCAAGAACCGTTGATTATAAATTCCCAGCTTGGGGTGCCTATATGGTGAAATTGGTCATGACTGACACTTGCAACAAGTGTGATACTGCCATCACAAAAGTGGTTGGGGTTTATTGCGGAAAAGCTTCCACCCAAGGTTTTGAATCTAGATTGTGGCAACCACAACCCAATCCAGCGTTTGATAACATCACTTTCAACAACAGCGAGGCCTTAAATGTTGAATTGATCAATTCATTGGGACAAACCATATTGACCAAGAAAATTCAGGCTGAAGAGGCCTTGTATATAGGAGACATTGCTAACGGCACCTATTACATCAGATTGACTGGAACTGCCAAAAACGCTTCCTATGTATTAATAAAACAATAAGTTAGCAATCATGACTTAGGTCATAGATTCTGCTCACTTTTGTTTGTAACTTTGCATCATTAGAATTAGTCAGTTATGTCTAGACAAACCAACAACAATATTTTGGTGCCTACCGATTTTTCGGATGTGGCCGAATGCGCTGTAAAGCATGCAATCAATGTAGCTAAAGCCTACAAGAATGAAATCACTTTGATGTATGTCATAGAAGAAGGACTTTTAGGCAGCATTTTCTCAAAATCTCAATCTGATTTATTGAAAGATGCTATGCAAACCAAGCTTCAAGTTCGTGCTGAAGCCATTGCTAAAGAAACCGGCATCAAGGTTGCTACTAGAATTGGATCTGGTAAAGTGTATAAAGTAGTTGCAGAAACTGCAAACATCGAAAAATATGACTCTATCATCATGGGAAGCCATGGTGCTAGCGGATTGGAGCGCATAGTAGGATCAAATGCATCAAGAACCATTCAGTATGCCGAAGTACCTGTAGTAGTGGTTAAAAATTCTACCGTTTCTTCTGAAGGATACAAGAAAATTGTGATGCCCTTTGATTTGACCATAGAATCAAGACAAAAATTAGATTGGGGTATTAACATCGCACAGAAATTCAATTCTGAAATTCACATTGTATATACTCGTCCAGATGACGAATACCTAAGCAACAGAATGTTGGCGAACATCAAATTGGTTGAATCTGCATTGAATACCCACAAAGTGAAATATAAGCTTTATGAGTTCAAAGATTCATTGCTTGATAACTTCGCTACTGAAGTTCACAATTACGCAAACATCACCGATGCAGACTTAATTGTTGCCATGACTCACATGGAAAAAGGAATCAGTGAATTGATCATTGGTACCATGACCCAACAATTGGTAAATAGAGCGGGTAAGGTGGCTGTAATGTGTATCCACCCTACCGAAACTGGATTCAGCTACGACTATTAAAAGTCTAAAATAATTCCAATGGTTGGGAGCACCGTTCCTGACGAATTTGGAAGAAACTCCGACTGATAGCTGCCTGGGTTGTTAGGGTCTTTAATTAAGTTACCCTGATTATCTTGGGCAGCTATTAGTGTTTCTGGGCCATAGAACTTCGCATTGAAGAAGTTTTGTATATCAAAATAGAGATCTAAAGACCATTTTTTCTTGTACCAAACTTTGTCTACACGAATGTCAAATTGATTGAAATTACTCAATCTTGCTGAATTCAACCGATTATAATCAGGCAACGCAATTCCTCTGACATCCCAATATTGAACCTGCATGCTTCGGGCGATATCATCTGGAGTGTAAGGTCTACCTGTCACAAAGCGCCATTTAGCGCCGATTTCCCAGTTTTTCTTGAGTTTTTTGCCCGCTGTCAAACTCAACGTATGGCGAGAATCCCATGAACTCTCCACAAATTGACCGCGCTTGTCTTCAAACTGAGACCAAGCCAACGTATAACTGGCTATTCCGTAGAGTCCGGTTCTTGATCTGCGCTGAATGAGAAATTCAGCACCGTATGCACGTCCCCTACCAAAAGAACTCACCGGCTCATTTCCCACCACGGCAAAATCAACGCCTAAATTCGCCAAACTGATGCTATCGTTCAATGCAAATGGATAATTGGAATAGTGCTTGTAAAAACCTTCCACCGTAATCTTCGTTTCCTGTCCCTTGTTGTATTGGAATCCAGCAGCCACCATACGATTTCTGATGTAATCAATGCGATCGCGGTTCACCAAAGCGTTGCCCACTCTGTAACCAATGATGGAATACGTTGGCAATTGATGAAACTGCCCAATGTTGGCGTTAAAATAAATGTTCTTCGCAACCGGCACTGATGCAGATAAACTGACGGTTGGCTGACCCAATGGATTGCGGGTGTTCTTTCCGTAGTTCGCACCATCGAATCTAAGTCCACCAGAAATCAGTGTACCTTTAAAATCACCAGATATTCTACCAAAGGCACTGTACTTGAATCCTTCGAGATTGCTTTCAAAATCTATCTTTTGAACCCCAAATGGAGTAACAATATTGGCAATATTATCAATGCCGTATTGTGCATACTCGGAGCCACCTCCCACCATCCATTTCCAACGACGGGTTTTTCCAGTATGTTCAACTCTGAGTTTGTTTTCCTCTTCGGTACTGACGTAGTTCAATATCAGGTTCTTACTTTCATCATTGTCTTGGTATTTGTTGGTTTCGTTGTACAGCATGTTTCTAGACAAAAACACTTGTGTTTTTGTGAGTTTACCTAAATGCGTATAAACGGTACCAAAGGCATAATTCCATTGATTGTAATCAGGCAAATAACCTAGAATGTACTTATTTGATTTCAACTGAAGGCTATCGGTTATACGGTCGTTTACACCGGTGTTCAATCGAAAGAAATCGAAAGCACCAACTACGATTACGGCGAGTTTATCGCGCTTACCTAAGTCTACATTAAGTTTACCTTGGTAATCGATAAAATTGGGCAAAAACGGCAGGCCTAACAACGAAAACAATCCTTGAAGATAACTCTGTCGAGCAGAAAAAATATAGGTTGCTTTTTTACCAATTGGACCATCAGCGGTAAGTCCTAAATCAGAACTTCCCACCGTGAAACGGTATTTGCCTTTCTGCTTGTTTCCTTCAATTTGCTGAAACTCCAACACCGAACTCAATCCGTTGCTATAATTCAGGGGAAACGCCCCGGTGCTCAAATTTACGCTCTTGATAAAGTTGACGTTTAAAAGTCCAACAGGTCCACCGGTGCTACCTTGAGTTTGAAAGTGATTGATGACGGGGATTTCAATTCCGTCGAGGTAAAATTTATTCTCTGAAGGAGCCCCACCTCTAATCACTACATCATTTCTGAAGCCGGGAATGCTGATGACCCCAGGCAAAGACTGAATGATTTTTGAGATATCTCTGTTACCGCCTGGATTTCTTTCAATCTCGCGAATGGAAAGTTCTTGCGAAGACAAGGGCGATTCGGCACTTCTTTTTTGGAGGGACGATTTTCTGATATTCACCTCGCCAATAGCATCAATGTTTGATTCGCGAACAAGCTCAATGGTGATGGAAATTTGTTTATCGAAAGTGAATAACTGCTCGTAACTATTTGCTGATTTGTAACCCGTTGCTTCGGCGGTTACCGAGTAAAACCCAGGTTCTTTGATAACCATGGTAAATTTACCCTCCTTATCTGAGGTGGCTGAATAATCGGTTTTGTAAATACTGAGTTTAGCTCCAGATACAGGAAGATTATCTTCTGAATTAACAACTACACCTCTAATTTCCAGGCTTTGAGCCTGCACTCCTGTTGCAAAGAACCATGTCAACAAGATTAAGAACACATACTTTTTCATCGAAACTTTTAACTCTATGACAGATAAACACACTGTTGAAGGTTTTGTTTAATCTTTACTCTATAAATTTAACAAAATAAATTCCGACGAAAATGTAAAAAGAGGCTATAAGTCACTTTAAAGGCACGTCAAAAAAGCGTAACTTTGCATTTTTCAGTTATGTTTGGAAATATATTAGGCGGTATCGCTAAAATCTTCGGTGGAAGCGCTCACGAAAAGGCCTTGAAAGAGGTTCAACCCGTGGTAGACGCCATCAATGAATACTACAATTCTTATTCAACTTTAAGCAACGACGAACTTCGAGGTAAAACCACCGAATTCAAAAATAGAATTGCTGAATATTTAAAAGACATTGACAGTCAACTGCTTGACGTTCAAAATCAGATCAAAGAACTGGGCAACGAAGCGATTGATCAAAAAGAACAGCTTTTCAAGGAAGTAGCTGAATTAGAAAAAAGCAGAGATGCCAAATTGGAAGAAATATTAAAAGACCTTCTTCCTGAGGCCTTTGCCACCATCAAAGAAACGGCCCGCAGATTTTCTGAAAATGAAATTGTTTCTGCTACCGCCACCCCGTTAGATCGTGAATTAGCTACCATCAAACCGCACATCCAAATCAGCGGTGATCAAGTTCAATACGCCAATGAATGGCTTGCTGCAGGTGGAAAAATCAAGTGGAACATGGTTCATTATGATGTTCAGTTGATTGGAGGTTATGCCCTGCACAGCGGAAACATTGCCGAAATGGGAACGGGTGAGGGTAAAACCTTGGTTTCGACACTTCCTGCCTATTTGAACGCCCTTGGCGGACGCGGAGTGCATATGGTAACAGTCAATGATTACCTTGCTCGTCGTGACGCCGAGTGGAACATGCCCGTTTTTAATTTCTTGGGACTTACAGTCGATTGTTTGGAATACCACCGTCCCAACAGCGAGGAGCGCCGCAAAGCCTACCAAGCTGACATTACCTACGGTACCAACAACGAATTTGGTTTTGACTATTTGCGCGACAATATGGTGCACGAACCCAATGAATTGGTTCAAGGAAAACACCATTTCGCCATCATAGATGAGGTTGACTCGGTTTTGATTGACGATGCTAGAACACCGTTAATCATAAGCGGACCAACCCCACGTGGAGATATCCAGCAATTCGATGTACTAAAACCTCGCATTCATGCATTGGTTGAAGCACAAAAGAAATATGCTACACAATGTCTTTCTGATGCTAAACGCCTACTTGCCGAAGGCAAAGATGGCCCGTTGGAAGGAGAAGGAGGATTGGCCTTATTCAGAGCTCATAGAGCACTTCCGAAGAACCGAAATTTAATCAAGTTCTTGGGTGAATCGGGTATGAGAAGTTTGTTGATCAAAGTAGAAAACCACTATTTGGCCGACCAACAAAAAGAAATGCCTAAAGCAGATGCCCCTTTGTTTTTTACCATCGATGAAAAATCCAACTCGGTTGATTTGACCGATAAGGGTATCGAAATGATCACAACAGGCGGCGAAGACCCTCTTTTCTTCGTTTTGCCCGATGTGGGTTCGGAAATGGCTGAAATTGAGCGCAGCTCAGCATCCCCCGAAGAAAAAACCCAAAGAAAAACTCGCTTGATGCAGGAATTCTCTGAAAAAAGCGAACGTATCCACTCCGTTCATCAACTGCTGAAAGCGTATACCTTGTTTGAGCGTGATGTTGAGTATATTTTGCAAGACAGCAAAGTAAAAATTGTTGATGAGCAAACCGGTCGTGTCATGGATGGACGTAGATACAGCGATGGACTACACCAAGCTATTGAAGCCAAAGAAAACGTCAAAGTAGAAGCGGCTACTCAAACGTATGCTACCATTACTTTGCAGAACTACTTCCGTATGTACCATAAACTTTCGGGTATGACAGGTACAGCTGAAACGGAAGCACAAGAACTTTGGGATATTTACAAATTAGGTGTGAAGGTAATTCCCACCAACCGCCCAATTGCGCGTATTGACCGAGAAGATTTGGTTTACAAAACCAAGCGCGAAAAATACAACGCGGTAATTGATGAGATTGTGGCCATGACCGAACAAAAACGTCCGGTTCTGGTGGGTACAACCTCTGTAGAGGTCAGCGAATTACTTTCAAGAATGTTGAAACTTCGCGGTATCAAACACAACGTATTGAATGCCAAACAGCACCAAAAAGAAGCAGAGGTAGTTGCTGATGCCGGATTGCCTGGAGCAGTTACCATTGCAACGAACATGGCTGGTCGTGGTACTGACATCAAAATTTCTGACGAAGTAAAAGCGGCAGGTGGATTGGCCATCATTGGTACTGAAAGACACGAAAGCAGACGCGTTGACAGACAGTTACGCGGTCGTGCAGGTCGTCAGGGAGATCCTGGTACATCAAGATTTTACGTGTCTTTAGAAGACGATTTGATGCGCATTTTTGGCTCTGAAAAAGTAGCCAACTTCATGGATAAATTTGGGTACAAAGAGGGTGATGTCATTGAACACTCTTGGATGACCAAAACCATTGAACGCAACCAGAAGCGCATGGAGCAAAACAACTTTGGGGTTCGTAAGCGTTTGTTGGAATACGATGACGTGATGAATCAGCAAAGAAGCAGCATCTATCGTATCAGGAGAAATGCCTTGTTTGGTGACAAATTGAGCATTGATTTGCGCAATATGTTAGAAAATTGGTGTGTTGAAACTGTTTCACAAGCCAAAAACAACAACTACAGCTTTGAAGAATTTGAAATGGAAGTCATTCGTACCCTTGCAATGGCCCCTCCATTTGAAGAAGCAACATACAACAGCAGTAAAGATGAGAAGTTGGTTGACCTTCTTTTCGATGGATTGACGTCGCAATATCAAGAAAAATCACAACAACTTGCCGCCCAAGCATTCCCCGTATTTTCACAAATCAAAGAAGCACAAGGCGATAGAATTGAAAATGTAGTGGTACCCATGACAGATGGAATTCACAACTTCCAAGTTACAGTACCTATGCAAGCAGCATTGAGTTCTGGATGTGAATCTATGGTTCGCGATTTTGAAAAGTCGGTAACTCTTCAATCCATAGACGAGGAATGGAAAGAACATTTACGTGAACTTGACGACTTAAAACAAAGTACTTCAAACGCACAATACGAGCAAAAAGATCCACTTTTGATTTATAAAATTGAAAGTTTTGAATTGTACGGTCAAATGTTGCAAAGGTTGAACCAAAAAATTCTAGGACTACTTTTCAGAACCCGCATTTACACTGAGGGTGAAGTGAGTGAAGCAAGAAATACCCCCCGTCGTGAAAATCCAAAGGTAGTAGCATCTAAAGAAGAAACTTCCTCAGGAAATAATTCTGAGGCAGAACAACGCGCAGTTCCTACCCAAAACCCCATCAAAAACGAAATGAAGGTCGGACGCAACGACCCCTGTCCTTGCGGAAGTGGTAAGAAATTTAAGCAATGTCACGGGAAGGAGTAAAACGAACTTTTAGTAAAGCCAAAGAACACGAAGATTATTATTGGGAAAACGGATTTTGCGTTTTCACTGAGCGTTTTTTAGCTAAAAAAAAGCAGTGTTGCGGCAGTGGATGCAGGCATTGTCCTTACCTACCCAAACATGGGGCTGGTAGCTTGACTTTAGACCCCGAAGTTCTCAAAAAGTTGTAAACATTTACCTTTTAAGGGCTTGGCATTTCGTAAATTCGCCGAGTGAATTCACCTATTCGTTCAGCACTTATTTCAGTTTTTTACAAAGACGGATTAGAGCCCATTGTGAAGGCTCTGCATCAACAAAACGTGACCCTTTATTCCACCGGTGGAACCAGAAAGTTCATTGAAGATCTTGGACTACCCTGCGTTGCCGTTGAAGACATAACAGGTTATCCTAGCATTCTAGGTGGACGCGTAAAAACACTCCACCCAAAAGTATTTGGCGGAATTCTCGCTCGCAGAGAATTGCAATCTGACATGCAAGAAATATCTCAGTACGAGATACCCTTGTACGATTTAGTCATTGTAGATTTATATCCTTTTGCACAGACCGTAGCTGACGGAGGAACAGAACAAGAAATCATTGAAAAAATTGACATTGGGGGTGTTTCATTGATCCGCGCAGCGGCAAAGAATCACGCTCACTGTTGCATCATAGCAGATAAAAGAGAATATACACAATTTTTGTCAGATTTCCAAAATGGCAACGGTTCTTTAAGTCATGACCAACGCAAATCATATGCTGGTAAAGCCTTTGCAGTTACGGCTCAATACGACGGGCAAATCGCTGATTGGTTTGCGGGACATACCACTACCCCCTTGCGCTACGGTGAAAATCCGCATCAAAAAGCCCATTTTACAGGTAATTTAGATGAGTTATTTGATAAAATTCAAGGCAAAGAATTAAGCTACAACAATCTATTAGATGTTGACAGCGCGGTGAATTTATTGAATGAATTCAATGAGGCTGAAGGTTCAACCTTTGTCATTATCAAACACAATAATGCTTGCGGAGTTGCTACAAGATCAACGGTTTTACAAAGTTGGACAGATGCTTTGGCTTGTGACCCCGTAAGTGCTTTTGGTGGTATTCTTGCGTGTAATCATGCCATTGATACTGAGACTGCTCAGCAAATAAATGGGTTGTTTTTTGAAGTTCTGATCGCACCATCTTATTCAGATGAAGCCTTGCAACTATTAAGCGCCAAAACCAATAGAATCATTCTCCGCTCTAAAGATCTTAAGCAGGTTCAGCAAACCATATACAGAACCGCATTAAACGGAACTTTGGTGCAGGAACGTGACAACGCCACCGAAACAAGCGCCAATATGACTGTTGTCACAAACACTGTACCAACAGAACAAGAATATAAAGACCTTGAATTTGCCGTGAAGCTGGTTAAGCAAACCAAAAGTAATACCATTGTTTTAACTAAGAATGGACAGTTGCTTGCTAGCGGAACAGGGCAGACCAGCCGTGTTGATGCATTGGTTCAAGCCATTGACAAGGCAAATAAATTTGGCTTTGATTTAAAAGGTGCAGTAATGGCGAGCGACGCGTTTTTCCCCTTCCCTGATTGCGTGGAAATTGCCGACAAAGCAGGAATAACAGCCGTTATTCAACCCGGTGGATCCATCAAAGATCAAGAGAGCATCAATTACTGCAATGACCACAATATGGCCATGGTCACTACAGGCATCAGACATTTTAAACATTAATCAACTTTGGCATAATTTTAGCAAAGTAGATTTACACTCATGTATCAGATAGTTCGTTTCATTTTATTTCTCATGTCCCCCGAGAGGGCACACGAAGTGGCTCTCAGTCTAATGGAAGCTGCTTTTCGCATTCCTATTCTAAACAGTCTGATGCGCAGTTACGTCAAACCAGTAGGAAATAAACCCGTTGAATTTGCGGGCATTACTTTTCCAAATATCGTAGGACTTGCTGCAGGTTTTGATAAAGACGCTAAACATTTAAACCTCTGGAAGGACTTGGGTTTTGGACACGTTGAAGTGGGAACAGTAACTCCCGTTGGACAACCCGGAAATCCCAAACCCCGATTGTTTCGTTTGGTTCAAGACCAAGCCATCATCAACAGGATGGGCTTCAATAACCAAGGAATTGATTCCATGGTTGAGCGCTTGAAAAAACGTCCCCAAGGAATCATAGTAGGAGGAAACATTGGCAAGAACAAAGAAACTCCCAACGAATTTGCCGAAGACGATTACATCATTTGTTTTGAAAAAATTTACGACCACGTAGACTACATCACAGTCAACGTTTCTAGTCCCAACACACCTGGACTAAGAGATTTACAAACGGAAACTTTCTTGGTTCCTCTCTTTGAAAAACTCAATACCATCAGATCTCAACGTAGTGCTTTCAAGCCCATTTTCATCAAAATTGCCCCTGACTTTCAGTTGAGCGGATTGAAAAAATTGGTAGCTGTGATTAAAAAACTCAATGTTCAAGGTGTTATCGCAACCAATACCACGATTTCCAGAGATGGATTGAACACCAATTCTGATGAACTCGAGAAAATTGGCGCTGGCGGATTGAGCGGTTTGCCTTTGTTCGAAGCCAGCAATGCCATTCTTGCTAGTTTGAGCATAGAACTTGGAAGCAAAATACCTCTCATTGGTGTTGGCGGAATTTTCAACGGCGAAGACGCCACCGAAAAACTCATGCGCGGAGCCAGCTTACTCCAAGTTTACACGGGCTTTATTTACCAAGGTCCTCGAATTGTTCGCAATATCTTGAGAGACATTCAATACGAAAATTAGCTATGAAAAACTCGGGAATATTCTTTGTTTCCGTTGCGTTGCTATTATTCTCTACAGCAGCTCAACCCAAGCCTAAAACTTCCCGATTAGAAATCCCCCAGCGCGGGCCCAACGAAAAAATCATTCAGCACACGGGCTACGCCACTTCTTACAATCATCAACACCACCAGCCCAATTGGGTGGCGTACGAACTTTTCAATCAGCGATTGGTAGCTGTGACTGAAAGAAACAACCGTTTTACCCAAGACCCTATGGTGAAGCCCCCCACTTGCCTCAGCGCAGATTACACCAAATCGGGCTACGATCGCGGGCATCTTGTACCGGCTGCTGATATGCTTTGGGACGATGACGCCATGCGCGAAAGCTTTTATATGAGCAATATTTCACCACAAGTGCCTGGATTCAACAGAGGCATTTGGAAAGTTCTCGAAGAAAAAGTTCGCGACTGGGCTCGTTCAGGCTCACACCTATTCATTTGTACGGGTCCACTTTTGGGGGACACTTTGAAGCGTCACATTGGCGTGCGCAACGCTGTCACCGTACCCGATTATTTCTTTAAAGCCATCGTAGATACCGTGGGCGTTGACCGTGGCGTGGCTTACATCATTCCAAATCATTCGAGTAAATCATCACTTTCAACATTCGCCGTACCCATTGATTACCTCGAAGCCATTATCTCTCGTGACCTCTTCCCCGCCCTCGATGACGAGATTGAAATAAAAATTGAGAAAATGATTGGGTTTAGGGAGAGGTGACCGCTGATCAGTGATCAGCTATCAGCCGTTGGCCGTCAGCCATCAGCGATCAGCAGTCAGCCATGGCACTGCCGCCAAGCGGCACCGAAGGTGCCAAGCAGCGCAAAGCGCAAGTCCTAGCGCAGCGTGAGTCTTAAAGTCTCAATAACTCCGGACTCCCAGAAACGTACCAATTGCCGTTCCATTCAATGAGTTCGAAACGCATGTTGTAGGAGACTTTTCGGCGTTTGAGTTTGAATTCAATGCGCCAGATGGGTAAGATTCCTTGATTTTGGTATGAAATGTATTGGGTGGAATTGAATTCCATCTGTTTGTAAAAAAGTCCTTGTTTGGAGGCTTTTTTTCGAATTTGTTTGATTCCGTTGAGAAAGCGGTAACGATAATTCATGTACTGGCCGTGAACAATCACTTCGGGAGTGATGGTATCTACCATACGAACCATAATTAAAAAGTCAGACTCGGGCATGAGGCCGAATCCGAGTGGGGCCTTCTTATCGAAGCACCAAAGCATCAGACTATCAATGCTTTGAGAAATAGAGTAAAAAGCTTTAGGATTGGGGAATAATGAAGAATCTTTGGGATTTGCAAATTTTGCCGATGAAGACCCAACAAAAGACGCTAGAAAAACGACTAAAATCAACCAAACCTTCCGAACTTTGAACTGTATGCGCTTTGGCATACCGCTAAACTACAACATTCCCATGAATTCCAATAATCCACCGAACGCTTTAATTGCTTGTAAAAGCCCCTACCTCCAACAACACGCATACAATCCAGTTGAATGGCAACCCTGGGCTGAAAGTGCATGGACACAGGCAAAAAGCCAGAACAAATTGGTTCTGGTGAGTATTGGCTATAGCACCTGTCATTGGTGTCATGTGATGGAACGAGAAAGTTTCGAAGATCATCAAACCGCCGAAATCATGAATTTGGCCCTGATAAACATCAAAGTTGACCGAGAGGAACGACCCGACATTGACATGGTCTATATGGATGCTTGCCAATTGATGACGGGCAGAGGGGGATGGCCACTAAATGTTATTTGTCTCCCTGACGGACGGCCCATATACGCGGGTACCTATTTCCAAAAACCACAATGGCAACAGATTGTCTTACAATTATCTACTCAGTACCAAAGCGATCCTGACAAGTTCTTGGAATATGCCGATAAGTTCATGGAGGAATTGAATAAGATGAATGCTCAACCCAAAGTTTTGGGAGATTTGCACATTTCCAAAATGATGGCGGGTGAAATTTTTGCAAAATACGCAGAAGACATTGATTGGGAAGAAGGTGCGAAAAAACGTGCTCCCAAATTCCCAGTTCCCATACAGTTTGAATATACGTTTGATTATTTTTTGGCATCGAATGATCCTACCGCCAAAGATTATTTGCAACTAAGCTTACTCAAAATGGCCAATGGCGGCATTTATGATCATGTTAGAGGAGGCTTTTACCGATACAGCACCGATGCAAAATGGTTTGCGCCCCACTTTGAGAAGATGCTCTATGACAATGCTCAGTTGATTGGATTATATTCTAGGGCATTTGCTTGGAGTCAAGCCGATATTTTCAAACAAGTGGCTGAACAAACCATCGATTTTTGCATTCGCGAGCTGAAAAATCTTCAAGGCGGATTTTACTCCGGGTTGGATGCCGATTCTGATGGAATTGAAGGAAGATACTACACTTTTACGTCCCAAGAATTAAAAGAAATTCTCAACGCGAAAGAATTGGAATGGCTCACGCATTGGTCTGATATTAGGGAGGACGGCAATTGGGAGCACGAGCTGAATATCATTCACGTGAATAAGGCTCCTTTGCAAGTACTTGAGGATGTAAAAATTACGGCGGAAGAATTTCACACACTGAAGTTTTCGGTGCTGGGTAAATTATTCAATGCTCAGGCCACTAGAAACAGACCCTCATTAGACTATAAAATCATTGCCTCTTGGAATGGTTTGATGCTAAAGGGACTTTGTCAAGCGGGTAAATTCTTGAACGCGCAATACATTCAAGAAGCCATTGAATTGGGTAGCTGGATCAAGGATACCCTCATCAAAGACAACATCATTTATCGCATTCACGCTCAAGGCGAAACCTATACAGAAGGCTTTTTGGAGGATTATGCATCGGTATCGTTAGGATTTATTGAACTGTATAAAACCACCCTTGACGTAAAATGGTTAACCATCGCCAAAGAACTGGCTGACCGTGCAGTTGCATTGTTTTATAATAAAGATCAAGGTACATTCAGTTTCACATCTTCGGAAGCAGAAAATTTGATCATCAAAAAATCTGATTCTACTGATGATGTCATTCCAGGTAGCAATACGTTGATGTCCGAAGTTTTGTATTTCTTGTTTAGCCATACTTCAAACCTTGAATACAAAGGAATTTTTGATACCCTGATTAAGCCTATGGCTCAGCACATTGAAAAGTTTCCTGGTTGGTACAGCGGTTGGGCGAGATTACACAATATGTTAACCTACGGAGATGCGCACATCATCATTAGAGGGAATCTTCCAACACCCGAAAATCAAAAGTTTGCCCATTACCCATCTTGGATGAGCATTACAAAAGAAAACAGCGGCCAAGAGGGACATTACATCTGCTCTGGTGACCGCTGTTTTGAACCTGTTCAAACGTGGGAACAAGTAGAAGAATTACTGGATGAACTCTTCAGTATCGATTGATTACAAAGCCTTTACTTCGTTGACTAACTTTTGAAGGCTGTCTTTAGCATCGCCAAACAACATTCCACATTTAGGGTCAAAGAACAGGGCATTTTCAATGCCCGCGTAACCTGACTTCATGCTTCGTTTTAGTACTACTACTTGTTTTGAATTGTCTACATCTAATATAGGCATGCCGTAAATTGGGCTGGTAGGATCGTTTTTCGCAGCTGGATTTACTACGTCATTCGCACCTACAACCAAAACAACATCGGTGGTGGCAAACTCTGAATTGATCTCTTCCATTTCTATCAATTTGTCATACTCCACGTTACTTTCAGCCAGTAACACGTTCATGTGTCCTGGCATACGTCCTGCAACAGGGTGAATGGCATATTTCACATCCACACCTTCCTCACGGAGGATATTTTCCAATTCGTGACAAACGTGTTGTGCTTGTGCTACCGCTAAACCATAACCTGGAACTATCACCACTTTTTGAGCGTATTTCATCATGATAGCCACGTCAGTAGCTTGAACTTCACGTACGCTTCCAGTAACTGCTGCACCAGAAGAACCAGAGCTAGAACCCGCCATACCGATGAGTACATTGGTCAAAGATCTGTTCATGGCTTTACACATTACCACCGTCAAGATAGTACCTGCGGATCCAACCAAAACTCCGCCCATCAACATGACATTGTTTTCGTACAAAAATCCGCCGCAGGCGGCCGCAACACCGGTAAAAGAGTTCAACAAAGAAATCACTACAGGCATATCGGCTCCACCAATAGGGAATACAAACAGCAAACCATAAACAATGGCTACTCCCATGGTAAGATAAAAGAATGGCAAAGATCCATGTCCGCCACTAACAATAGCCTCTAAATAGGTTACAGCTGCTGCTCCAATGATCGCAAACAATACGATGGCATTGATGTACTGTTGTCCCGCGAAGCGGAAATCACCAATTTTACCATTCAATTTACCCCAAGCAACAATACTTCCTACGAAAGATACGGTACCAATAATCAGACCGGCAATGATGGGAATGAACTTTCCCAAAGAGATTCCTGGTTCAATATGTTGCCATTCAATGATGGATATCAACGCTGCTGCTAGACCTCCCATTCCGTTGAACAGAGAAACCATTTCGGGCATAGCGGTCATTTGAACACGCTTAGCCATCAAGGTTCCAACCACGGTTCCCAAAAGAATGGCACCCATAATGAGCCCAAAATTTGGAATGAGATAGAACCCATTTTCGCCAATAAACAATGTGCCAATCACGGCTACTGCCATACCAAAAGCAGCAACCAAGTTACCTTTACGGGCAGAATCGGCCTTACCCATCATTTTTAATCCTACCACGAATCCAACAGATCCGATGAGGTAAGCAATTTCTTGTAAGTGATTCATGGCTTATTTTTTGGGTTTCTTTTTAAACATTTCCAACATGCGATCAGTCACAACAAAGCCACCGATCACATTAAGAGTTCCAACAAGTACACCTACAAATCCGACGATTAATGAAAAATAATCGTCAGACGCTGAATGTCCGAGTACAATGATAGCTCCAATCAATACCACACCGTGAATGGCGTTTGCGCCGCTCATCAGAGGAGTGTGAAGAACTGAAGGAACATGAGAAATCAATTCAATTCCTACAAAAACCATTAAAATAATGAGGTAGATATAGGAGATATTTTGTCCAATAAATTCAATAATACTGTTCATAAGATTAAGATTGATGAGCGATTAAACATCCTTGAACAATTTCATCTTCAAGGTTAAATTCTATATTTCCTTTAGGTCCCACTAGTTTGAGTAATTCCCAGATGTTTCGAGCGAAAAGTTCAGAAGCATTTGAACTTAAGCTAGATGGCAAATTCACGGAACCAATGATTTTCACACCATTGTGAACGTAAATTTCGTTTGCCTTAGTTTGAGCGCAGTTTCCGCCCTGTTCTGAAGCCATATCTACAATGATACTGCCGTTTTTCATGAGAGCCAATTGCTCGTCATCTATAAGAATTGGGGCTTTTTTACCGGGGACTAGGGCCGTTGTAATAACCAAATCTGCTTGAGCCAATGATTTGTTAACAGCCTCGCGCTGAGCTTTTCTGTATTCATCGGATGCTTCTTTTGCGTAGCCGCCTTCACTTCCTACTTCAACGCCTTTAACTTCAATGAATTTTCCTCCCAAAGATTGAACTTGTTCTTTGGTTTCGGGACGGACATCCGTAGCCTCAACGACAGCTCCCAATCTCTTGGCAGTGGCTATGGCTTGTAAACCCGCTACACCCACACCAAAAATCAACACTTTTGCTGGTGTTACTGTTCCAGCGGCTGTCATCAATAAAGGAAAAATCTTGTCCAAATGGTAGGCACCTTCAATCACAGCTCTGTAACCAGCTAAATTGGCTTGAGAAGAAAGTACGTCCATAGATTGAGCCCGAGAAATTCGGGGAATGGCATCCAATGAGAAAACAGACCATTTTTTGGCCTTCAACTGTTCTACCAAATTTGTATTGGAGAGGTGGTATACATTAGAAATCCAGATTTTATTGTCTGGGAGTTCATTTAAAATCTCGGTGGTTGGTACATTGATTTGAATGTACACATCGGCCGACTTAAGTTCGTTAAATGGTTTGATACTTGCACCCACTGAGATGTAAGATTCATCGGTAAAGTGGGCAGACGCACCTGCACCGTTTTCAACCCATACCTCAAAACCCATTTTTAATAAGTTTGCCGCTACTGTAGGTGTCATTGACACTCTGTTTTCGGCAACTCTTTTTTCTTTAAAAACTGCTATTATCATTGAAAAATTAATCTTTTATAAATCGCAACGCACCACCCCAAATTTGCATCCAGTAAAGTCCAGAAGGCAAATTTTCTATGGAATACGAGTTGTAATTTTCTTCGGTCATGGGCAATCTCTTCAAGATGAATGATTGTCCAATGCTGTTAAACACTGAAAGTTCCTCTGGAGCGACAAAAGGTACAAAAGTAGGCACCAAACAAGAAATAGTAATTTTATCAGATGACGGATTGGGATGAACCGCCATTGTTTTTGAAGTATATTCTTCAACTCCCAAGGGATTAAATCCACCACCGCTACTTAATCCGTTATATTTATCTCTGAATCTCACTTGGTTTGGCACAAACTGATTGGTTGGACTCAACTGACCAGAAACTTCCATCACAGGAATCTTTTCCGAAGTTGCAAGCCATTGATAGATGATTTGTTTGCGGGGGAGACCCTGTTTGAAAAATTGAGTTTCTATGGTATCTGTTCCATCTACAAATGTTCTCACCCGTATAACATCGGTATATTCTTTATAAGGCGTTTTGATACTACCCCAGGCATCAACCACATTGGTTCTTTTACCTGCTTGTTTGAAACTGAACAGTTGTTGACCCGGAATGGCAAACGTAAATTTGTAAGTACTTACATCTGAGTCGTTGTACTGCAATGGAAATTGGTAAATTTCATCTTCGTCTTCATACATGCTCGCCAAAGGAATACCCGTGTATGAATAACCCAATCCTTCTGCTTTAAATACAGAATTTGACGCAGTATAAAACGAGTAGACATTGGTAAATGTAATGGGACCTCCACCAATGGTATCAGCTGTTTTCAAACCCGTTTGCCCTAAGAAATAGAAAGCATAAGGGGTTTTCGCTGCGCTCTGATATTGTCTTAACTCTGAAGTTTGAGCCTCTAGTTTAGAAAAGTCCCAAGATTGACTAGCTCCTTTTTTCAACCACCCAACAGGTAAATCTGTTGCCAAGGCCGTAGAAAAACGAATGGTATCTCCAGCGACTGGCATGGAGGATTTTGAGATGGTGATTTGGCCTTTTGCGACGCTCACCAAACCAAACAACAGCCAAAGCATGGAGTGTTTTTTCATATTAATTCAAAGATAGTTATAAAACATCATAAAAAAATGCCGATTTTTGCAGTTCTATGGAAATTCGGTGGACTGCAAAATCACTTCCCAATCAAGAAATTGTAGCTCGGCTTTCCAAGGAATTGAACGTTTCTGAGCCTATGGCAACCATCTTGGTGCAACGCGAAATTGACACCTTTGAAAAGGCCAAAAACTTCTTCCGACCAGCCCTGAGCGAATTGCATGATCCTTATTTAATGAAGGATATGGAATTAGCATATAGACGTATTAAAGATGCCATAAAAGCCCAAGAATCTCTCATGGTTTACGGCGATTATGATGTTGACGGTACTACAGCCGTAAGCCTTGTTTATTCATACTTTAAAACACTCAATCAAAACATTGAGTACTATATTCCAGATCGTTACAAAGAAGGTTACGGAATCTCTAAAATGGGAATTGACCATGCCAAAACCAATGGCGTGACTCTAATCATTGCTCTTGATTGTGGAATCCGTTCTAACGAATTGGTTGATTATGCAAAATCCATAGGCATTGATTTCATCATTTGTGACCACCACCTTCCAGGTGCAGAGTTGCCCAATGCCGTTGCCATTCTCAATCCCAAAAGAAAAGATTGCGATTACCCCTATAAAGAACTTTCTGGTGCCGGAATTGGCTTCAAACTCCTACAGGGTTATTCCAAACGCGAAGGCTTCTCTGAAGACAAAGCCATGGAGTACATTGACCTTGTTGCTGTGAGTATTGCCGCTGACATGGTAGATATGAGAGGTGAAAATAGAATTCTCGCTTACTACGGACTTAAAAAGCTCAATGAAAATCCGTCCTTAGGTTTGCAAGCCCTCATGGATGGAGGCCCTAAAAAACAGTCCTACAGCATTCAAGACATCGTATTTGGAATTGGACCTAAAATCAATGCTGCAGGTCGAATTTCAGATGCCAAAGCCGCTGTAAGAGTCCTCATTGAAACAGAATATACCAAAGCCATGCAATTGTCGCGCGTGTTAAACGACCGCAACGATGAACGCAAAGAACTAGATACCGATATTACCAAAACGGCCATTGAATTGATCAATTCGCATCCCGATATGGCCAACCGCCGAAGTGTTGTCATTAAGGGTGATGAATGGCACAAAGGCGTAATTGGAATTGTTGCAAGCAGAATGGTTGAGCAATATTACAAACCCACCATTGTGTTTTCACTCAATGACGGCATGCTAACAGGCTCCGCCCGAAGTGTTAAGAATTTTGACATCCACGAAGCCATCACTCAATGTTCTGATTTGGTTGAACAGTTCGGGGGACATAAATACGCTGCTGGACTGAGTGTAAAAGCTGAAAATTTTGATGCATTCGTTGAAAAATTTGAGGGCCTAGTTGCTCGTGACATTCAAAATGCATCTTTAACTCCAGAAGTAGAATACGATTTAGAAATTGACATTGATAGTATCACCCCAAATATGATGAAGCTCATTGGGCAAATGTCGCCGTTCGGACCAGGAAACCCCCAGCCTATCTTCATGTCTCAACGACTCAAATCGAATAACAGTCCACGAATCTTAAAAGATAAGCATCTAAAATTACAGCTTCAACAAAACAATAGCCGTTTCATGATTGATGGAATAGGATTTGGTTTGGCAGAGCAGTTACCCATTGTAACCAATGGTGCCATCTTCGATGCATGTTACTGCATTGAAGAGAACTTCTACAACGGACAAGTTAAACTTCAGTTGCGTTTGCGCGACTTAAGAAATACTCGCACATCGTAAATTGAATCTCTGTTAGATGGGAAATACGCTATTTCCTTGTACCCTTCTAATGCTCTCATTTCATTTAAAGGCATGGGTGCGTCTCTGCGGGCATGGAAATTATCCCAAATAACTACTAGAGAGTCGGGCAACCAATCATAACCGGGTCTTTTGTCAATACTCCAAATGTAAAACGTGGAGGCGTCATTCAGGTTGCTTGCATCAAAAAATGGATCTAAATCGCGCTTAACATTGATTTGCGGAATTTGATGAACCAAAGGCAACTGCTTATAGCCAGCAGAATCTATGAAAGTAAATGCTTTTTCTAGGTTTTTATTGCCGGGAAATCCTTCTATGGGCGGCTGGCTATTCCATTTCCAAGGATAAGGCATTTGAGCACCAGGAAATGCAATAAAAAAGCAACCCAATGAGGTTAAAACTTTTAATGAAATATTGATAAATCTTACATCGTAAGACATCATTCTGTGAATGGAAAATTGAGCAATTAATGCTGATACGGGGGCGACAGCCATAAAAACCCGATGTAGACCATGTGACCCCATCGTTCCTGTCCACCAAATGAAACTGTGCACAAATCCATATCCCAAGAAAAGGGGCAACCAAAGCCAGACCAATAACTGACTCATTTCGTGTGGAGTTTTATTCTGCAAGCGCTGAACAACATACTGAATGCTCAAAAACAGGGCAAAAGCCATGAGAATGGTGATCCAAATTCCGGTAATGTAGCGTTGAGATTCAATATAATGTAGAAATGAGCCGTGTCCAGGATCAAAAACGCCTTCTTTTTCAAACTTGATGTATGGATTGTGAGTAAAGAAATAATCCCATTCCTTGGTGATTATGGCACCTAAAATGGCGAAAACCAGGGTACCTGAGAATAGCCAATATAAACTTTTCCATTGCTTGCGGGAGACAACATAGGGAACAATACAAGCAATCATGACCAACCCTTCACTTCTAACCAAGGGCAAAAAAGAAGCTATAATCAAAGCTGTTTTGAATCGATGGGAAGCAAACAAATACAAAATCACACTCAGAACGAGAGCGTTTGTTGGCTCAGTAAGTGCTGAATATACATTTGCCAGAACCACGGGCTGTAAACCCACGAGAAGTACCAACGTCCATGGGTTTCTCATACCCAATTTTCGGCCGGTAAGATAGGTCATCCAAGCAGCACCAAGGGTGGCGACCATGTTTAAAGCATAGACTGCGTCAATAGATATTTGAGCAAATGGAGCGGCAAGAATGGTAAAAAACGGTTTTGCCCACAAATCGAGCATGAGCTCAGGGTGTTTAAAACACCAACGTGCAAATAAATAGTGATTCCAAGAATCTTGTCCACCTGCTGGATCTTCAGCGGTAAAGGCAACACCCAGGTAAACCAACGTTATTCCGAGCAAAGCAACAATGGCTGCACTGGAATTTCTGCGGACTTTAAAAAAGTTTGACCACAAAGTTTTTTGGGACATAAGGCGAAAATAAAAGAAAAGCCCCGAATTCGGGGCTTTTTATAAAATTAAAATGTGTGTAATTTTAAATTAATAAGTGCTCTTCACCAACATCATATCATTGATGCGCTTTTCAGCGTGCTTAATAGCTGCAATTTGGTTATTGATATTGTGATCAACGGCCATTTTATTGATATCAAGAATGGTTTGGTAAATGTTTTCTGTTTGTGCTAAGGCTCTCTCTCTCACATACCCAGTATATTCAGAATAAACGTTGATAAGTCCGCCAGAATTAATCACAAAATCAGGAGCATAAATAATGCCCATTTCTTTCAATTTATCGCCGTGAACTTTTTCGTCTTCCAATTGGTTATTGGCAGCACCTGCAATGATTTGACACTTTAATTTTGAGATGGTATTTTCATTTAAAATCCCTCCCAAAGCACAAGGTGCAAATACATCAACATCTAAACCAATCATATCATCAATGGAAACAACAATTGCTCCAAATTCGTTGGCTGCTTTAGCTAAAATATCTTGGTTGATATCGGCAACATATAATTTCACACCTTCTTTATGAAGATATTCCAATAAATGCCAACCCACTTTACCAATACCTAAAACGGCTACACTTTTACCTTCTAGAGAATCGGTACCATATGCAATCTTTGCAGATGCTTTAATACCCATGTAAGTACCATAAGCAGTAACTGGAGAAGGATCTCCGCCTCCGCCCATTGATTCTGGTAAACCTACAACGTGATCAGTTTCCATTTGAACGTACTCCATATCTTTGGTGGTGGTTCCAACATCTTCAGCGGTAATGTACTTACCGTTTAAATTATTGACAAAACGACCAAATTTTCTCATCAAAGCTTCGCTTTTTTGAGTTTTTGGATCGCCAATGATCACTGCTTTTGCTCCGCCCAAGTTCAAACCAGCAACGGCCGCCTTGTAGGTCATTCCGCGTGACAATCTTAAAGCGTCTCTTACGGCATCTTTTTCGTGCTCGTAATACCACATCCTCGTACCACCCAACCCAGGACCCAACACGGTGTTGTGAATAGCAATGATTGCTTTCAAACCGGTTGCGTTGTCTTGACAAAAAACGATTTGCTCGTGGTTGGTTGATTCTAATCCTGCAAATAAGTCGAACTGAGTCGCAGGTTTTGTTTCAAATTGAACGTCTGCCATTGAATTAAAGTGCAAATTTAACCTTTTTTTCTTTAAAATTATTGATTTTCAAAGTGTCAGAATGACACTTACGCCCTTGATGGTATTGGTCTTGGCGCGAATTTCTTGCATTCATGGGCAATTGCGCGAATATGATCTGGGGTAGTTCCACAGCAACCTCCCACAATATTTACCCAGCCATGACTGCACCATTCCGCAATTACTTTTGCCATTCCCTCAGGACTGTCATCGTATTCTCCAAATTCATTGGGTAACCCAGCGTTTGGATAACAACTCACAAACACTTCAGATACTCTTGAAAGTTCCTCCACATATTGACGCATTTGATCAGCGCCCAAAGCACAATTAAGTCCTACACTCATTAAATTGCCGTGAGAAATGCTGTTGTAAAAGGCCTCTGTTGTTTGTCCGCTCAATGTCCTGCCTGATGCATCTGTAATGGTACCGCTTACCATCAATGGAATATCTAGTCCTCTCTCCTCTTTTAAAGTATTGATTGCGTACAATGCTGCTTTGCAATTCAATGTATCAAATACGGTTTCTACCAAAAGTATATCTGCACCCGCATCAATCAAGGCCAAAACTTGTTCAGTATACGCTTCAACAAGTTCGTCAAAGGTTACACCTCTGTATCCTGGATTGTTGACATCTGGACTTAAACTAGCGGTTTTATTGGTTGGTCCAATTGCACCGGCGATGAAAATAGGTCTTTCACCAAACTCTTGAACGTATTCCTTTCTCGCTGCCTTCGCCACTTTAACTGCTTCTACATTGAGCTCAATCACCCACTTTTGCATGTGATAATCGCCCATTGATATAGAATTGGCATTGAACGTATTGGTTTCCAAAATATCGGCTCCCGCTTTCAAGAAATCTTTGTGAATCTCTTTAATGATTTGAGGCTGGGTTATCACCAATAAATCATTATTTCCCTTCAAGGAATGCTCATAATTGGCAAATTTCTCACCGCGGTAATCTTCTTCTGACAGTTTGTACTTCTGGATCATGGTGCCCATTGCACCGTCAATGATTACTATCCGTTCATTCAATAATTGATGAATACTCATGTTATTTTAAAATTGTATCGCTTTTAAGCGTATTAAAAACTCCGTTAAACAATGATTCTATTTGATTTCCTGGGGACGGAAATTCTTGCCCTAATGATTGGTAAATTTGAGCAAAAGGGCCGTTCACTGAGAATTTCTCCGCTTTAGGCTCTGATTTATCTTTGAGTGAAGCCACTAATTCTTTTGGCAACTGATTTGGTTGAAAATGATAACCAAAGACTTTTTCTGGAGCATTTGAGTTGTAAGCTATGAATTGGACTTTTGCGTCATACAATGCTTGCAAACCAGCATTTGTGATAAATCCATCAGACCTACCTGAAAAAACATCTCTGAGCGCAAATTTCAGTGATTCATCGCTTACTGTGGAATCAACAGGCTTGGCGAAAACCAATACTTTGTGTTTAAAGGCAAAATATACTGGGGAACCCGCTACTTTAACTAGGTTGTATGTACCCAAGTCCATCTTATTGGAAATCAAGTTCTGTTTCTTTAGTGTATCGCAAAAACTACTGAATGATTCTTCAGAAGTCAATGTAAAAGCCATGAATCGGGCTTCTTTGGTTTTAAAATATACGACATCAGAGAAAAGTGCGATACCCGGTTCAGCGGGTTTATCACAATGTGAAAAAATTACCCAACTCCCTACCAAATTAGAAATGCTGTCAATAAAACTTGTGGGTTTAGCCGAAGCAAAATCATCTCTAAATTTACGGGTTTGAAAATGAACAAATTGTTCCACCTTAGCAGGAACAATTACAGGCAAACTAGAGCGAGAGGTAAAATTAAAGTAGAGATAAATACCGAAAGCTACCACGGTTATGGTAATGATAACCATCAAAGAAAGCGTGGTTCTTCTGAAGCCTCTAGAATCCATGCTGCAAAGATACAACAGATAAAGGGCAAACTTTTCTCTAATAAAAACAAAAAAGGCCGACAAAAGCCGACCTTTTCTATAAAATGTGTTGAAATATTATTCTTTGGTTTTAGCGTCACCTGCTTTTTTGCAACAAGCTTTGGCTTCGCCGTCTTTAGAACACTCTTTTTTGGCAGCGCCTTCTGCAGAAGCGGTTGCACTTGCACCGTCTTTCTTGCAACAAGCCTTAGCTTCGCCACCTTTAGAACATTCTTTTTTAGCTGCACCTTCAGCTGAAGCAGTTTTTTCAGCACCATGACAAGCAGGCTTGGCAGAAGCATCAGTTGAATGTGACTTCTTACAACAAGCTTTAGCTTCTCCGTTTTCTGATTTACATTCCTTTTTTACCTCTTGCTTAGGAGCGGCTTCTGCTGTTTGAGCGAATGATACTGTGGCAAAACCTACGGTAATAGCCAACAATGCAAAGAATTTTTTCATTTTGTATAAAATTTTAATTAGTACGAATATACGTTATATCTATGGAAATTTAGCAATGACCGTCTCACCGCCTGTCGTTTTTTGGTCAAGTTTCACCGTAATTTCGGCAGCCAAGGGCAAATAGATATCCACTCTTGAACCAAACTTGATAAATCCAAACTCTTTGCCGGCTTTGGCCTTATGCCCTTCTTTGGCATAACAAACAATACGTTTAGCCAATGCACCTGCAATTTGTCTGAAGAGAATAATACCGTGTTCGTTTTTAACAGCCACAGTAGTTCTTTCATTTTCGGTTGAACTTTTTGGATGCCATGCCACCAAGTATTTACCTGGATGGTATTTTTCGTACACCACATTTCCTGCAACCGGATATCGGTTTACGTGGACATTGATGGGTGACATGAAAATACTCACTTGTTTGCATTTTCCTTTGATAAATTCTGGTTCATCAACCTCTTCAATTACAACCACCTTACCATCAGCTGGCGCAATCACTAAATCATCGTCTTGGGGTGTATTTCGATTGGGGTGACGGAAGAATTGCACAATGGCAATAAAAAACAAGATTGACAATCCGAAAACTACTTGGGTGTACCAAGTACCTTCAAACCAGTAACCCAATGGTGCATTGATTAGAACCAAAGCAACCATGGTGTAAAAAATGATGGAGTAACCTTCTCTGTGAATTCTGATCATTGAAAATATGTCTAAATTAGAAAGACCCTCTCAATTTAAGAACCGACGATACCTTGTCTAATGCTACACAATAAGCGGCTAAACGCATATTTACGCCGTACTTTGAAGATGCATTGTATATGTTATCGAAGGCCATTTTCATTGCGCGATCTGCACGTCTATTTACGCGCTCTTCTGTCCAATAATAACCCAAACGGTTTTGTACCCATTCAAAATAAGAAACAGTAACACCACCGGCGTTAGCCAAAATATCTGGAACCACTAAAATACCTTTATCATCAAGAATTTTATCAGCTTCTGCAGTTGTAGGTCCGTTAGCACCTTCAACAATTAATTTTGCTTTGATGTTATGTGCATTCTCAGGAGTAATTTGATCTTCCATAGCGGCAGGAACAAGAACCGTTACATCCAATTCCAAAAGTTCACCGTTTGTGATTTTACGCTCGCATGGGAATCCTTCTAAAGATCTGCTGCTTGAATTTGCTACATGGGCAATTGCTGCATCAACATCAATTCCTTTAGAATCAAAATAACCGCCTGATATATCAGAAATAGCGACAATTTTAACTCCCATTTGAGAAATCAATTTTGCAGAAATAGAACCAACGTTTCCAAAACCTTGCACCGCGCAATTTGCTTCCGTAGGCTTTAATCCCATTTTGGCTAATGCACTGCGGGTGCTCACCATAACGCCACGTCCTGTTGCTTCCACACGTCCCAAAGAACCGCCCAGAACAATGGGTTTTCCTGTAACTACCGCCCAGGCATTTTGCCCTTTGATTTTACTGTACTCGTCAACAATCCAAGCCATTTCTTGTTGGCCTGTACCCATGTCTGGAGCTGGAATATCTTGTTCTGGACCAAAAACGTCTTTCATGGCCACAGTGTATGCGCGTGTTAGACGCTCTAACTCTCCTTTGCTCATAGAGCGGGGGTCACATTTGATACCACCTTTTGCCCCACCGTAAGGAATATTCACGATAGCACACTTCCATGTCATCCAGGCAGCAAGGGCTTTAACTTCATCTAGGTTAACATCCATGCTGTAACGAATACCACCTTTAGATGGACCTAAATGATCTGAGTGAACCACTCTGTAGGCTTCAAATACTTGAATGTTACCATTATCCATTGTAACAGGAATGTTTGCCATTACCACTTTATCAGGTACACGCAAAACATTGGCAAATTGGTGGTCTAGACCCAAAATTCCCACAGCCGCATCAAAACGGCGATTCATGCTTTCTAGCGGATTGTATCTAGGAGATCCGCCGTTCATTGGAGTTGACATATAGTACGTGCTTTACTTGAAATTGCCGACAAATTTAGAACAATACCCATGCGGTTGTTCAAGTTTTTTCTGAATCGCCTAAAAAATTGTTCACCTGCACATTCACAGATGCATGACTTTTTTCAGCAAGCGCAATGTTATCAGGCTGTTAACCTTGAACCTAGAAAGAAAATAATTTGTTAATTGTAATGAGTATAAATTCAGTAATAAGATCAAAATTAAGGCAACATCTAACCCTATCAACAGCCAAAACGGACTAGAAGAAACACATTCCATTTGGTCGTAAAAAAACAGAACACTAACCATTAACATTAATATCCAAGCCATGGAATGATTTACCAATAAGGTTGAAAATCTGTTCCTTGCATGCAATAAATGTCCTAAAGGAGCAGATACTGCCAAGGCCAAAATTCCGGGTGAGATTAAAACCAAACGATCTTTCATTTCGGAAAAATCACTCCCAAATACCCAAGAATAAACATCCTCAGGAACCACAAAAATAAAAAAAATTAATATTAGTGTTACCCAAAAGCTCACGGTTGAATACAAAGTGGCCAATCGATTCTGAAAATTCAAATTCGGAATATTCAATGCTTTAGAATGCAAAACCATTCCGAATGCATTTCCAAAGATCCAAACGGTATCTGCGATTAGAAAGGTATTCGACAAAACGCCAATTTCTGACATTTCATATTGGGAGTTGGAGGTCAGAATGAATAGCGGAGTTTTATAAATAAAGAATAAAACTATATGCCCAAGCTGCGCTGTAACCCCTTGCTTGGAATGTTCCTTAATTGTCAAATCATCTGAATAGTACGTTGGTCTAGCCCACGCTCCCATTTTCGATAACTTTTTGATGGCCGCAAATCCCCAAATCCAAGCTGCTGTTGCCGTGCAAATTAAAAACCAATGGGTGCTAGTGAAAAAACGCCAGGAAGAAGTCCCATTAAAAGTCAGGCCAAAAATCAAGACAAGAAATAAAACTACAATCAACCCTAATTTCAAAGCTTCAAAGGAAAACTGCCATCTGTTTCTCAGCGAAATTTCTTGATGAGCCTGAAAATAATTGATGACCATATTTTGCCAAGTAAGTCCTAAACCAATCAGCCATAGAAATATCCATGTCCAAGTCTGGTTGGGCATCAAATACTCAGCCAATGCCGCGGCCATGATTAAAATAACAGTAGAAATGATCAACAACCGTTTGGCTAATTTCTCAAAACCATACACTGCAAACCAATTAGACATAGCCGATCCGGCAAAAATCTCGTTGATCATCAGTACCACCTGAAGATAGAGCAGATACAGACTCAATTGTCCCCGACCATATGCACCTAAAGTATTTGAAATGATGACTACGGTGATAAATGAAACCACCGCTTTAGACAGTTGCCAGAAATAGGCTTTTATGGGACTGTCTTGGCTCATGAACTTTGATTTTCTAGGAACAATCCTAGAGACGATATTTTAAAATACAACGAAAGTTCTTTGGATGACAATTGGGAGAATTTGGCTGCCATTTTCTCTCGATTACCCCTATTTATATAGGCATCTAGTTTGGATGACAAAAACCAATCTTTCCAATCTGAACCAAACTTTTGCGTGAGTTGAGCCTCAGGCATGGAAAATCCTTTTTTGTCTAAACGGGCAAACAAATCATTGGGCAATAAATCTTTGAATGTATTTCGAAGCATTCCCTTAGGCATTCCACCTTCGGAGAGCGCATTGAGTGAATACTTCCCTAAGAAATATTTTGGCAACAATAAATCGTCTGCAAATGGGTTACGACTTTCAAGTTGAAAAGCCATTCCATTTCTATCTTCCCAAGCCAGCATTTGATACAATCTACCGTAAAATTTGGAATCTTTTAATGTGCCATAGTAATCACCCAACATTCGCTCTTTAACGTCTTCCACCACGGGGTGTAATTCTAAATCATTGCTAAAAATCTGATCTTTACTGAACCAATTTCCCCAGAGATATTGATCTACTTTGTGCTTGAATTTTAGGGACATTTTCCCGCGCCACTTTCTTTTCAAAGCAATTTTAGACGCTTGCGAATATCCAATGGGCCAATGATCTTTAAAATCTTTTAACTCTTGGTCTCCATCAATGATGGATTGAATAAAATAATCTGGATATCCCCCAAAAATCTCATCAGCACCTTGACCATTAAACAAAACGGTTACCCCAACTTCCCTTACTTTTCTGCAAAGTGCAAAATGCCCTATGTTGTTCCACGCCACAGGCGGGCGTTTGGTCAATTGCACCAATTGTTCAAAGTCAGGCGTACCAAGGTCTTCCACTCGTATCTGATGCATTTGTCCGCCGTGTTTCTTTTGGACTTTTTTCTGCCACTCGGTTTCATCGCCCTGCATGCCATTTGACCCCACCGAAAAAAGATGTAAAGGAGCATCCATTCCCAGCTGCCATCTGCCAATTCCCAGAATAATGCTGCTATCTATTCCGCCGCTAACGGCAAAACCCATAGGCACATCACTCCTCAAACGTTTGCGCATGCTTTCAAACAACAGTTCGCGCAAATCACGCACCTCGTTCAATCTTTGGTAGGTAGACGGGTAATACCATTGCCTATCAATGATACTCCTCAAGTTGGGTATCCATCTAATCCAACAACCGGGTTTCAGGGTTTTCACGTCAGGATACCAATCTACTGCATCGGTCATTGAATACTTAAGATGCAGATATATTGCGGTAGGATTTATTTCTTTGGATTCGTTAATTTCTCGGAGCGTTTGTTCTTCGCTGGAGAATGCAAATGTTTCTTTATTGTTCAAATAAAACAGCGGCTTTACGCCGGTTTTATCTCGCACTAGCGTGTAGGTATTTTCTAAGGAATCATAAATGCAAAAAGCAAAAAAACCATCTAAAAGCTGCAGGCATTTATCTTCCATTTTTGCCCAAAGCTCTAACAACACTTCCGTATCTGTATCTGTAATGGTGTTGATTTTATATTGTTTCCTGAGCTCTATATAATTGAAAATTTCGCCGTTGAAGGTAATCCAATATCTGCCCGTGGCATCGCACATGGGCTGATGTCCTCTATCTCCAGGAGCAATTATTGAAAGTCTCTGATGCAGTATAAAACCATTAACTTGTTCGGTCAATAACTCTGTTGCTGATTTCTCAGGGATGTATTGCAGCATATCTGAATACACTTCCCTACCCCAAAACACGGGTTTTGGGTCTGAATTCCGGAGCATGAGAAGTAGACCAGCATCATCCTTTCCACGGTGCTTTAACTCATCGGAAAAACGGGTAGCCCATCGTTTCCAATAGGTTGGGTCTTTAACGACCGATGTTGATATTCCCGCTATTCCGCACATGAGTAATGATGAATCAATTGCCGTGCAATGCTTTCACTTGAATAATGAAGTCTTGCATTTTGTTGTATCAGCAATCGATCAAAGTTTTCGCATTTTTTGCAAAAATCCAACATTGCGGTGGTTATTTTAAGTGTTTTTGCAGAATTATTCTCTTGGGGATTCCAATCTTGCATCAATATCCCGTTTTCTGCATGAAGCATTTCCGAAATACCTCCCACATTCGATGCTATGACGGGGACCCCAAATGCAAGGGCTTCGGATATCACACAAGGGGCATTTTCCGAATCACTGGCTATCAGAAGAACACTTGCTTTTAGATAGAATTCAGCCAATTCTGAAGCAGTAACCGCACCTAAAATATGAATATCTAGGTCTGTTAAGTTGGACTGTTCTTTGATCGTCTTTTTTCTATTTTCCTCAGGAGCTCCAACCAACGTCAACTGAACATTGGGAATCTGTTTTTTTAACTCAATGAAAGCTTCGATGATCAGATGAGTATTCTTTCTGGGTTCAAAATTAGATACATGCAAGAAGTTCAGCGCTTGGAAAGATTGCTGCTTTACTGGGGCAACTTTAAATGTTTCAAAAACAGGATCTAATGCATTGGGAAATAAAAAGCATTTCTTGCTTTTGCCCAGTGTCTGCTCCATAGAATGGTGAAGATTCAAGTTAATACTTGCACAGGCATCGGTTTTGCTCCACAAATATTTATAAGACCTTTGAAACCACAGGTTGCGTTTTTCGAAACGATCTGGCACCCAATCATTGAAGATTGCCCAATGCTCTGTTAGCCACAACTTATAGTTGAAAAAAGGTTTCCAAAACGCTGCTACAATTCCAATTTTATCTGCAGCGTGAATGTGCACTTTGTCGGGTTGCAATTTTATCAACAACTGCAACAATTTTCCAAATGCTGCGAAATAATAAATGAGAAAATTTAAGACTTTAAAAATCCTTCCTTTAAACTGCGGCACGGAAACCAACAAACAATGATAATTGGAAGACCAATCAGATTTCACAGGCTTTGTTTCACCCACAAAATAGGTAGCAAAAGTCAGTAAGGTAAAATCTTTGATTTGATGGGAAACTGCTTGAGCGTGTCTATGTATAAAAATGCCGTTGTACGGATTCTCAGAATTAGGGAACCAGCCAGCGACCCAAAGCAGCATTATACAAAGATAAAGTTAATTTTCCACAAAAAAAGAGGACCATAAAGTCCTCTTTTTTAAGGGCGACCGACCGGGATCGAACCGGCTACCTCCAGATCCACAAACTGGCGCTCTAACCAGATGAGCTACGACCGCCGTATTTCGCTTTAGTAGAACACCAACGAATTGGCATTCTTTATAGAGGTGCAAAAATAAACATTTTCTGATAATTTACCTTGATTTTTAAAATCAAAATAAAAAAAACTGTTTATTGAGGTGTAGAAGTAATGTATTTCAACAATTCAGATCTGACTTCAGGGTCATTGAACCTTCCGTGAAAACTTGAAGTCACCGTTGAAGATGAAGTATCTTTGATACCCCTGCTAGCTACACACATGTGTTTAGCATCCATGATTACGGCTACGTCTTGCGTCTGTAAAACTTCTTTCAATTCTTCTGCAATTTGAATGGTCAAACGCTCTTGAACTTGCGGACGTTTTGAATAGTAATCTACAATTCTATTGAGTTTGGAAAGGCCAATCACATTTCCGTTTGAGAAATATGCCAAATGTGCTCTCCCGAAGATGGGCACAAAGTGATGTTCACAAGTACTGTAAAAGGTAATGTCCTTCTCAACCAACATCTCGGTGTAGTCATAAGAATTCTCAAACAACGTAGGTTGCGGTTTATTCTTTGGATCCAACCCTTTAAAATGCTCGTTGATGTACATTTTCGCCACTCTCATAGGAGTACCTTTCAGACTATCGTCAGTAAGATCTAACCCCAATACATGCATGATTTCTTTGAAATGCTTGGCAATTAACTCAATTTTTAATTGATCATCCATTTCGAAAGCACCTACTCTCATGGGAGTTTCTTTAGAACTACCCACGTGTGAGTCACCCATTTCATCCCATTGAGAAAGGATCTTGTTCATATTGTCTTTATCCATTGAATTCTACAAAATTTCTGGGTGTTTCATACAATCTCACACTGAGATTAAATTCCTCTCCCAAACGGTTTCTTAATTTTTTCCAAATCACCCAGACGATGTTTTCTGCCGTAGGATTTAACTCCTTAAACTCGGGTACATCAAGATTTAGATTCTTGTGATCAAAAGCTTCAATCACTTCCTCGTCAATGAAATCTTTAAGTACCTTCATGTCAATCAAATAACCCGTCACTTCATCTACCTCTCCTTCCACTCTCACTTGCAAATCATAATTATGCCCATGATAATTAGAATTATTGCAAAGCCCGAAGAACTTCTTGTTTTGCTCTTCTGTCCACTGGGGGACATTCAAGCGGTGTGCGGCGTTGAAATGCGCGGTTCGATATACAGCTACTCGTCTTCCCAAGGTAATTTTAAATAAGTAACAAGCCTGAATCGAAAAGGTTTTGATATCGGTGATCAGTTATCAGTTATCTGCTGACAGTTATCAGCTGTCGGCTGACGGCTGTCGGCTGATCACCGATCACCGATCAACGATCACCGATCACCGATCACCGATCACCGATTACCGATCACCGATTACCGATCACCGATCACCGATCACCGATTACCGATCACCGATCTCTGATTACCGACTATCCATTCGCTTTCGCGTGATCTGCTAAGAATTGAGCCAATCCGATGTCAGTTAAGGGGTGCTTCAACATTCCTAGGATGGCACTTAACGGACAAGTAACCACATCTGCACCGAATTGAGCACTCTTGACAATATGTAAGGGGTTTCTGATGCTAGCCGCTAAAATTTGGGTTTCATATCCTTGCACTGCATAAATTTCAGCAATTTGCTTGATGAGTTCCATTCCATCCCAGTTCATATCGTCAATTCTTCCGATGAAAGGTGATAGATATGTAGCACCTGCTTTTGCTGCTAAAATGGCTTGTCCAGCTGAGAAAACCAAGGTACAATTGGTACGGATACCACGATCAGAAAAATAGCGGATGGCTTTGATTCCATCTTTAATCATAGGTACCTTAACCACAATATTTTCATGGATAGCGGCCAATTTTTCGCCTTCGGCAACCATTCCTTCAAAATTTGTTGAAATAACCTCGGCACTTACATCGCCATCTACGATCTCACAGATGTCTTTGTAGTGTTTCATCACGGCTTCTTCGCCTGTGATTCCCTCTTTAGCCATGAGAGATGGGTTGGTTGTAACTCCGTCAAGAATACCCAAATCATTGGCTTCGCGGATTTGTTCAAGATTTGCAGTGTCGATGAAAAATTTCATTCAACAAATTTAAGCAAGGAAAGTACTTTTTGTTAAAAAAATTAAGGCGTTTGATTTTCCAATAAGAACCGAAAATCGGGCATGATTTGATAGATTTTCTCTTTCTCTATCTGAGTAATATCAATAAAATAGCAATTTTTACCCCCATTTACGGTTTGTCCACCCAACCATTGGAGTTGAAACTCTTGATCAGGAGCTCCTTTTAACCAACGCCTTACCGGCATGGTACAGTACCAGCCCGTCAGGTTTCCTTTTGGATCTCTGACTCCAATCATTTGCGAAACGGGACCTATGAGTGTCTGCCTGTACATAGCCGTATCATTGGCATTGTATAATTCCTGAAGTCTGCCCTTAAAGGCCGTTCTTCCGCCATTGGCAGCCACTATGGATGGATGCAAATAATTCAAGAATTCATCAAAATTGCCCCGTCTAAATGCATCGTTAAAATTCTTTGCACTGGTTTGAAATGCCCTCCTAATTCGAAAACTATCCAACTCACTGGCGGTTAAATCGCCTTCCACTGTGAGGGAATCCTTCGATAAAGTCACAGCCGTTGCTGATCCTGAATCAGAATTAGACCCCTTGGTTGAATCAGAAGTACATCCCCCGAAAAAACATCCCCCGAAAAAAAGGGCTGCTGCGACAAAAGTCAGTCGTTGAAACTGCATGTCACGAATTTACGGCAATTATTGAATACTGAAAGTGACCGTTCCAAGAATCATTCTAGGGGCGTAGGTTCTGTAACCTGCGGGACGTGCCGCCACAATGTGCTGCTCGTTGGTCAAATTCTGGGCTGACACCCTGAAAGACCAACGCTTTGTAGCCTCATAATTTACGCTCAAATTATGAACCCAACTGGCTGGCAAATCATCTGCCATCAAACTAGAACTGCTTCGGCGAGAGCTGCCATATACAGACTGCCAGAAGAAATCGAGCGACTTCCAAGTGTAGCCAAACATCATGGTTCCTTGAGCGGTTGGCATGTAGGGCAAAGGCGCGTTTACTTGCACATTTCCCCATTCTTCGAAGGCACTTTGAAACGAATCTGTAAACCTGGCTTTGGTATAAGTGGCTGTTGCTTCAAACGTAAACTTTTTGTATTTCAATCCATAGCGAGCTTCCACCCCATCTACCAGTGCACGTCCACCGTTAAATTGATCTCCAGAACCTGTACCTCCTGATGCTGCCATATCAGAACCCATCAGTTGATCGTATTCGCTTCTAAAATAGGTGATTTGAATTGGCAAGGTGTGATGTTTTACACCCAATTCGTAGTTGGTGCTTTTCTCTGGAAGCACCCCCGGGGTAGAACCTGGAGGGGTAAATCCGCGATGCACCCCACCAAATGCCAACCAATTTCTGCTCATTCTACGATTGATACTAAACCCTGGCATCAAGGCATCTACTGCATTTTCTCTGGTTTTTACATTCGTATTATCTCTTTCAGGATTTGATTTTCCAAAATCTTCTCTCCATGCTTTCACCGATTCACCTCTAACACCGGCTTGAATGGTCCAAAGTTGATAGGAAGCAGTCAATCTGTAATATCCGCTCAACCCCTGAGCGTAATCAACTCTGTTGGCATCAGTTCCTGGAGCACCCCATTTCACTGGGTTAATTTCGCCGTTTGCGATCTGGTATTCGTCGTTTTGTTGAAAACGATCTTCATAATCTGAATGAATTCTTGATCCCGCTTCATGCGTCATCTTAAATGCTGCAACAGAATGCGTCCAAAGTCCTTTGATTTGAATTCCTCTGCTGACATAAATTCTTTTATTGGCCTTAATTTGTGCCATTCCCGAATCAGCACCCGTCATTGCTGCCATTTCTTGAGCAAAAGCCGTTGGATTCATCAACACCGATGCGATGCTTTTGTAACCATTTCCGCCATTGATTTTGTCCAATTTATGCCAATTTCGGTCAATATATTGTCTATAAACATCGGCACGAATCCAACCTTTTTTCAAATTTGCTGTATATGACAAACGGGTCATCAAACGTTGTAAATACATGGTATCTCTAGCGGCTGCAGTATACATAACTCTAGGGTTATTCACCGCATCAAACTCGGTCATACCTAAATAGGTTTGATTTGATAATTCTTGAGTTCCGCTGGCCATAAACTCCAAATGATGAAGGTCTCTCTTATCTAAGTGCTGACCCACTTTTATATAGCCATCGTTGAGAATATATCCAGATGCATTTTTGCCTTTATACTCTTTAAATCCTTGAGCACGACTGCTAATAAATCCAAATCCGACACTAGTTCTAGGCGCCAAAACCAGCTCTCCTTGAATTGAATTCCTGATTTGTCCGAAGTTTCCGAGGGACGTTGATACAGCCAAATCTGTTTTCTCATCTAAAGTAGGCGTAAGGAAATTAATAGCGCCTCCGGTTGTCTGAGGGCCAGTAATTAATTGCGCGGACCCTTTTAGGATTTCGATACTGCTGTATTTCCAAGTGGGGGTGGTAAAATACGCCGCAGGCGATGCGTAGGCCGCAGGCGCAACAGGAATACCATCTTCTAAAAGAGTAATTCTACTGCTTCTCAAAACACCCGACCCTCTCAAACCCACATTCATTCTAAGTCCCCAACCATCTTCTTGTTGAGTATAAACGCCGGGCTGAGATTGGAGCAATTGATTGGCATCAACTTGATCAAATCTTTTTAATTCTTTTTGTGTAATCAAAATTTCCGATCCGCTAAGATGTACAATTTGTCCTAAATCTTTTCTTGGAGCCAGAATGGTCACAGATTCAATCTCAACGGGAGCTATATCAGAGCCGTTGGCAGTATCTTTTTTACTTTGGGTTATTTGGGCGTTAACATTTACCATACAGAGAACTGCCAATGCGATTGTGCTTGTTCTCATCATCATTCTCACCTTCATCGTATTATTTAGAATCTTTCTAATTTGATACAAATCTAAACTCAAAATTTGTACCCTGCAAATATTATTTAGAATTATTTCAAATAACATGATAAAAGTCATGAAATGGTGATCGGTGGTCGGTGATCGGTGATCGGTGGTCGGTGATCGGCTGGCGGCTGAGAGCTGACGGCTGAGAGCTAATACAAAAAAAGCCTCCGTTTCCGGAGGCTTCCACCATTTTAATAAAACAAACAATCAATTATTTGACCTCTTCGAAGTCAACATCTTGAACTTCGTCAGCTTTTCCAGATGAACCACCAGCGTTTGCATCTGCCCCAGCATCAGCTCCACCTGCATTGGCATCACCTTGTGTTGCCTTATACAAATCTTCGCTTGCAGCTTGCCAAGCAGTGTTCAATGTAGCTGTGTGTGATTCAATATCAGCCATGTTCTTCGACAAAATTGCCTCTTTCAATTTGCCTAAAGCATCTTCAATTGGAGCTTTTTTATCTGCTGGAATCTTCTCACCGTATTCTTTTAATTGCTTCTCCGTTTGGAATACCAAGCTATCAGCAGCATTGAACTTGTCTACTTCTTCTTTTCTTTGTCTGTCGGCTTCAGCGTTTGCTTCAGCTTCGTTTTTCATGCGTTCAATATCTTCCTTGCTCAAACCTGAACTTGCTTCAATACGGATCTTTTGTTCTTTTCCAGTGGCTTTATCTTTCGCGTAAACGTTCAAAATACCGTTTGCATCAATATCAAAAGTTACTTCTACCTGTGGCACTCCGCGTGGAGATGGAGGAATTCCGTCCAAAATAAATCTACCGATGGTTTTGTTATCAGCTGCCATTGAACGCTCGCCTTGCAAAACGTGAATCTCAACCGAAGGCTGATTGTCTGCAGCTGTGCTGAAAACCTCAGATTTTTTGGTTGGAATGGTCGTGTTCGACTCAATCATTTTGGTCATAACGCCGCCCATGGTTTCAATACCCAAGCTCAAAGGAGTTACGTCTAACAATACAACGTCTTTAACTTCACCCGTTAAAACACCGCCCTGAATAGCCGCACCTACAGCAACTACCTCATCAGGATTAACCCCTTTTGAAGGCAATTTACCGAAGAACTCTTTAACCAATTCTTGGATTGCGGGGATACGGGTAGATCCACCCACCAAAATCACTTCATCAATATCGCTTGAAGTCATACCAGCATCTCTTAAAGCCGCTTTACAAGGCTCTAAAGTGCGCTTAATTAAACTATCAGCCAATTGCTCAAACTTTGCACGAGTCAACTTGCGAACCAAATGCTTTGGAACTCCATCAACTGCGGTAATGTAAGGCAAATTGATATCGGTTTCAGTGCTGCTTGACAATTCAATTTTTGCTTTTTCAGCAGCTTCTTTCAAACGTTGCAAAGCCATTGCGTCTTTGCGCAGGTCAATATTCTCTTCAGATTTGAACTCATCGGCCATCCAGTCAATCAAAACCTGATCGAAGTCATCACCACCTAAGTGAGTATCACCATTGGTTGACTTAACTTCAAATACACCGTCTCCCAATTCCAATACCGATACGTCAAAAGTTCCACCGCCCAAGTCGTAAACCGCAATTTTAATATCGCGATCTGTTTTATCTAAACCGTATGCTAATGCAGCAGCCGTAGGTTCATTTACAATACGCTCTACTTTCAAACCCGCAATTTCACCGGCTTCTTTGGTTGCTTGGCGCTGTGCATCATTGAAATATGCAGGCACAGTAATTACCGCGCGAGTCACTTCTTGTCCAAGATAATCTTCGGCTGTTTTCTTCATCTTTTGAAGAACCATAGCACTTAATTCTTGAGGTGTGTATGTGCGATCTCCAATTTTAACACGTGGAGTGTCATTGTCACCTTTTACCACTTCATAGGGAACACGACCAATTTCTTTGGTCATTTTTGAATACTGCTCTCCCATGAAACGCTTGATTGAATTGATCGTATTTTTGGGGTTGGTGATGGCCTGGCGTTTTGCCGGATCACCTACCTTACGTTCACCGTTTCCATTATCTAAAAAAGCAATAATGGATGGGGTTGTTCTACGCCCTTCGCTGTTTGCAATTACCACAGGTTCGTTACCTTCCAACACTGCAACGCAGCTGTTTGTAGTACCTAAGTCGATTCCAATTATTTTACTCATGATGCTGTTTTTCTTTGCATCATACCTATCAAAGGCAATGCCAATTGGCTTTTTATGTCGATTTGTCAGTTTTTCGGGGGACGTTTAATCGCTTTAATGACAAAACATCCAACACAAACAAAAGAATCTGCTAAGTTGTCTGATGCCGAACCTAAAAATTCAGGTATCTAGTCCATTTATTGACTTTCAATATACCAATGGATGTGGGATCAACCGGCACATTCATGATTGATTGGGTGTTCCTCGAAGCAAAAAGTCCAAATCCACCAAAAACATTTGAATACTCCGCCTGTTTCTGCACAATACCAATAGACGGCTCGTTTACCGATATATAATCAACCAGCGTTTGATTTCCGGCATAAAACTCAATGCCAACAGATTTAATTCTGCGTGAAATGGTTGGCACAGAATCTAACTGGGTAGAAAGAAATTGTAACAGACTCTCTCTCTCAATTTTATGAATAATGGTTGGCGCTACGCCTCCATTGCTTCTAGGCACAGGAAAATTAGTAATAACGTTCCATTTTAAATTCTTGGTACCTAAAAATCCCGTGTCTTTCGTTCTGAATTCATCTACCTGAACATAGAATTTAATGTCGTATGCATACGAATTAGCAGCAGGAACATACGAAATAGTAATAAATTCTGTACCCAATGAAAATTGGGGATTAGATGTTCTAAAAGGTGCTTCAATGCGTGTCCGTCCTACGGTCCAAGTAACTGCTTCAACAGAATTGCCCGTCTCTAAGCTCTTAATAACCAATTTATAGGGTTGATTTTCGGCAATTTTAGCCGTTGTTTGATAAAGATAATTGATGGAGTTATTGAAAATACCAGAATCTTTGGGAAGTTTATTTACCCTAGTCAACGTATATTCGGCACCCGTGTAAATCTCAATCAACTTAACCTCAACAGATTTGATGTATAAACTATCAGACTCCTTAGCGGCAACCAAGGCACTTATATTATCGTTGAGAAAAGCTTTATTCACTTTTATGTATTGAACAGAATCGTTAGGATTGATCAATCCATACACTACAATGGTTTCTTTCCAATCAGCATTAATATCAACTTCGTTGTCACAACTGCTGATAAAAATAAGTGTCAAACCCAATAAAACCCTCGAGATCCAATTCATAAAGAACCTCAAAGTTAAAAAAATATCACTGACTTATTTCGAGATGACCAAAATAATACCAACTTTGTAGCACATTCATCATGTCAGTACATAAAGAATTCAAAAAGATCACCACTCACTCTTTGATGGAAATGAAACAAAGAGGCGAAAAAATATCGATGCTCACATCATATGACTATTCACTTGCAAAAATCGTAGATGCCGCAGGTATTGACGCCATTTTGGTTGGAGATTCAGCATCAAATGTAATGGCCGGACATGAGACCACGCTTCCCATCACTTTAGATCAAATGATTTATCACGCCAGCAGCGTAGTGAGAGGTGTAGATCGCGCATTGGTTGTGGTAGACCTACCCTTTGGAAGTTATCAAGGAAATTCAAAAGAGGCATTAAATTCAGCCATCCGCATCATGAAAGAGAGCGGTGCTCATGCCATAAAAATGGAAGGCGGCGAAGAAATTCTTGAAAGCGTCAAGCGAATATTAACGGCAGGAGTACCTGTAATGGGGCATTTAGGTTTAACCCCACAAAGCATCTATAAATTTGGCACCTACACAGTGAGAGCCACTGAAGACGAAGAAGCAGACAAACTAATCAGCGACAGCAAAAAACTCGAGGAAGCGGGATGTTTCGCCATTGTACTCGAAAAAATACCTGCCCACTTAGCCACGAAAGTTGCTGCAAACTTGCAAATCCCCGTCATTGGCATTGGCGCTGGAAACGGTGTAGACGGCCAGGTATTGGTTCTTCACGACATGCTGGGCATCAACAACCAATTCAACCCACGTTTTTTGCGCAGATATCTCAATCTTTACGAGGACATCAAAGGGGCAGTAGAAAACTACATTTCAGACGTAAAGAACACCGACTTTCCAAGCGATAAGGAGAGTTATTAATCGGTTATCGGTTATCGGTAACCGGCCGTCGGCCGTCAGCGGTCAGTCATCAGCAGTTAGCTCTCAACTCTCAACTCTCAACTCTCAACTCTCAGCCGTCAGCCGTCAGCTCTCAGCCGAAGGATAGCTAAGCGAAATAATTATTTGGTAGTCAATCGCATTTTGCGACGAGTGGTTTTAACCTCTTTTTCCTCTTCCTTAGCGGCAATACCGGAAATAGTTTGGTCAACCAAGATACGTCCGCAATGTTCACAATCAGTTACTTTGATGTGTGCGCGAATTTCGCTTTGACGTTGAGAAGGGATTTTACTGAAACATCCTCCACAAGAGCCACGCATAATGGGGGCAACGGCCAAACCATTCTTCATGTTCTCACGGATTCTGTGGTAAGCTCTAAAATAACGATCATCTAACTTCTTAGAAGCACCCTCACGATCTTTTTCAAGCTTCAGAATTTCTTCTTCGTTCTCTTTAATGATTTCATCTAACTCGGCGCGTTTGAACACTAAATCAGCTTTGCGCTTATCAAGTGTTTGTTGAGTTGAAGCAAGAATTTCAGCTTTGCTTTCAATCAACTTACCGAAGTCACGAATTTTCTTTTCTGCCGACAAGATTTCAAGACCTGCGATCTCTTTTTCTTTGTCGATAGCTTCAAATTCACGATTATTTTTGATAAGATTTAACTGCTCGTCATACTTAGATATGGCTGCCTGAAAATCTTTGATCGCATTTTTCTTGTTAGAGATTTCAGCATTTAAGCTTGAAACTTCCTCCTCGATGTGTTGAACGCGGGTTTCAAGTCCAGCGATATCGTCTTCCAAATCGGCTACTTCCATAGGCAATTCGCCCATTACCGCTTTGATATTGTCTATCTTGCTGTCGATTTGTTGCAACTTCCAAAGGTCGTGCAATTTTTTTTCTACGCTAACATCCATATTCTAAATATAATATACCGGGTTGGTTATAATTTGTGCAAAAAGGGTTGCAAATTTAGGAAATTTTTCTGATAAAATTTCTTTGAAAATCTCTGAAGTGTATTTTTCTGATTCATAATGCCCAATATCGCAGATGAGCAACTCCCCTTCCCCATCAAAAAATTCATGATACTTTATATCGGCTGATACAAATGCATCGCACCCCATAGACCGAGCTTGTTTGATTAAGAAAGAACCTGCTCCACCACAAACACCAATTTTTTTAAATGTCTTTATTCCATCTTTCAGGCGGGTCACTTTAAATTGGTCAATTTCCATACTGATTTTCAGGTGTTGTATCCAGTGGTCAAAATCCATTTCTTCTGGAAGATATCCCACCAAACCCGAGCCCAAATCATTTCGAGCATTGATCAATTGTGTTAAATCATAAGCGACTTCTTCGTATGGATGCGCTTGAAACATGGCGTTTAATACTTGATTTTTCAAGTATGTTGGAACTACCACTTCTAGTCGAGTTTCGGTCTCTTCACTTTTCTTTCCCAATTCACCTGAGTATGGATTGGACCCTTGAGTGGGTGTAAACGTCCCAAGTCCCTCGAAAGAAAATCCACAGTCCCTGTAATTTCCAATTTGTCCAGCGCCCGCTAAAAACAGTGCTTCTTGTACCTGACTAAAATGAGATTTAGGTATGAAAACACCTAGTTTTAGAAGGGTATTCTCTTTGGGAAGTAGGATGCTGCACTGCTGCAATCCAAGTTTATCAGCAATTTTTTTATTTACTCCTTGATGAAGTACATTATCAAGATTCGTATGGCACGCATAAATAGCAATATCGTTTTTAATGGCTTTTATCACGGTGCGCTCAACGTAATTCTTCCCCGTAAGCTTTTTGATTCCACTAAAAACGATGGGATGATGTGCAATGACCAGATTACAACCTGTATTTATTGCCTCTTGAATGACTTCCTCGGTACAATCAAGGGAAATCAATGCTTTATGAATCAGTGAATCTTCTGAGCCAACAATTAAACCTGAATTATCGTAGTTTTCTTGCAATTGTGGCGGGGCCAAATGCTCAATCACATTGATGATGTCTTTTAATTTAATGGACTCATTCATGATTCAAAATTGCATGAATTCTATCGAAAACCCAAAGATTTAAGTGTTTTAAACGTTTATAACCGTTTATATACGTTTAAGTACGGCTACTACCGTTTTTTGATGGTAGATTTGCACCTTCAAACTCAAGAAAAAAAATGATTAACGCCATCCTCAAGAAAGGAAAAGAAATAGCCATACAAAGAAAACACCCTTGGATTTTTTCAGGAGCCATTGATGTGATGGACCCTTGTCATTCAGGTGATTTAGTGAAAGTTTTGGATTCCAACAGGCAATTTTGCGCCATCGGACATGTGGGCGATGGAAGTATTGCGGTTAGGATTTTGAGTTTTGAAGACCGAGAAATTAACGCTCATTTTTGGGAATCTAAACTCCAAGAATGCATTGAAGTCAGGACCAGTCTTGGATTAGGTTTGGAAAACCAAACCAACGCTTTTCGATTGGTGCATGGCGAAGGTGATGGTTTACCAGGTTTAATCATTGATATTTATTCGAAACACGCCGTTATTCAAACGCATTCTGACGGCATGTACCAACATCTTGATGATATTTCCAACGCCTTGAATACAGTTTTTGAAGATAAACTGGAGAGCATTTATTCAAAAAGTAAGGCCGCATTGCATGATACTACCATCGAAGATGAATTTCTCAAAGGAACCGCTGAAAGCACAGTAGCCTTGGAAAATGGCATGAAAATGAAGGTAAATTGGGTAAATGGTCAAAAAACGGGTTTCTTTATTGATCAAAGAGAAAATAGAGATTTACTTAGACATTATTCGAAAGGCAAATCGGTGTTAAATACTTTTGCTTACACCGGTGGATTTTCAGTAGCTGCTCTCATTGGGGGGGCAACAAAAGTAGTTTCTGTTGATATTTCCAAAGTGGCCACTGATTTGTGCACCGAGAACACTTTGTTAAACGGTGTTGATGAAAATCACGAATCAATTACGGCTGATGTCTTGCAGTATTTGACTGAAGAAAAAACCATGTACGACATTGTTGTTTTAGACCCACCAGCTTTTGCCAAAAGCATAAAGAAAAAGCACTCTGCAACCATGGGTTATAAACGCTTAAATGCCATGGGACTTAAACGAGTGAATAAAGGTGGACTACTCTTTACATTTTCTTGCTCACAGGTGATTGACGAAACCCTTTTTCTAAACACCTTAACAGCAGCAGCCATTGAAGTGGGCAGGTCTTGCAGAATCCTTCATAGACTCTCACAAGGACCTGACCACCCCGTAAACATTTTCCACCCCGAGGGGCATTACCTCAAGGGCTTGGTTTTAATGGTTTATTGAGAAATCAATAGGACCATTTAACCCCTACTTCAAAAGAATATTGGCCGTAGGTTAAGTCAAACGAACTGGGAAGTTCATCATTGGCAAATAAATCTCTGAAAGTACCTCCCATTCTCACACCTCCCATATATTCATCGGTTCCGATAGATTCATAATCATACAAACCAATACTGATTCCCTGGTCTAAATAATCAAAACTATAGAAATTGGTTGATGATGTTGGTGTAAATGTCTTCGGCAAATCTGCTTTTCGTAAATTCTCTGCTCTCAAATTTGTTGGATGAGAATAAATGGTAACTCCTGATCCATCTGCTAATTTGAAATACACATCAGGCAAAGTCCCTTGTAAAGAACCATCCCATGGATTTCCTGAACTGTTAGATTCAGGGAAATTCTTGATCTTTATTGATGTAATGGCAACAGATGTAGGTGGCACGAATTCTTTACCACAGGAGGATATCAAAAGAGCAAAAATGGCTGCAATTAGTGACAATCTAAGTTTCATCTTTTGTTATTTACCTGCTGAATTTAAAATTCTTCCTGCCTTTTCTATTTTGCCGTACCCCGAATAGGTCAATATTATTCCGCCTAATCCAACCAAACTACCCGAAACAGGTTCTCCAAAAGCTGACAATAAACTGCCTACAGCCGTTGCCGCTGCACCCCATGCCATAAATTGACCTGCAATTTTCAGTTGTTTTCCAGCATCTCTAAGAAGTTCATCGTTTGATTCAACCAACATTCTGTAGTTAGAGCGAAATTCAACACACTCTTTCAACGAAGGATTACTCATTGAAAAGTTTTCTAATTCAGATTTCAAAATCATAAATGCTTCTTTTTCTGCTGCTTGATTGGAAATTAACGTGATTTGCTTTTGTCCCAAATCAGAAAATTGTGAATTTTGAGCAGCCACACCAAAGATGGTACTCAATGTTAAAATAGTTGAAAGTATAATTCTTTTCATTCAGCGAAACTATCCTATTATCAACTAAACAAATACCACAAATAAGATTATTTTATTACTTTAATTGCCTTTTTGCTATTATTAAGGTATTTTTGTGTATTATGAATTCAGAAAATCACGACAAACTAATTTCAACCGCTATTCAAAATGTCAAGAAATTCAGGGAATTAAAAGATATTACCCGAGAACAAATGGCAGCCGATTTAAATTTGAGCTTGTCGGGCTATTCTAAATTAGAGCGAGGTGAAATAGAAATAACATTGAAACGCCTTTGTGAAATTGCAGACATTCTTAATATTGAACTATCGCAAATCCTCAATTTCAATCCTCAAACCATCTTCAATATTTCGAATTCACAGGGCGTGCAAGGATATGATCAAGGTGGAAATTATCATTTTCACTCTGAAGATAAATATCGTGAAAAGTACATCAAAATGCTGGAAGAAACTATTGAAAACTTAAAAGGACGAACAGTAAATACAGATACCAATCAACCCAAAGAACAACAGCCAGGTAACTCTTTCATTTCATTGATAAACAAGCTTTAAGTCAATTGCTGAGAGTTTAAAGTTTAGAGTTTTGAGCTGACGGCTGAGCGCTAATAGCCAAATACCAATATCCAAAAACTATATAACTATTTCTGTGCCCTCAAATAAAACAACCAAGCAACGGGTATAAATACCAAATTTGGCAACCAAACTGCTAAATGGGGAGCCAAAACTCCAGTGGCGCCCAGGGAAATAAAGTACTTGGAGAAAAACAGGAAGAATAAAATTACAAATATTCCCACTCCCAGAGAAATACCTAGGCCTCCGCGCGATTTACGTCCGGCAACGGCAACACCAATAAATATCAGTATGAATGTACTGAATGGGGCTGCATAACGTCTGTAAAGCTCTGTTTTCAAACCTGCAACATTGGGCGATCCACGCTCTACTTCCTTGACAATGAAATTCTTGAGTTCACTCTGATTTAAACTTTGTACATCTTCTACTCTGAAAAAGAAATTATTGGGATTGAACCCAATGAGGGTATCTAGAGTAGCTAATTGAGATACTTTTTGGTTTCCGTTGGGTAAAAATTCTCTTTGGGTCACGCGCTCCAATCGCCATGTTTGTTTCTCACGATTCCAGTGTATGAATCGCCCGAAAAGGGAACTTTTCAATTCGGTGCCTCTATATTCCTCAACCGTGATTCCTACTCCTGAGCTATCGTGATTACTGAAGTACTCCATGTACATGATCACACCAGGTTTGATCTGTCTATAAATGGCGTTTCGGGCTTCTGACCAATAATCTCTTAAATAGGTATTTTCAAATTTTACCCTTTGTTTATCTGTGATGGGAATGATCCATGAGTTTAGGAAATAACTTCCCCATGCAAAAATAGCGCCGACTACCATGTAGGGACGAATGATTCTGGTGAGGGACATTCCACCGGCTAACATGGCAATAATTTCAGTACGAGATGCTAAGCGAGAGGTAAAGTAAAGTACTGATATAAATATAAATACAGGACTAAACGTATTGATCAGCGTGGGAATAAAACTAACATAATAAGTAGTAATAATTTCATCGATGGGGGCATTTCTCTTGAGGAAATCATCTAGTTTTTCCGCAACGTCAAAAATGATGATGATGACAATAAACAGAAATATGGTGACCAGGAAAGTACTGATAAACTTTTTGGCAATGTACCGATCAAGTCCGTTGAAATACTTCCCAAACATACAATTACAACTTTTGATTGATAGACTTTAAAACAGATGATTTCCAATTATGGAAGTCGTTGTTCAAAATTTGAACTCGCGCTTGTTTAACCAACCACAAGTAGAATTTCAGGTTGTGTAAACTTGCAATCATGGCTCCTAACATCTCGCCTGATGCGAATAAATGTCGCATATATGCAAAAGAATAGTCAGGTGAAATTAGGGAGTCGATGGGACGAAAATCGCGTTCCCATTTTTTATTTTTCAAGTTAACGGTTCCTTCGCGGGTAAATATCATGCCATTTCTGCCGTTTCGGGTTGGCATAACACAATCAAACATGTCTACTCCTAAACCAATAGACTCTAATATATTTTCGGGAGTTCCAACTCCCATGAGGTAACGTGCTTTATTCTGAGGGAGTATATCACAAACCAACTCAGTCATTTCATACATGTCTGTGTGAGGTTCTCCTACCGAAAGTCCTCCAATAGCATACCCTTCAGCCTCGTGCCTACAAATGTATTCGGCACTTTGCTTGCGCAAATCAGGGTATACACTGCCCTGAACAATGGGAAACAATTCTTGATGGTGACCGTACAAAGGCTCTGTTTCGTTGTAGCGCTGAAAACATCTATCCAACCAGCGGTGGGTCATATGCATACTTCGGGTTGCGTACTCTTTATCACAGGGATATGGAGTGCATTCATCGAAAGCCATCATGATATCGGCTCCTAAAGCCCTTTGAGTATCTATCACATTTTCTGGAGTGAACACGTGCTTAGAACCATCGATGTGACTTTTGAAGGTAGCACCCTCTTCTTTGATTTTTCGGGTACCTGATAGAGAATATACCTGATATCCACCAGAATCAGTAAGAAGGGGCTTTTTCCAATCTGAAAATCCGTGGATTCCGCCCGCTTCGCGGAGGATGTCTAATCCGGGACGAAGATACAAGTGGTAAGTATTGCCTAAGATGATATGAGCTTCTACATCGTTCACTAAGTCTTCACGCTTCACACCCTTTACGGTTGCTGCGGTGCCAACGGGCATAAAAATGGGCGTTTCAATTACGCCGTGATCAGTCTCAATCCTTCCCGCCCTGGCTTTGGTGAAGGGATCTCTATGCTGTACAACAAAATTCAATTTTGAGCCATTAAGGTGATGGAAAACAATCTTGGATAAATGGCACTCATGGAGCCTGAATAATAACTTTCAGGCACACGAACCAATCCGTTGTTGATTCCGTTTGACATTTTCAATTCTATGCTTAAATCTACGTATTCCATTCGAAACTCAAATCCCGCTCCGAACTCGTAGTAGTATGTATTCTCTTTCAAGGCTACTAAGGGCTTGCTCGCTCCTATGACCAATTTCTCATTACTTTGAAAATCATGAGACCAACGAACTCCTCCTACCACAAAAAAACCTGTGTTATTAGGCATATCAGAACGGTACTTCATGGTCAAGGGAATATCCAATGAAATGGTTTCTATTCTTAGCAGTTCATTGGGACGATTTGCCCAATCAAATTCCAAATTTCTTCCGTGCAATTGCAACATGGTCAACATTTTGGTTTCCCATCGTTTTCCTATCCGCATAGCCACGCTACCTCCAAAACCACCGCCCAGTTGAGATTGAGGCGAAATATTCAACAAAGAATCGTTTCTTTCCCAAAAGGATGGATCTAAATCCATCCTCATCATGGCTTGAGTTCCGGAAAAAGCAATCCCCCAAAAAAACCGTTTTCTATAAATTCGATTGGGATCTCTGGGGACTAGAGGCGCATAAGGAATCACATCAGCCCAAGCTGACAGAGACGTGAAGAACAGAATCGATATTAAAATGAGTTTACGCAAAAACAGTTCAAAGTTACTTATAACATTCGTAAAGCGTGCACACACCAAATGTTAGTCCCCTATATTTGACGTTTTCGAAACCAGAAGCTTTGGCCACTTTCACGAATTCTTGTCCCTCAGGAAAAGCAGCAACGCTTTGAGGCAAATAGGTGTAAGCTGTGGCATCTTTACTCACCAATTTTCCCAACGGGGGTAAAATATATTTAAAATAGAACCAATATAGTGCTCCAAAAACTGGATTGGTGGGTTTAGAAAATTCCAATACCACGAGACATCCGCCTTTTTTAAGCACGCGTCCCATTTCGGTCATGCCTTTTTGGAGGTTTTCAAAATTCCTCACCCCAAAACTTACGGTGATGGCATCAAATTCTTCATTTTGGAAAGGCAAATTCTCAGAATCTGCTTGCTGCAATTGAATACGATCAGTTAGTTTTAGTTTTTCCAATTTGATATCTCCTTTGTCTAACATGCCTCTGGAAATATCTATACCAATCATTTTCAAATTGGGCAATTTACTCAATTCGATGGCTAGGTCAGCGGTACCGGTAGCTACGTCAAGCAGGTATTTGGCGCCGGTTTTCTGAATTACTTTACGAACCTTTTTGCGCCACGAGTAATCAATGCCTAAAGATAGAAAATGATTTAAAAAGTCGTAGTTACCCGAAATATTATCGAACATTTCCTCGACTTGTTGTTTCTTTGAACTGTCGGACTGTGGATTGGGTTTTACGATTTCTGCCATTGAGGCTGCAAATATACATCAATCTATTGGGCTGAAGACATCAAGTTTCCATGAAAATTAAGCAAGCAAAATTCCTCGGAAGTTGGGAAAAGTCGGTTGATATACCGCACATTAAGCTTCCAGAATTCGCCTTTATTGGCAGATCAAATGTGGGCAAATCGTCACTCATCAACATGCTCACAGAAAGAAAAGATTTGGCAAAAACCAGTTCCAAACCTGGAAAAACACAAACCTTGAACATTTTCAATTGCGATGATACCTTTCAGATTTGTGATTTGCCAGGATATGGTTACGCCAAAGTATCTAAAGAAAAGCGGTTCAAATTTGCGACCATGATTAAATATTACTTGCGCAACCGCGAGAATTTATATTGTCTTTTCATCTTAATTGACCTCCGAATTCCACCACAGTCTATTGATTTGGAATTCATCAACGATTGCGGAGCCGATCAAATACCCATTGTTCTCGTAGGCACCAAGGCAGACAAACTCAAAAAAACAGAGCTTGAAAACAATCATAAGGCCATCATAGATGCCCTTTCTCAAGACTGGGAAGAGATTCCGCCATTCATCATCACATCTGCTGAAACAGGCCTAGGTAAAGAGCAAGTTTGGGATGTTGTGAAAAAGGCGATGGGGTAATCCGTGATCGGTGATCGGTGATCGGTGATCGGTGATCCGTGATCGGTGATCGGTGATCGGTGATCAGTGATCGGTGATCGGTGATCAGTGATCGGTGATCGGTGATCAGTGATCGGTGATCGGTGATCGGTGATCGGTGATCAGTGATCGGTGATCGGTGATCGGTGATCGGTAATCCGTGATCGGTGATCGGTGATCGGTGATCAGTGATCGGTGATCGGTGATCGGTAATCCGTGATCGGTGATCGGTGATCGGTAATCCGTGATCGGTGATCGGTGATCAGCCGACAGCCTACAGCTTTCAGCGGCCTGCCAAAGACCAAAGACCAAAGACCAAGGACCAAGGACCAAGGACCAAAGACCAAGGACCAAAATAAAAAAAGCCCAGACTTCCGTCCAGGCTCGTTTTAGAAGTTTTTAAAGATATTATCTACCGATTTTGTAGAAAGTTACGTTGTAACCAACGCGGTTGTCACCTTGGAAAGTGATTTGAGCGTCGATTTTTTGTCCACCAGCGATACGCTTTAACTCGTTGTACATAGCGTCGCCCATGAAGAAACATCCTTCGAAATCAGGAGCAGCCAAGAAATTAACGTCTAATTGAGAAAAACCACGAGGAGGATTGCAACGTACCACTTGTGCACCTTGTCCACCAGGTCCAGGAGCTGGAGCACCTGCACCCATTGCACCGCCACCTACTGGAGCTACTGCACCTGTTGGAGCTGGCATTTTGTTAGAAAAATCCAACTGGATGTTTTTGATGCTAGTCTTACGACCGTTGAATGATGCTGGATTCTTAGCGAAAGATTCACCAGGGATAACCATTTGAGCCATTGAAGCGCCGATGAAAGCGAATGCTACTGCGAAGAGAGTTGTTACTTTTTTCATAATTTTAATTTTTCATTTGTTATTGCTTAATTACCATCAAATACCGTGCCAAAAATTAATTTTTTGCAGATTTCCATAAAAAATCATTCGCTCTTTTCATTAATTCTTGCATTGGCACCTCTTGGTGAATCAACGCCCCGCCTGATAAAAAGGCATCAACTGCCGCCTCAATTGCATTGGATGATTTTTTCTGGGAGACTAACTTTCGCTGTGATAATGCCGCTACTCCACAAAGCCATTCAATAGACAAAACGTACTCAACGTTGTCTAAAACACGCATCAATTTGGTTGCCGCGTTGGCTCCCATAGATACGTGATCTTCTTGTCCGTTACTACTTACTATACTATCTACACTTGCTGGAGTGCACAATTGTTTGTTCTGACTCACCAATGCCGCCGCACTATATTGGGCAATCATATAGCCTGAATCTATGCCAGCGCCGTCTGCTAGGTAGGGACTCAATTGTCTTTGTCCGCTGACCAACAAAAAGGTCCGTCGTTCGGAAATATTGGCTAATTCAGCCAAAGCCATTGCTGCATAATCTAAGGTGAGTGCGAGAGGTTGACCGTGGAAATTTCCCCCGCTAACCACCATATTCTCTTCTTCGAAGACATTGGGATTATCTGTCACTGAGTTCAATTCTGTCTCCCAAACCGAAAAACAATGTTGCAAAGCCGTAATGGTTGCTCCATGAACTTGGGGTATACATCTAAAACTATAAGGATCTTGAACCTGTTTTTTGGGCATCGCGGCAATTTCAGAATCGGCGAGCCAACTTCTGATTTCCTCGGCTGCTTGAATTTGTCCTTGATGAGGACGCACCCTGTGAATGGCCTCATGAAAAGGCTCTAACCTACAATCATAGGCATCAATACTCAAAGAGGCTATCAAGGGTAATTGTGCCAAAATATCAGAAATCTTCTTAAAGGCAACCAAGGCATGCGCCAACATGAATTGAGTGCCATTGATTAGGGCTAGGGCTTCTTTGGGACCTAAAACTATGGGTTGAAATCCAACAGAGGTCAACCAATCAGACGCTGGCATAAGACTACCATTTACCTTTACACTGCCCTTTCCAATCAAGGGCAAAACCATTTGGGAAAGGGGAGCTAAATCTCCAGAAGCGCCCAATGAACCTTGCTCAGTGACTAATGGAATGATTTGATGGTTGAACATATAGGCCAAGCGCTCAAAGACTTCGGGACGCACAGCTGAATGTCCTTTACTCATGTTCAACAACTTAAGCCACATCATGGTGAGCACAAGTTCATCGTTCAAAGCGCTGCCAACTCCTGCAGCATGGGTAATGAGGAGATTCTCTTGAAGTTTGCTGAGTTCAGATGAACTAATTTCGATGTTTTGTAGGGACCCAAATCCGGTGTTTACCCCATAAATGGGTTTATCTGATTGTTCTAAGAATTTATGGAGAAAATCCACGCTGTCTTGCAAAGTTTTTCTCGTTTGAGGGGTCAATTCAACGGGTTTCTGAATGGCTGAGATGGCTTGACCCAAAGTGTAATGTAAATTCATTTAATTTAATGTTATATGATCAGACAGTGCATTCCAATCAAGAAGCTGCTGTTCTCCAGTGACTAAATTTTTCACCATTGCATGTTGTTGTTGCATCTCAGACTCTCCAAGTATAAGGGCGTATTTGCACCCTTTTGAATTGGCATAATCGAGTTGTTTTTTCAACTTTGGGGCTCCAGGATACACCTCGCAAATTACATTCTTGATTCTCAATTCACGAGCTATTTGAGTTGCTTGCGACAAATAAGCTTCTTCCATGCAACATATAAGTACCCCTGCCCAATCATTATTTACCTCCAAAAGATTGGCTGATTCTAAAGTGTCTAGTATTCGGTCCAATCCAAAGGACACTCCCACCCCGGGCACATCTTTCAGTCCAAAAACACCCGTTAGATTATTATATCTGCCTCCACCACCTATGCTTCCAATGCGAAAATCAGCGGGTACGCGATCATCGTTAGAAACCACCTCAAATACACATCCGGTGTAGTAACTGAGTCCTCGAGCCAGTCGAAGATCTAAAACTACATTCTGCTGTCTTGGCAATAGGTCTAATAATTCTTTGACTTGAGCTATTCCTTGCGTCAATATCTCATTTTGAATTTCTGAAAAGCTCTCCAAGGCTAGAAGTTTATCTTCGGTGCTGTTTAATGCGGCAATTTCGCACAGGGTATTCCAGGCGGGAATGGCATTTTTCAAGTCGCGCTGGAGAAGTTCATTGTTTACGCCCTCTTGTCCAATTTTATCAAACTTATCAATGGCAACCATAAACGCATTCCACTGCTCACGTCCCCCGAGAAGGGGCAAAAAAGCATCGAGAATGAGTCGGTGATTGATTTTAATTTGAACTTCGAGGTTGAGTTGAGCAAACACTTCTTGGTAACATTCTACGAGTTCGGCTTCAGAAACCACGGAATTGCTACCTACTATATCGATGTCACATTGCCAAAATTCGCGATATCTTCCTTTTTGGGGACGATCAGCGCGCCAAACGGGCTGCATTTGGTAACGTTTAAACGGGAAGGCTAATTTATCGCGATTCATTACCACAAATCGCGCCAGTGGAACCGTCAAATCGTAGCGCAAACCACGATCTGAAATTTGCGGGGTCATGTCTTTATAGATGGTATCTGCTGGACTTACAGGCCAATTTTCGGGTTTTATTTTGGAAAAATACTCGCCTGAATTGAGTACTTTGAAAAGCAGTTGATCGCCTTCATCTCCGTATTTACCTTGGAGGGTTTTAAGATTTTCTAGGGAAGGAGTTTCGATGGGAAGAAACCCGTGTGAACGAAAAACTCGCTCCATCACTGACAGAACGAATTTTCTTTTTTTCATTATTTCCGGACCAAAGTCGCGGGTACCGGATGGCAAGGAAGGTTTTTCCATGCCGCGAATTTACTTAACTTCGGCGAGTTCTTTGAGTCGTTCTTCGAGTTCGTCTTCAGCACCAGGAGTGTACCCTTGGTGAGAATACATAATTTTACCGTTTTGATCAACAATGAAGGTCATGGGAGGGTTATTCACATTCATAGAACGAGCAAGATCTTGGTTTTCATCTAAAATGATTTGATATGCCCAACCTTCGCCCAATACTTTGGGTTTTACTTTTTTCACGTTTCTCGCGTCATCAATGCTGACTGCAACTAATTTCATGTTGTAATTTTCTTGCCATTCAGCGTAGTGTTGATCAATGGCTTGAAGTTCCTTGATACAGGGGCCACACCAAGTTGCCCAGAATGAAATAACGGTAATTTTACCTGGCTCTATTACTTGGGAGAAGTTGATGTTTTCACCGTCTATGTTCTTCACAGTTACTGTTGGAACCGCGTCTTGTGCGCTTACCATTCCAACTAGAGCTAGTGCGAGGGATAAAAATGCGTATTTCATGATGTAATTTGAAGTTTTCAAATATCGTGCCATTTTGGGATTTATTGATTAAAGTTCACTGAATTTGTTTCAATGAGCACGCCTTTAACTCCCGCTGCTTGAGCGCAATCAATGTCGCGTTGTCTATCGCCATACATGATGCTTTGTTTAGGGTCTATGTTATAATGATGAATGGCTTTTTCAATCATAAGACTTCCAGGCTTTCGGCACAAACATTTTCCGCAGTAATCAGGGTGATGCTCACAAAAATAAAAGGCTTCAATTTGGCATTCGGCCTCAATGCATTTCCCTTGCAAATATTGATGCATCGCATTCACCGCATGCTCGTTATATAACCCTTTAGCAATTCCACCTTGATTGGTAATGACAATGATTTTGTAGCCTTGATCATACCATTTTTTTATTTGATCAATGACCCCTGGTAAAATATGAAATTCATCCAGTGATTGAGTGTAGTCTCCGGGATCATGATTGATTACTCCGTCTCTATCCAGAAAAATGGCTTTGTTTTTAGGGTTCATTTTATGTTAAAATCGTTAGAATCGAATTTCCTTCGTCAAAGGTACAATTCGATTTATGGAAATACCGTATTTTTGTGATTTATAGCCTACCCCAATGAGCCCATACCTCGTTATCATACCCACTTACAATGAAATTGAGAACATTGATCGGATGATTCATACGGTCATGTCATTGGAAAAGAACATTGATTTGTTGGTGGTAGATGACAATTCCCCAGACGGTACAGGTTCAGCGGTTAAAAGTTTGATGCCTCAGTTTCCAGAGCGCTTACATATTTTGGAGAGAACGGAAAAGAACGGATTAGGTACTGCCTATATCGCTGGTTTTCATTGGGCTCTATCTAAGGGATATGAATACATCTGCGAAATGGACTGCGATTTTTCGCATCCGGTAGACCAATTGCCTCGCCTGATTGAAAAATGCGAAAACGGAGCCGATGTATGTGTGGGAAGCCGGTATGTTGGAGGCGTTGTAAACGTAGTAAACTGGCCCATGGGCAGAGTCCTCATGAGTTACTATGCGAGCAAGTATGTTCAATTTGTCACAGGTCTTAATATTGCAGATACTACTGCTGGATTTGTTTGCTACAAACGAAAGGTACTTGAAAACATTGGCTTAGACGACATCAAGTTCAGGGGATATGCCTTTCAGATTGAAATGAAGTTCAGAACGCACCGCAAGGGCTACAGCATTTCCGAACATCCGATCATCTTCACAGATAGAACTGCGGGCACTTCCAAAATGAGCACCAAAATATTTAGAGAAGCTTTATTCGGGGTTTTAGAATTGAAAATAAAAAGTTGGTTGGGTAGGAAATAATTCTTGTTTTTTTGGCAATAACTAACTATTTTGCCGGAGTAATTAATTATTTTTATGAAACAAAACCTCCTATTATTATCGGCAGCAGCATTGGTTTTTGCGGGCTGCTCTACCACCGTTGAACGCACTTCTTCCGCTTTTGGTGGCGGTTGGGGCACAGATTCAAAGAAATCAAATCCAACAAAAACTGAAGCGTCAGTAACTGCTGAGAAAAACACGACACAAATGGTTGTAGTTGATGAAACTCCAGCAATTTCTGAAAGCAATACTGCCACTTACAGTGAACAGTTCCAAACAGCTGTTAAAGAGGCATCAAAAACTCATAAATTCAACGCCGTTGAAAAAGTAGCTATCAAGCAAATTGCCAGGAAAGTAGCCAAAATGGATCACAACGCTCCTGTAAAGGAAGCGTCTATTTCTAAAGCAGATGTTGCTACCTCTGGTGGATTGGATGACAATGAAATGATCATTGCAGCTCTTTTGTGTTTCTTTTTAGGTTATTTGGGTATCCACAGATTTTACTTAGGTTACACAACCATTGGAATTCTGCAGTTAATCACAGCAGGTGGTTGCGGAATTTGGGCTTTAATTGACTTAATTAGAATATTAACCGGCGATTTGGGTAGAAACCCTGATGCTTAATGATTTCTGATAAAATCAAACATATCAAACAAACAATAAGAACCCCTTACCGGGTTCTTATTGTTTTAATACCTTTTGTATTAATTCTTCTTCCCGTCAATTTCTTTGATCATGGGCCTACTATTTGCATCAGCAAACTTATTACCAATGTTGATTGTCCGGGTTGCGGCATGACCCGAGCCGTTCAGCATTGCATTCATTTAGACTTTAAAACTGCATGGAGCTACAATAAAATGTTTGTTGTGGTATTCCCATTGCTCAGCTTGCTTTACATTCAAGAGGTCAGAAAATCCTGGAAATATTTTCAAGAACGCTTTTAAATAAAAATCCTACCTTTGCAACTCCAAAAAATGGACTCAGAACCTCGAAGTTGCAATAAAAATGATGCGCGTTTACTACAAACGACAAAATCGAGTGCACAAAGTGCAATCCTTGTCTCAGTTAGAGACTATGGATGGATTGGTATGGATTGACCTTCAAAATCCAAGTGCCTCAGAAATTGCCGATGTAGAGGCCAATTTCGAATTTAAATTTCAGTCTAGACAAGAACAAATTGAGATCGAATCGTCTTCGCGTTATTTTGAAACCGATGATGAGATCATTGCAAACAGTAACTTTTTAAAGTTATCTCCGGAAGCTGACCACTTTATTTCTAATGCGGTTTCGTTCATTTTGCAGGATGAAATACTCTTTACATATAGAGATGCCGACTTGAACGCCTTCTCAGATTGCGTCAAGAAAATAAAAGGTACAGGTAGATTCTTCCACTCGGGAAAACAAATCATGGCCACTCTATTAGAGGTTGGAGTTGACAATGATGCTGATCTTCTCGAGAATTTATCTCGACAAGTTGCAGAATTATCTAAGACTGTTTCTTACGGTGGTAACCCAGACGAAGCTCTGATTTTGAAAATTACCCGTGTTCAGGAGCTCACCATGGAAATCCGCCAAAATGCGGTAGATAAACAGCGAGTGGTATCGGCTATTTTGAAAAGTCGTGAATTTGAAGGCGAAGATTACGAACGATTGAGAATTGTCATCAAAGACATTAGTTCATTGATTGACCATGCTAATTTCACCTTCCAAAGATTGGAATATCTACAAAATACCTTCCTGGGTTTGGTGAACATTGAACAGAATAAAATCATCAAAATCTTCACGGTTGCCAGTGTCATATTCATGCCTCCTACCCTCATTGCATCCATCTACGGTATGAATTTTGCGCACATCGATGCATTCAAATGGAAATATGGTTTTACCTATGCCGTTGGAGTAATGATTTTATCTTCTTTGGGAACGCTATACTTTTTCCGCCGCAGGCGTTGGTTATAAAGTCTCGGTTTTCGGTTTTCGGTTATCAGCTGTTGGTTTGCGGCTATCAACTATCAGCTTTCGGCTCGTTAATTTACAAACCCTTTAATATTTTCGCCTTTTCGGTCTCTGAAATATCATCGCATTTACTTAAAAATCCGCTTATTACCGTTTTTATAGGTGGCTTTGTGCCTTTAAAATTCAATAAAAACTCTTTATCATCAGCAACGTGACCAGATAAACCCAACATGCTTGGCACGTTGTGTTCGAAACTGAATCTGAGAAATCGTATTTCAAAATCTTGTGAACTCTGGGACACTGCCGCATTCAAATTTTGCGATGCTTTCTTAGCCAATTCCACTTTGGTACCTACCCAACTGCTTGCTCTTGCTTCCAAGGCTAACGCCGTGCCGTAATAGGCTCTTCCTAGGGGATGTTTAATCGCCGCCTCCGATTTTTTCTTAAACATGGCGATTTCCTTGTCTGATTTTAACGCTTTCAAATACAAATCTCTGATTTGTGCATCAAACGTATTTGCCAAGAAAGAGGTTAAAATTATGCCAAAAAACACCAACGAAATTCTCATCATATTTAATAACGTCTCAATTTAGAAATGGTTTTTGGGGATCGGTGATCGGTGATCGGTTATCGGTTATCGGTGGTTGGTGGTCGGGGATCGGGGATCGGTGATCGGCTTTCAGCGGTCAGCGCTCAGCAGCACCAAAGGTGCTTAGCAGCGCGAAGCGCAAGTCCTAGCGAAGCGTGAGTCTCAAAGTCTCGTCGTCTCCGGCGAAGCCGCACAACTAATGTCCGATCACCGAAAACCGATCACCGTTTATTGAATCGCCGCTATTCCAGGCAGTTCTTTTCCTTCGAAATATTCCAATAAGGCTCCGCCTCCGGTGCTTACGTAGCTTACACGAGATTCATAGCCAAATTTGTACACTGCTGCAGCACTGTCGCCACCGCCAATGAGACTGAATGCTCCAGCATCCGTTGCGCGAGCAACGGCCTCAGCAACCGACTTCGTGCCGTTTTCAAAGGCGGGCATTTCAAATACGCCCATGGGTCCGTTCCAAAGAATGGTTTTGCTAGAAGATAACACCTCGGAAAAATCTTTAGCGGCTTGTGCACCAATATCTAAGCCCATCCATCCGTCGGAAATAGAAGAAGATGGCTCGTTCGATGTGTCTGCATCAGCAGCGAACTTATTAGCTACTACTGAGTCAATGGGCAAATGAATCTTCACCCCTTTTTCAGCAGCTTTTCTTAGGATTTCTCGACAAGTCTCTAGGCGCTCATCTTCGCAGAGAGAGTTGCCAATGTTTCCGCCTTGAGCCTTGAAAAAAGTGTACGCCATACCACCACCTATGATGATATGGTCTGCCACATTCAAAAGATTTTCTACGATGAGAATTTTATCGCTCACTTTCGCGCCTCCCACAATGGCTGTGAATGGACGCTGAGGATTGCTCATCACTTTTTGAGCATTTGCCACTTCGCTTCCCATTAGGTATCCGAAAGCACATTTCCCTGGGAAAAACTGCGCAATGATGGAAGTTGAAGCGTGCGCTCTATGCGCTGTACCAAATGCATCGTTCACGTAGAATGTTCCCAAAGAGGCTAATTTTTTCGCAAAATCAACATCTCCTTTGGTTTCTTCTTTGTAGAATCTAAGATTTTCGAGCAACAAGACTTCACCTGCATGCAATGCTGATGATTTGTGCGCGGCCTCCTCACCAATACAGTCGTTGGCGAAGTGAACCGGAACATCCAAAAGTTGTGCAAGATGAGACACTATATGGTTTAAAGAAAAATCAGGATTGGGACCGTCTTTTGGTCTACCTAAATGACTCATAATGATAACGCTTCCGCCGTCTTTCAATATTTTTTGAATGGACGAAACAGCCGCTCTCATACGAGAGTCATCGGTTATTTGAAACTGAGCATCCAACGGAACGTTGAAATCCACGCGCATTAAAACGCGTTCTCCTTCAAACGAAAATTGGTCAAGGGTATTATTCATAACTAAATTATTATATTGATTTTAACAATGAACTCATGGAAGTTTCTTTATTCAAAATATCGTGAAGAGCCGAAATACTCACGCGCTCTTGTTGCATGGTATCGCGATGCCTGATGGTCACCATGTGATCATTGAGACTGTCGTGATCAACGGTTACACAGAAGGGCGTGCCTATGGCATCCATGCGGCGGTAGCGCTTGCCTATACTGTCTTTGTCTTCAATAAACACATTGAAATCAAATCTGAGATCTTCGTAGATTTTTTCGGCCAGCTCAGGCAATCCGTCTTTTTTAACCAAGGGTAAAATAGCGCACTTTACAGGAGCAATTGCAGGGTGTAATTTCAAGACCGTACGGGTATCACCGTCAACAGATTCTTCTTGGAAGGCGTTAGATAGAACCAATAAAAATAATCTATCTAAACCAATGGAAGTTTCTACCACGTAAGGAATAAAGCTCTCGTTGGTTTCGGGATCGAAGTAGCGCAGTTTTTTACCTGAGAATTCTTCGTGTCTGCCGAGGTCAAAATCGGTACGGGAGTGAATTCCTTCCACTTCTTTAAATCCAAAGGGAAAATCAAACTCAATATCAACGGCAGCATTGGCGTAGTGTGCCAACTTTATATGATCGTGGAAACGGTATTTAGTTTTTGGAATACCAAGGGCTTTGTGCCAGCGCATACGCTGTTCTTTCCAGTAATTATACCACTCCAATTCGGTTCCTGGTTTGCAGAAAAATTGCATTTCCATTTGTTCAAACTCCTTCATACGCATGATGAATTGTCTTGCAACAATTTCGTTTCTGAATGCTTTTCCGGTTTGAGCTATACCGAAAGGAAGTTTCATTCTTCCGGTTTTTTGAACATTTAGATAATTAACAAAAATACCTTGAGCGGTTTCAGGCCTCAAATACAAAGCGTCATCTCCACCGTCAAGCGCATTCATTTGGGTGCTGTACATTAAGTTAAATTGACGTACTTCTGTCCAATTTTTAGAACCACTGATAGGACAAACAATACCTTCCTTTTCAATCAAATCTTTGATTACATTCAAGTTGCCCGACTCTAATCCTTCCTTTAGAATTTGATCCATGCGATCAATCTTCGCTTGGTACTCCATCACTCTAGGATTGGTGGTTCGGTACATGGATGCATCGAAGGTATCTCCAAAGCGTTTTGCAGCTTTTTCTATTTCCTTTTCGATTTTTTGGCGGATTTTTTCTTGATGGTCTTCAATTAAAACATCCGCTCTATAGCGTTTTTTGCTGTCTTTGTTATCGATCATCGGATCGTTGAATCCGTCAACGTGACCTGAAGCTTTCCAAATGCGGGGATGCATGAAAATAGAGGAGTCAAGTCCAACAATATTTTGGTTCAAACGAGTCATAGATAGGTACCAAAACTGACGTAAGTTGTTGCGCAGTTCTACCCCATTTTGCCCGTAGTCATAAACAGCTGCAAGTCCGCCATATATATCGCTCGATGGAAACACAAAGCCATATTCCTTGGCGTGTGAAACTATTTTGTCGAATAGATTTGAATCGCTCATAAATCAAATGCAAAGATAGTTTTTTTGGGGGGATGCTTTTTCGGTGGAAGTTCTTATTTTTGGATTGATGTTCACATCTGCAGAAATCTCTGTTACATTTTTAACTCTTTCGAGTTTTTTATTGTTGGCATTTGCCCTTGGAACAGGGGTCGCCACCTTTGTTTGGAAGCAAAGAAAACGTACCGTTTTAAGGAATCTTGAACTATTGATATCGGCTGAAGAAGACGATTATGAAGAGAAAATAAATCCCCAAGCAAAAGACATTGAAGATGCCTTCAAAATGTTATTCAAAGCGCGGAAGCAAGAATTGCAAAGAATGCAACAGCTTGAAAACTACCGTCGCGACTACATTGGCAACGTAGCCCATGAATTAAAAACTCCCTTATTCTCCATACAAGGATATATTGAAAGTGTATTAGATGATCCAAAAATTGATCAACCCACTTTGCGAAGTTTTTTGAAAAAAGCCAATAAAAATGCCGCTCGATTAGGGCAAATCGTCAAAGATTTAGACACCATAACCAAGTTTGAAAGCGGCGTTTTGAATATCCAAAAAAATGCATTTGATCTTGGTCAATTGATCAGTGAAGTGATTGAAGAATTGGAAATTCAAGCATCTAATAAAGAAATCTCACTATTTTTTCAAGGCAAAACCAAGGGTATTATGGTACTCGGAGATCGAGACAAAATAACACAAGTACTTGTAAATCTTGGATTTAACTCCATCAGATACGGTAAACAAGGAGGTACTACCAATTATAAATTGTCAGACACTGGAGAAAAAATCATTGTAGAAGTTATGGACAACGGAATTGGAATACCGTTACAACATCAGAACCGAATATTTGAACGTTTTTATCGGGTTGATGCACACAGAAACAGAGAAACAGGGGGCAGCGGTTTAGGTTTAAGTATCTGCAAACACATCATTGATGCTCACGGTGAAAAAATCCAAGTCATCAGCACCGAAGGCGCAGGCTCTGTTTTCAGCTTTGCACTGCCTAAGGCCAAATAAAAGTGTTATTTTTGTAACATGTTGAATTGGCCCGATCAGTCCCCTATTGATGATATTCCTCCATTTCTTGATCAGTTAAACGCCAATCAGCGAGAAGCTGCCGTGCAGATTAATGGCCCCGTCATGATTATTGCCGGTGCCGGTTCAGGCAAAACCCGAGTGCTCACCTATCGCATTGCTTACATCATGCACAAGGGCACCGATCCGTTCAACATTTTGTCTTTGACCTTTACCAATAAAGCGGCGAAGGAAATGCGACACCGAATTGAAAATTTGGTAGGAGCTGAAGCTCGTAACCTTTGGATGGGTACATTCCACTCTGTTTTTGCCCGTATTCTTCGACAGGAAGCCGATAAGCTCGGATATCCGCAAAGTTTCACCATCTATGACTCTGACGATGCAAAAAGTCTCATCAAGGCCATTTTAAAAGAAATGAACCTTGATGATAAGGTCTATAAACCTGGTTTGGTATTGAGCAGAATAAGCTTGTCCAAAAATAACCTCATCACGGCAAAGGCCTATGCCTCTAATGAAGAATTATTACAAGGTGACAAAGCGGCAGGCAGGCCTTTATTCGCAGAAATTTTTAAGACCTACAACGAGCGTTGTTTCAAAGCCGGCGCCATGGACTTTGACGACTTGTTGGTGAACACCTATAAATTGTTGGAAAAGTTTCCTGAAGTCTTGAATAAATGGCAACACCGTTTCAAATACATCATGGTAGATGAGTATCAAGATACCAACCATGTTCAGTACATGATTGTGAGAAGATTGGCGGCTGTAAATCAAAATATTTGTGTGGTAGGTGACGATGCTCAAAGTATTTACGCGTTCCGGGGTGCCAACATCGAAAATATCTTGAGTTATGAACGAGATTACCCAGACGTATCCATTTTTAAATTGGAACAGAATTACCGTTCATCCAAAAACATCGTACAGGCGGCAAGCAGTTTAATATCCCACAATAAAAAACAGCTCAAAAAAGAAATCTGGACCTCCAACGAAGATGGTGAAAAAATCAAAGTCATCAGAAATCCATCTGATAACGACGAGGGAAAGCGCGTAGCCGAAACCATTTTTGAAGAAAAACACAAATTACAGTTACCTAATAAAGCTTTTGCCATTCTTTACAGAACCAACGCGCAAAGTCGTGCACTGGAAGAATCATTGAGAAGGCAAAACATTGACTATAAAATTTACGGCGGACAAAGTTTTTATTCTCGCAAAGAGATCAAAGACCTGCTTGCTTATCTGCGACTGGTCATCAACCCCAATGATGAAGAAGCGCTAAAACGCATCATCAATTATCCTGCTCGAGGAATTGGAGACACTACTTTAACCCGCTTGGTTTATGTGGCTACTCAAAACCAAATTGGCTTAGGAGAGGCCATTCATAACGTGAAACGTTTTCCTGAAATTGGAAGCAGTGCAGCCAAAGTAGAGAATTTCGCCATGATGATAGAGGGTTTCAGAGGTCAACTTACCACTAAAAATGCCTTTGAATTAGCAACAGACGTTGCCAAACATTCAGGCTTGCTAAAGGCCCTGTACGAAGACAAGTCGATTGAAGGTATTTCACGGTACGAGAACATCACAGAACTGCTGAACAGCATACAAGAATTTGTGGAAGACGATGAAAGCGAAGATGAAAAAACCTTGCCCATATTCCTGGAAAAGGTGGCGCTTTACACAGACGAACAAAAAGACAATGACCCCAACCGCGACTGCATATCGTTGATGACCATTCACGCTTCAAAAGGGCTTGAATTTCCCGTGGTTTTCATTGTAGGTTTGGAAGAAAATTTGTTCCCATCGCAAATGGCCTTGCTGAACCGCTCGGAAATTGAAGAAGAGCGACGTTTGTTTTATGTGGCCATCACCCGCGCTGAGCAGAAATTGTTTTTGAGTTTTGCAACCAGCAGATTTAAACACGGCAGCCTCCTGCACTGCGAGCCCAGCAGGTTTCTATCGGAGATTGATTCCAGCTACCTAGACATGAGTTTGGCCTCCATGAAACAGCGTTCCATGATGATTGATGATATAGATTCTTCTTTCGGGGGACGTTCATACGGAAGTCAAAGTTCAGAGCGTTACGTGAGCAAAAAAGAACCCGTCAAAGGCCCCAAAATATTTACCAGCAGCAGCACTAGATCTACTGCCCCATTGCCACCGGAAGACCCCAATTTTGTATCGGGCGACATTTCTGGCTTAAAGGTGGGCGACCGTGTTCAACACCAACGTTTCGGCATTGGCAACGTGTTATCTATTGATGGTGACGGCGACAGTAAAAAGGCGCAGGTGAGTTTTGATTCGGTAGGCTCAAAGACCTTGGTGTTGAAGTTCGCCAAGATGCGCATTTTGTAGTGGTATGATGATGGTCCACTCAAGTCCAAAACCGGGCTTGTTTTGAATAGACATTTTACCGTTTAGAATAGACACCCTATTTTGGATACTTTTTAGACCTAAGCCTACTTTATGATTGGTTTCCAATCCTTTTCCGTCGTCGTATATATTCAATATTAATTCTTGCGAACCATGAAAATAAATAATAGACAGATGTACGTTTTTTGCATTAGCGTATTTGCCCGAGTTGGAAATGAACTCGTACATGATTCGGAACAACTGTAGCTTAACCGTGGTGGTTAATGATGGAAGATCTGTTAACTGTTTATTTAACTTTAAGTTCAAAGCGTTGCTTAATTCTTGAATATTTTGGTCAATCATTTCGGAGATATCCATTTTCTGCACCCAAATAGGATAAAGTCCCAGTGTGTATAATTTAACATCTTTACTGAGTTGCCTTAATCTTTCTACCAACAAATTTTGAGGCAGATATCCATCCCTTGAAAGAAGAAGCAACATAGAAAGTCGATTTAAAATATCGTCGTGAATTTCACGTGCAATTCTTCGTTTTTCTTGTTCCTGAACGGTAAAATACACTCGGTTGATTTCCTTTTTGAGTAGGGTATTCTGTTGAAGTAAATAGAGGTTCCTTTGATTGTCTTTCATCAAATAATAAGACAATCCGCCGGCAATAGAAAGAATTTCTAATATCAGAAACCATACCGTTGCTAAGATGAAATAATCAAAATCAACATTATCTAAATAAACGGTTTGATATAAGTACAGGAACATATTAAGTAGATATAAAACAAAAACGATGGATAGAAACGAGATGCTTTTATTCTTGATAATCCATTTTACGGAAAGATATGATTGCAAGGTGATAAAGCTAAGGAATATACCTCTAATAAGGTAAATGTAGGCTTTTTCATTTCCTTGAAACATCGATTTACCCGTCAATGGTTCATAAAGAATACCCGTAATACTCCAAAGGAACAATCCATACCAAATCCAAATTACCCAAATCATGGATTTTCTTCGGTTGTAATAAAGAAGAGAGTATTCCGTCATTGCGTACATAGAAATCAGCATGAATTCCAATCGAATCAAACTGAAATTCTCTTTCATTTCAGGGAATACATAGAACTTTAAATGTCCTGAGGTAGTTGAGAAATACACCAAATATGACAATACCCAAAGCAGAAAAAAGAAATACTTAATGTCACGAGTCCAGATTAAAACGGCCAAAACTAAACAGAGATATATGACTAATAACCCATAAATCAAGCCATAAGACCATTCTAGACGAACGCTGTAATTTGCATAATCTGACGGCGACATTAAATTCATGACCAATTGAGGTCTATTACCGGGCCTTGAATATTTGGCATATACCTCATAATTCTGTCCTGCTTTCAACTCAATGAAAGCCACATTTGATCTGGCTTTATTGGAATATTGACTCACTGGAATTTCATCACCAGTAACTAAGATTTCTTTGGGCGAGACTGAATCAGCAAGCAAAAAAAGTTGAAGTTTATTAATTTGATAATCAGGAACAACTAATGCATATTGGCCGGGCACAACATTTTTGATTGGAAATCTAAACCAATGAATTTCACTATTGAAACTAAAAGAATCGATGTTAGGGTGGACAACTAAAAACTGTTTCACCGTTTCTAGTGAATCTGAAGGCGAGGCCATAGTCAATCCATTTTTCACCAATCTATTGTCACTACTCTGAAAACTACAACTATTTAAAAATAAAATGACCAATCCAAAAAATAGCGTATTTCTCATAGATTAATTATTGAAAAACAAACTCATTTCATAAGACCCATCTAAATTCTTTTCTACTAATTCTGCATTCAATAAATCCTTGTAAATAAGGTATTCATCTTTATTTAAGTAGACATTGTCAAAATTTCCAAAAGCCTGAATTTGTAACATTAATTGATGTTGTTTGGCTGAAAAATTCCACACTACTTTTTGCAATATTTTGAATTGAGCAAGCGATTGGGTTACAAACTCAACAAATCGAAAGATGGGCATAACATAATCCAAATTCAATTGATTCCAAGATGATTCAAAAAACACTTCAACATAAACAGCAGAATCAGACCAAATTTCAGCCTCCCGTTGAAAAATATCGGCGATAGATAAAACATCGGTGTGTGGAGGATATAATTTGTAAGTATATTTTCTCAACACTTGTAAAGAATCAATTAAATTCAAGTTGATATTATCTTGATTTAAAGCTGACTGATTGGCAGTCATAGAAAGCATATCAATTCTGTTAAGTACATCATTGTGAAGTTCTGAAACAATTCTCCTGCGTTCGTTCTCGGAAGACTCTAATTGTGCAAATCCTAATTTATTTTTCAAATCCAATTGTTCAGATTCTAATTTTAAATTTTGAGCGTTTAATTGAACCACTTGATGTATTAAACTCATAGCTGCAAAGAATGAAACACCCAACCACCCTAAGTATGTTATTTGTGACCATTGACTTTCGTGTAAACCAAAGCCTTGGTGAATTGGAATTAAGAGAACAAAAAAAACAACCCAACTGTAAAACCAAAGTAAGAATCCCGATAATCGGTAAAATGGACTTGCGTTTTTGAATACAAAGTTTATGTTAACTCCCAAGTAAAACCAGTACAACAAGAGGATGGTGAAGGTAAATCTGATTAGGAACCAATGGCAAAAAAACCAAGTCAGTAACATCAAAGATGAAATAATTAAAATCCAGTAAACATCTCTTTCTAAATATTTCAATTTCAATTGGGCTCGATATTTGATTTCTTTTAAATATTGTTGAACCAAAATTGTAAAGGAAGTCGCCAAGATCAACTTGACCAAACTGAATTTTCCAAAACTTCCCGAGGAGACGTACTGAAAATCATAAGTAACTAAGATGGTTTGCAGAGTTGTAAATATCAATAGCAATTTCAATAATGGATTATTAAGAAACCATACAATGGTCAGAGCAAGCAAGGTAAAGAAGACAAATCCCCCAGAAATTAGTCCGCCAGCAAATTGAAATAACTGCTGTTCAAAGATGGACTCTAAATTCACCGCATTGGGGTTCATGAAATAAACTTATAATCGTCAATCAAGCTCATTAACTCTGTGGTGCTATTCACATTTAACTTTCTAAATATATTCTTTTTATGCGTTTCGAAGGTGTGCACACTGACATTGAGTTCATCTGCAGATTCTTTAGATCGTTTTCCTTCTTTCAATTTATTAAGAACTATCTTTTCTGTTTTAGTAAGGTTAGACAACCCTTCTAAAACAGATTCAATCAATCTTATGCCGGGTCTATCTATTAAATCTGGGTACGAGTAAAAAACAGGGCTCCCGTGCTCTAACAACTGTATAAGTCTAGCTGCTGGAATTTCCTTAGATATACAAGCTTGAAAGCCTATTTTCTTGGCTTGAACAGCAAGGTATTTATCAACGAACGAAGAAAACAGCACCCAATAGGCCTTGTTTGAATTGTCAGAAATACTATTTCTTAATTCTAAACCAGAAACATCATTTTTCAAATGAGCATCCATTAAAACCACATCAATATTGGCATTATGAATTTGCCAAAACTCCCGAAACTCAGATGCATCCAAAAAACTACCCACAACTTCTAGGTTAGGGTTTGATTGAAGAATCATTTTCAATCCTTCAATGACCACTTGATGGTCATCACAAATAACAATTCGGCGCTTCAACATTCAACATTAAAGATAGCAATATTAGTTTTAATTCTTTTGGCAACTATCCCAAAAATTAGGTAAATAGTTGATTCATTTGGCAATTTGTTTTGATACTATTATCTTTGCAGTCCTTTTCGGAGGAGCGTCCTACGGGTTAGGATGAAAATAGAAGAAAGAGTAAACATATGGCAACCAAAATTAGATTGCAAAGACACGGTAGAAAGAAAAGAGCTTTCTATCACATCGTTGTAGCAGATCAGAGATCTCCTCGCGATGGTAGATTCATCGAGAAAATCGGTACTTACAACCCCATTAGCAACCCTGCAACCATCATTCTTGACCTTGATAAGGCTGTAGATTGGTTGTTGAAAGGTGCTCAACCTACTGACACCGCGCGTGCTATCCTTTCTTACAAAGGAGCAGCATACAAAAAACACCTTCAAGTGGGTGTAAACAAAGGTGCAATTACCCAAGAAGTGGCAGACCAGCGTTTTAACGAGTGGTTGACTGAAAAAGAAGGCAAAGTTCAAGCTAAACGTGATGGATTGAGCAAAGCAGCCGCTGACCAACGTGCAGCAGCTCTTGCCGCTGAGGTTAAGCGCAAAGAAGAATATGCCGCTAAGTTACAGGCTAAATTAGCAGAAGCTGAAGCCGCTGCTAACCCAGCCGAAGAGGAAGCTACTGAAGAAGTTGCTGCCGAAGATGCTGCTACAGAAGGTGCTGACGCTCCAGCTGAAGAAAGCGCTGAATAATGACACAGATACTGCCTCCCCCAATCATTCCAATTGGGAAAATCACCTCTAAACACGGTTATAAAGGCAGCCTGAATATTTTTTGGGATGATGATGACCTCATCCCTGAACTAGGGGACTACCTTTATGTTGTGATCAACGAAAAAGGGGTCCCCTTCCTCATTGAAGAAATGAGTAAATCTCTTGAAATTGTAAAATTACAATTCATCGATTCTGAAAGTCAAGCCGAAGAATTACTTGGACTTACCGTAGGTCTAGACCAGAATACCGTTGATGACGTTCCACCTCAGTTTCAAATTAACGGTTTTCAATTGGTTACATCAGATGGAACCCGGGTTGGGCAAATCGATTCTCTCGAAGATTATCCCGGGCAAATCATGATGAACATCATTTGCGAAAATCGCAAAATTTTAATCCCTTTTGTGGAAGAATGGATTATTCAAATCAATGAGAATGACCGAACTTTGCACATGGATTTACCCGATGGTTTGGTAGATCCAGAAAATCATGAGGATTGACATCATATCTGCTGTTCCCGAACTATTGCATGGACCGCTGAATCACAGCATCCCCAAGAAGGCCCAAGAAAAAGGGCTTGCTGAAATAGTGGTGCATAACCTCCATGAATATGGAATTGGCAAATACCGCCAAATTGATGATTACCCCTTTGGTGGCGGCGCCGGAATGGTACTCATGTGTGAGCCTCTGTCAACGGTGATTGAAAAATTAAAGTCCGAAAGAGATTATCAATTCATCATCTATACCACCCCAGACGGGAAACCTTTCAATCAACCTTTGGCCAACCAATTAAGCATTGGTGGCAATTTGATGATTATCTGCGGACATTACAAAGGCATAGATCAACGTATCAGAGATGAATACGTGAATCTTGAAATTTCGTTGGGAGATTTTGTATTGTCTGGCGGCGAAATTGCTGCGGCTGCCATTACAGATGCTGTAGTCAGATTGATTCCCGGTGTTATTGGAAACGAAGAAAGCGCTTTGAGTGATTCTTTTCAAGACAACTTACTGGCTCCTCCCCTTTTCACTCGACCTGAAATCTTTCATGATATGAAAGTGCCAGACGTATTATTGAGTGGCAATCATAAAAAAATAGAAGAATGGAGATTGGATCAAAGTATTGAGCGTACTCAACAACTTAGACCTGATTTACTTAACGACGAATAAACCTAATGAAACTTAAACTTACCCGTCCGTTGGTCATTTTTGACCTTGAAACTACAGGGATCAATATCAATCACGATCGAATTGTAGAAATCTCTCTTTTGAAAATTTTCCCCAACGAAGACGAGGAATTGAGAACCTTTAGAGTGAATCCGGGAATTCCCATCCCCAAGGAAGTCAGTGAAATTCATGGAATTTATGACGCAGACGTTGCTGACAAACCGTCTTTCAAACAGCTGGCTCCAGAATTGAATGAGTTTTTAAAACTGTGTGATTTCGGAGGATTCAACTCCAATAAATTTGATTTCCCGTTGATGGTAGAAGAATTCTACAGAGCTGAAATTGACTTTGATATCGAAAATCGCAAATTTGTTGATGTACAACGCATATTTCACAAAATGGAACCCCGTAACTTAACGGCTGCCGTCAAGTTCTACGTTAACGAAGACCTTGAAGGAGCTCATTCAGCCGAAGTTGATACCATAGCCACTTGGAAAGTTCTGAAAGCTCAAATTGAAAAATACGACAATCTTCCCGCTGACGTAAAAGGACTTCATGAATTCAGTTCAACAGATAATGCCGTAGATTTAGCCGGTAGATTTGTCTACAATCAAAAAAAAGAAGCTGTATTTAATTTTGGAAAACACAAGGGCAAGACCATTGAAAGTGTATTGCGCAGTGAACCAAGTTATTACAATTGGATGATGGACGGTGATTTTCCGCTTCAAACCAAGCGAGTACTCACCAAAATCAGACTCAGTATGATGAATAAGTGATTATTTTGAGCGGCAAGAAACAACATATAACCATTATTGAAGAAAATGATCGTTGGGTGGCTATCAACAAACCTCCCTATGTACCTAGCCTTCCCGAAAGAGGTAAATATACAGCAGAATCTGTTCTGGAATGGTCAAGAAAACGCTGGCCCGAAAGTATACTTTGCCACAGAATTGATAGAGAAACATCCGGTGCTTTATTGATTGCAAAAGATGCTGAAACATACAGGCATGTTTCCATTCAATTTGAAAAACGGCAAATTGAAAAAATCTATCATGCCATTGTAGACGGTGTCGTTGAATTTCAAGACTTTTGGGTTGATCTCCCTATCAACACAGATAATTTGAACAACATCAAAATTGACAAACAGTTTGGGAAACCCGCTCAAACCCATTTTCAAACCCTACAGACATTCAGGCACTTTACCTTGTTGGAATGCAAACCCAAGACTGGAAGACTGCATCAAATCAGGGTTCATTTAGCTTCTCAAAATGCAAAAATTGCTGCCGATGAACTTTATGGGAGTCAAACCCCTAGGCTTTCATTGGTAAAACGCAAAATATCAGGCGAAGATAGACCTTTGATTCAACGATTTGCATTACATGCAAGAGAATTGATTTTTAAAGACTTGAACAATCAAACCATTTCAATCATGGCTGATTATCCAAATGATTTTGGCGTTTTCTTGAAACTCCTAGATAAATACGACCGTTAAAAAATGAATCCAATCACAGAGGAGCTCAAACAGAAATACCGGAAAATAAAGACAGCGGTATTGGCAACTTTGAAAAAAGTGAAGTCACACCCTCCCAGAAATTTGGATCAATGGTTCGAGGAAAAACACGAGCAAGTATTCGAAAACCTAGATTGTTTGACTTGTGGTAATTGTTGTAAAACCACAAGCCCTATGTTGTTTGAAAAAGACATTGAACGATTGAGCAATGCCTTAAGAATGCGAGAAAAAGATTTTGTTCAAACTTACCTATTTCTAGATACAGACGGAATCTATGCCATGAAATCCGTCCCCTGCCCTTTTCTGGGAGAAGACAATGCCTGTTCCGTATATGATGATCGACCCAAGGCATGCAGGGAATTCCCTCATACCAATCAGCGCAAGATGCATACGCATTTGCATTTAATTCCCAAAAACGTACTTATTTGCCCTGCGGTTTACCAGATTGCAGAGCGACTCAAAGAGTTAAATTAAAACTGGTTTAAATGCAGAGAGCGCAATTTAGAAAGCGTTCTTCCACATCATGCTTTCCACCGGTCGATCTGGTTGTCCGCTATACTTAGCATTTTTCTTGGAATTATAGGGAACCAATATTTCTCCTTCAACCGGGAAATAAATTAATTGCCCAATGGGCATTCCTGCATAGACTCTCACAGGCATTTTCACTGAAATTTCCAAGGTCCAATTTCCACAAAATCCAACATCCCCTTTCCCTGCGGTAGCATGAATATCTATACCCAATCTACCTGTGCTGCTTTTCCCTTCCAAAAACGGAACATGAGCATGGGTTTCTGTGTATTCCGATGTTACACCTAAATATAGTGTATCTGGTTGAAGTACAAACCCTTCTTCGGGGATATCAAAATGTCTGATGGTGTTGTGTTTTTTCGCATCCAATTCAGCAGCTTCATATACCGCTAAATGCTGACCCAAATGAACATCGTAACTATTGCTACCCAATGCGTTGCGATCATAGGGTTTCACAATGATGGTACCCTTTTCAATTTCTTCAAGGATGCGTTTGTCAGACAAAATCATTCCGCAAAGATAAAATTTTATTTTAAATCAGAGTTTAGAAGGTTTTCTGTCAGAGCGCAAAGGCAAAGATGTATTTTTTAGGCTAATTTCTTGGGGACGAAAATCGCCAATTCTTTGAATGAAGCTAATGCTCGGAAGTGGAAGTACAAATAAATTCGATAATTTTCTTGTCTCGCCGTATTTCCCCTCCTCAATGTAGTTGCCACCCCAGTTTGCGTAGTAAAGCAATCCAAATGACCAGCTTTTATTGGAGTTTTTCTCACTAATCAAACGGAATTGCACATTGGCATACAGCGTATTTCTGTTTAATTCGTAGCGTTTAAAGTCTAAAACATAGGGAGAAGATAACGGCCGAGAAGGATCCTCCAAAAGTGGTTGACCATTGGCATCACGTCTCCATTTGCTGGTAGAAGGACTGTACTGATATCCGTTAGAATACCACATCTCACCCAATAAGTAGATGCTTCTGCTGAGTTTTTTTTGTCCGCCTAACTGAAAAACAATATTTCCTGAAGGAGTTTTATTGGAAGTGAGATATCCTAGAGCAACGGTAAAATGGTTGTGTATTCCGCCGTAAGTGTACCCGGCATAGAGCATATTGGCGTCAAATTCATTGTCTTCCATGTGCAACAAACTTGTTCCATACACATCACCAATTACAAGACGTTGATCTTTGGCAACTTGAGTAGAATATTGGGGTGCAATGTATGCGAACGATGGCAGTACAATCCCCGCAGCAATTGAAATTTCGTTGGATATGCCGTACTGAAAATCGTTCATCAACCCGTTCAAGTTCTGATACTGCAAGGTTCTTTTTTCAACCGGATAACCTGATTGCATAAAGACGTATCTTCCGCCAATGAGTTTGGTTTCTGTGGTGTCTTTTGATGCTGGATGGAGAGTGTCAGATTTCAAGTTCACTGCCGTAATAAGGCCGTGCAACAAAAAACTCAAGCATAGAAGAACCCCCTTCATATTGGCAAAGTTACAACCTAAATATCTGAGTCCTGAATGATTTTCCAACAATAAATCTGAGCGTCGTCACTGCAGGATATCAATGTATATTCATCCATCCATAAGACCGAATTGACACTGCTCTTGTGAATGGTCCCTGCCCTATTTCCAATAGACAAAAGGAGTTCTAAATCTTGACAATCCCAAATTCTAATCGATTTATCCATGCTTCCTGATGCGATCATTTTTCCCGAAGGGGATGTTGATAGTGCGTGTATGGTAAACCAGTGAGCGTTGACTTTTTTTATCTCATCAAACGAAGCATTTAAAATTCTAATTTGTGCATCTCTGCCCGCACTGAACCACATGCTGTCTGATGTCGGTATTAATTGAAAAACAGACATTTCGCTGATCTGTTTAGGATCTTGAAATTGACGGTAAACATGTCCATCAGACGATCCCACCACCCAATGATTCAAATGATCAAAGTTGATGGTTCTCAGAGATTTTTGGGACAATTTCAATTGACCCAGAAGTTCAAGTTGCTGTGTAAATGTAAACAAGGTACCACTTCCGCCTGCTATCCAAAGATTTGCAGCACGATCAATTTGAATGTCGAAGATTCCTTTTTGCATCAAAGGAATGAGAACAGCTTCTTTTGACCTTTCAAGACGGTAAAGAGTACCACTTTGGGTTCCTACAAAAATCAAATCAGGCGAAACTGCTTTTATGGAAAATACCGCCTCTGATATTTGGGCGAATAAAATTCCATCAGAAGAATGAATGCTGGTCCAATGAACAATTTTCCCTTCGCTTCCTGCCGAAAAGAAACCGCCCGCACCATCTAACGACAAACAATATACCGACTGTTGATGTCCCAAGAAGGCATTTTGTCGAGAAAATCTTAATTTTGGCATGTGATTATAGAGGAAACCTGGACGGGAAAATCAGGAGAGACGCTTCATTTGTGGAACGGCCACGCATTGATGCAAAAATATGCAAATTCCTTAGATTCCTCCGCTGAAGAACTAAGGGGGCGAGAACTGGAAAGAAGAATGATAGAAAGTGCATGCGAGTGGTTGCATCCAGGTGAAATTTTGGTCAAAGATGATTTCGGCAAACCCTATTGGAAAAATCGCGAAATCGCTATGCCTCACATGAATTACAGCCATACCAAAGATCTTTTGTTTTGGGGCGAACACAATAGCCAACGAATTGGGGTAGATGTTGAACATGAGAGAGAGCAACTTTTACGCATAAAACACAAATTTTGCACTGCCGAAGAATTGCAATTTTGCCAAGATAATATTCAACAAATATTGTTGGTTTGGTCAGCTAAAGAAGCCATGTATAAGGCTTATGGACAAAAAGAAATTGACTTCAGAGAACAAATGAACGTTTGGGACTTCGAGCATTTACAAGGTGAACAGACAGGACAATTTAAGGGACAATTACTGGTAGATAGAACCTCATTCGAGTTTGAAATTGAATTCCGCCGAAAATCGCCTTACCTTTTGACTTGGACGCTCTTGAATCATCCCTAAAAACCCCTAGAATTCACGTATATTTGCAGTTCGTTTATGAACCACATCAGAAACTTCTGCATCATTGCACACATTGACCACGGTAAAAGTACTCTTGCTGACCGTTTGTTGGAATACACTAAAACCATAGACAAGCGTCAAATGCAAGCTCAGTTACTTGATGATATGGACCTTGAACGCGAACGAGGAATCACCATTAAAAGTCATGCCATTCAGATGAATTACGAATTGGATGGACAGAAATACGTGTTGAACCTCATTGATACACCCGGTCACGTAGACTTTAGTTACGAAGTCAGTAGGTCTATTGCTGCTTGTGAAGGAGCATTACTGATTGTAGACGCTGCCCAAGGAATTGAAGCCCAAACCATTTCCAACCTCTTCATGGCATTGGAGCACGATTTGACCATCATTCCTGTACTCAATAAAATTGATCTTCCCGGAGCCATGCCCGAAGAAGTAAAAGATGAAATTGTTGAACTTCTTGGTTGCGAGCGAGACGAGATTATTCCTGCCAGTGGAAAAACAGGCATTGGGGTTTTTGATATATTAAGAGCCATTATTGAGCGAATTCCCGCACCAAAGGGAGACGTTCAAGCCCCTTTGAAAGCGTTAATTTTTGATTCCGTTTTCAATCCTTTCAGAGGAATCATTGCCTATTACCGCGTGTTTGAAGGAGAAATACGCAAAGGACAACACGTGAAATTCATGAATACCGGCGAAGACTATTTCGCAGATGAAACCGGTATCCTTAAATTGGAAATGACTCCACGTGAAGTCATCAAAGCGGGAGATGTGGGTTACATCATTTCAGGTATTAAAGATGCCAAAGAGGTTCAAGTGGGTGATACTATCACCGATGCTAAACATCCAGCCGCCGAGGCTATTCAAGGATTTTCTGAAGTCAAACCGATGGTATTTGCCGGAATTTACCCCGTAGATACTGACGACTATGAAGAACTTCGAGATGCAATGGAAAAACTTCAACTCAACGATGCGAGTATTGTCTTTGAACCAGAAAGTTCTGCTGCCTTGGGATTTGGATTTCGCTGCGGATTCTTGGGAATGTTGCACTTAGAAATCATTCAAGAACGTTTAGAACGCGAATTCAATATGACCGTAATAACTACCGTTCCAAACGTTAGTTATATTGCCTATACAACCAAAGGTGAGCGCATTGATGTAAATAATCCGAGCGACTTGCCGCCACCCGATAAAATTGATTATGTTGAGGAGCCTTATATTTCGGCTACTGTAATTACAAAATCAGAGTTCGTGGGCCCTGTAATGGGCTTGTGCCTTGACAAGCGAGGTATACTAAAAAATCAAGTTTACCTAACCTCTGATAGAGTAGATTTGAAATTTGACATGCCCTTGGCTGAAATAGTTTTTGACTTTTACGACCGTTTAAAAACCATTTCCAAAGGATACGCAAGTTTCGATTATCACCCCATTGGATATCAAGAATCTACTTTGGTTAAAATGGATATTCTTCTAAATGCAAAGCAAGTTGACGCCTTGAGTGCCATCATTCATAAAGACAACGCTTTCGATTTAGGGAAAAAGATTTGCAAAAAACTCAAAGATTTGATTCCAAAACAGCAATTTGAAATTGCCATTCAAGCCGGAATTGGTGCTAAAATCATTGCTCGTGAAACCATCTCTGCCTTGCGTAAAGACGTGACTGCCAAGTGTTACGGCGGTGACATCAGCCGTAAACGTAAACTTTTGGAAAAACAAAAAGAAGGTAAAAAACGCATGCGCCAAGTAGGAAATGTAGAAATTCCTCAAAGTGCCTTCATGGCCGTGCTGAAGCTGAACGATTAGTAACTTTGGGTATTGTAAAAAATACCCTTATGAACTATTTAATCAACTTACTTACTTTAAACAAGATTCACGGACTTGGTCCGCTTAAAATCAGACAACTTACTTCGCATATTGAAGAAGGTAACATTGAAGACTTCTTTGCAACGACTGATATTCCCAGCCTGCTCTCTTCAAAATTTAAAGAGGAATATTTCCAGCGTTTAAAATCAGGCTTGCGCGGTCAAATTCAATCAGAAATTGAGTTCTGCGTAAATCAAGGCATTCGAATTATCCCGTATTGGAGTCAAGAATTCCCACACAGACTCAAACAAGCAAATGATTATCCCAATTGTATTTATGTAAAAGGTGATCCGCCATTAAATCCCCCCAAAACTATAGCATTGGTAGGAACTAGAAAACCGGGAAATTCTAGCATCAAATGGATGGAACAATTTATGGAAGAAGTTCAAGATGATACTGTTCAAATTCTTAGCGGACTAGCCTACGGAATAGACATTGCCGCACATAAAAAAGCCCTTCAATTATCACAAAGTACCATAGCCATTATGGCTCATGGACTTGATAGGATTTACCCATCTGCACACAGCAAAACGGCACAGTCAATGTTTGAAAATCAAGGCGGATTAATCAGTGAAATGCCTATGGGTACAGCAATACATCCCGATCTATTTCCCCGAAGAAACAGACTCATCGCAGCCTTATCAGATGCGGTAGTAGTGGTTGAAAGTAAAGTTACCGGAGGAAGTATGAGTACGGCCATACTGGCCCATCAATACAACCGTGATGTATTTGCCGTTCCAACCCTACCTGGACAATCAAGCGGTTGCAATGCTTTAATTAAACGAAATACAGCGCAGCTCATAGAGTCAGGACAGGACTTCAAAACCGCTATGGGATGGAAATTAAACTCACACAAAAAAAAGGCTGACTTATTCAGCAATCTGACCGATGAACATCAACAAATAATCAGTTTATGGTCAACTGAAAGTTTGAATATGCCCTTACACTTTGACGAAATCTATAGAAAATGCAAGATAAAAATGAGCACGCTTCCACAACTGCTATTGGAGTTGGAACTCCAAGGTGAAATACTTCACATTGGAAACAAGCAATTTAAATTGACCTCTAACGCGTGATTAGCGCTTTCCTTTGGCTTTTTGTTGGCTGGCTTTCATCGCCAACTCCATTCTCTTTTGGAAATTACTTTTCACTACAGGTTTTTTACGACTTTCTGCAATTTGCTTGTGTAACTTAGAGTCATCAATCATCTTACGAATGGCAAACTGCTGACCAAAAGTGACCATGTTGCTCACAAAATAATACCAAGTCAATCCCGAAGCGTAATCATTTAATACACCCAAGAAAATGATTGGCATGAAATAACCCATCCACTTCATTTGGCCTGTAACGCCTGATATTTGATTGTTAAAATGAGTGTAGATCAAGGTTGAAACCGTCATCAAAAGTGTAAAGAAACTCACGTGATCACCATAGAATGGAATATTAAATCCAAGTGCGGGACCATCCCACTGGCTCAAATCAGAAGACCATAGAAATGCTTTTTGCCGCAATTCGAAGGCGACAGGGAAGAACTGGAACATGGCAAACAAAATGGGCAACTGCAACAACATTGGCACGCAACCACTCAACGGACTAACGCCCGCTTTTTTGTAAAGGCTCATGTTTTCGCTGTTTACCTTTTGAAGATCGTTACCGTGTTTGGCTTTAATTTCATCCAACTCGGGCTTCAATATTCTCATTTTAGCTGTAGATATATAGGATTTATAGACCAACGGCAACAAGAACATCTTAATAACAAAAGTAAGCAGCATGATGGCGATACCCATGCTTCCAATGGTATTGGTCAACCAAGTGAATACAGGTATTACTAAATGTCTATTTACCCAGCCAAAAATCCCCCAACCCAAAGGAATGATGCGCTCCAATTCAGCATTGGCTATTCCTAAATCTGTAGTTTGAAGAAGATCGTATTTATTAGGACCAAAAAACAGGTTAAACTTAAACTTCTTCTCAGCCTCACCGGTATATTCTGAAAACAGGGTTGCGCTCAGCGTTTTTATGTTCAACGTATCGTCAATAGGACTGCTCATTTTGAGCTTAGTATCGGTAGAAATAGCATCAGCCGAAGCTATAATAGCACTGAAATATTGCTGTTTAAATGCTATCCATTGAACTTTATTTTTTAGAGTTTCATTGGCTTCTTCAGTTGCTTGAAGAGACGTAGGAGATTCTTCGGGCATTTTGTAAACCAAGGCAGTATGTTGGGCATCCCATTTCATGTCCTTCTCTTGCTTTTGAAGGGTTGAACTCCAATCTAACTTGAAATCAGAATTTCCGCGACGCACTTGATCTTGCATCCCTTTAATCTGAACATCATACCCCACCACATAAGGTTTGCTTTCGTCTAGGGTATATTTTTGTTCAATATATACATCGCGCGATTCAGTAGGATACCACCTTAGGGCCAATTTATTCTGGGTTTGCTCAGAAATATTCCATTCAAATTGATCAGAAGACTTTGGATTCCCTTGCGCATCTGACCAGGTCCAACGGTGTTGATTTTTGCCTTCTTCAACCAATATCAAATCAGATGAATCAGACCTACTAAATTCATTGAGTTGAACTTTTTTAATGCCAGCTCCTCTATTAGAAATGACCAAAGAAAGATGCTTATTCTTCAGAATGTAACTGGTATCTTGAAATATTTGATTTTTTTCAGCAGTGTCATTGCTGCCTGCTGCAGATATTTTTTCGGAGGATGAATTGGCAGCCTGTTGATCAGCAACTTTTAGAGAATCATTGCGTTTAGTTTCTACAAGCGTCAAGCTGTCTTGACTTTTCTTCATTCGCTCCAACTGCTCAGGCGTTGGTGCTGTGTACCAATAATATCCCGCTAAAATCAGGAAAATCAAGGAAAAACCAATTATAGTATTGCGATCCATAAGGGAACGACAAAGGTACGACAATCCGTCGAAACAAAAAGATGCAAACAACTATAGATTTGACCAATTTATTGTGCTATCTTTGCACCTTGAAAAATAACCATGGCTAATACGGGTAAAATATCACAAATCATTGGTCCTGTTGTTGACGTAAGTTTTAACCAAGCAGGGTCCTTTCTTCCACAGATTTACAACGCATTAGTTGTAACAAAAGATAACGGGCAACAATTGATTCTCGAAGTACAACAACACTTAGGTGAAAATATGGTAAGAACCATTGCCATGGATGGAACCGAGGGTTTGCGCAGAGGGATGGATGTTGTAGATCGCGAAGCGGCAATAACCATGCCCACCGGCGAAAGTATTCGCGGACGTTTATTAAATGTGGTTGGAGATGCTATTGATGGTATGGCTGAATTAGACAATTCAAACGGTCGTGCTATTCACGCATCTGCTCCTACTTTCGAAAACTTAAGCACAAGCACTGAACCTCTTTACACAGGTATTAAAGTGATTGACTTGCTTGAACCATACGCCAAGGGTGGTAAAATTGGTTTGTTCGGTGGTGCTGGAGTAGGTAAAACCGTATTGATTATGGAATTGATCAACAACATCGCAAAAGCATATTCTGGTATGTCAGTGTTTGCAGGTGTTGGTGAGCGTTCACGTGAAGGTAATGACCTTCTTCGTGAAATGATTGAATCTGGAGTTATTCGTTACGGTGAGGAGTTTAAACACTCTATGGAATCAGGCGGATGGGACTTGAGTAAAGTAGATATGAACGAATTATCAAAGAGCCAAGCAACCTTGGTATTCGGACAAATGAACGAACCTCCAGGAGCACGTGCTCGTGTGGCTTTAAGCGGACTTACCGTTGCAGAATACTTCCGCGATGGTGATGGCGAAGGCGCTGGTAAAGACATTTTATTCTTTATTGATAACATCTTCCGTTTCACCCAAGCAGGTTCCGAAGTATCAGCTCTGTTAGGACGTATGCCATCAGCGGTAGGTTACCAACCCACCCTTGCTACAGAAATGGGCGCGATGCAAGAACGTATTACTTCTACTACTCGTGGTTCAATTACTTCAGTACAAGCAGTTTATGTACCTGCAGATGACTTGACTGACCCAGCTCCAGCTACAACTTTCGCTCACTTAGATGCAACCACCGTATTGTCTCGTAAAATTGCCGAATTGGGAATTTACCCAGCGGTTGATCCTCTAGACTCTACTAGTCGTATTCTTACACAAGATATCTTGGGTAAAGAACACTATGAATGTGCTCAAAAAGTAAAATCATTGCTTCAGCGTTATAAAGAACTTCAAGACATCATTGCTATTTTGGGTATGGATGAATTGAGCGAAGAAGACAAATTGGTTGTTCACAGAGCTCGTCGTGTTCAACGTTTCCTTTCTCAGCCTTTCCACGTTGCTGAACAGTTCACTGGATTGAAAGGTGTATTGGTTGAAATCAAAGAAACCATCAAAGGATTTAACATGATCATGGATGGTGAAGTTGACGAATACCCCGAAGCTGCCTTCAACTTAGTTGGTACTATTGAAGAAGCAATCGAAAAAGGTAAAAAATTATTGGAGGAGGCAGTAGCCTAATCTATATGTTGGTTGAAATTTTAAGCCCTGACAATACTTTGTTCACCGGTGAGGCATCTTTAGTGACCTTACCAGGAAGCAATGGTAGTTTTCAGATAAAGAACAACCACGCTTCACTCATTAGCAGTTTAACGGCTGGCACTGTTGAAGTAAAATCTGATCAAGGCACCCAGAACTTTGAAGTTACAGGTGGATTGGTTGAAATATTATCAAACAAGGTCATCGTACTTGTTTAGCATTCATTGAGATAACAAAGTTTATCTCAAAGCAGAATATTAGTTAATCATTGTGCTTAAAAAGGACTCCAAGATGGAGTCCTTTTTTTGTTCGACAAAATTACATTCTTGTTTAACTTCTAATTTGAACACGTGAAACAAAACATGGTGTATTATTTTTCACTTTGTCGATCTTTGTTCAAGGATTCACTATGAACATTACACAAATTAACTTCGACAACATGATGGAACAAGAGCTGAGCGCTCTTAGAAACTACGCATTATCGTTAACGCACGATCTTGACGATACCAAAGATTTGGTTCAAGATACCATCCTCAAAGCTTACAGATACAAGGACAAGTTCCAAGCTGGCACTAATCTTAGAGGTTGGTTATACACCATACTTAAGAACAGTTTCATCAACAACTATAGAAGAAATCAGAAACGCAACACCTTCCTAGATACTACTGATAATACATTCTATCTTGACATTCCGAGTCACAGAATTGACAATGATGCTGAGTTGAAGTTTATTCGCAAAGACTTAGACAGTGCTGTGGAAGATTTGCCTACAGATTTGCGTGTAACCTTTAAACTAAATGCAGAAGGTTTTAAATATCATGAAATCGCTGAGGAATTAAATATTCCTATTGGTACCGTAAAGACGCGTATATTCATAGCTCGAAGAGTTCTTCGTGAAAAATTGAAAGATTATGCTTTTGAATTCGGTTACCAATTGCAGCCAGCTTAAATGCCTGAAAAATACACCTATCTGATCTTAGACCTGCTCACCATTGCTGGTCCACTGTTTTTATCGTTTGACAAAAAAGTTGCATTCTACAAATCGTTCAAACTTCTAGGATACAGCGTAGGAATAACTTCCTTATTGTATATTCTGTGGGACATTTGGTTTACAAAAACTGTAATCTGGGAGTTCAACAGCCAATTTTTATTGGGAAGGTATTTTCTTGAGCTGCCATTGGAAGAATATATTTTCTTTCTGGTTGTACCTTATGCATGTTTATTCATTTATCGTTGCTTACAAGAATACTTTCCAAATCTCTCTAACAAAAGGTGGGGTAACTGGGCTCATAGTGGAATGATGCTGTTTTCTGCAGGTATTTTTATTAGCAATACAGATAAACTTTACACGGCAGTAACTTTCGGACTAATCACTCTTACTTTGGGTGTGGTTTTGGTATTAAATCGAAATCCCTTTAAGCAGTACTCCGCTCATTTGTTTATGGCTTGGATTGTGGCCATTATACCTATGTTTTATGTTAATGGACAATTGACTGGATTACCCGTATTGATTTATAATAACACCGAAAATCTTGACCTTCGCGTTGGATCTATACCCTTTGAAGATTTCTTCTACAATTATTTGTATATGTTGTGGATGATTGTAGCCTACGAATTTTTCAATTCCAAATTTCGGAATCCTTTAAGCTCAACTCTTTAGCTTTTTTTCGTTGATTTTTAGTTCCTGGAATTGGAATATATTTTTCAGGATACTTTTTCAAATCCAACAAAACCTTATTCAATTCATTCGAACTCCTATTCAACGCCTTATAAAGTGAATCTGAATAAATCATTTTTCCAACCGTTCCATTACCGCTGTTTATTTGGATGGTAATTTTATTAAGTTCTTGCGTCAAACTATCAATTTCCATTACAGTATGTTTTAAAGATACTTCATCTAAACCCGAAGTAGATGAATCTAATTTCATTAACAGATTATTAATTCGTTGATGATATTGATCAAAATTATTCGAAAATCGATCTACATTACCTATGGTGTGCGTTACCACTTCTTTATTAGCACTTAATAAAGCCTGTGTTTGTTCCAACAATAAATTAATCTGCCTAACAGCTATTGGTAACCGTTCGATTGCTAAATTCAAACTCTCGCTCTTGAAAAAAGAATTCATAGATGTCAAAAGTGAGTCGGCTTTTGATGCTAAGGGAACTATTTGATCATTGATTGCGCTGAACTTGTCTTCAGCATACATTGGTATTAAAGTATCTCCGTCAACTGCAAATTCAGTGGATTTCCCTAAAACCAACCTCACTTTTTGTCCTCCGAAAATTTCCGTTTCAATTTTCATTCTTGAATCTTTGGGGATATCCATCTTTGAGGATATCTCAAAAATCGCTTCAATCTTATGTCCGTCTGTAATATCGAGACTGGTTAATTGTCCAACTCTCAAGCCGTTGAACATGACACTGGTTCCAATGCCTAAACCAGGTGTTGAATCATAAAACACAATTAGATCTTTTCCTGTTTTGAATGGATTGTCTTTACCTCGCATGAAGTTGTAACCCAAAATCAAAATAGTGATTGCGATGGCCGTTAAGCTACCCACTTGAAACTCTTTTGACAGTCCTTTAAACAATGACATGGTATTCAAAATTAACGATTTAAATCGATATCTATTTTAGACTATTTACAGTTAACACATAAAAAACAAAAAGTCCTGGGTTGCCCCAGGACTTTTCGATGAAATCAATCTTAAGATTAGTTGTTTACAACCAATTTCTTCATGGTTGACTGACCGTTGTTGGTCATGCGGATGAAGTATACTCCAGTTCCGAATGATCCTAAGTCAATCTCTTGGTTTCCTACTCCACCCTCGAAG
>JAMNXP010000004.1 GCA_023653095.1 Bacteroidia bacterium | reverse complement strand
CCTTTTTAATCTTAAATTCGGTGCTGAATACTCGCTTTCTGCGTTCCGCTGTGCTGAGTTCAAATTGTTGTCTTGTTGCCATGTTGTTTATCGTTTTAAAGTTTGTTTTTAATCCTTTAAAACGGTCAACATATTTCAGGCACCGACATGAGAGTTGAGAGTGTAGAGTTGAGAGTTTAGGGTTAATTCTCAACTCTACACTCACACCTCTCAACTTTTAGTGGTCGGCAGACAGCTGCAGGCGGATAGCGGTCAGCTATTGGCTGATGGCTGTTTGTTGTCTGCTGGTCACCGAAATCTTACCGCTGATATCCTTTTATGTATCCAATAGAAGGCGTAGAAGTGAACAATGATTACAGCTTCTAGAGAGACGATGTACCAAGGCCATTCACCGATGATGAAGGGGTTGTTTGCATCGGGGCGTTGTGCTAGGAACATATAGTTTGCTTTAAGGAAGTAGTTTACGCTGCCAATGATTGGCAAAACCAATTGGGTATATAAGAAAACTTTGAACCAAGATTTAGGTCGTGGAACAAAATTGAGTTTAATAGTAGCAAAGAAAGAGGTTACAATGATACCGCCGTGTCCGATGGTGTAAGTTATTGCGTTGTAGAGTGAATATCCTTCGGTGATTTCGGGGGTAAGGAAAGCATGGATGGCGCCAGCATTCCAAAAGATGAGGAATTCATAGGTCCATTGCTTTTTAGTGACAAGAAAGATGACAGCCATGAATTGAGACAAGGAACAAAGTTGAAGAGGAAGGTTGATGGTAGCATCCCAGGTATGGGTGATTACAGCGTGAATTTGAGAATAGACATAGTCTGTTGCAAGAAAAGCGGCTAAGGAATAGCGTATGATATCGAGACGTTTTTCGTTGGCTTTATACGATGCTCCAAATACGATGATAAAAAATGCGATGAGTCCCATAATCATGGCGATCCAAAGTGGGGAACCCATGGTTACGGTATAGTGGGTTAGATTGCGGTCCATCGTGCAATATATTAAAAAGAAAATAAAGGTGTATACACAAAAAAAATCCCCAACCTGAGGCTGGGGATTTTATATAAAGTATCTTAAATGGATTATTTCTTACGATTTCTCAAACGGTAAACGCCGTAAGCAATAGATGAACCTACAACGGTGAAAATACCACCATCTACAGGAACTTGAGCTTGCAAATCTGGATCATCTGGAACTCCTTGAGCAAAAAGAGTGGTAGTTAGCAATGCTACTGCGAAGAATGTGAGGGCTTTAGCGTATTTGTTCATAATACAAAGATATTATTAGTTTTTAAAAAATCAATACTTAATTATTTTTTGTGTTTCTTTTCCGTCGGTGTAGATTATATTAATGAAATACAATCCGTTGGAAAGGTTGGTTGTATTTATTTCATGAATGTTATTGCTTCTAACAACGGTTTGTGCAAATTGTAACTGACCAAATTGATTTACTACTTCTATGGTAGTGATTTTATGGTTAGGGTCTAGGACATTTATATTGTTTTCTGTTGGATTTGGATAAACCGTGAAGTGATTTTTCGAAATATCAGCAGTACTAGATTGTTCCCGACCAGTAAACACCAATTCAAAGCGGTCAGATTTCTTTTCATCAACATTAGACGCATTGAAAGTGTAAGAAGTACCATCTGTAACATCTGTTGAAGTTTGAGTGAACTTGTCCACTAATTTAACATCATAACGGTAGTTTCCAGATGCACAATAGTTGAAACCAATTTCCATCGCTGTAGGTGCATCTTTAGGATATGCCACTTTTAATGGAATAGATTTAGATTCTCCGGGGTTTGCAATTTTGTCACGACGGTCAATGGATAACCAAGAATTATTGGCGGTTACAGGTCCGAAAGCTAAGTACGCCCACATTTTGGTGGCATCATATACATCTGCGTCTTGGCTCATGCCCTCGCGGTCAAATTCTATGGTGAAGCCATCACTTTCAGGTTGAACATTGTTTTGGAAACGTAATTCACTCTTAAGTTCATTGCATTCCGAGGATGTTTCCTCTTGAATACCTGATGAAAAGTGTTTTGTAGATGAATGAGCCCCTACAAACTTATGATTTTCATTAAATGTTAATGTCGCAGAACTGCCATTTGGGTCTAATATAAAGAAAGCCGCTCCACCAGCAGCTAGCAATTTTGAAGTATTTCTGCTAGCCCCGTTTTCAAATTTACTAGTCCCTTGTCTTGTGGGTGCGTTTCCATTGTTGCCCACACTATCCCATGTATTGTATTTACGAGAAACCGCATCATATAGATAAAATCTTGGCAATAAAGTATTTTTATTGCTCTCGTAAACGTTTCTAAGATCTATAGTACATGGATAAGGGTTTCCAATTAAATTGTAGCCTTTAAGAGAACCTGTGCCGTTATTAACCAATGAGAAATTGTAGCTACCTTGTGCGAGATTTCCTTTGAAGTCTAAAATTTGTTCGTTTGCAACAACGGTAGTGTCGCCCAAGCCATTGCCCTTAGCACCTCTGAAGAATATCAATGTACCTGACCCGTGTGGAATATTTGTAACACTGTTCGCAGAAGCATATGGTGTCCAACCAGATGTAGTTTCATTCCATGAAAAAATAGAATGTGTACACCAACTACAAGAAGTTGTAAATTCATCGGCATTATTGCCTGAATAGCTGCCTGTTACATCTATATCGTCGGTAAATTGAGGAATAATTACACCATTCGATAACGGCAAACCTAATGCACGATAAGCACGTTGCTTATTGTTGAATATTTCAAATAACACTCCTCCAGTAATTGAGGAAGTCGAAGGTATTTCAGTCACTTGACCGTGTGCGGTTGAATTTGCCTTAGGAGTTGCTTTAAGTTGTAAATGTGGATTAAAGGCATTAACTGTTGAAGATGTAGTGTAGTTAGCAGGCGAGTTGGATGCAACGGTGGTATTCGCTCTTAAAGTTAGATTCGAAATGATGGGTAATGTTCTTTCCAAGGTATAGGTGGAAGTAGCGCCATTTCCGATGACTACATTCATCAATGAATCAATATATAACGTACCGCCTGAGCCTGTAAGTTTGGTATTTGTGCCTTTTAAGTACAGTGTGTTTGTCCCTGTAACAGGATGGAATTTGAGTGTTCCACCTGGAATTGCAATGTCTTTATGGAAAGTATGGGTTCCTTGTCCGTTGAAATTCAAGGTTCCGGAGTAAACGGTCAAATTGCTTTTAAACAGAGCTTGATTGTTATTCAAGAGGTTCAAGTTCAAGGTACCTCCGTTGTAAATCATGCCTGCCAGTGAGTCTAATCGAAACTCATTATCACTTAGTTGATTTGTTTTAGGACCAACATACCAATTACCCGAGTTAGTAGATGTGGAACATTTAAAGGTTACATTATTATACGGATAGATAATGAATTGTGAAATAGAATCATTTACACCGTCCATATAAATGGTGGTGTTACGGTTTGAACCTTGTGCTAAATCTACCACCAAAACGTCAGAAGACTTTGGTGTTGTTCTTGTAGGAGTCCAGTTAGCTGCTATTTTGTAGGAACTATCAACACCTGTTGGTGGTTCACTCCAGGTGTAAATTCCAGAATTAGCATTAACAATATTTACTGTGGCTTGTATGGTAATAGACGTTGTAAAACTTCCACATCCTGTGCCAAAACCGAATGTTATCAAGTTATTATATGTACCTGTGGAATTTAATGAGTTTCTGATGAAAACTTTAGCCGTTGTTGCACCGTTTCCGGGCTTGAAAGCTTGTGGTTGACCTGGGCCAGAATTTCCTGGACAGAATTCTTTCCAAGCATTTGACTGTACACTACCGTACTGCAACTCCCAAGTTGATTGTGAACTAGTATCCGCAAACCAAATCTGGTCATTTGTACCCATGTTGGAAAGCGTAAGGGTGATTTCTTTGTTTCCCGCATTTGAACCAGCTATTGCTGTCCAGGTAATGGCATAAGTGCTGCCAGTACTAACAACAATTGCTCCAGTTGCTGATATTCCAGTAATTTGTGGGGACTGAGCAGTTAGTGTATTGGTTATTAGTGCGATTGCTATTGTCAGAAGAGATTTTGAAGAGCACATCGCGAATAAAGTTTTTAAAGATTTTATCATGTTTGTTTTTGATACAATTTTTGATGAAGCAAAAGTAATACCAAATTTGAAAACTCAAACAGATCAATCACTCATTTTTTTAATTTTACATAACATAGCATAACAATGAACATAATTTTTGTAAAGAATACAATTATGACCTCGAGTTCAAGTTTTTTGGAATTATTTTTTTTAAAAGTTTTTGCAATTGTCTGAAAAAAGTCTATTTTTGCAGTCCCGTTCGGTATCGTAGCTCAGTTGGTAGAGCAAAGGACTGAAAATCCTTGTGTCGACGGTTCGATTCCGCCCGATACCACTATAAAGCCTCGCATTGCGAGGCTTTATTTGAACCTTTCTCGACTTTAATTGTTTCATTATCAATGAAAATCGTCGTTTGGATTGCCGTGCCCATCGTGATTGTGGGAGCCGTTTTGTTGTTTTACTCTTTTAAATTTAAAGACATCGAAACGCCTAAATATCAAATTGTTAAAACCCTAGGGGAGGTAGAAATTAGGCAGTATCCCAACTTGATTTTGGCCCAAACCAAACTCGGTGGAAAGCGTTATGATTCGAATGGTAACAACGGATTTAGCACGGTAGCGGGCTACATTTTCGGCGGAAACCAACAGCAACAAAAGATTGCCATGACCTCTCCCGTTATTATGAATATCTCTGACTCTGACGCGTCAATGTCGTTCGTCATGCCCAGTCAATATCAAATGTCAGATCTTCCAGCGCCCAATTCTAGCGCGGTATCGTTGGTGGCTCAAAACCCCATGACCTTGGCAGTTTTGCGTTTCGGGGGATTCACTTCCGAAGAAAAAATCTCCAAATACGCCCAAGAACTCAAACGTGTGCTCCAAGAAAACAACATTTTCACCAAGGGTTCCCTTCTTTACATGGGTTACAATGCGCCTTGGGATGTGGTCAATAGGCGCAACGAAGTGGCTTATGAGGTTTTAGGGTTTTAGTCCTTGGTCTTTGGATGGGAGGGGAGAGCAGCGAGTTTAGAATTCAGAGTTTAGAGCTGACCACTGACGAATGATCACCGATCACCGAAATTGGGTTCGCTTTGTTACAAAAAATGGAAGAAATTGGGTTCGCTTTGTTACAAACGACCTAGTTAAATGATTGTATATTAAATAGATGTGTATTTTCAATAGTTTCCTTTATTTGGAATGATATTTCTGACGCCTCCGCGGGGTGCTGGAACGTCGTTTTGGCGGCGTGGAATGAGGTGAATGTGACAATGAAAAATGGTTTGTCCTGCGTCAATTCCTTGGTTTATACCCATGTTGAAACCTGTGATGCTTGAGTCTTTTTTAATGAGTTCTTTTTGTCTCAACTTTATTAGTTCATGTGTGGCGCTGAGTTCGGCCGATTCTATATTGTAGTAGTTGGCAAAATGCCTTTTAGGGATAATAAGGCTATGTCCGTCGGTAACCGGAAAAGCATCTTCAATACAAACAGCAAGATGGTTAGAATGTATAATGCGGGAGGAAAATTCGGCGTTTGATGTCCCACAGAATAAACAATAATGTTGTCGTTCTTCGAAGATTTGACCAAGTGTGCGGTAGTCAGTGGAGTAGCGGTTGCCTTTTCGGGAGTTGCAGCTGTAACAAAGTGCTTGGTAATTGTGGATGGAGTCAACGCCACCCAAACTTTTGGGAACAATATGATCAACTTCCAAGTGTTTAATTTCCTTTTTGATGCCACAAAGTTCGCATCGGCCTTTTGCGCGTTCCAATACCTGATGAATAACATCTCCAGAAATGGGTCTGCGGGTGCGGTTGCGATGCTCCCAAATGTCGAGGTTTCGCTTTTCTAGGTATTGATTGATCTTGTTATCGCAAAGTTCTACCAATTCATTGATTTCTTGGGATGATAATTCGGTAACTTTTTCAAGTAGGTATAGATTTTTCTCTTTAGTTACAACTCCATTTTTTCGTAGAACTTTCCCCACCATGTTATTGACGCGCTCTGTGTAATAGTCAATTTGGCTAGGATCTTTTGCAGAGAGGTCAGCGGCAATAGATTTGTCCTCCGAAACACCCCCATCTAACAGCAACCTTCTTATCATTACTGGCTGATAGATGTGGCTCATCTTCATTTGCCTTTCGAGGTATTCTCTGAGCTGCAGGTAAGAGAGTGACATGCTAGTTGGTGATGTAGTTGTATAAAGTGCAAAACAAATGGATTTATTTATGTTTGTTTACCATAGTTTTAAAGAAATGACCTCTTATTTTTGAACAATCAAGTATTTGTAATAGAAAATTATATGGGTCAAAAGAAGCATGTTGTTCGGGACAAATTAGTGGAATATGAAAATGGTTGCAATATTCTGTTGACTGCAAACGATTTGTTTTCGAATAAGACTAATAAAATATTTGCAAATGATAAAGAAGTAATCAATCAGAAATTGGCGAGGATAACTCATGTTATCGGAAGGAAAATTAATTTATCTTTTGAACAACTAAGTAGAGACATTCAAAATGATATTATTCTTTTATCTCAAATTAAACCTCAGTTAAACATAGTGGATTTTTATTTTGAATTACAATGCGTTTTGCGAAATTTACCTTTTCAAAAAGATTTACAACCTAAATTCAGATTTATTGATTTATTTGCCGGAATTGGTGGTTTTAGGTTGGCACTTCAATCATTGGGCGGAGATTGTGTATATTCAAGTGAATGGGATACTGACGCTCAAAAAACCTATTTCAATAATTTCGGAGATATTCCATTTGGTGATATAACCGATGAAGCAAATAAATCAGAAATTCCTGATGATTTTGATGTTTTATGTGCAGGTTTTCCCTGTCAAGCATTTTCTATTGCTGGGCGAAGAGGAGGGTTCGAAGATACTAGAGGGACTTTATTTTTTGATGTTGCTGAAATCATTAGAAGAAAAAGACCCAAAGCAGTTTTTCTGGAAAATGTCAAGGGATTAAGAAATCATGATAAGGGTAAGACCTTGGCGACTATTTTGAATGTACTCAGAGAGGATTTGAATTATTATGTTCCCGATCCTCAAATAATAAATGCTAGGGATTATGGAGTTCCTCAAAACAGAGAAAGAATTTATATCGTTGCTTTTCACAAGAATTATATTAAGGATGAATTTTTTCGTTACCCAGAACCATATTCAGATCGGTTGAGCTTTATAGATATAAGGGAATCGAAGCCAGTTGATACTAGGTATTACTTGTCAACGCAATATTTATGGACATTAGAAAATCATAAGAAGCGGCATGAGGAGAAAGGAAATGGATTTGGATATCAGATTATAGGTGATCTGGAGGTGGCGAATGCTGTTGTATGCGGCGGAATGGGAAGAGAAAGGAATTTGGTTGTAGATGATCGAATTACTGACTTTACTCCAACAACAAAAATCAAAGGAGAAGTAAATAAATTAGGTATCAGAAAAATGACTCCTCGTGAATGGGCTAGACTTCAAGGTTTTCCTGATAATTTTATTATACCTGTTTCTGATGCAAGTGCGTATAAACAATTTGGTAATTCTGTCGCAGTTCCAGCAATTCGAGCAACGGCTTTTGAAATTTTAAGAAAGTTAGAATTATGCTAAAGGGAAACAAAGGTGAATGGAGTGAAATTTATACACTTTTAAAGTTATTGGGTGATGGTGAATTGTTATTGGGTGATGGTAATTTAAATAGAGTAGAAGAAATTTTTTATCCAATTATTAAGATTATTAGGGAGGAGAGTGGTGGAAATTTTGAGTATGAAATAGATGGAGAGATTGTTTTGATTTCTGGAAATGAAAAAGCACCATTAAAAATAAATGTAGCCGTATTTTCAGAACAAGCTGGAAAATTGCTTGCCGCAATAAAGAAGGAAAATGGGGCCTTTATATTGCCCGAAATCCAATCATTTTTAGATTCAATTTATTGTAATTCGCTGAAAGCAAAATCTACCTCAAAGACTGATATACGAATTGTTGTCTATGATCAACATGTATCGTCAAATGTTGATCTTGGATTTAGTATAAAATCAAAATTAGGTAGTGAATCTACATTGTTGAATGCAGGAAATGGAACTAATTTTATTTTTAAAGTTTGTCATAATATTCAAGATCTGAATAATTTATTTGATATAAATTTTATCGAAACGAAATCAAAAGTTGTTGATCGAGTTAATCAAATTTATCAAGTTGGTGGTTACCTAGAATTTGTCAGAATTGAAGAGCCAATTTTTGAAAATAATTTAATTTTGATTGATAGTAGGTTGCCCGACATCATTGCGGAATTATTGATATTTGGATATAAATACAATAACAAGAACCTTGTAGAGATCTGTGAGAAAATAGCCATTAGTAATCCATTGGGATACGACAACAGGTATTCTCATTCATTCTATGCGTATAAAATGAAGAAGTTTTTAACTGATGTCGCGTTGGGAATGACCCCAAGTAAGGTGTGGGACGGCAACTATCAGGCAAACGGCGGTTATTTAGTTGTAAAAGAAACAGGTGACGTTCTTTGTTATCATATTTACCACAAAAATGAGTTTGAAAATTACCTATTTAATAATTCCCGTCTTGAAACACCCAGTACTTCAAGATACAACTTTGGAAAAATCTATCAGGAAAACGGGAATTTTTATTTCAAATTGAATCTTCAAATAAGATTTATGTAATTATCATCAATCAAAATGTACCAATAAGACTCTCTAAAAAATTGTAAAGTAGAAAACTCCAAATATGTAAAGTGAAATATTCTAAACATGTAAAATCGAAGTTTAAATAATTGAAAATAAACATTATATGATTTGAAGTTTTCCATTGTAATTTTGGATGCCAATGTCCACCTTAGAAACAATCGCCGTCAAAACATCCCCCGAAAAAACATCCCCCGAAAAAGACAGAGGTGGTGGAGGGACGCGTCCGCCAAAGGACCGAAATAATGGCGGAGAGGGCGGAGGTGAGGAGGTTATCATTGCACATTTTTATCGCCCATCGGGGGTGTTGGTGTGCGAAGGAAGTCTTCATTGGGACCGGCTCATGCTTCGATGGGAGATTGATACCATTGGCACCATCTTCGCTAACGGAATTACTGGTGAACTAACTGAAACGCTGAGCCTCACGCCGGCAGAGTGCGAGATCATGAGTCAGTGGACGAGGCATGGATATGTGAGTCTGACCAGGGGGGAGTAGAGGGGAGAGTTAAGAGTTTAGAGTTAAGAGTTTAGAGGGCTATCAGCTTTCAGCTGATGGCTGACGGCTGACGGCTGATCGCTGACGACTGACCGCTGAAAGCTGACCGCTGAAGGCTGACCGCTGACGGCTGTCCGCTGAAAGCTGATAGTAGTACATTATCTTTGCCGCCAATGAAATCTCTGAGATTCTTGGCGGCTTTTTTTATGTTGACTAATTTAGCATGGGCACAGTACGGGAAATTGCCACCTGCAGAAGAATCCCCAAGCAAGAGTAAAGCGCAAGTTGAAACTCCAGCTCCCCTGTTGCAGATGAAATCGGTGCATCCGCACATCCAAACAGTCAATCAGGTGAATCCGCGTGGGTTTTTCTTCAAGCACAAAAGCAAAGGCGTCAATGATTTTGATGCGCAAGCAACACACTTCGAAATGCGCATTTACTTTCCCGTTCCTCGCACCTGGAGTGATGCCACTCATGCGCAGTTCCTGAAAGATATCAAGAACGACACTATTTCCAATATTGTTTTCAAGTTTGGCGCTGACAGTCAAGCCAAGCACATGGCGGCCCTCCAGAATGCCTATAAAAATGTAGAACTTGGCTTTTTGGAATGCGACAGTCTTTGGGGTCGGCCCGCGTTGAGTTACACCGTCAAATGTGAAATCTACAACAATGAAATGCTCAAACTCGTCAAGAAAACCGTCATCACAGGGCGCAGATACATCGTTTTTTACGAGGGACATATGATCGATTTATGGTGGCACGCCACCCCAGATGAGCACCGCTGGAACGACATCGCTAGAGAGCAGTTGAAACTGATGTCGGTCATGAGACCTTAGTTTTTAGTCTTTGGTCCTTGGTCCTTGGCTGATGGCTTTGTCTGTGACTATGGGACTCACGCTTCGCTAGGACTTGCCCTTTGCGTTGCTTGGCACCTTCGGTGCAGCTTTTCGGCATAGCCACCGCTGAAAGCTGACCGCAGACCGCTGACGGCTGACGGCTGAGTGCTGAGTGCTGAGTGCTGATCGCTGACCGCAGACCGCTGACCGCTGCCCGCTGATCGCTGAAAGCTGACCGCCGACCGCTGAGTGCTGAGTGCTGACAGCTGACTACTGATGGCTGAAATAAAAACCAAACCCACTAACATTTGTTAGTTTAACGTGAGAAGAATATATACCGAACAAATTCTGCCCATCAGCCTCGATTTGGCATGGGACTTTTTTTCGTCGCCTAAGAACTTGAACGAAATTACCCCTGAAGATATGACCTTCAAAATCACTTCGAAAGTGCCAGAGAAGATGTATGAGGGTTTGTTTATTACCTACAAGATTAGTCCGCTTTTGGGCATTCAGATGGATTGGTGTACCGAGATCACACACATTAAAGATAGGCAGTTTTTTGTAGATGAGCAGCGCAAAGGTCCCTACAATATATGGCACCACGAACACCACTTCGAGGAAGTTGAGGGCGGGGTAAAAATGACTGATATTCTGCACTACGATATCGGAAAAAGTATCTTGGGTGACATTGCTGGAGCTTTGTTTGTGCATGCCAAGGTTAAGAATATTTTTGATTACCGATACAAAAAATTGCAAGAGTTATTTCCCGGTTAGGTAACTTTGCCTGAAATGGCTCTTCTGAATAATCTTCCTCAGCTTTCGAGAGAACAAAAACTGTTTCTTCGCAATGCCATCATTGCTATTTTTGGCTGGATCTTCATTGCAGATCACTATGAAGTGCAGAATTTCTTCACCCGAATATTGGCTTCTGCCAGCGGAAGGGTATCTGCATTTATTTCGGGTGAACCTTCCAAGATTTACGGTGAACATTATGGCGCAACCAACTACGTTTGTTACAACGTCAAAGATTCGGTGGGTAGAATATTCATTGGGTGGCCCTGTAACGGATGGGATATTTTTTATCTTTACGTGGCTTTTATCTTAATCTTCCCAGATATCCCCTGGAAAAGAAAAGCACTTTACTCTATCATTGGTGTCATCATTTTATTCGGAACCAACGTATTAAGGGTTTCTTTGTTGCTCCAAATCATCACTTGGGACCCCAAGAGTTTCGAATTCTTTCACAAAACAGTCTTCCAAATCGTAGTTTATCTCATTATGTTTGCCCTATGGTTGATTTACCTCAAGAGAAGAGCCTAACCCAGAAGTTTCTCCGGTACTTTCCTTGGTTCGCGGCGTCTTGGGTCATTTATATTGCCTATTACTATGTCAATCAAAAATTCATTCTTCAATCTATTTGGGATGGAGGCTTGTTTAAATCTGGTCCTATTCGATTTTTAGTCAGAGAGATAGCGGTCTATTCTATTGCAATTATAAATTATTTGCACCTTAAAAAGTCCCTCAAGGGCACCTATCCTATGCAGTTTTGGGTTTTCCTAGCTGCCCTAGACATAGTTTGTCTATTGATTGGTTTTTTTAGGCAATTTGCCTTTGAAATATCATCCCTTCAAGCCATTTATAACAATATTATCGGGCTAATTGCCTCGCCGTTATATTCGGTTTTCTTCTTTCTTTACGCCAATTATTTTGCCGCTAAAGAAGGTCAGTCATGAAGCCTTTTTTTGCTCTACTTTTTTTCATTCTGGGGACGTTTTTACGCCTAGATTCACAACGTGACCTATTTATCAATCTAGCTGCTGCATCTGGTAATTCTGCAGCTATAAAATTGGGAGCCGATTGGGAAGCTTTCCTCGAAAGACAACAAGGATTTTCCAAGAAGAAAAAACGATTTCTAACACCCTACCTCGGTGTAGAATTGGGTTACGGAACCTATATGAACTTATTAACTCCGATTCCCGTGGCACACATCTCTCCCCGTTTTGGTGTCACCTATGCATTCGCAGATCTTTTTGGCGTTTATGGACAATTGAGCTACGGATTTGCTACAAAATCGTCTATCAGAACGGAAGCCGAAGCCGGTTTCAAACTCGGAATTTCGTCTTCGTTGGCCATTCAAGCGGGCTACCGTTTGTTCAACATTAATTCGGCCAATAGTAGGTTCCCAAGCCTCAATTTCAATCAAGGAATGGGCTTCGCTGGTTTGGTGTTCTCGCCCAAATCACGAAAAATCCAACCTATATATAGAGTGAAGCGGAAGTTTTTTGCCTATCCCTTCAGCGTGGGGCTAAAACTCGGCCTTAGACAACACAGCCTGCTTTACAATCGCACTCACTTAATTTGGAATCTTGACGCTGCCTATCGGTTCCAAAAAACCAATCGTCGGGCTTGGGATGTAGGTTTGGAATGGATCACGGATCCAACCTACTTTTACAAATCAAACGGTCAACCCACAGAGCTCAAATATCCTCAAAACTCAGAAGTCACCCTTCGAGCAGGAAACCTCATATTGATGGGCCGAATAGCTCTTCGAACAGATATTGGCTTTTACGTTTTACGCCCAATAACCTCTACCAAACCCATGTTTTATCAAGGCTTAGGTTTAGATTACCGATTGTCACAACATGTAGAGTTGCGCACCCGTTTTAAAACCCATTTTCGCCGCAAATTCATCTTTGACGAACCCGATTTTGTGGAGTGGGGAATAGTTGTGAGGTAGCCGGTGATCGGTGTTCGGTGTTCGGTGGTCGGTGGTCGGTGGTCGGTGGTCGGTGGTCGGTGGTCGGTGGTCGGTGGTCGGCTGTCGGCTGTCGGCTGTCGGCTGTCGGCTGTCGGCTGTCGGCTGTCGGCTGTCGGCTGTCGGCTGTCGGCTGTCGGCTGTCGGCTGATAGCTGCCCGCTGACAGCTGAAAGCTGTTAGCCAACGACCAAAGACCAAGGACCAAGGACCAAGGACCAAGGACTAAAACCTCACACCCAATCTCACGCCTGGATTAACGGCAATGCCGAGGCCCATGGAAGTGGTGAGTTTTGATTCGGTGGCGGTGTTTGTTTGATTATTCCAGTTGAGTTGATATCCGTTGAATTGGTAGGTGTAGCCGAAAGAGATTTCGCTTCCTACGTAGATGTTTTTGGTGAAATAGTAGTCTGCTCCAAAAACGCCCATAAGTCCGAATCCAAATCCCCCAGAAATAGAGTTTTTAAATTCACCTCCTGAGACATAGTTGAAACCGTTGGTGGTGTTGGTTCCTTTAAATGATCCTCCACCCGTAGCGAACATAACTTGACCACCAATATAGGCGCTTAGTTTTTCGGTAGATTTTATGTGTTTTTCTACGCCCACACCAATGTTGAAATTCCAGTTGTTCTGTGTGGTGATGCCAAAATTGGCGCGATTGCCTGCATCATAAATACGGTCTGTGTTAGAGAATGTGGAAACGGCCACCAAAGCTCTAAGAGCGAGATCGTCTTTGATGAATCTTCTTAGGCGAAGGCTAGGAGCATCGAAGCTTATAGGGCTGGTGCCTGTTTGAAGGTTGATATTGACCTCAAGGGTGTTTTTTGAGTTGGGATTGTAATTCTGCGCCGCAGTCGTTCCCGCAATGGCCAGAGCCAAACCAAATAGAATTTTTCTCATAGTGAGCGAAAATAGGACTATTTCTTTAATCTATATGTTATTTTACCTTTTTTCTATTAGTGGAATGTTAACTACAGGTATTTAACCTAACAATTACTTATAATCAGCGAAACAACTAGTTTTAATTCAATTCGGATTATTGAGAGATGGTAATTAGACTGATTCTTAAGATTTGGAATTTTAGTTTTTTGGTGGCTTGTTTTATGGTCAATGAGGGTATTGAGGCTCAAAATGGTATTGAAGTCCCCGGAAAGAATCAATATTGCGAGATAAATCCCAATGGTATTTCAGTACTCCCATCAGGTAGATGGGTTTCTCCGTCTGGAGAGTGTAAAAGTATTACAAGAGCTCCCTACGGTTTAGCCGTTTCGGCAGATGAACATTGGGCAATTATAGCTCACAGTAACGCTATCAGTTTAGTAGATTTATCAAAAGATTCTTTGAATATTCAGCGTTTCCCTGAGTTTGATGGTTCAGGTTTGGATGTGGTAAGAAATGCAACCTTTATTGGAATTCAGTTCTTACCAGACAATAAAACGGCGGTGATTGGAGGCGGTGATAAAGGGATGCTTTGGTTCTTTGATTGCGAATTGAAAAAAGTAGTTGACTCTATTGATGTTGGCAGTTTTCATCCCGATACACCAAAAGAAGCTTTTATAACCGATATAGCACTTGATGCAAAAAGAAATGAATTGTGGGTGTTGGATAGAGCTTGGAAATCGGTGTATCGAATCAAATTGAAAAGTAAAAAGTTATTGAAGTCCTTTCCAACTGGCCGAATTCCTTTCGGGTTGACCATATCAGAAGATGGCAAATACGTGTTGTTTTCCAATGTAGGGGTCTATCAATATTCGCTTGTTCCTGGGGTGACTCCAACCAACAAGGATAGTGCCTATTTGCATTTTCCGCCCTATGGTGCTCATACTTCAGAATCTGATACTGGCGTATGGGTGAATGGCCGTAAAATTCCGGGGCTCGGTGCAGCAGATAATATGGAATCGATGACGGTTTCTATGATAGATATCAAGAAAAACAGTTTGATTGAAACAATCAAAACCGGTCATAGAATTGGGGAGATGGTTGAAGATGCTGAAATTGTGGGTGGGTCTCACCCTAGTTCCTTGGTATGTTATGGTGGTTATGCTTACGTGTCATTAACTCAAAACGATAAAATTGCCGTGATTGATCTCAAGAAGCGTAAGGTGATAGAACATATATCGATCCAAACGGGTTCAGTTTTGGATGGTGTTAGAGGATACTTCCCCTACGGATTAGATGTAGATCGCAAAAACAAACAATTATTCGTGGCTTTATTGGGATACAACGCAGTGGCTTGTATTAATCTTGATACAAGAAAGGTATTGGGTTTTTTACCTTCAGGTTGGGGTGCTACGAGAGTGAAATATTTAGGAGTTAAGAATCAAATATTGGTGACCTCTGCTAGGGGATATGGAGCAGGGCCTAATGGTGGCATGGGATTCAAAGCTCCGGCACAAGGAACCTATGTGGGTGACATACAATTGGGTTTGTTGCAAAGAATTTCTCTAACAAGTCAAGCACAATGGGAAGAAGGCAGTGAGATTTGCCTCCGAAATACGTTTAAAAAAACCAGTGAATTAGATAGTAATCAACTTAAATCAGCTAATTGGTTAAAAAAGGGAAATTCACCCATTGCACATGTAGTTTACATAACCAAGGAAAATAGAACTTTTGATGAGGTTTTTGGTCAGTTATCTCAAGTTAAGGGTGATTCTACGTTGGCCAGATTTGGTGTGGATTGTGAGCAGGTAATTCGAAAAGACGTGTTAGAAAAATTGTCTTTATTGAGTGATAATCCTCTCAAAGCGGAAGAATTCAATTTGCTTTTGAAGAAGTACGGTTTAGATACCTTGATGCTGAAGGCTTTACTAAATGCTGAGAAAGTGAGAATAACTCCCAATCACAAGAAAATTGCGACTACCTTTTCATTGTCAGATAATTTTTATTGCGACAGCGACGCTTCAATTCATGGGCACCATTGGATGATGGGCACCATTCCCAATGAGTATGTTGAGACCAATTCAGCGAATTCAGGTTCTTACAGGATATTTTCTCCGGCACCTGGAAGAATCTTCCCTAGAACAACTGGTGCACAGGATCCAGAAGATTACAATGAGATAGGTGGATTTTGGGAAGCTTTGAAGCGCCATAATGTATCGGTATATAATTTCGGGGAAGCCAATGAGTATACTGACGTACAAGAGGAGTGGTATGACACAGCGAATGGAACGGCTATGCCTGTTGCATACCCCATGCCTTCGGCTATTTATCCTTCTACTTCGAGAAAATATGCAGGTTACAATATGAACATTCCTGATCAGTTCAGGGTAGAGCAATTTGAAGAGGAATTTACTGAGAAATGGTTGTCGGGAAAAGACACCATGCCGCAGGTGATTACCATTCAATTGCCCAATGATCATACCACAGGTCCTAGGCCCCAAGACGGATATCCATTTGTGCATTCATATGTTGCTGACAATGACTTGGCATTGGGTAGGATGCTGCAGTTTTTATCAAATACTCCATATTGGAAAAATATGTTGGTCATTGTGACTGAAGATGACCCACAGGGCGGTGTAGATCATATAGATGCACATCGAAGTATATTGATGATGGCAGGACCTTATGTAAAGAGAGGATATGTATCAAAAACTCATGCAAACTTTGGGTCTATATTGAAAACCATGTATACCCTTTTGGGTATCAATCCGGTCAATCAGTTTGACCTAACTTCTACTTTATTGGGGGACTTTTTTACAGATAAACCTGATTTTACATCTTATCATTTGGAGAAGAGCGATACCCGCATATTTGATCCAAATGTAGCCATCAAAAAATACAACCGAAACATACCTTGGAGGGAAATTCAAATGAGTGAACCCATGGATGATGAAAGATTTATTAATATACAAAAATAAAATGAGAAATCCAAAAATAGTCCTTGCCCTAACGTTTGTGATGTCGTTGTTGTCATCGCTCTTGGGTCAAACGAATTTACGTCCAACCAAAGTAGAACTACCCAACGGTTGGAGTTTGTCGCCCATAGGAAAGCAAGTGAGGGTGGGAGATTTACCGCTCAAGATGTTGGTGCATCCATCACAGAAATGGATCTTAGTGCAAAATGCCGGACAAAGTGATCATTCAATCATGGTTATAGATGCGCTTTCGCACCAAGTTGTTGATAGTATGCCTGTAAATAAAACCTTTTATGGAATGTGTTTTAATAACGCGGGCAATCATTTGTTTGTAAGTGGCGGTAATAATAATTGGATAGAAAAGTTTGAATTTTCGAACGGCAAACTCGAAAGAATAGATACTCTTTTTTTGGGTAAACCTTGGCCCACAAGAATTTCTCCTGTTGGAATGGTTTTAAGTGCCGATGAAAAGGTTTTGTACACAGTGACCAAAGAAGATTCATCCATCTATGCCGTTGATTTGAAATCTAAGAAAATACTCCTTAGTGCGAAATTAAAATCTGCGGGTTATGCTATTTTGTTGAAGCCTCGAGATTCAAGAAAACCGATTTCTGTCAAGAATTCTGAATTGGTACTTACAGAATGGGGATCTGAAAATTTGGTTTTAGTGAATCCCTCCACATTGAAGATATCAAAAAGAGTGAAAGTTGGGTCAAATCCCAATGAATTAATATATGATCAATTGACCGATCGGATTTTTGTGGCTTGTGGTAATGATAATAGTGTGCATATTTATGATGGTCAGGAAGGTCGAGTTTCTGAGATTTTGAATACCGCCATTGAACGCGATGCACCTACGGGTTCAACACCCAATGGTTTGTGTATGAATAACGGGAGATTATATGTAGCAAATGCAGACAACAACAATCTGGCTGTATTTGATGTAAGGGAACGGTCTGAGACTAAGATTTTAGGCTTTTTGCCAACGGGTTGGTATCCAACTCAAGTGAATATAGCCGGTGCTGGTTTGTTTGTTGCCAATGGAAAAGGGGTTTCATCTGCTGCAAATCCCAAGGGTCCAAATCCAACAGCAAAAAGAAATCAGGTAACCTATCAAGGAGGTATCAAGGCCTTGCCAGTCCAGTATATAGGTTCACTCTTCAGGGGCAGTTTACAAATTATACCCTTAAATGAAATTGATGAGGCGGAAGATTTACGTTCAAGTACCACCCTTTGTATAGAGAACATTCCTTACCGGAAATCTCGTGAAAATGCAGATTCCTTGATTCCTAAAGGAAATCCAATTCCAGCGGTGTTGGGGCAGCAATCACCCATCAAATATGTATTTTATATCATAAAAGAGAATAGAACCTACGATCAAGTTTTGAGTGATATTGAAGGAGGAAATGGCGATACAAGTTTGTTGCTTTTTGGGGACGATATCACTCCAAATCAACATAAACTTGCTCGCGAGTTCGTGCTTTTGGATAATTTTTATGTAGATGCTGAGGTAAGTGCCGATGGTCACAATTGGAGTACTGGCGCCATTGCAAATGACTACACCGAAAAAACCTGGCCCACGAGTTATGGTGGTAAGGGCGGAGAATATGTTTACGAAGGACAGTGGAAAATTGCACACCCTCATAAAGGGTTTATCTGGGATCACGCTAAAAGAGCGAATATCTCCTATAGAACTTATGGCGAATTTGCAGATGATTACAAACCAAACATACCCGTTTTGGAAGGACATTTTTGCAAGTATTTTACTTCTTGGGATGAATCGATCAAAGACAGTCTGAGATTTTGGCAGTGGAAACGTGATTTTGATTCTTTGTTGGCCATTAATGCTGTTCCTCAGTTAAGTACTTTGCGATTCATCAATGATCATACCGAAGGTGTAAGAAAGGGTAGGCCTACACCTTTTGCGCATGTGGCTGATAATGATTTAGCTGTGGGTCTATTCGTTGAATATTTATCAAAATCACCCATTTGGAATGAATCAGCGGTATTTATTTTAGAAGACGATGCTCAAAATGGACCTGATCACGTAGATGCCCACCGTTCTACTGCTTATGTCGCAGGAGGATTTGTGAAACGCAAGTTCATAGATCACACACATTACACTACTTCGTCTATGTTAAGAACGATGGAGTTGATTTTGGGGATGCCGCCTATGAGTCAATACGATGCCGGAGCTGTTTCTATGTGGCGTTGTTTTTCTGACACTCTTATTTCCGGGGGATTTCAATCCGAACCCGCTAGAATCAACTTAAATGAACTCAATTCAGAAACCAACCCAAAGTCAACTTCATACCTGATGGATAGAAGCAATCTCTTGAAGTTAGACCGAGAAGATGAGGCAGATGAGTTCATTATGAATGAGGTACTATGGAAATACGTTCGCGGAGAGAAAAGCGAAGTTCCAGCGGTACGCAGAGCTGCATTTATAGAATAATTTAAACGGATGTTCATTAGGTTTTTCTTGGGATTTATTTTTCTGCCTTCGATATTGGTGGCCCAAACTCAGCAATCGGCTAATAATGTTGAAGATCTGACTTCGTTAATTGATACGGTTCATGTTGCTTTCAGAGCAGGTGAAGGCGCGCAAAAGTCGTCATTTACATGTTATGCTTTAAAAAAACCAGTAACAGGGACTTTTCATAGGACCTTGCCAGAATCTTTGGCCGAGATACCGGGAATACAAGTTCAGAAAACCAATCATGGAGGTGGGTCGCCTTATTTGAGAGGTGTAACGGGAAATCAGATTCTTACTCTTGTGGATGGCATCCGAATGAACAACAGTACATTCAGATATGGTCCTAATCAATATTTAAATACCTTAGATGGTTTTGCAATTTCACAGGTGGATCTTGCTCTGGGAACAGGCAGTGTACAATATGGGAGCGATGCTATAGGTGGAGCTTTGGTTGTTTATTATCGAAGGCCAGAATTCTCTAGTTCGGTCTCTAATTCTGAACCTGGCAAATTTAAAGTAACTAAGGTAGGCGGCATTACACGATTCATGTCCCCAACAATAGAAGGGTCCCAAAGACTATACCTAGACGCAGCAAGCAATAAAGTTGCTGTTACCGCTGGTATTACTTTTAGGCACTTTGGAGATCTTGTTGGTGGGGGAAATGTGGGTCGTCAGAATCCCACAGGGTATGAGGAATTTAACGGGGATTTAAAATTGCGTTTAAAGGCCACCAATGGAGAATGGGAGTTTGCTTATCAAAGCAATCAACAATTTAATGTTCCTGTTTATCACAAAGTGGCCTTAGAGAATTTCGAAGTAAACCAAATGGATCTTCAAGCTCGGAATTTGGCCTATGCTCGCAGGTTCCTTGAATTGGGTAATAGAACTAATTTGAAGTTCACAACGGGTGTTATACATACTTTGGAAGAAAGATCTGCAAGGAAAAACCTTTCGTTGACAACATCTAATGAAAAAGACGAGGTTAATACCGGATTTTTTCTAACGGAGTTGAATCATCGATTTAGAAAATTCTGGTTAATTAATTCAGGATATGAGGCATACTACGATAAGGTGGGCTCGTCAAGAATTTTAACCAATGTTTCTTCCGGTGCTCAAGAATTGAAGCGTGGTTTATACCCAGATAATTCAATGATGTTGCAACAAGGGGTTTATTTGATGGCAAAAGGAGATTTTAAATGGGTTGATATAACTTTGGGTAGTCGCTTTCAATCAACACAAACTGAAGTTTCTGAAAAAGATCTTGGATTGATAAGAGATCGTAATTGGGCTCTTGTTCATACAATAGGTATATCATCGGCAATTTCAAGGAATTCCTCGAATTTGCTGAGTAAATTGAGGTTGTTTGGTAATTACTCTGGAAGTTTTAGGGCACCTAATATTGACGATTTGGGAACCTTAGGCATTGTTGATTTTAGGTATGAAATTCCGCAATTTGATTTGAAACCTGAGTATTCAAACAACCACGAGATTGGATTAAAATGGAGTTCTGATTTTATTAAGTTCAATTTTTCAGTTTATCAGAATTATCTATACAATGTAATTGCACGGGTAAAGGTGGGAACCGATTCAATTCAGGGCTATCAAGTGTATAAAAAAGAGAACGTTGAGAGGGCTATCATTCAAGGGGCTGAGTGTTATACGGAAATTAGCATTAGTTCTAATTTGCACATAAAAGCAGGTTATTCGCAAGCCATAGGAGACAATTTGACAAAGGTTGAGCCTATGCGAAGAATTCCACCTATTAATGGGTTGATTCAAATGAATTACCTTTACGGGAAAAAACAACAAAACCGGATTTTTATTCGGTATTTAGCTTCGAGTTTTCAAAGAAGATTGGCAGCTGGAGATATCTCTGACAATAGAATTGGTACACACGGTACGGCTGGTTTTATTCAGTTAGATTTTGGGTTAGAATTTTTACTTAACAATGTCCGAATTGCTACTGGTGTACAAAATATAAGTAATGAAATTGTTAAGGTACATGGAAGTGGTGTTTTGATGCCTGGTAGGAGTATTAATTTGATGATTCAATTTTAATTTTAATTTTATATATAAATTCTTAAAATATTGATATATAATTAAATATATGATTAATTATATTTAATAAATTCAAATTATAGGGTTCGATATTAATTTTTTGTTGTTTATTATTGGATAATATTTAAGGTCGCTTATCGTAACATTGGGGTGGTTGATTTGAAAAACAAACTCAACCAAATGAAACCAAATTATTTGTTACAAACCAAAACACTGATTTCGTGTGTAGCCATGGCAGTTGCATCGAACAGTGTCTATGCTCAAGTAACAGCTACAGATTCTGACACGGCAAATGTTGGAGAGGTAGTAGTTACAGCGCTAGGAATCAAGAAAGACAAAAAGAAACTAGGTTTTGCCGTTTCTGAAATTAAAGGTGCATCCTTAGTCAAAGCAAGAGAGACCAACGTGTTAGATAACATGGTGGGTAAAGTGGCAGGTTTGACCATAGGGCAAAGCGCCGAATTGTTAGGTACTTCTCAAGTGGTACTTCGTGGAAGTGATATCAGAAGAGGTCAATCAGTTCTTTATGTAGTAGATGGTATTCCGATCAACTCTGATGCTTACAACTTATCACCTGATGACATCGAGAAAGTTTCTGTTTTGATGGGTCCGGCTGCTGCTGCACTTTACGGTTACAGAGGACAAAATGGCGCTATTGTTATCACTACTAAAAAAGGAACCAAGGGCGGTATTTCAGTAGATTTTAACTCATCTACTATGATTGAAAATGGATTTTTAACCATTCCAAAGGTTCAGGATGAATACGGACCTGGTGACCACGGTAACTATTCATTTGTTGACGGATTAGGCGGTGGAACTAATGACGGCGACTATGATGTTTGGGGTCCAAAGTTAAACGGTCAATTATTGGCTCAATACGATAGTCCTATTGATCCTGTTACTGGTCAGCGTACCCCGACTCCTTTTGTAGCTCGCGGAAAGAATAACTTACAGAGATTTCTACAACCTGGAATTTTAAATACCAATAACTTTAGCATTGCTTCATCTACAGATAAGGTTGATATTCGTTTCTCTTTCAGTAATTTGAATCAACAAGGTATTGTTCCAAATACTGGTTTATCAAGCAATACCTTCAATATATCAAATACCGTTCGTTTTTCTGATAGATTCAGAATGAATGCAACGGTTAACTACAACCGTCAAGCAACAGATAACATCAATGATGTAGTTTACGGTCCAAACTCTCTAATTTATAACATTGTAATTTGGCAAGGAGCTGATTGGGATGTGATGTCAGATGACATTCGCGGAATTTGGCAGCCTGGTAAAGAAGGTGTTCAATCTGTTCACTCTGAGTACAAGCGTTATCAGAACCCCTGGTTCGTAGCATACAAGTGGTTACGCGGACATTATAAGAACGATCTTTATGGGTATACTAGTTTTGACTATGATATTACCAAAGATTTGAACTTGATGGTTAGATCATCTGCAACTACTTATGATGTATTGCGCACAGAAAAAATGCCTTTCAGTGCTCACCCATATGGTAGAGAAGAGAACAGAGGTGATTACCGCGAAGACAGAAGAGCAATGTTCGAAATGAACAACGAGTTTTTATTTAATTACACTAAAAAACGTCGTGATTTAGACATTCACGCTTCTTTTGGAGGTAACCGTCGTGATTTTAATTACACCAGTAGCTGGACAACTACAGACTATTTGAACGTTCCTGAAGTTTACAACTTTGCTAATAGCGCTAACCCTGTTAGATCTTTCAACTTCAATTCGAGCATGGCTGTTAACTCATTATATGCTTTAGCTGACGTAGGTTATAAGTACATCTTTGTAAACTTAGGTGCCCGTATGGACCAACTTTCTACCATGCCTGCTGACAACAATTCATTTATTTATCCATCTGCTTCTTTATCATTCTTACCAACCGAATTATTCACCAATTTAAAGTCAAAGACATTGAATTTCTTGAAGTTCCGTGCTTCTTTTGCACAAGTAAAAGGTGGTTTGACTACTCCATTGGTTTCTCAAGCGGGTAGTACTTTGGGTTATGGGTCAAATTACTCTACGCCCTACGACGGTCCTGCGTATGTGAATTCTGGTATCTACAATACGCCTTTATTATACAATGGAAAGCCTTCTGCCAACTACACCAACGTGTTGCCTAACGCAAGTTTGGCTCCATTTGAGCGTGTAGACTTTGAATTTGGAACTGAGGCTCGTATGTTCAACAATAGATTGAGCGTTGAAGCAACTTATTATGTTTACAATGACGGTCCAGGTATTTTCTCTCGTACAATTTCTGAAGCAACTGGTTACACCAACCAAGTGGTTAACGGAATTGAAACTCAACGTAAAGGTTGGGAAGTAAGTTTCAAAGGAGATGTAATCAAGGCTCGTAAACAGGGTTCTTTAGCTTGGAACAGTATGTTGAATTTGTCTCGTTACAGAGAATTCTTAACAGCCGTATATGGTGATGTAAATCAAATTTCAGCGAACTACTTTGTAAGTGATAACTCAAGTAACCGTTTCTTGAAGGTTGGTGACCGTATTGATGCTTTATACACAAATGGTTTTGCTCGCGATAAAGATGGTAATTTGATAAATGATGCGGGTGGAAGACCAATTGTATTGCCTAAAGGTCAGTTCCAAGGTTATACATTGCCTGACTTAGTGATTGGTTTTTACAACCAGTTTACCTACAAGAATTTTACGGTGGGATTGCAATTTGACGGTAGAATTGGCGGATTGGTTGTAAACCAAATTCAACGTCAAACTTTCCGTGGTGGTCGTCACATTGAGACTGTTCAAGATAATTTAACCGATGCCAATGGCAATTCAATGGCAAACGCTCGTGAAGCAGATACTCGTGGAGAAAAAACTTGGTTGGGTGAAGGTGTACAAGTTGCTTCTGGTAGCATCAAGTATGACCCAATTACGGGTGAAATTACCAATTACGAAGAATTGGCGTTCAAGAATAATGAAACTCAAACCTATTTACAAGATTATATCAGTCGTTATTATGGTCAGTTTGAAGCGAATATCATGAAGAAAGATTACATGAAGTTGCGTGAGTTGACCATCACTTATAACATTCCTTCAAGTATGATGGGTAAGACTTTCAAAGGAGCATCTGTTTCTTTGGTGGGAAGAAATTTAATTTACTTCGCTAAAGGTTTGCATGATCTTGACTTAGATCAGTTCCCTGGAATGACAGGTTATTCAGCTCTTCAGAGTCCAACTATGAGAAGATATGGTGTGAACATCAATTTGACCTTCTAATTCATATTATAATTAATCATGAAAAAAATAATTTTTGCAATAGCAGCAGCAGTTACATTGGTTGTATCAATGAACAGTTGTTCAGTGGATGGATTGGATAAAGATCCTAATCGCCCAACGCAAGTAACACCTGACTTGGTGTTGAACGGAATATGCTTTTCTATCAATCAGCGCCCATGGGGTGGTGATGCTAGAATATGTCAATACAATCTTTGCAACTACAATTACTACGGAAATAATGAGTACAATTGGGGTGGTGCAAGTTGGTCATTTACTACTTTAAAAAATGTCATCAAAATGGAAGAGGAAGCTAAACGTGTGGGAAATCCAGATGTCAATCCTTATTCTGCTTTGGGAAAGTTTTTTAGAGCCTATTTATACTATCAAATGACCATGTTGACTGGAGACGTTCCAATGTCTGAAGCTTTGAAAACAGATAACTTCTTGCCAAAATACGATTCTCAGAAAGAGGTATTCAAGCAAGTTTTGGTTTGGTTGGAAGAAGCTAACGCTGACATGACTGAATTAGCAAACCAAGGGAAAATGGCCTTTAATGGGGATATTTATTTCAACAATAATTTGATGGCTTGGCAGAAGTTGAATAACACATTTGCCTTAAGGGTTTTGATGTCGTTGAGCAACAAGGAGTCTGATGCCGATTTGAATGTTAAAGGTAAATTTGCTGCTATTGTTTCTAATCCTTCTAAGTACCCTGTGTTTACTTCGAATGCTGATAATATGCAGTTTCTATATAACAGCACATTGAACAAGTACCCAGTGAGCCCGGATAATTATGGTTTTGATGCATTGCGTTACAACATGTCTTCAACTAATTTATCTGCATTGGCTTATTTGAAAGATCCAAGAGCTTTCATCATAGCTGAGCCTTCGGGAGCTAAATTAAAAGCCGGTTCAGGTTATACTGATTTTGAGTCATTTGTTGGTGCTGATGCTAATCAGGATTTGGCTGATATGTCAACCCGCATGCAGGTGAGCAATGGTGGTGACTTTTTGAATGGTGAGTACTCATTGTATAATCGTTACCGTTGGTACCGCACTTTTGTAGCTGAACCTTGTATTCAAGTAGGATATTCTGAAATGTGTTTTAATATCGCTGAAGCAGCACACAGAGGTTGGATTAGCGAAAGTGCTTCTGATTGGTACATTAAGGGTATCAAAGCAAGTATGGAGTTCTATGGAATTAAAAATGGGCCTTTAGATGTTTACGCTTTCAGGAATGGTGGAACCCCAACCAATTCTTCAGACTATATCAAGAATACTTATAATTTTGATGAAGCTGCTTACTTCAATCAAATGAGTGTAAAGTATGCAGGTGCTGGTAATTTAGGCCTTCAACAAATTATTACTCAGAAGTATTTATCTTTCTTCCAGAACAGCGGCTTGGAAGGATATTTCAACTATCGGAGAACTGGCTTCCCTGCTTTTTCTACAAACGGTCCTGGAACTGGTAACAGTGGTAAAATTCCTTTGAGATATCAATATCCTGCTAGTGAAAGAACCAACAACCAAGCTAGTTGGAAAGCGGCTGTAGACGCTCAGTTTGGTGGTCAAGACGACATCAACGCTGAAATGTGGATTCTAAAATGATGTTTTTCTAGAATAGTTAAGTTTGGTTAAGGAGGTGAACTTGTTTCACCTCCTTTTTTTAATTAAAATGATTGTACCAATGAAAAATGAAATAATTGACACCATTAAAAATCTATTTCAAGAGAAAGGGAAAATGAATTACGGTGAGAACATAACCCAATTAGAACACGCCATACAATGTTGGACATTAGCTGTTGAGTTAAATGCGAGTTTGGAACTTCGGGTGGCTGCTTTTCTTCATGATCTTGGTCATTTATCCTATGAACCCTCGAATGAGTTTGAAACAGACTTTAAGCACGAGGAATTAGCCGCGACGATGTTACTGGAATGGGGATTTCCAGAGAAAGTGGCAACGTTAATAAATTCCCACGTTTGGGCTAAAAGGTATTTGGTGAGCAATGAAGCAGGTTATTCTGATAAGTTGTCACAGGCCAGTTTAAATAGTTTTCATCTGCAAGGTGGCCACTTGAGCGATGCTGAGAGTGAGAAATATAGAGAACAACCTTATTTCGAAGAATGTTTACAGCTCCGACGTTGGGACGATGAAGGTAAGCGACTGGATTTAGATTCTGAAATACCTATCAATGTTTGGAAAGATATTGAAAAATGCCTTAATGGATGATTTTTTCAACGCATTCTTCGGCCATTCCCCATCCTAAAGTCATTCCTGCACCTCCAGTTCCATTTGCAATGTAGGTATTGGGTTGAATTTCTTCAAACCACTCACTTTTTCCATTGGTTAACTTTAAATATTGACCGGTCCATCTTTCTGCAACGTTGAAATTTATTGGGTTTAATAGGCGATTCATATAGTCTAATATGATTTGGTCAATATCGTTGGATTGAAAGGGATCATGGTGTTTTCCGTAATGGTGAGAATCTCCAATAGTTAATTGTCCGTGAGCATTTTGGGAAATCAATAGATGTACCCCGTTTTGAACTTGTAAGTGAAACTCATTTTCGCAATACGATTGATATTCTTGCCAAGAGTTACAAACTTCATAAGAAGGATAATGCAAGAAACTCAATCCTGCGCAAAGCGCTGGAATTTGGTCGCTGATGGGGTAGCTTCTTAACATATTGAGACTTGAAATGGTAATAGGAGCCAATTCAAATACATTAGGGAATAGTAATTGGGTTTCATAACCGCTGGCAATAATGGTTAGATCGGCTTGATGTTTCTGGCCGGCGCTTGTAGTTAGTGTATTATTGTAGCAGTCAATGATCGTGGTATTAAAATGGAAATTTATCTGATATTTGGAAGTTAAAAATTCAGGTAATAATCGCAAGGCCTCCCTAGATTCTACAATCAATTCAGTAGGGCTAAATAACGCACCTCTAACGTGTTGTTTATTTACAAACGGTACTAAAGATTGAACCTGAGAAAGCGTGTAGAATTCTAATTCAGGACGGGCATCTTTTTCAGCGTCATAGAATTCTTGTCCCATAGTAATTTCAATTGGGCTGCATAAAAGTTGCAGCGAGCCTGTTTTTTTATACCAGATGTGAGCTTCCTCGCATATTTCTTGCCAGATTTCTGCAGTTCGGTTTGCTCGGTTGAGCATGCCATTTTTATGCTGGCCAATGGGCCAAACCATTCCGAAATTTCGGATAGAAGAGCCAATAACTTTTTCATTTCTTTCAAATACATTTACCTGATATCCTTTTAGTGAAAATGCTCGTGCAAAGGCTAATCCAATGATGCCTGCACCTACGATGTTTACAGATTTATTCATTGATGTGTTTTAATTTATAGGAATAGAACATAGGAATTACTGAAATTATGGTAATTAAAATACTGCCTATTCCAATTAATAGTTTAAAATTTCCAAACCAGTCAACATTGATTTTATTTTGAAAAAGGGCAATAGACATCACTATGATTGAGGTTAAATAACCAGAAGCATCTGCTGAGTACATGAGAAAACCACAATTGCCAGGTGATTTTCTAAAGCCAACAATTCTGTTCATGATGCTGATGTTAATTAGAATATATCCCCCATATAATCCGAAACCTGTCACGAGAAAAAAGGCGGTACTAGTGATAATTTCAAATTCAAATAATTGTAGGGCAATTAGATTTAATAAGCTTCCAAATGCAGAAACTATGAAAGTGATTTGGATAGCTTTAAGATGGTTTCTAATCAGTGATAGAAAGGGAATGCAACTCAACAGTACGAGGGTGATTAGCGTTTCGTATTTCGCAATATTCAGTCCGTTATAATCGTGGTTTGCTGCTAATAGTTCAGCGGTGAAATTGTCTCTAAAATCTCTGGAGAATGTGAGAATAGAATAGATTAGAATAGCGGGAATTAGGAAATTCAAGTTTTCCTTGAAGAATTGTTTTTGTTGGATTTTACTGAGCTCTTTTCTTTTTGCATGGTGCTTGGCTTCAGACTCATTTGGAGGCGGTGTTTTATCAAGAAACAAAGAGAAAATTATGGCTAAAAAGCATGCCAATGCAGATGTTATGGCCGTTGCGATTATGTTAGAAACACTTAGTTCTTGTTGTATTAAAAGAGTCAAGTATTTTACAAAGCCTGATGAAAAAACGAATGTACAAGCTAGAATTGCACCTATGAATTCAGTTAAGTCTCTACCTTCGATGTAACTAAAAACTATTCCCCAAACTATGCCTAAAGGGAAACCATTTAAGAGCATCAATATGGGCCATGAAAAAATGGGCAATAACGGCATCACCCAAAGGGGTATGGAGGCTAAAATCAAAAGAATAATGAGTTGACGTCTTCTATTTTGGTGTTTGAGTTGTCCCACCCATCTGATGCCAAAAAATTTACTCAGTGTGTAACCAATTAATTGGGCAATGACCATCCAATTTTTAATGTTCCATCCCCAAAGCGATTCAGTGTAAATAAATCCAGAAAATGGTTTTCTGATTGCATACATACAAGAATATGTAACTAACGAAACCAAGCCGAGAATTACGGCTGTGATAATTTTAGATTTAAGCGTTGATTTCACTGATTGTCAGTATTCGTCAATCACCTAATTTTTAAAGAAATCAATGATAGGTTCCAGATTTTCAAAGATATGTGTATGCGGACATGATGATAATTCATCAAAGTTTTGAGCTCCCGATAAAACAGCAATGTTATATCTACAGCCCGCGGAATATCCTTCATAAAGATCGCTTACAGTGTCACCTACTTTCATGACGTCAAAGGCATTCGTAATATTGGTTTTCTCCATTGCTTTGAAAATCATATCTGGGTTAGGTCTTCCTTTCTCAACTTCATCAGAACCAATATATCCGTCAATCACTGTTTCCAGATTCAGTGTTTTAATAATGGTTGTTGCTACTGATCTTTCGAATCCAGTATTTAAGTAAATTAAAGTATTTGCGTTGTGCATGGCTTGAAATAACTCCATGGCAAAAGGCATTAAAGATAAATTTTCAGAATGACTGTAGAGCGAGTTTAATTCGTCGTTGAAGTATTTAACCAGTTGGTTGATGGTATGTTCGTCTGCTGAAATTCCTGCTTTATTACAAAGAGTTTCAAAAGCAATATTTTTTGGAATACCCATAACTAAATCAGCATCTCTTTTTGATACAGAAACTGAAAGAATATTGAACATGGAGTTTACAGCGGCTTGCTGAACAAGTCCGTTATCATTGATAGTCGTTCCAGCCATGTCAAACACAGCGAGTTTAGGTTGCATCCTTCAAATCAACGCTGGAATTTTGAGGGTGCTATTATTGCTGTGTTAAATATGAATTAAAATTTATAACCTATACGAATTCCAGGAGAATAACTGAAGCCTAAGCTCATTTCATTTCCGGAATAAAAGCCTGTTTGAGAGATGAGACTATTGCCCACGGAGACTGATTGGCCAGAATTTCGGATGTTTAAGGCAGAGAAGCCAGCTTGAATTTCGGTGCCGATGTAGAAGTCTGAATTTAGGTAATAGTCAAGTCCAGCAAATCCGCCGGCGTAGATACCCGTGCGGCTGATGGTTTCGTTGTATGAATATTGAAATTTATAGGTGCGTCCGTCATCGGTGTTGGTTCCTTTGATGCCTTGAGTACGCATGATGAGCATGACTTCGGCACCATAATAGGGTGATAAATGTTTATTTTTTGATTTTAGGTGAAACTCAACTCCTAGGGCCCCGTGAATGTCTTGGTCTGTAATTTTAACTTCTACTTGTTGTCCGCGAGATTCTTCAAATGTCCGATTTTCAGTAGTGGTATTGATGATTCCGCGCACACGATAAACACGGTTGTCTTCGTTGAATAAGCGAAGTTTCACGTCATCAAATCGAATCATCAGGGGGGCATTCCCGAAACTGATTTGCGCAAGTCCTTCTATCAAAAAGTCACCTTTTTTGGGCTTGTTGATGATGATTTCTTTTTTTTCGGAGTTTTGTTGAATGATGATGGGTTGAGGCGCAGGCTGTGCTGCGCTGTTGGCGTTATTTTCAGCGGGAGCCGTTGGGTTAGTTCCTGTAGTAGTTGTTTTTTGAAAATTTGGAGTAACTGGTTGTCCGTTTAAATCAGGAGTGATGGGTTTGCGCCCAATTTGAGCTTGTACTTGGATGGCGAAGAAGAGGAAACATCCCCCGATAAGAAACCTCAAATTATTCATAATCTTAGAATGCGCAAAGTTAAGCAATCGAAATTAAACTAATTTTGCCGTAATATGAAGCAAAAGATTGCATTGGTTTTTGGTATTAGTTGTTTGATATTGAATGGTTTGTATGGGCAAAAGTGGTCTATGAAAGACAGTATTTTGTTAAGTTTGAAGAATAAACCTGAGTTTTCGGGCAGCTTAGACGGTCGACAATCATATGTTCTTGCGCAACCCGTGAATATTTTTGGAATCAGGGCTGGGATGGATTACAAGAAAACGGCACTTTACGGCGGAATTTATGCAACAGCTTTTACAGATGCGTTGGCCCAGAATTCATACAAGTACTTTTATTTGAGTGCCACCGGTGAATATAGGTGGTATCATACTTACCGTTGGCAGGTGAATCAAACGGTTCAATTGGGAATAGGAAGCGCCGATATTAAGCGCACCGTTGACGGCGAAGAACAGTATTATTCTAAGATGATTGTTCCCGTAGAGACCGGAGTATACGCTTCTTACCGTGTATGGAAGTTTATAGGAGTGGCAGCGGGAGTAGGAATTCGTATTTCGGCTACTCCCGGGGCCTATTTTTCGGGTTCTTATTGGTCTGGTGGACTTACTTTTTACGCTGACGAGCTGATGAAGATTTTACCTCGTCTAAGTGAGCAATAAATTCTTCAATTTTGTCAACGTCAATGCGGTTGGCCACAATCTTTTTGTTTTCATCAAGGATGTATAAAGTGGGACTCGCAATTACGTAATACGAAGAAAGGGCATCTGCGTATTTCTGTGACAGTACCTCCCCGCGAATCAGGTTAGTGAATTCGCTGATTTCAGGGTGCTTGGCTAAATAATCATACCATTCTTTCTTTTTATCGCCCGATGCAAGAGTAATGACTTTCCAGCCTTTTGATTTATTGTTTTCGTAAAGCTTAGCCACTTTTGGCATGACTTCTTTACAATGTCCACAGGTAGGGTCCCAGAACATCAAAATGGTATAAGGACCTTTGATGCTGTTGGTGTTAATCCAAACCGAATCCTGATTTTTCAACTGCATGTCAGCTCCTTTTTCACCAATAAGTGAAGTAGATCTTCGGTATGCATTATCGCACATACTTTTTACCAATGCGCTGTCAACCCACCAAGCTCTGCCCTGGCAATATTGAGAAATGGCCATTTGCACAAATACTTTGTCTAGTCCCATGATATTGCTTGATTCAAAACGGTTTGTTAAGTACCAGATGACGTATTTCTCATTTTCAATGGAATTGCGGGTTTTTTCCAATAAAAAATTACAAGCTTGAATACATGTATCAGCGTCAGGAACTATGACTTTATCAAAAAATGCATCCAGTTTTTGTTTTAATGAGTTTACAGGCATGCGAACCAAGGCATCTTCGTTGAAGTCAACATTGTCCCAATAGTGTGCGCGGTAGTATCTATAAGCAAATGTGCTGTCTTTACTGCCGTTTTCCAAAGTGGGTGCTTCAGGAATTCTAACGGGAATCATGGAATTTAAGAATCGAGCCAACATACCACTTGGATTTTTAGCAATGTATATGCTGTCAAACTTGTTTTTATCATCAAGATATTGATTTCTTAGGGGATTGAGTTTCGCGTAATTTTCATCGCTAGAATCAGCCTTAAGTTGTTGGTCAATTTCTATGATTTTTTCTACGATGCCTGATTTACCCAATTGATATTCCACAAATCTCTGGTTTTCTTCTGACCCTTCCACCTTCATTTTTTTGTAGTAGAGGTGCTCATAGTAAGAGGTATCTGTAGTGATGGTGAAATCTTGATCATCATCGATGAGGAATTCAAAATAATCTTTCTTCTCTGGGAATACGAAGAGATACATTCCGCGTTGCAGAAATTTGGTTCCGTCAAAGGTAGCTATGCCTTTTTTATCAATAATGGCAGTGTCGCGAAGATATTTGCCGCCAATGTGGTGGTCAGCTAAATAGACTGTTTCACCGGGTTTAAGTCCTTTAACTTTAAATCGAATGTTGTAAGTTCCTGGTAATCTGCCGTCCCAAGTCGAGTTGCGGTGTCTGGGAAAAACGCCATTCTCTTTGGTTCGTTTTGCTTTGTATTCAAGTCGCTCAGCAGGAGCCGAATACGGGATGATTTGTGCGTATGTCTGATTAAAAATAAATGAGGCAATAAAGCTAAATAATGCGATTTTCTTCATCTTCATTAAAGTTTGCGTAAATTTAAGACAAAAATTAAGCCAAAGGGTTGCCTTATGACGCAAAAGAATTCATTTTATTTAAGAGTTTTCGATGTAGTACGTTTGATTCCCCACGGACGTGTAACATCTTATGGTGCCATTGCGGCGTATTTGGGTGCTCGCAGCAGTTCACGATTGGTTGGTTGGGCCATGAATGCGAGTCATGGCGAGCTTCCGCCGGTACCAGCACACCGGGTGGTTAATAGGAATGGAGATTTGAGCGGCAAAGCGCATTTTTCGTCCCCCGAAAGAATGAAAGAGTTGCTAGAAAACGAAGGTGTTCAGGTGGTAAACGACCGTGTGATTAATTTCGATGAGGTTTTTTGGGACCCCGTCTCTCTGGGTTATTGAACAGTTGCCACCACTGAGTTTTAGGGTAGGGGGCAATGACACTAACATCGGGATTGGTTTTTACAGGGTGCGGGGTAATGAGCTGGCGCGAGTGAAGTCCAATACTTCGGTCAGGGAGTGCGTTGGATGCCCCGTATTTTAGGTCACCCAAAATGGGCGAGCCCATCTTTGACAATTGAGCTCTGATTTGATGAAAACGACCGGTTTCAAGGGTGATTTCATAAAGGTATTTTCCTGCCAAATTCCCCAAGAGTTTGTAGTGCAATACCGAACGTTTGGCATCTCCGCGGGCTTTATTGTAGGCGTGAGCCTTGTGGGTAACACTGTCTTTTGATAGGTAATGTTCTAAGGTTCCGAACTCTTCAGGGAGCTGGGTTTCGGTTAAGCAATGGTAGATTTTTTTGTTGAGTTTGTTTTTGAAAATCTCATTGAGGCGGGTAAGCGCTTTTGACGTTTTAGCCAAAATCACGGTACCGCTCACGGGTCTATCAATTCGGTGTGCAAGGCCAACATAAGCCGCTCCGGGTTTTTTGTATTTGGTTCTGATGTATTCTTCGGCAAGTTCCAAAAGGTGAGTATCTCCAGTGGTATCGCCTTGTACGGGCAGTCCCGCAGGTTTATTTACTATTAACAGGTGATTATCTTCATAGAGTACATCAATCATAATGCAAAGGTACGACGAACTTCGCCTATTTTTGCTCCCATTTTCATGTTAGGTAAGTTATTGAGTCGCATCTCTAAGGCGGAAGTTAAGTTAATTGCAAAGTTGGCTTATCCCATTGTTTTGGGTCATTTAGGTATTGTTTTAATGGGAGTTGCCGATACCGTAATGGTAGGTAAATTGGGTAAGGTAGCGCTTGCGGGGGTCAATCAGGCCAACAATATTTTCTTTTTATTTAGTGGACTCACCTTCGGTGTGTTGTTTGCGGTGAGTACTTTAGTAAGTATTAAAGTGGGTGAGAAGCGTCCCGATTTGGGTTTTATTACCTACAGAGCAGGACTTCTAGTTTCAGTTTTGTTGTTTGTGTTTCAATATTTAATTCTATGGGTGTTGATTGAGAATTTTCATTGGCTCAAACAGTCGCCAGAAATTGAAGCTATTGCTCCTGAATTTCTGAAAATCATCGCATGGTCGGTGTTGCCGATGCTCATATTTACAAACTGCAGGCAGTTTACCGATGGTTTGGGGCACACCAAGATTTCGATGGTATTAAACTTGGGCGGATTAGGTTTGAATGTGTTGTTGAATGCCATCATGATTTATGGTTGGTGGGGATTTCCTGCTTTAGGGGCCAATGGTGCTGCATGGGCCACTTTGATCACCCGTATATTAATGGCAGTTGCGGCCCTTTGGTATGTGAGGTATTCGTCTTTGATGAAGCAATATTTACCGGTTAAGATGCCTGATTTCAAGGCCATTTGGAGGGAAACCTTCGAGATCTGGAAAATTGGTACTCCTATTGCGCTTCAAACTTTCGCCGAATGGGCTTGCTTTGCTATTTCGGGCATCATGATTGGTTGGTATGGCTCTGTTCAGTTGGCGGCACATGCAGTGGCTTTGAACGCGGCTTCTTTGACGTATATGGTGGCTTCGGGACTTTCAATGGCGGGGAGTATTAGAGTGGGTAATGCCTATGGGGAACAATCTCTGAGTAGCATCAGAAGAATTGCAAACATGACCTTTTTTATGGTTGTAGTATTTGAAATTTTCAATGCCTTGGTTTTTATCGTTTTCAGCAAACAGATTGCGGGCCTTTATGGTGTTGAAAATGATGTAATGCCATACATTTTGCCTTTGTTCTTTTTGGCTGCCTTTTTTCAAATCAGCGATGGACTGCAAGCAGCAGCTATGTCTGTTTTACGAGGAATCAAGGATGTGGTTTGGGCGTCTATCATTTCAATCATAGCTTATTGGGTAGTTTCATTGCCTCTTTCGTATTTATTTGGTGAAATATTACAGAAGGGTGTTTATGGAGTTTGGATGGGATTCTCTGCGGGCTTATTTTTGGCAGCAATTTTAGGAGTATATAGATTTTATTATCAATGGAAAAGAATCAAATTTTCACCAGAATCAGTTGGGGCGGAGTTGTAAGCAAAGGGTTTTGTTTCATTCTGTTGGTTACCGCAATTTCTGTTGTGAATGCACAATCTAAAGGAGTTTGGAAAAAGAGTTACGACATAAAAGTGGGTTTAGGTCAGGGCTCAAGATTGCTATGGTCTACCACTCCGGCCATTCGCACAACCTATACATCTGAGGGCCTTTCTGACTCTTTTCGAACTCATGATCAATGGACCAATCTCATGAGTTATGGAGTTTCAGTTAATTTCTCACAGTCAGACAAAAAGTTATTTGGTGTAGGTGTGTCTTATAGTGAATGGGGATTTGACCGTGTAAAAACAGGAGGAATGTTCGCCTATCAGCCGCATCCTGATTTAGAAATTTACCGACATCTGGTTCAAGGTCCTGCTCAAGAATTGACCTATAATTTTCAGCAGAGGTATTTAACTTTCGATTTTCAATATATGCAACGTTTAGATGGTTTAAAGCTTCAGTTAGAAAACGTTAAATTGTACTTTTTAGGGTCATTTAGCCCATCGTTATTGATCTCAGATGCTTTGGTATTGAAATCTGCGGGTTTTGCTCTCGCAGAAGGCAAAAACGTGAAAGTGTATGATTATTACATAACGCCAGGACCAGATGATAGACCCGTTGTGAATAGAGTGGTGAATCCCCGTATAAATGCGTTTGTAGGGGTGGGTTTAAGGGCCGAATATATCATGGCCGAAGGAATGACTGTTTTACTGCAACCCCGATTTCAAACAGCTTTGTTGCCCAACCACACCGGCGTTCAAACCGCTTCGGGAGTGAACGCCAGCGTTGAGCTCGGATTTATTTTCCGTTGAGTTTTGCTTTGTAATATTCGCGATTTAGGTTCGCGATAACCGATAGAGGAATTTGCTTGGGGCATTCTGCTGCACAAGCACCTGTGTTGGTACATGCTCCAAATCCTTCAGCATCCATTTGGTTTACCATGGCAACAACACGAGCTTGACGCTCAGGTTGTCCTTGTGGCAACATCGATAACTGAGTTACCTTGGCGCCCACAAATAGCATTGCAGAAGCGTTTTTACACGCGCTCACACAAGCTCCACATCCAATACAAGTTGCCGCTTCAAAAGCTTCATCAGCCACTTCTTTAGGAATCAAGATACTATTAGCATCAACTGCGTTACCCGTATTTACAGAAACATATCCGCCCGAGGCAATGATACGGTCAAATGCACCGCGGTTAACACTCAAATCTTTGATTACAGGAAACGCATTGGCTCTCCAAGGTTCAACCACAATAGTATCTCCCTCGCTGAAGCTTCTCATGTGAAGTTGGCAAGTAGTAACACCTTGTTTAGGACCGTGTGGACGACCGTTGATCACCATGCTGCACATACCACAAATACCTTCACGGCAATCATGGTCAAAAGCTACTGGGTCTTTACCGTCTTCAATGAGTTGTTCATTTAAAACGTCAAACATTTCCAAGAAACTCATATCGGGGCTCGCTTGAACTTTGTATTCTTCGAAACGACCTTCAGAGTTTTGATTTCTTTGACGCCAAACCTTCAGATTAATATTCATTGTTGCCATGATTATTTGTAACTTCTTTGTTGAATTTTAATGTTTTCGTAGTTGAGTTCTTCTTTGTGAAGTTCCCATTGATTGTTCTCTTTGTATTCCCAAGCAAATACGTTTTTGAAATTCTCGTCGTCGCGCAATGCTTCGCCTTCTTCGGTCTGATACTCTTCACGGAAGTGTCCACCACAACTTTCGTTTCTGTTCAATGCATCCCAGCACATCAATTCACCTAGTTCTAAGAAGTCAGCCACTCGACCGGCTTTGTCAAGTTCAGGATTGAACTCATCTACGCTACCTGGTATTCTAACGTTTTTGTAGAAATCATCACGAAGGGCGCGAATTTGATCAATGGCCTCTTTTAAGCCTTTTTCGTTTCTTGCCATTCCGCATTTGTCCCACATGATTAGACCCAATTCGCGGTGATAACTTTCAACGGTACGCTTACCTTGAATTCCCATCAACTGATTGATGCGGTCTGAAACCTTTTTCTCAGCTTCAACAAAGGCTTCGTGATCAGTAGAAATTGGCTTGGTGTGGATTTCCTTGCTCAAATAGCTTCCCAAAGTGTATGGAATGATGAAATATCCATCAGCAAGACCTTGCATCAAAGCAGATGCCCCCAAACGGTTTGCTCCGTGATCTGAGAAATTCGCTTCACCCAAAGCATACAAGCCAGGAACCGTAGTTTGTAATTCATAATCAACCCAAAGTCCACCCATAGTATAGTGAACCGCTGGGTAGATTTTCATTGGAACTTCGTATGGATCTTCGGCAGTGATTTGTTTGTACATATCAAACAAGTTGCCGTATTTCTCCTTAGCAATTTCTTTACCCAATTCTAACAAAACGTCTTCACTGGGGTTTTGAATGCCGCGTTTGCTTGCTTCTGTACGACCGTATTTATTGATCATGTTGTACTTGAAGTCCAAATAAACCGCCATTTTTGTTGTTCCAACGCCGTAACCCGCGTCGCAACGCTCTTTTGCAGCGCGGCTTGCAATATCACGAGGAACTAAATTACCGAAGGCAGGGTATCTGCGTTCCAAGTAGTAATCGCGCTCATCTTCGGGAATATCGTTAGGTTGACGGGTTTCGTCTTTTTTCTTGGGGACCCAGATACGTCCGTCGTTTCTCAAAGACTCGCTCATCAAAGTTAATTTTGATTGGTAATGTCCAGAAACGGGAATACAAGTAGGGTGAATTTGAGTAAAGCAAGGGTTGCCGAAAAATGCCCCGGCTCTGTGTGCTTTCCAAGCAGCGGTAACGTTAGAACCCATGGCGTTGGTTGACAAATAGAACACGTTGCCGTAGCCACCTGTACAAAGCAATACCGCGTGTCCGAAGTGACGCTCCAATTTTCCAGAAACCAAGTCACGAGCAATGATTCCGCGTGCTTTTCCGTCAATCTTTACAACTTCAACCATTTCATGTCGGCTGTACATAGTCACGTTTCCTAGACCCACTTGACGTTCAAGAGCTGAATACGCACCTAATAGGAGCTGTTGGCCCGTTTGTCCGGCGGCATAAAATGTACGTTGTACTTGTGTTCCACCAAAAGAGCGGTTGCTTAATGTTCCGCCGTATTCACGGGCAAAAGGAACACCTTGCGCTACGCATTGGTCAATGATATTGGTTGATACTTCTGCTAGGCGGTGCACATTTGCTTCACGAGCTCGGTAATCACCACCCTTAATCGTATCATAGAATAAACGGTATACACTGTCACCGTCGTTTTGGTAGTTTTTGGCAGCATTGATACCCCCTTGAGCGGCAATAGAGTGAGCTCTTCGGGGAGAATCTTGAAAACAAAATGCAGAAACTTTGTAGCCCATTTCAGCCAAAGTTGCTGCTGCGCTAGCACCAGCTAGTCCAGTTCCTACAACAATAACGTGCAAACTTCTTTTGTTCGCAGGATTCACCAATGAAACACTGCTTTTATATTGGGTCCATTTAGTATCTACTGAACCTTGAGGGATTTTTGATTCTAATTTCATACGATTTCGATTAATTATTTAATGATACCAAAGTGCATTACTACAGGAATAATGGCAAAAATTAGAGGAACGATGATTGAGAAAGCCGCACCAACCGATGCAATAATGGGGGTGTAAGATTTATGGTTCACGCCAAAAGTTTGAAAGGCGCTAGAAAATCCATGCAAAAGGTGATAAGCCAAAGAAAAACAACCCAAAACATATATAACTACAGCAATGGGATTGGTGAATACACTAGCCATTTCCAAGAATAAGTTTTCCATGGTGTCACCGTTTGCGTAGGTTATTTCACCTAAAGCATGTGGAGCATGGAAGCGGCTTACTACCCAAAAGTGCTTAAGGTGAAGTACCAAGAAAATCAAAATGATGGTTCCCAAAAAGCCCATAGAGCGAGAGTACCATTTTGAGTTAGCATTTCCTGGGTTACCGGTGTATTTGGCCGCACGGCGTTTGCGGTTATCAAATGTAAGGTAAAGACCTTGAGCGATGTGAAGTAGAAAACCAACAAACAACAGAATTTCTGAAATTCTGATGAACGGATTCTCGGCCATGAATCGTGCAGCTTCGTTGAAGGTTTGACCTCCGTCGTTTAGCAAAACCATGGCATTAATTAGGCAGTGAACTAATAAAAATGCGATTAAAGCAATCCCTGTCACGGCCATAACGAGTTTTCTACCAAGGCTGGATGAAAACAAGAATGACAATACTCCCATAAATGATATTAAATATTTGTATTTGGCAAATTTACAAAATATAGGTACTCACTGCACATGCGCTTTGTTTTTGAGTACTATTTAGAATCTATCTATTGAACAAAAGTTAATCATTGCGTAATTTATCGAGGCGCTGAAGGTACTTCCCAATGACGTCAAATTCTAAGTTGACAGGGTCTCCTGCCTTGAGGAATTTTAGATTGGTGTGTTCCCAAGTGTAGGGAATGATGGCCACGCTAAAGGCATCGGGAAAACTGTCTACCACAGTTAAGCTAATTCCATTGATGCAAATACTGCCTTTTGTAACCGTAATCCCCGCTTCGGGCGGATGAGAGAAAAAGAGCATATACGAACCATCTACGTCATGAATTTCATCCAATATACCCACACAATCAACATGTCCTTGAACAATGTGACCGTCAAATCTGCCGTGGGCCGGCATGCAACGTTCAGTATTGATGAAGTTTCCCTTACGCCAATTATTTATGCTTGTTACACTCCGTGTTTCAGCGATGGCTGTAACTTTATAGGTTGAATTTTCAAAATTGATGTTCGTCACTGTGAGGCAAATACCGTTGTGAGATACGCTTTGATCCACTTTTAATTCAGAAGTGAAATCAGATCTAAATGTGATATGTAAATTGGTCTGCTCCTCTTCTACATCAAGGATTTCAGACATGTCTTCTATAATACCCGTGAACATGTCATAAAAGTAGGATTAAATTCGGACAATCAAAAAATTTTTTAGTCTATTAACTGACAAATTGACAATAATGTGTAATGGCAAGCAATTTGATGTATAAGAACATCGTTATGGCAAGCAAAAAATCCACCGAAAAAGAAAAAGAGCAATTTCAACAACCTGAAAATATGGCTGAAAATACAGTTAATCAAGAGCAAGTAAAAGGCAATGAATCTGAATTAGAATCAAATCAGACCGAAGATGCTGCACTAGTTGAGAGTAATGATGCTGAAAGTACACAATCAGAAAAAGAAAAGTACCTAAGGTTATACAGTGAATTTGAGAATTTCCGTAGGAGAACTACCAAAGAACGTTTGGAATGGATGCAAAATGCCAGCAAAGACATGATAGAAGCTGTTTTGCCGGTTGTGGATGACATGGAAAGGGCATTAAGTGCTCTGAAAAATGCTGGAGATTCAACGGCCTCAGAAGGAATGGAATTGATCTTCAAAAAACTCTACGGAATTTTAGAGCGTAAAGGGTTGAAGCCCATGAACGCAAAAGGCGAAGATTTTAATCCCGATTTGCACGAAGCCGTTACCCAATTTGCAGCTCCTTCACCTGAATTGGTTGGAAAAGTAATTGATGAAGTAGAAAAAGGCTATTTTTTAAACGATAAAGTACTGAGATTTGCCAAAGTAGTAGTTGGTAACTAAACATTTATGAGTAAAAGAGATTATTACGATATACTGGGCGTTCCCAAATCGGCCTCTGCCGATGAGCTAAAGAAAGCATATAGAAAACTAGCCATCAAATTTCACCCGGATAAAAATCCAGGAGACAAAGAGGCAGAAGAAAAATTCAAGGAAGCAGCTGAAGCCTACGACGTGTTGAGCAATCCTGATAAGAAGAGTCGATACGATCAGTTTGGACATGCTGGAATGGGTGGCGCTGGTGGATATGGCGGAGGCGGATTTAGCATGGATGACATCTTTAGTCAGTTTGGAGATGTTTTTGGCGATGACAGTATCTTCGGGTCGTTCTTTGGCGGCGGTGGTCGCGGTAGAGGTGGATCTAGAAGAACGATTGGTTCTAACATCAGAATTAAAATGAAACTCACCCTTTCTGAAATGAAGAATGGGGTTGAGAAAAAGGTGAAATACCGCAGGATGGTTGCGGCTGAAGGGGTTAAATTTGGCACATGTAGACATTGTAACGGTAGCGGTGTAGTTAAACAAGTTACCAATACTTTTTTAGGACAAATGGCTACCCAAAGTGCTTGTCCCGTGTGTCAAGGTATGGGTAAGGTGATTGAAAGTAAACCTGCTGATGCAAATGAACACGGACTTATCGCTAAAGAATTTGAAACCAGCATCAAAATACCGGGTGGAGTAGCAGAAGGTATGCAGCTCAACGTCAATGGTAAAGGAAATGACGGGCCAGGCGGCGGGTCACCAGGAGATTTGATTGTACTGATTGAAGAGGTTGCTCACGAAGAATTGTCTAGAGAAGGTAATAATGTACATTATAATTTATGGTTGAGCTTTCCCGAAGCTGCAATGGGTTCGAATGTTGAAGTTCCAACCTTAGATGGCAAAGCGAAAATCAAAATAGATGCGGGTACTCAGCCTGGAAAAGTTCTTCGATTAAAGGGCAAAGGATTTCCAGAAATCAATGGTTATGGAACCGGAGACCAATTGGTCATCGTAAATATTTATGTTCCAACAAAGTTGTCTTCTGAAGAAAAAGAGTTGTTAAATCAACTTCAAGAAAGTAAGAATTTCAGACCTGATCAAAAGGAAAAGTCATTCTTTGATAGAATGAGAGACTTTTTCTAAATTTTATCGCATTTTTGTTGCGATGAATTCTTTCAGCAAGGTTATTGCTTCATTTGTATTATTGGCAGGCTCTAATAGTTTCGTTTCAGCGCAAGCAGTGGTGACGGGGCCTATTGATTTTAATAATTACCAGCCCTTATATTGTTCAGGGGAAGTTCCTTACAATCTCAAAAAATTATCTAGCGCTAAGGCTCAAGAGGAAGTTCGAAGAATTAGATCTTCAAAATCTTCAGGTAGAGACCGCAAACGCGAATTGGAATTTGCCATACAATCTAATTTTTTGGAAGATCAAATCTTGACTTCTGGTCAAATTTTGTACGGAGATCCCATGACAAATTTCCTAGAGAAAGTAGGTCTTAAAGTTTTGGCGTCAAAACCCGAATTGCAAAGTCAAGTGCAGTTTTTTGTGCTCCGTTCTCATGTTCCCAATGCTTATGTAACCCATCATGGATTGGTTTTTGTTAGTTTGGGACTTTTAGCTAGATTGGATAACGAAGCTCAGTTGGCCGTCATTCTTGCTCATGAATTGCAGCATTACATTCTTAAACACTCTTTAATTGCCTACAAAGAAGCCAAATATGTTAGCGGTTATTCCCGAGGTTCAGATTTAGATGAGAGAATCAAAGCGTTCTATAAATTCAATGTAGGACAAGAGGAAGAGGCTGACAAAATGGGTTTTGAAATGTTGCGTGAAACGGAATATGACTTTTCTGAGGGCATTAATGTATTTGAAAATTTAAAGTACCAAGATCACCCATTTCTCGAGGCTCAATGGAGTATTGATTCTTTTGAAACTCGTTATTATCGTTTTCCTGAAAATTTAAAGTCAAGCGTTACTTCTCTATTGGAAGAAGCAGAAAAAAAGGACCGTAAGCGAATTGAACAGGAATTGAATGATGCTTATTCTTCTCATCCCAACTTAGATAAAAGAATTATGGCATTGCAGGGTGATGTGAAAAGCCTAAATCTATCTGAAAAAAAGAAATTTCTCTTTTCTAAAGAGGAATTTGAAATGGTCCGCAAAATTTCAAGGTACGAATTGCTCTTGCTGTATGTTCGCCGGGGTGACCATGGTAGGTCTCTGTATTTGACCCGTGTTTTTGAATTATTGTATGGTTCATCACCCTTTATCTCTAGAGTAAAAGCTATGAATGCCTATGCCTTAGCTGAACATAGATGGAAGCTCAAAGATTTAAATGCCTATGGTTGTTCGGTTCTAGACAATAGAGGTGGCTGGCGTCCTTTGAGCGCTGCGCTCCTCAAGTTGGATGCAAAAGAAATGAATTCATTTGCATTGAAAGTCGTGCTGGAAGAAAAAAATAGATATCCTTCTGATCTTTTTATAGATCAATTGGGTGCGAAACTATTGAATATCACTCAAGCTATCGGTGTAATTAATCTTGATGAATACCTGAAATTTAGTCTTGATTCGTCCGTGAAAAGTGAAGCCCAACCCACTAAAAATGGTGGATTGGTTAAACCTGGTCAAATTTCGAGTAATCCTGGGGTAAAACCTTATCATTATGGGTCTATTTATCACTTACTGAAACTTAAAAACATAGCCAATTTTCTGGAGGTGAATAGAATCACTTCGGGCACTCAAGGAGTAGCACCGCGAAAAGGATTCCGCGAGAGAATGGCTGAGTTAGATCAAGTGAATCGGAAGAGGTATCAAAAAAACCTCAATGAAACCCAGAAAATTTTTGTTTTGCAGCCCAACTTTAGTTACTATACATCAAGTTTTGGAGGAGTAAATAAACGCAATTATTTTGGTGAAGAAACCAAGAAAATTGAATTGTTAAAAGCTTGGAATTGGGTCATTAAAAATTCTCAAGTATCAGCTGAAATCGTTGAAAATATCGCCCGAGAGGGCTACAAAACAGAGCAATTGGTTAAATATAGTCAACTAAACGATTGGCTTACAGAGCGTTTAAATAATGACACTCAAGAAATGATTTTATTCTACTCGCAATTTGTAGATGGGTTCGCGGAAACCCAAAATGAACCCCTCATTTGTTGGGAAGGTTATGAGTATAAATCTACGAAGCGTCCCTTTTTAGTCAATGATTTCTTGTACGCTATCATGTTTCCCATTTATACTCCTATTTACCTGTATAGCCAATTTAAAGTTGATTACTACACCGAAGAGACCACAGTGGTATATAATATGCGTACTTCAAGAGCAGTCATGAACCGCGTGAAACGCAAGAATTATCGCATGATGGATGATTACAATAAGGCCCAAATTTATGAGACACTTTATGAAATTTCACATTTACCAAGCAACCGTTAAACGCTTCCTTTTATTGGGCTTTTTGTCGGGGATGTTTTTCGCTCCCGCGGATGTTTTTTCGCAGTCGAACCCCGGATTTTTAGGCGCCCGCCAAGGATTTTCTGTCGGTTACAGTTTACATACAGGTGGATTGCTCCGCGCGATGGTTGGAAACGGCAACGAAACAACGAAGCTATTAAATTCTGGATTTAGAGTGGATTACGAATTGGCCAAAGGTCAAGGATTTTCATGGCTTTTCAGCTACCGTAATCGCAATGACGTGGTGGAAAGCGATGATTACGATGGCATTTATTATGTTGAACCATTCGGTGGTATACAACGCATCTCCATGGAGTCAGGTACCTTGAATTACAACGTCAACGAGGTTGCCGTAGAAGCACGTTTTTATAGTGAACGAAAAGGAGCGATGGCGCCATTTGGTTCTTATGTAGGGCTAGAGTTAAGTACATCAAACTGTTCTCCCACTAGCGAAGACGTTATTTGGACAGCGGGCATGAATTTTCCCAAATACTCAGGCAGTTTAACTTCAATCGCTACATCTTTAAATTTTGGTGTAAAACGCATGATCACCAAAGAAATTGGAATTAACGCCCATTATGGTTTTGGATTCACGGTATATCAAACTGGAAATGTTAAAATGGGAACGGAAGATGTGCCCACCAATTCTCAAGACTTTTACGATTACGCAATTGCTCGCCGAGAACTAAACGCCAAGCTTTTGCAAGGCTCAATTTCGGTGAGTTATTTGTTTTGATAGGTCTTTGGTCCTTGGTCTTTGGTCATTGGTCTTTGGTCCTTGGTCTTTGGTCATTGGTCTTTGGCTGACGGATGACGGCTAGCGGCTTCGCCGGAGACTTTGTGACTTAGAGACTAACGCTTCGCGTTGCTTTACGCCTTTGGCGTTGCTGAGAGCTGAGAGCTGAGAGCTGACGGCTGACGGCTGACGGCTGAGAGGTGAGAGCTGAGAGCTGACGGCTGATCACCGATCTAAGGAAACTTCGGATATTTCTGGAAGTCGGGTTTGCGTTTTTCTAAGAATGCGTGTTTGCCTTCTTGAGCTTCTTCGGTGAGGTAATAAAGAAGAGTGGCGTCGCCAGCGAGTTCCATGAGGCCGTGTTGTCCGTCTAATTCAGCGTTGAATGCGCGTTTGAGCATTCTGATGGCCATAGGACTGCGTTCCATGATGGTGTTGCACCAATCAACGGTTTCATCTTCGAGTTGGGAGAGGGGAACCACTTTATTGACAAGTCCCATTTTTTCGCATTCGTCAGCAGTATATTGTCTGCATAAGAACCAAATTTCGCGGGCTTTCTTTTGGCCTACATGGCGCGCTAAATAACTGCTTCCAAATCCGCCGTCAAAACTTCCCACCTTGGGGCCGGTTTGACCAAATTTGGCATGGTCAGCAGCGATGGTCAGGTCACAAACTACGTGCAACACATGTCCCCCGCCAATAGCATAACCATTGACCATGGCAATTACGGGTTTTGGGAGTGATCTGATTTTCTTGTGTAAATCAAGAACGTTTAGACGCGGAATACCAGAATCATCTACGTAACCGCCAATTCCCTTAACGTTTTGGTCTCCGCCTGAGCAGAATGCCTTGTCTCCAATACCAGTAAGAATCACCACAGAGATTTTCGGGTTTTCACGGCAATGATCCATTGCATCAAGCATGTCGGTCACGGTTTGTGGACGGAATGCGTTGTATACTTCGGGGCGGTTGATGGTTATTTTGGCAATTCCTTCGTGGAATTGGAAAAGTATGTCAGAATAGTCTTTGATGGTTTCCCAATTTCTTTGGCTCATGTTGCAAATTTACAACGAGAAGTTCATCCAATTGTGGAGATTTATCAATCTAAATTTAAAGCTACACCAATTACCATATTTTTCTGATAATCAGCACCTTGATTTGGTTTAAACAATGGAGTTAAAGCGTATTTGGCGAAAATGGCCACGTCTTCGTATTGAAAATGAACCGTAGGTTGAACCACAAAGTTGTTTAAGTTGAAATCATCGAATACTTTAGTTTTTTGGTCGTTATTATTGACAACTTTGGTATGGGCTCTAACAAGATACCCGGCTTCAATGCCCACATTTAACTTGAAACGATAATTGTCGTTTGCCTTGTCTTGGAATCCGATTGAAATGGGTATGCCAATGTAGTTAGATACCAATTTCGATTTTTTCTGGGGTTCAACTGCAAACTGGGATTTTGCAATAGGCAGGTTTGGAGTTAAATATACTTGAGGATTGCTGAATCGGTAATTGTTGATTGAGTATGATAGTCCGTACCAAAATCTGATTTTCCCTTTGAATAAATTCAGCCCCCAGTTTTGATCAATGCAGAAATTCAATGTTTTACCGTTTTGAAGTTCAGTCAATTCGTAAGGTCTAACAACAGTGGTAGAAAAACCCTTCAGGGGTTGCAACATTAAATGTCCCCCGTGAATTCTCAAATTGGTAATGACCAATTCGGGCTTTCTTTTACGACGTTGATTTATGGGATGATCTTCGTCTATGGTGAATTCAAAAACTTTGGGAGATTCTTCGAGTTCAAATGTATAGGAAGAATCAGCAGCTTCGTCAATCACCGCTGTTTCAGTAAGTTGCTCAAGTTCAAGGATTCGAGCGGTGGAGCGGTCTCCTTTTTTACGGATCTTGAGTTTCACAACAGTAGAATCTTGATTTCTCAAAACATTTACGTCCAAATTAAAAAGATCTTCTAATCCTGAAATGGCCGGCGGCGGAATTTCTATATTAGCATCGTCTGACTTTGTTAATTTTTGAATGGTGTCTACCCAAGCTTTTAAAGCATCAGCATTTTTCTTCCAAAATTGAGATGAGCTGTAGGTGGTGTCCGTGTAAATAATGATGCGGTGAGATTGTTTTTGAGCCAAAACTGGTTTCAATGAGAATAGAGCTCCAATCAAGATGATAATATGATGTATGTTTTTCATGATTATTGAATTAAGGTGGTTTGAATGAATCGAGTATCTGTTCCTACAAGCATGTCTACTTGTGGAATTAAATGGTTTTGTCTTCTTCTGGGTACCAGTTTCATTTTGGGTAATCTTCCGTATCGAAGGTTTTCGGCAATGTCTAGAAGAAACTCTGTTTGAGAGGTTTCAGATGCGTCTGAAGCGTTACGGTCAAAGCCCGTGTATACAATTTGCACTTCGGGGTCAATGGTATTTGTGGAATTATCAGGGTTTATTTCCCCGCTGGGGGACGTGAACTCGTTCGAAGGGTCTTCCATGATGCGAATGACTCTAAAGGGTTTATTATTGGGGACATCCACTTTCGCAAATTGAGTAGCAACTTCGGACGATGCTGCTGGTTGAGTGTCTTTTTGGAGGGTCTCTGGGTTTGCTTTTTTCAGGTGTTTAATCAAAGCAGGTGCCGTAATATTGACAGTAGATTCAGTAGAGTGAGCGTGATTAACGGAAGCCGTTTTCTGTGGTGAGGTTGATATTGAATGGGTTGTTTTAAGGGGTGTTTCAGTTTTGTACAGCATCAACATGGCAATAGCAGCGGCTGAGCTTACCAGGATGGATAGATTTCTCCAAATTTTGAAGGTGCTTGGAGAAGATTTCAGCAGCACTGATTTATTTGGATATTCAGCCGGTTCTGGTTTTAGATAGGTGAGGCTTAATTCATGGTAAAAAGTTTGATAATCTGAATTAGATTCAATCAAATGGAGAGTTTTTTCACTTTCTTCAGCAGTAAGATTGCCTTCCAAAAGTTCAAAAATTTGCCATTGAATTTCTTCGGGGATGTTGTTCTGCGTGTTCATCATAGGTAGTCCTCCATTCTTCCTAGGTATTCTTGTAGTTGTTTTCTTCCTCTGAAAATATTGATTTTTACTTGGGCCTCGGTAATGCTTAGAATATCTCCAATTTCTTGGTAACTGTATCCTTCATAATCACGGAGCAATATCACGTTGCGCTGAATGTCGGAGAGTTTGGAAAGAGCACGCTCAAGAACGCGCTTTAAGTCTTTAAAGTCCGCCCCCTCCGATGATGGTTCCTTGAATTTGGTTGTTTCCATATCTGCTTCTTTACGCTGTTTTCGAATCATATCGATGGTGAAGTTATACGCCACTCGGAAGAGAAAAGCTTTGCTCTTCTCTGGGTCAACGGTATTCCTGTTAATCCATAATCTTTCGAATGCAGTTTGGACAATTTCTTGGGCATCTTCAGCGACTTTGATATTTTTGAGAGCAAATCGATAAAGAGCATCGCTATGTGCTTCCACAATACGGTTGAACTCTCTATAATCCATTCTCTTTTATAAAACGATTGGCTAGGTCGATTAGTTACAATAACTTTGAAGAAAATGAACACGGAACAAAAACAATGGTTCGAATCTTGGTTTGATACCGCATATTATCATGCGTTGTATCAACACCGAAACGACGAAGAGGCCCGTTTGTTTATTGCTACCATGGTCATGTATCTTAAGTTGCAACCGCATCAACGGGTGTTAGATGTGGCCTGTGGCAAAGGTAGGCACAGTAGAGTATTGCATGAACATGGGCTAAAAGTTCTAGGATTTGACCTGTCTGAGAATAGCATAAACGAAGCCGGTATATATTCCTCAGACGAGCTGCAATTTAAGGTTCACGATATGCGAGAGCCCCTAAATGAAGGCTCATTTGATGCGGCCTTCAATCTTTTTACCAGTTTTGGATATTTTGATAGGAGCGAACACGATTTAATCAGTCTCAGAAATGTGTACCATTCATTGTCAGATGGTGGCTATTTTGTGCAAGATTATTTGAATGCTGAACCCGTAATGAATGAACTTCCATCCAAAGGTAAAACGGAAATAGATGGAGTGAATTATTCATGGATTAAGCATTTTTATCAAGGGCAGATACTCAAAGATATTGAAGTAATGGACGGACAGAACACCCTCAATTTTCAGGAAAAGGTGAAAGCCTACACTTTGGAAGAATTGAAATTCTTGCACGAACAGGCGGGGTTTAATGTTAAGCAAGTCTTTGGAAATTACAAGCTAGATGATTTTGATCCACCTTCATCACCACGATTGATTTTAATTTCGCAAAAGAAGTAAGTGTATGCTTGATATTCTGCAAAGTATTGATGAGTATTTTTTTATAAAGATCAATCAAGATTGGGCCTCGAACTCCCTCGATGCATTGATGATTGCATTGAGTTCGAGTAAGACCTTTGTTTTTCTCTACATATGGGCCCTCATTGCAGCATTGAGGAAATTCAGGAAAAAAGCTCTGATCCCTATTGTAGCCATGTTGCTGAGTTTTGGATTGGCTGATTCTATCAGTTCTAGAGTGTTTAAACCTGCTTTTAAACGAGTTAGGCCCGCTTATGAAGAGCATTTACATGCCCGATTTCCTGACGGACAGGGGCACAACAGTTTTGGATTTGTAAGCAGTCATTCAGCTAATTCTTTCGCATTATATCCACTAATTATTTTGATTTTGGTGGATGATCCGAAATGGCGAAAGCCTTTGTTTTTTCTGATGATTTTCATCGCCAGTGCTATTGCTTATTCTAGAGTTTACTTAGGCAGGCATTATTTGGGCGATGTTTTTTGTGGGGGAATTTTAGGTGCATTGATTGGATGGGGAATTTGGACCTTTTATAAACGGTATTTTATCTCCAAGTTATAATCTTGTACTTTTGTGGCATGTCGTATGAATTTATTTTAACGCATGCTGAACTTGCTCCACAGGTTGCGGGTATTCAGTTGAATCGTCCCAGAGAATTGAATGCTCTGAATTTGCAGCTGATGGGTGAAATTAAAGTTGCTTTGGAGCAATTTGACGCAGATGACTCCATTAGAGCTATCGTCATTTTTGGGAATGAGCGTGCATTTGCAGCTGGTGCTGATATCAAGCAGATGGCAGGCAGAAATGCCGTAGATATGTTGAAAATTGATCAATTTTCTACTTGGGATAGCATTAGACGTACCAAGAAGCCCATAATTGCAGCCGTAAGCGGATTTGCTTTGGGTGGGGGCTGTGAATTGGCCATGCTGTGCGATATGATTGTGGCCAGCGAAACCGCACAATTTGGGCAGCCCGAAATCAACATTGGTGTAATGCCTGGTGCCGGTGGTACTCAGCGTTTGACAAGAGCGGTAGGAAAAGCCCGTGCCATGGAAATGGTATTAACGGGTAATTTCATATCTGCCGAAGAAGCTCGTGAAGCAGGATTGATTAATAAGGTAGTACCTGTTGAATTGTACTTAGACGAGGCCATAAAATTGGCTCGCAAAGTGGCTGAAAAATCACCCATTGCCATTCAATTGGCAAAGGAGAGTGTATTGAAAGCATTTGATAGTGGCTTGCAGGAAGGGCTATTCTTTGAAAGGAAGAACTTTTATATGTTGTTCGCCACCGAAGATCAGAAAGAGGGTATGAATGCATTTGTGGAGAAGCGCAAGCCCGAGTTTAAAAATAGATAAACTGAAAGTTAATTGCATAAAAAAAGGCTGCCCTTGGGCAGCCTTTTTTTATGATAGTGTTATATTTATTATTTAACGTCAGCGTAAGCAGAGTTAACATAGAACCAAGAATTACCTTCTTTTTTCCAAACAATAGCAACTACAGCAGTATTGCTCTTGTTGAAGTTCCACCAACCGAAACCGTATCCACCAATTTGAGGCTTGATTTGACCATCCAACATGTCTTTGAAACCCTGAGAAGGTGCTTTGAAAGTATATTTAGCCGTTTTCTCAATTTCAGTACCGTTTGTTGGGTTGCTCATTTCAACATCACCAAATGCTACAGGAGCGTTGGTCCAAGGAGTAGTGGCAGTGGGTACACTTCCGTATTTAGCAGAACCACGAACAATGTTCTTGTGCTCAACAGATGTATTACCTACACCAGAAACGTTTTGGTAAGCGTTGATGCTCTTCTCAAGAACAACCAAAGAAGTGTAGTAGTCACCACCGTCGGCATTCAAAGCTTTCATTTTGTATTTGATGTTGATGTCGTTTCCGCTTGCAGTAGCATTCAAAGCAACACCAATTTGTGGAGCGATGTTTGCGTTGTAGCTAGAAGCAAAGCTCTTGATTTGGTCAACTGTCACACCGCTGTTACCCAATACTGAGTTATCGCAGTAGAAGTGAGGTATGTAACCGTTAGGCAAACATGCACCGTACAATTGACTAGAAAATGGAGCAAAGAAAACGGAGTCAGCGGGTTTGTCGTCGCGTAATCCAACAGGAGTTAACATAGACAAGCTACCCAATGCAGGGTGCAAATCCAAGCAAATCAAATCGTCAGTACCCATGGCAGCCATAGCGTTTTTGAAAACGGGTCCACCTGAAGCACCACAAGGTCCGCACCAAGTAGCTGTACTGTAAATTAATAATGAGCGTTGCTTATTAGCAACAGTCAATGGTTGGTCTCCACCACTAGGAGTTTCGTCTTTACAGCTCTGCATGAAACCTGCAGCACCTACTGAAATCAGAGCAATAAATAATAATTTTTTCATTGTGTTACAATTGTTATTTTACGAAATAACGGATAATTCCTCTCATCTCAAAAAAAATCAATGCTATTTTTCATTTTAATTCCCATAGAATTATCTTTTACTTTGCAGCGTCAAACAAGCTATGCTAAATCTCATCTTATTTGGACCTCCAGGTGCTGGTAAAGGAACACAAAGCGAAAAGTTAATTGCTACCTATAATCTAAAACACATTTCTACAGGTGATTTGCTGCGGGCAGAACGTCAAGCAGGTACCGAATTGGGTAATCAAGCCAATGAATATATTGCCAAAGGTGAATTAGTACCTGATGCAGTTGTTATTGGTATGGTTAGAAACTACATGCAATCGCATGCTGAAGCAGCTGGATTTATTTTTGATGGATTTCCGAGAACCATTCCTCAAGCTGAAGCACTAGATCAAATGTTGAACGAATTCAATACCTCAATTTCAATGGTACTAGGCCTAGAAGTAAACGAGGATGAATTGGTGAAAAGATTGCTTCTTAGGGGACAAACAAGTGGCAGAGTAGACGATCAAAGCGAAGAAACTATTCGGAATCGTTTCCATGAATACTTGAATAAAACCCTACCCATTCAGGGATATTATTCAGATCAAAACAAATATCATGGCATTAATGGCTTGGGTGAAATTGGTGAAATCAATTCTGAGCTCTGCAAATGGATTGACTCGGTTAACTAAATTCTTTTCAAATGAACCGTCTCAGGTGGGTATTTTTTGATTTAGACAATACCCTTTGGGATTTTGATGCGAATGCTAGAGAGGCATTGAAAGTTCTTTTTGAACGTCATCAACTTCATTTGCATTCAGATTATCACGTAGATCAGTTCATAGCGCTATATGAAGATGTGAACAAAGCCTATTGGAAGAAGTACGAGAAAGGAGAGGTTACTAAAGAGATTCTCAGAACGCGCAGGTTTACGGATACTTTTGACCTAATGGGAATTCAACCAGCTTTGCAGCCCTCAAATGTTTGGGAAGAATATTTAGATATCTGTCCCTACATGACCATTTTGATACCAGGTGCCTTGGAATGCTTGTCACATGTTAGTCAGAAATATAAAGTAGGAATTCTGACCAATGGATTTGAAGAGACTCAACAAATAAAGTTGAAATCTTCAGGCATTGGTGCTTTTGTAGATTTTATGCAGTCATCTGAACGTGTTGGATTTGCAAAGCCCATCACCCAATTTTTTACCCATGTATTTGACAGTCTTGGAGTTGCATCAGATGAGTGCATTTACATTGGAGATAATTTGGAAACCGATGTTTGGGGTGGCATCCACTCTGGTATCAGAACCGCATTTTTTGATAAAGATCAGAAGTTTCAAGACCAAGTCTTGCCGACTGATTTGGTGTCAAACAAATTATTCGCAGGCAAGTTTTCTCATTTGGATGATTTTGCCCGTATTTTTGTACTATGAGAATTTTTATTGTCTTGGCCTTGGGCCTTTTTTCGACAGGTCTTAAAGCACAGTCTTTTCAAGCAGTTGAAGGCACTGATGTGCAATATTATCCCAATGCAAATGGGTTCATGGATTGTGCTATTCACTTGAAAAATATGACACAATCTCCGGTAGTTTTACAATACAAAAAAGTAAGTGTTGATTTTCCATCAACTTGGGATATTAGCTTTTGCGATAACAGAAATTGTTTCGGAGGATTTGTTGACGAAGATACTATGAGTCCCATTATGCCTTCAGATGACAAAAACTCTCTAAAATTAACCGTCTATCCAAACGGTAAATCCGATACTGCTGTTGTTATTTATGAAGTTTGGAACAAGTACGCTCCAGCAGATAAAATCAGGTTGACATATACCATCATGGTGCGTTGGGGTGCTTCTACTCAAAGTTATGAAGTAGTTACCAAGCTATCTCCAAATCCTGCCAATAATTATGTTAAATTGCCGGTTGAGGCCGCTCAATTGTTTGATATTCAAGGTAGAGTGGTCATGAATACCTTTGATGGAAGTTTGAATGTTTCTGAAGTACCCAACGGTATTTATTTTGTTCGCTTTTTACAAAATAATGATTGGGTCAATCAAAGATTGGTTGTTAAGCATTAATGGTTAACTGGTACGCCTGGCCTGTGGCTCTTGGCGGGGCCGTAGCAGTTACGTTCATTGTATATAGAAGCCAGTGGAAGTCAGTTAAAGCACTTCTGAGGTTTTTAGCAACTTTTTTGGTCGTTTTCTTGTTGTTTAACCCGTCTTGGAACGCGGAAAAAAATTTACAACGGAAACCCGTGGTCTTTCTCTTCTCAGATGCAAGTCAATCAGCTAAGAAACAAAGCATCTCAGTTTCAAAAGATGTCAAGCAAAAAATCACAGAGAAATTTGGTGATGATATTGAGTTAAGAGAGTTTTTCTTTGGGGCTGAGGTTGTAGAAAAGGTCAATGATTCAATTGGATTTTCAACTCGCTTAGATAAGGTAATAGATTTTATCAAGCAAGAACCCATTCAGCCTGAAGCCAGTATTTTGATATCTGACGGTATAGCAAATAGGGGTGGGAGTCCATTGTTGAATTCAGTGAAAAGCCCCATTTTTTCGCTAGGAATTGGCGATCCCAATACATATCCAGACGCTTCTGTTTCATCTATATCTGTGAATGAATCTGTCTTTAAAGGAAATGAATTTGAAGTTGAAGCCGGCATCCAAACTGAATTGTTAAAAGGTTCAAAAGTGTTGGTTGATTTCTTTCAGAAAGGCAGGTTACAAGAGTCAATATCCCTTGTGCCACAGAGGGACATAGATTTGCAAAGAGTTCTTTTCAAGGGAAAAGGAGAGATAGATGGTTTAAACGAACTACAGGTGAAAGTTCGAACCATAAATACTTCCGAAAAGAACACATACAACAATATTCAAAAGTCTGTAATTGATGTAGTGTCACAAAAAAAGAAAATTGCCCTTTTGTATCAAGCTGTTCATCCAGATCTTGGAGCCATAAGAAGTGCTTTATTGGGGGTGCAACAATATGAACCTGTTGAAAGCAAAAATCTTTCAGATTTGCCAAATGATGTGCAAATGATTATTGCTTTTAACATCAAAAGTGATTCTTATAATGATTTGAAAAAGAGTAAATTGCCTTTTTGGTTGTTTTCGGATGTGCCCAGTCAATTAACAGGAGAAACTTCTATTTCAAATAGAGTGACGACTGGTAAAAATCAAGCAGTAACTCCAGAGGTGAACAGTGATTTTGAACTATTCTTTTTAGAAACACTTCCGTTTTCGTTCAAGAGCGTTGATTGTCCATTACTCAAGTTAAATGTCCCCCGAGAAAAAATCCAGCTTTTTCAGCAGTGGAATAGAGTAAATACCAATTTGCCGCTCTGTTTTGCCGATGATTTGGAGGGTAGGAAGTTGTATTTTTTGGGATATGGCATTTGGAAATGGCGCATTCAAGAGCTGAAACAAACGAATGAAAGTAAATGGTTTGATAAATGGGTGAGGGGCAATGTGGATTGGTTAAGCAATCAAAATTTGGGAGCCAAGAACATTGAATGGAGCATAAATAAACGAGATTGGATTTTAGGTGAGCAGCGTAAATTCAAGTTCAGTCTTTTCGATGCGGCTTTAAAAAAGGTTGAAAATGCTAAAATCACTTGCACTTTGATTGATGATTTAGGTAAATCACAAACCATTGGATTGACAACGAATTTAGGGGTTTTTACTGGCGTGATTAGACCCAACAAAGGCGGCAGACATATCATAAAAGTTAGATTAAATACAGCCATTCAAGGGGTAAATCAACAAGAGTTTACTCAGGTGATAGATGTAGACACGGTTTCTTTAGAGTTGCAAACATCGAAAGCGAATCATCAGGTTCTCAAAGATGTGAGTAATCAATCGTTGGGTGGGTTTTATGAACCAAGGAACAACGGTATTGATTCTATTTTATCGCAATTTGTAAAAAGAGATCTAGACAAACCGCGTATAGAAATTCTCCAGAGCAGAGTTTTTGCAACAGACGAAGTCTTATTTTTGTATATCATTGTTTTACTCTTTGGTGTAGAATGGTTCTTAAGGAAATGGGAAGGCAAGATTTAAACTTTAAGCCAAAGGTAGTCGTTGGACTTTCGGGAGGGGTTGATAGCTCAGTTGCGGCGTATCTGCTTCAGCAACAAGGATATGAAGTGATTGGTCTTTTCATGCGTAACTGGAACGATGCCTCTGTAACTTTGGAAGATGAATGTCCGTGGATTGATGATTCGAGAGATGCATTGATGGTTGCAGAGAAATTAGGCATTCCATTTCAAGTCATTGATTTAAGCGAAACTTACAAAGAACGCATCGTTGATTATATGTTCAATGAATACGAACAAGGGCGAACACCAAATCCAGATGTGCTGTGCAACAGAGAAATAAAGTTTGATGTTTTCTTGAAAGCGGCTATGGGATTGGGAGCTGATTTTGTGGCTACAGGGCATTATGTTCGTAAAGACTCGTTTGTCAATGAGGAAGGAGAAGAGGTTTTTCGCCTACTCAGGGGAATAGATCCCAATAAAGATCAAAGTTATTTTTTGTGTCAACTCAATCAATATCAGCTTTCTAAGGCTTTGTTTCCCATAGGGGAATTGCTAAAACCCAAAGTTAGGGAAATTGCCCATGAAATTGACTTGTCAACCGCTTCCAAGAAAGATTCTCAGGGTCTTTGCTTTATTGGTAAAGTGAGTTTGCCTGAATTTTTACAGCAGAAATTATCTGTAAAAAATGGGCGAGTTTTAGAAATAGACGCTTCAGATCCAGAGGTTGAAAGCTATCACAACTTTATTGATCAAAATGCAACTGCCGATGCTGCTGTTCTGAGGTTCAATCCTCGTTTGAGTTTATCGAAAGCGGTTGGTGAACATAAGGGTGCACATTTTTACACCCGTGGGCAACGAAAAGGTTTGCAAATTGGCGGTAAACCCTTGCCGTTATTTGTTTTGGCCACTGACGTGGATGAAAACATCATTTACGTAGGACAAGGAGAATCGCATGGAGCGATGCATTACCGTGGTTTGCATGTTAAAGCAGCAGAAATTCAATGGATTAGGCCTGATTTGAAAACTGAATTCTTACAGCTATACACTTCGGGTTCTCCTATTTTCAATTTGAAGAGTCAGATTAGATACAGGCAAGCGGCTTTTGATTGTGCTTTGCTAAGTGATTCCCAAGATGGAATCATTGTGGTGTTTAAAGAATTACAAAAAAACGTAACCCCTGGTCAGTTCGTTGCTGTTTATTCAGAAGATGAATTGATCTTTAGTGGGGTTATTTCGCTCTAGTATTTTGGTGTTATTGTCTGTTAATTGTAATTATTAAAAATCTAGGCATCTTTTTAAGGGTATTTGGTGTCCTAAGCCTGTAAGGCTTGACAATAAACCTTTGGTTTTTTCGTTGTTGTCGTGAAACGACAAACAGGGTTTGATTGTTATAAAAGGGACACAGTTAAAATGAAATATAAATACAAAGGTATTTTTAAGGCGTTAATGGCATTTTTAATGCTATTTCTCTCGACAAATGCGAAGGCGCAAATCAGTTCAACGGGTAAAGAGTTTTACATGTCTTTCATGGAGATGGAGACGCGTAATGGGGGTTATCCTGATACGTTGCTAATATTTGTAACTTCAGAAGAGGATACCAAAGTTACTTTGGATAATCCGAGGTTAACGGGTTCTAGTCAAACTTATAACATCCAAAAAAATAAGGTAAACAGAATTGCGGTAGACGCAAACTTTTATTACCCTATAGGTTCTGAGTTTGGAGTGAATGATCAAAATGCAAAAAGGTCTCTTCGTATTGTGGCTCAAAAACCAGTGAATGTTTATTGCATAAACTTGGAGTTAAATCGTTCAGACGGAACTTTCGTCATGCCCTACGAATCAATACCAGCTGCACCCGAATATTTTGTTGTAAGTTTTCCGCCAAATGCACCTATTTCAGGGGGTAAATACGCTGAAAGTGAATTCGTTATTGTGTCGATGGATAACAACGTAAAGGTGGAAATTACACCATCTGTTGCTACCAAAGGAGGAAAAACTGCTGGTACTCCATTCACCGTAAGTTTAGGTCAAAAAGGTACCATGTTGCAAGTCCAAAGCCCAAATAATGTGGGCACGAACAATACGAATCCGGCTACTTATTCATGGACAGGTTCAGGTGCGAAGAGCGGAGATTTAACGGGAACAAGAATTAGAGTGGTTGAGGGTTGTGGTAAGATCAATGTATTTTCTGGTACGAGAAGTTCTCATACGCCGAGAGGTAACTGTGCTGGTGGAATTAATGGTAGGGATCATTTGTACACTCAAGTTCTTCCAACAGTAGCGTTGGGAAAGGAGTACGTTTTAATGCCTTACGCCAATCAAAATGGAGGGTACGTATATAAGGTTATAGCTGCTTACGATTCTACGAAAGTTTTTATTAACGGTACTCTTTTTACGACTATTCCTAAAAAAGGCGATTGGATTTATCAGGATGTTACCAATACCAATACTACAAGAATAGTTACCGACAAACCGGCATATTGTGCTCAGTACATGAAGAACGGAGTGTGCAATGGTTGGTCTGGTAGTCAGGATGGAGATGCCGCTGTTTTTATTAGCCCAGATGTTAATCAACGGCTTTTAAGAACCATTGTAGGAACGGCAACAACTTCCAATATGAAAAATCACTGGGTAAATATCCTAGTAGACAAATCAGCAACCAAAGCGGTCAAATTAAACGGAACTCTGGTTGCAACAGCATCTTTTAAAAATACCAATGATGGTAAATATGCCTACGCTCAAATTAAGGTAAATAATCCAAGTTCAAATATAATTGAGTGTGACAGTGGTTGTATTGTTGTTGCTTATGGTACTGGTCCTTATGAGAGTTATACTTATTCAGCAGGTGCACTTTTTGAAAACGTTGAATATGATTATGACATTAAACGAAACGGTAAATGTCCGAGCGAACCTGTAAAGCTTGTTTCCAAAAATAAAAATTCAAAAATTAAAGGTACTAAATGGAATTTCGGTGACGGATCTCCAGAAGAGTGGGGTGATTCGGTAACGCATAAATTTTCAAAAATTGGAACATATTACGTTTTAATGAAAGTAGTTGTTCCCAATGCTTGTAATAAAGATGATACGATTATAAGAAGTAAAATCATCAACGTGTTACCTGGGCCTGTATTTAGTTTTCCTGATACCACCACTCAATGCGCAAATACGTTGAATGTGCAACTAAAGGTACCATCTTCTGCGAAGTTCACATACAAATGGCATGACAATTCCACTGCCAATACTTTTACAGCAACCAAAGACGGATTTGCATGGGTTAGAGTCTTAGATACCTCTACAAATTGTGCCGCTTCCGATACTACCTACGTGCGCAGAGCCAATGTGATTTATGCGGGCATTAAATACGACACCTTGAATCAATGTTACAAGCAAAACGTATTTGATATGACCGATGGTTCCAAATACAATGATGATGGCTGGAAGGTTTCTTGGTGGTCTGCACAATATGAACATACAAAGGCAATTACCAAGAAAGATAGCGCGAAAGACTTCAAAATTTCTTTTGATTCACTGAGTACCAACAATCTCAGATACATTGTTCAATCTAGAAAAGGGTGCAGAGATACCCTTGATACAACGTTGATAGTTCACCCTTATCCAATCGCAAAGATCAACTTTCCCGTAACTCATTTCTGTCAAAACGCCGTTGCTAATGTTATTGATAGTAGCAGTAGTCCGCTAGGAGTTGGAAGATCTTTCTGGGATTTTGGGGATGGTTCTTCTAAAGATACAACCTCAGATAGAAAAGGAAGACATGTCTTTAAATTTGCTGATACCTTTAATATTCGATTGATTACAGAGACTCCTTATTTCTGTCATGATACCATTGATTCATTGTTTATTGTTTATCCGGTGGGAAAAACTGAGATTGGTAGTAAAATCATTGATCAATGCAAGAAAACCAACAGCTTTGAGTTTTATGATAACACAACTATCGATATTGGTTCGTTTACCGACGAATGGCAAATAGCTGGAAAGTCGTACCCAAATCAAGGCACTTTAACCAACATCAAGTTTTCAGACACAGGTACCCAGAAGATATTGTTGATTACAGAGACTGATAAAGGATGTAGAGATAGCGCACTTTCTACGGTATTTGTAGCTCCCGAACCGAAAGCAATCTTAACGGTAACAGATAGTTCAAATTGTTTTGATGGACATTTCTTCGATTTAGAGTGTAAGAGTACGGTAGCTTTGAATAGTCAATTAACGGCCAGAAGTGATTGGAAGTTTAGTGACGGAACAAGCAACTATGCAAAAGTGATTACTTCTAAGAAATTCAATACTGAAGGAGTTTATTGGGTGCGATTAATTGCCACAACTGTTCATGGATGTATGGACTCTGTACAAAAGAATCTTACGGTTTATAATGTGCCTGATGCGAGCATCAGTCCAGACAATGCCGTAGGGTGTTTGGTAGGTAATAGGTTCAATTTCAAGAGTGCCAATAAGTGGACTGCTGGAGGAAAGTTGTTCCATGATTGGACCTTCGGAGACGGTTCTAGTTCGTCAAATGATTCTTTTGTGAAGATTTATGCAGCAGTTGGTACTTATAACGTGAAGCATGTTGTAACTTCTAATCAAAGTTGTAAAGATTCTGCCGTTACTACGGTTACGGTTGTGAATACGCCTACGGCTAATTTTACAGTGAATAAAGATACCGCTTGTTATTACTCCCAAGATTTTGATTTTGTAGATAGAACTAATTTTTCGGGTTCATTTACGGTTCTTTGGGACTTTAACGATGGAACGACTGCGACTGGTTCAACGTATTTGAATAAAACATTTACCTCTACTGGAAAATATCCTGTTAAGATGGTAGTAACTTCCAGTCAAGGTTGTAAAGATTCAATGACAAAAGACATAAAAGTTTTCTCTGTTCCTGTAGCTAAATTTACAGTGAACGACGATGAACAATGTGTTCAAGGGAATAGTTTTGTGTTTACCAATACTTCTAACGAAAATGGAGCAACTACTCCTGTTATGTATGGGTGGCAAATTGCAGGTAGCAGTGGTGCCCCAATACAGGTTTTACAAAAGAACATTCCAACTCAAACCTTGACTGATACCGGAATTAAAGTGGTTACGTTGGGAGTTGCATCTGCAGAGGGTTGTTTATCTACTCAATCATTGAATATATATGTAGCAGAAACTCCTTTGGTTTCAATTACTGGTAAAGACGCTTGTGCAAGTGAAGAAATACAATTTGGAAGCGTATTGCTGCTGAATAAAGGAACCGCTTCCTATTCTTGGGATTTTGGTAACGGATCAACATCAACTTCATCCAGCCCAAAATACACCTACAATACTGCAGGGCCTTATTTAGTCAATTTGAATGTTGTCAGTTCTTATGGATGTACCGGAAAAGCATCTGCATATCCCGTAAATATATATGTAAAACCTAAAGCAAGCTTTACCTCGGAGTATTTGTTGAGCAAAGGGCTTGAAACCGATTGGAGATTTGATTTTACGGGTTCTGGTGCAACAGATTTAGAATGGGTGTTCCAAGACGGACAAGTTGACTACGGAATGGGCCCTATAAATAAAACATTCAGTGCAACTGGAGATTTCAAGGTTAGATTAATGGCATCGACGCCATCAGGTTGTAAAGACAGTGCGTCTGCAATGATTTTCTTGAAGCCTGAATTGTTGATGTGGTTGCCTACGGCCTTTAGTCCTAATATTGACGGTTTGAACGAAGGATTTGGTCCATATACCACTTTTGGTTTAGAAAGGTATGAGCTGATGATTTTTGACCGATGGGGGAATATCATGTGGAAGACAACTAACCCAGAAGAGAAGTGGTTAGGATATGATAATGATGGAACTAAAGTGCCTGAAGGTGTTTATGGATATTCTATGGTTTTTAGATATGTAGATAACCAGCTTTACACATATAAGGGTACAGTAACATTATTGAATTAGAATAATTGATTTGGTTAACAATAAAAAGGGCCGTCGCGAGACGGCCCTTTTTATTGTTGGGCATGTAAATAATCAGATGATTAACCCAAATAACTTTTCAGAATTTTGCTTTTGCTTGATTTTCTCAATCGACGTAATGCTTTCTCCTTGATTTGACGCACTCTTTCACGAGTAAGGCCTACTTTGTCTGAAATGTCTTCTAAGGTATGAGCGGCATTGCCGTCAAGACCAAAGTAATACTTCAATACATCGCGTTCTTTGTCGCTTAGAGTAGAGATAACCCTATTGATTTCATTTTGCAATGATTCGTTCAAAAGGGGCATGTCAGGATTGGGCTCATCGTTGTTGTCAAGAACACCAAGCAGTGTGTTGTCTTCGCCTTCGGCCAAGGGAGCGTCGATACTAAGGTGTCTTCCTGAAGAACGCAAGGCGTTTTCGACTTCAGTTAGCGGAATCTCTAAAGAGTCAGCAATTTCTTGTGGTGTAGGTTCTCTTTCAAGTTCTTGTTCCAAACGGGCAGCGGCTTGTGTGATACGGCCTAAACTACCAACTTTATTCAAGGGTAGTCTAACAATACGACTTTGATCTGCTAAAGCTTGAAGAATGGATTGTCTGATCCACCAAACAGCGTAAGAAATAAATTTGAATCCGCGGGTTTCATCAAAACGTTTTGCGGCTTTGATTAGGCCCATGTTCCCCTCGTTAATGAGGTCACCCAAGGTGAGCCCTTGGTTTTGGTATTGCTTTGATACAGATACCACAAATCTTAAGTTGGCGTTAACTAGTTTTTCCAACGCAGCTTGGTCACCTTCTCTGATTCGCTGAGCGAGTAGAACTTCTTCTTGTGCATCAATCATTGGCACTTTTGAGATTTCGTTCAAGTACTTATCAAGGGACTTGTTTTCGCGGTTGGTAAACTGTTTTGAAATTTTTAACTGCCTCATGTATAAAATACGATAATATTAGCCGTGCAAAATTACAATTTTTGCAACTAAAAAACCGATAAATTAATAACTTCTTTTAAGATAGTAATTGATATGCGATGAACGCTGAGAAATATGCGATGAATCCATACAAAGCGAACAAGATGATTGGCCATTTCCAAGAATTTGTTTCTTTTTTGAGCACGGCAACCGTACTCACACACTGCAAAGCAAAAGCATAAAACAACATGAGGCTTACAGCATAAGCGGGAGTATATTGTTCTTGGCCCGTTGTTGGATTGATTTGGGCTTGCATTTTTTGTCTGATTCCCACCACATCTTCCTCTTCATTTGATTGAAAGAGGGTGCTCATGGTTCCAACAAATACTTCGCGAGCGGCAAATGATGAAATCAGGGCTATTCCGGTTTTCCAATCATAACCTAAGGGTCTGATGGCTGGTTCAATGAATTTTCCTAGATGTCCTGCATAGCTGGCTTCTAATTTCAGGGAATTCTTAATTTGTAGGCTGTCAGGGTTGCCGTTCGATGTTTCTGTTTGTGCCAATTGCTCTGCTTTTTGCATAGCTTTTGATGGACCATAATTTGAAAGAGCCCACAATACCATGGAAATGATGATGATGACTTTACCCGCTTCTCCAAGGAAGGACTTGCACTTGATCCAAGCGTTGTTCAAAACGGTTTGTAGTCGGGGAGCTTGATAGGTGGGTAGTTCTAATACAAATTCTGAGGTTTCTTTGTTTTTTAGGAAGATTTTAAGAACAAGGGCCATGATGATCGCCACAAAAATGCCGGCGAAATAGGCTGATGTCATTAAGACCGTTTGAGCGTGAAACGGTCCCCAAAAAACACCCACGGGCACAACCAACGAAATGAGTAAGATGTACACCGGTAAACGGGCACTGCAGCTCATCAGGGGTACAATCAGCATGGTAACTAAGCGCTCGGTCTTGTTGCGAATGTTCCTGGTGGCCATGATAGAGGGAATGGCACAGGCAAATCCTCCAACAAGGGGAATGATGGAACGGCCGTTCAGGCCTAGTTTTCGCATGATTCTATCGGTCAAAAAGCTGGCACGAACCATGTATCCGCTATCTTCTAAAATTCCAATCAGGAAAAAAAGGATGAAAATTTGCGGCACAAAGATGATGACTCCTTCCAAGCCGCTGATGATGCCATTGCTTACGAAGTTTCCAAGGGTAGTTGTTGAAGGGAGCCATTGGTCAACTTGTAAGCGCACGGAGGAAAAGGCCCATTCAATTCCTTGCATGGGGAATTCTGCAAGCATAAATACGCTTTGGAATAGGGCTAGCATCACCAAAACGAAGGCTAAAATTCCAGTAATAGGGTGAGTAAGTACTTTGTCTATTTTGAGGGTGTTGACCGAACTGAATTTGGTCTTTCGCTTGACGCTTTTTTTAATAACACCGTCTATTTGGTTGTATCGAAGTAAAGTTTCAGCAGAAATACCTTCAGGAGGTGTGCCTTGGATGAAGGAATTTAAGCGATCAATAAAATGGGGAGTGGTTTGTAATTTCTGTCCGATAGTTGGATTCAGATTTAATACCGGGGTTAAATCACTGTCTTTGCGAGGATTGAAAGTGATGATGGGAATGCCCAGTTGTTTAGAGAGCTCTTGAATATCTATTTCGATGTTGCGTCTGAGTGCAGTGTCATGCATGGTAAGGATTCCGGCAGTGGGAATACCTAATTCGGCTACCTGTGACAACAACAACAAATTGCGACGCAAGTTTGAGGCATCGAGAATGAAAAATAGTGCTTCTGGGGCCGATGTGTCGAAACCAAGAAGATTTTTCGCCACCACTTTCTCGTAGTCTGTGTTGGTGAACAAACTGTAAATTCCGGGTAAATCAACAATGGTAGTTTCATTGTTTTGAAGTTTTCCTTCGAATGAATCAACCGTTGTGCCGGGTAGGTTGCTGGTTTTCTGAGATAGCCCAGTTAATCTATTGAAGAGCGTAGACTTTCCACAGTTTGGATTTCCAATCAGGGCTATGCGTTTCCACTTCATGCGGATTTATTTAACGCGCTTTACCATGATTTGTGAAGCTTCAGCTAGGCGAAGTCCTAGTATGTATGAGTCAATCCTGTAAGCTACTGGGTCTCCACCCGGCGCAGTAAATAGTTTCTCTATTTCTGTTCCTGGGATACAGCCCATTTCAGAAAGTTTCTGATGCAAACTGCCTTCACTGAGCGACTCAATTTCATAAGTGCTTTCCAGTTCAATTTCTGCCGCGTTTGTGATCATCCTCTCACAAATTTAGAATGATTTTAAATAACAACCAAGAATTAACACAAAGTTCTTGAAATCACTCTACATTTTGTATGATTTTTATCAGTTTGTAACGGTCTTTGGTGCTCGATTTGATGATGTCTTTTTCTGTTGGATATTCATTCTGCAAACTCTCCCATTCTTTGGAAGTAGCTTTCTTCAGCATGCGTTTGAAAAGGATGGAATTTTTAACCACCTCTGAGTTCCACATTTTTTGTAAAAACTGGGTGTTTTCCATGCCCGAAGTTTCATCAGCAAAAGGAATGGCTCTGTCGCATACTTTAAATTGATATTCCTTGTGGAGATTGCTGTTGAATACAGCTAACATCAAGTCGTATTTTTTCTGTGGGTTAGTCAATCTTGAAAACTGCACCAAGGCTAAATCTCTACGAACTTTGTCATTGATTTCTGGATTGTTGATGGCGCTTAAGGTGAATTGATACAACAGATCATTGTTAGCCATGGCTTTCTCCTTGTTTATATCGTAAAAAATACGCGCATATAAAACGGTTAAATGCGAGTTTCCCGTTTTCGCGGCATTCTCAATGTCTTCAATGCCTTTCTTGGGATTGCTGTAATAAGGGAAAACCACATCCATTTTGCTTTCCATCTCAGTAGGAACAAAGTTGTAAAATTGAAGTTTTGATTTAGCAGTGATCGAAGGATTGTTGTAATAAGTTCTGAGCCAATCCATGAATTTTTGCTGAGTTTCTTCATTTGCAGGGAATAAATCTGCCATGAACATTTTATCTTCAACGGTTTCTTCAGGCTTGAAAACAAAGTCATTTGATAAGGGCAGCCAAACTCTGCTGATGTTACTGTCTTGTAGTCCGTTCAAGGTTTCAGTGATGAATCTTTCTTGAGTTTTGGTTTTTAGTGAAAGCCAATCTGGACTTTTTGAAAGATTTACGCCAAATTGAACATAACTTTTCAACCAATCAACATACATCTGTTTTTGAATGATGTGAGAGGCCTTGATTTCTTGAGAAAATTTCAAGTTTTGGTAATTGGTTTCAATTTCTTCAGGATCAATGTTTTTTGGGTCTTCTCTCAAGAAGCTTTTGCCTTTAATAATAAGTGCATTTGAATAATATGGATCTACAATATACTGAGCTATGGTTTCATTAGGGAAAGAGATTTCGTTCAATTCTTGATAAACACTGGTAGTAATAGTGGTGTCTATGTTACGGCCTTTATCGGTGCGAGCAAGGATTCTCAATTTTAACAACTTAGACTTTCCATAACTCAATTGGGTTGGTTCACCTTGATCTGTAGAGTTGATGATATTCAGAACAGATGACCCCGTGCTGTTATCTATAGTTACATACAAGTCAGGTTGACCTTTAGAGAAATACCACGTATTGAAGAAATGGTCCATATTGGTTCCGGTCACCGTTTCTACGCATTTTTTCCAATCATAAACGTTGGCGTTTTTGTAGGCATGGGTTGACAAATAGAGCTTCATAGAAGCTTTAAATGCATCAGTGCCAATGTGGTTTCTCAAGCGATGTAAGATACCAGCACCTTTGTTGTATCTAATATCATCAAACTGGTTATCAATAAGTGCGTAGTGGTGATTAACCAGTGCATTTTTATTTGATGATTCAGGATCGATATCCAAATTCTCAAACATCCAAGCATCTGCGTTGTCTTTTCCATATTTGTATTCTCGCCAAAGGTACTCTGAATAGTTGGCGAAGCTCTCATTCAGAGTCAGGTGAGCCCAACTTTCGCATGTAACATAATCTCCAAACCAGTGATGGAAAAGTTCATGAGCAACGTAGTCTTCCATGTCGTTATCAGGGTCTTGAAGACGTTCATTGTGAATGACCGCGGTGGTGTTTTCCATGGCGCCGCTCACAAAGTCACGGGCAACAATTTGATCGTATTTTGCCCACATAAAAGGAACTCCAGTAAAAGAACTGAAAAACTCAATCATCTCAGGCGTATTACCAAAAACGGCTTTCGCATCTGAGGTATATATGTCTTCTACAAAGTACTGAACAGGAATTTCTTTATCAAACTTAATAGAACGGTCTTTTACTGCCTTCCAGTCTCCAATGGCCAACATGGTGAGGTAAACGGCGTGAGGTTGGTTCATTTCCCATACATCCGTTTTTGTAGGTTTCATAGGTGCGCCAGCGTTAGCTGCAAGTTTTTCGGTTTCTGAGGATATTCTTAAGCCGTTACTGATGCAGGTCAGTTGAGATGGATATTTAACTTTTATCTTATGGGTGTGTTTTTGGTTGGGGACATCAATTGTTGGAAACCAACAAGAATTGGCTTGTGGTTCGCCTTGTGTCCACATTTGCATGGGGCTAACGGGGTCTTTGCCGTCAGTATTGACAAAATATGCACCTTTGTCGCTTTTGATTGCAGTGCCGGTGGTCTGGTCTAATTGAAATACTTTTCTATCAGGGTTTGCTTGGTAATCAATGCTGATTTGAACTTTCTGATTGGCGGTGTAATTTTCTTTAAACTTGATGATTAAATGCAATGAATCATTGTAAGTGTAATTTAGTTTTTCTGGTGCAGGCCCCGTGGGAGCGCCATTTTGGCTAGATAATCGCACATCAAAAATATCCATCTTCTTGGCGTCTAATACCAAACTATCTTGAAGGTAATAATACGGCTGAAGCGTAAGAGTAGCAGTTCCGTTGATGGTGTGTTTATCAAAATCAACAGAGATATCCAAATCTGTATGATTTAAAACCCAAGGTTTATCTACTGGGGCTTGGTAAGGAAGATCCTTTCCTCCTGCATAAAGGATGTTGTTGAGGATTTCACCAACTTCTTGACGGGTGAAGATTTGTTTTTCTCCGTCTACCACAGTTTTGGGTCCGCCACAGGCAACGAAGAGTGCCGATAAGGAGAAGGCGAGAATGTAATTTTTTTTCATATTAAGATTTGAAAATACTCCAAGCTTTTTCGGCTTGGATTTGCAACATGCGTTTTCCGTTCATTGCAAAAATGCCATTTTTTTGGCATTGTTTCATGATTAAAGTTTGATCAGGGTTGTAAATCAAGTCAATGAGGGTGCAAGTGTTGTCAAAAGAGTGCAGATTTACCAGGGGAGTTTCATCAATTTTAGGATGCATTCCAACCGGGGTACAATTGACAATGAGGGTTTTGGAATAAGAGGTTTCAGACAGAGTCAAACACATACTTCTACTAACGTAAGAAAAAGGAATTTCGTGTGCTTTGAGAACGGCTGTCACGGCTTTTGATGACCCTCCTGTGCCTATGACAATGGCTTTTTGTGGTTTCTGGGGAAGTTCTTTTAAACTAGCCTCAAAGCCAAAGTAATCGGTGTTGTATCCATGCAATTCATGAGTTTTAGATTCACGATTCCTGATGATTTTTACGGTATTTACGGCTCCTATAGAAAGTGCTTCCGGGGATATATAATGCAGTATAGATAGGATGTCTTGCTTGAATGGTATGGTTACGTTAAAACCCATTAGTGCTGGTTGGGATGAGATCAATTCATTCAGTTCATGCACTGAATTCAAGGGGAAAAGGTGGTATTGGGCGTGAGAATATCCTTCGGAAGAAAAAAAACACTCAAAAATTTGGGGCGAACGGGAGTGTTCAACGGGGTTTCCAATGAGTCCGAGCGCGAAATGCTGGTCTTTGGAAAGCGACATGTTTATTTCTTGAATTTGGATTTTACGGCCTGCCAAATCATGGGCAATACGGAGATTCCGATGATGCCAAAGACTACGGTTTCGAAGTTATCTTTAACCCAAGGATGGTTCCCGAGGGCATATCCCAAAGAAGTGATAGATGTTACCCAAAGAACGGCACCGGCGATGCAGTAACCCAAGAATTTTCCGTAGGTCATGGAGCCCATACCCGCAGCAAAAGGGGCGAAGGTTCTTACGATAGGAACAAAACGGGCCATGATGAGGGTGTAACCGCCGTGTTTGGCGTAAAATTCTTCGGTTTGGGTGAGGTATTCGCGTTTCAGAAGCTTCCAATTGAGGTCAAAGACGCGGGTTCCAAATTTAGAGCCGATGAAATAATTTGTGTTATCGCCGAGCAATGCAGCGGCAATTAGTAGAGGGATGAGCACGAAAATGTTCAACGTATTGTCAAGAGCAGCAATCGATCCGGCGGCAAAAAGGAGGGAGTCGCCAGGCAAAAGGGGCATGACTACCAGGCCCGTTTCGGTGAACACAATGGCAAAAAGGATGAGGTAGGTTAAGTTTTTGTAGGTACCCACTAAATAAGTGAGTTTCTCGTCTAGGTGCAGCAGCCAATCGCTGAAGAAGTCTACGATGCTCAAAACAGTCATGAAGCAAAGTTCAGTGATTTAGTTCAAATCACCTTATATTCGCAGTGTATGATGCGAAAATTCTTGTTGACGGTGGCTTGTTTTTTGGTGATTGGAACCATAGTTTCTTGCGGTACACCTAGACCGCGCACTCAGAAGAAGGGTGGGTGCAATTGCGGATTTTGAACTATCTTTGCAGTTTAAAATTCGGAACATGTCTACAGCATCAACCTATATTCCTTACAAAGTAAAAGACATCACACTCGCTGAGTGGGGTAGAAAAGAAATTAAATTGGCCGAAGCCGAAATGCCTGGATTGATGGCATTGCGCGAAGAGTTCGGCGCGTCAAAACCATTAGCCGGAGCCCGCATTGCAGGCTGCTTGCACATGACCATCCAAACTGCGGTGTTAATTGAAACATTGGCAGAATTGGGTGCTGATGTGACTTGGAGTTCTTGCAATATTTTCTCTACGCAAGACCACGCTGCTGCGGCTATCGCTGCTGCAGGAATCCCAGTGTACGCTTGGAAAGGCATGACTGAAGAGGAGTTTGATTGGTGTATTGAACAAACCTTATTCTTTGGCGAAGATCGCCAGCCTTTGAACATGATTTTGGATGACGGAGGTGATCTTACCAACATGTGTTTGGATCGCTATCCTGAATTGGTGGCTGGAATATGTGGTATCTCTGAAGAAACTACTACTGGAGTTCACCGTTTGTATGAGCGTATGGTTAAAGGTACTTTGCCTTTGCCCGCAATCAACATCAATGACTCAGTAACTAAGAGCAAATTTGACAACAAATACGGTTGTAAAGAAAGTTTGGTTGACGCTATTCGCCGTGCGACAGATACTATGATGGCTGGTAAAGTAGCCGTTGTCTGTGGTTATGGTGACGTTGGTAAGGGTTCAGCAGAGAGTTTGCGTGGAGCAGGTGCTCGCGTAATTGTAACTGAGGTTGATCCTATTTGCGCGCTTCAAGCGGCTATGGATGGTTTCCAAGTGTTGCGACTTGAAACAGCCATTCCTTTGGTTGATATTGTTGTTACAGCAACGGGTAACTGCAACATCGTTGCTGAGAAACACTTCAAAGCAATGAAAGATAAAACCATCGTTTGTAACATCGGACACTTTGATAACGAGATTGACATGGCATGGTTGAACAAAAATTACGGATCAACCAAGTACACCGTGAAGCCTCAAGTTGATATTTTCAATGTTGACGGACATGAAGTGATTGTTTTAGCTGAAGGTCGTTTGGTGAATTTGGGTTGCGCCATGGGGCACCCAAGTTTCGTGATGAGTAACAGCTTCACCAACCAAACCTTAGCTCAGATGGAACTTTGGATGAATCACGGTAAATACAAAAACGAAGTTTATGTATTACCAAAGCACCTAGATGAGAAAGTGGCAAAATTGCACTTGGCTAAGATTGGTGTTGAATTGACTGAATTGACTCCCGAGCAAGCTGAATACATTGGTGTGTCTCAGAGCGGTCCATTCAAGCGCGACGAATACCGTTACTAATAGGTCTTTTATTCGATGCTATATGCATCGGTTGAAAGCGTTGAAAAATACCTTTGGTTCAGACTTTTCTGTTTCAAAGGAAATGCAAAAGAAGCCCCTCGGAATTCATTTTTTCCCAGGGGCTTTTTGTTGGATATTAGTTCTTTTAGTGATGAACTGTCTGATATGCAGATGGTGATCGGTTTTTCAGGGTTGAGATGCGTGCTGTATATCAATGTTTCGTAGGGGATGGCCCATGGAATTCCATAAATATCTGCCGGAAAGCCAACGTTGGTTGTGATGATTTTTTTGCTCTCGATGGGCATTTTCGAAATTCTCTTTTCCAGTTCCTGTTGTCTTTGAATGTGAAACTTGGCTTGTTTACAAACGTAAAAACATCCCCCGAAAAAAGAGATCAACAGAAGTTTTTTGAAGACGGAAGATTCTTTTGCATGGAGCAGAGGAAGTGCCAAAATCAACCATAGCGGAGCATAACTTTTCTGCATCATCATGCCCGAGTCGCCGTCTTGATAGAGGTAGGTGATGAAAAAGGCAGTCAAAGCTGTGGTGCTGAAATATAGCCATCTCTGTTGGCCTAAAAATGCGACCAATCCCGCAATAAAAACGACGAGATAAGGCAACGCCCACCCCCCAAATAAGGAGGTGTAAAAGTAGTGCCAACCCCAACTTTGGAATACATTTGAGATGTTCAAAAGGTTAGATAAAATTTGATTTTCATAACCTGAACTGGGAATGAAGAGAACTTTAAATACAACGCTGCTGGTGATGGCTATAAGGGGAAATTTGATCTGTTTCTGAAACAGGGAAGCCGCCAGTAAAGCGGGTAAAATGCCTGGATGGGCGAGGTAGGCTAGGATGGCCCACAGGAAGATCATGGACTTTCTAGTTTCCATGGCAAAAAGTCCCCCGAAAATTAGAGCTAGAATCATTTCGGCTGTGCCTAGGAATTGAAATTCTGGGCCTGTAACCAAGAAAATACCCAAGAAATAGAAGCTCCAACGAACGTTTTTTAAATGAATGGTGGAGTACCAAGTTGCAGCAAACGCCCAAATTAATGGGGTTAAAGAGAGCAAAATGGCAATCGCTCGAATGGGTAATTGCAAGAGAACCCCAATTTGGGCTGGCAATAGGTTTAATTGTTGGGTCAGACGGAAATGTTCAACCGCTGGGAACCCGTTGAGAACATTAAATAAGGTGTAGGCGCTGTCTGCATACAGGGTGCGTTCCCATGCAAAGAGGATTGCAAGTAAAAATAGCGAAAGCCAAACGCTAACGTTAAACTTCCACGAGGTCATTTTTCTCAATGTAAAGATTATCAATGATGAACTCTTGGCGTTCTGGGGTGTTTTTTCCCATGTAGTATTTCAAGAGTTTTTCAATGTTGGCATCTTCTTTGAGAATGACGGGTTCCAATCTGATGTCGTTTCCAATAAACTTTCCAAACTCATCGGGAGAAATCTCTCCAAGACCTTTGAATCGGGTGATTTCAGGTTTTGGTCCGAGCTTTTTGATGGCATCCTGACGTTCTCTATCAGAGAAACAGTAGATGGTTTCCTTCTTGTTACGTACTCTGAACAGGGGTGTTTGCAAAATGTACAGGTGTCCATTTCTTACCAAGTCAGGGAAAAATTGCAAAAAGAAGGTCATCATCAAAAGTCTGATGTGCATTCCGTCAACGTCGGCATCTGTGGCAATAACAATATTATTGTAGCGAAGATTTTCGAGCGATTCTTCGATGTCTAAGGCATGTTGAAGCAGGTTAAACTCTTCGTTTTCGTATACGATTTTTTTCTTCAGTCCGTAACAATTTAAAGGTTTACCTCTGAGAGAAAAGACGGCTTGAAGGTCGGGATTTCTACTTTTGGTGATGCTTCCGCTCGCTGAATCTCCCTCGGTGATGAACAAGGTTGATTCATAACGTTCGTCCTTTTTGTGATCAGGCAAGTGTGTGCGGCAATCGCGCAATTTTTTATTGTGCAGATTGGCTCGTTTGGCTCTTTCCTTGGCCAATTTTTGCACTCCCGCCATGTCTTTCCTTTCTCTTTCGTTTTGAAGGATTTTCTTGAGCAGGGCATCTGCGGTAGCGGGATTTTTGTGGAGGTAATCATCGAGCTGCTTTTTTACAAACTCAAAAACTGCTGATTTGAGTGATTGTCCGCCTGGCTCCATTTCTTGGCTACCCAATTTGGTTTTTGTCTGACTTTCAAACACGGGTTCAACTACTCTCAAGCTGACTGCAGCGGTGATTGAACTTCGGATATCAGCAGCGTCGTAATCTTTTTTATAGAATTCACGGATGGTTCTCACATAAGCTTCTCTAAAAGCTTGAAGGTGGGTTCCGCCTTGTGTAGTGTACTGTCCATTCACGAAAGAATAGTATTCTTCACCGTATGCTTCAGTATGCGTCATGGCAATTTCGAAGTCTTCGGCTTTTAAATGAATGACTGGATATAATGCGCTTTCGGGTGGTACTTTGGTTTCTAAAAGGTCTAGAAGTCCTCTACGAGAAGCGAAATTTTCGCCGTTGTATTTTATGGTCAGCTGACTGTTGAGGTAGGTATAGTTTTTAACCTGTTCTCTGATAAAATCTTGTATGAAGCGGTAGTTTTTGAAGATGGTATTGTCAGGTTCAAAAACCAAAAGGGTTCCGTTGGTTTGCTCGGTGGTTTCTTCGGGATGATCACCTGTCAATTCACCTCTGTTGAACTCGGCGCGTTTGGATTTTCCGTCTCTGAAACTTTGCACCAAAAAATAGCTGCTTAGTGCGTTAACTGCTTTCAAACCCACACCGTTCAGTCCCACTGATTTTTGGAACGCGCGGCTATCGTATTTACCACCGGTATTGATTTTTGATACTACATCAACCACTTTCCCCAAAGGAATTCCTCGTCCAAAGTCGCGAACCGTCACTTTTTCATCGGTGATATTGACTTCAATGCGTTTTCCGTTGCCCATGACGTGTTCGTCAATGGAGTTGTCAATGACCTCTTTGATGAGTACGTAAATTCCGTCATCGGGCGATTTACCGTCGCCCAATTTACCAATATACATACCCGGTCTTAGTCGGATGTGTTCTTTCCAATCCAGACTTCGAATTTCATTTTCGGTATATTGTGGTTGCAGTTGGTCGCTCATTGTAGCAAGTTTAACTCAATAATTGCAAATGCTGTTCGCAAGTTTTTCACAACTGACTTTCGATTGCCTATTTTCGCGGTATGAAAAGGTTTCAGCGATTGTTTTTTTTCGGGGGATTGTTCATCTTCTTAGGACTTTTAGCGTCTTGCCAATCTGAAATTGACCGTGACCTGAAAGCGGTGAATGAGCTCAAAGCGTTTTTGCCTGAAGACGTTAATCAATTGAATATTGATAGTTTGCCTCGCAATGCTGATTCAATATTGGAGGCTTTTGTGAAAAAATATCCCAAGCACGCCGAAAGTGAATTTTTGTGTTTTCAATTGGTAAATATTACCGGTAAGCGCGGCGAAACCGAGAAATTAAAATCGGCACAATGGGCTGATTACTATTTACAGAACTTTAAAACCAACAAGGCTCGCAGGTTGGACATGGCCTTGTACGCTGCATATTATTTCGAAAAGTTTGGTGTGTATGACGAAGCTTTAAGACTTTATGAATTGATTCGAGATAGTTTCCCCGAAAATCCGCTAAGTCAGGGTGCCGCAGAATCAGCCAAGATGATTCGCAGTGGTTTGGTGACTCCCGAGCAACAACTTGAAGCGCTTCTTAAGAAACAAGGTGACAGCACCGTCGGTAAATAAAATGAAAGTTTTAGTTACAGGAGCTACGGGTTTCATTGGAAGTCACGTGGTTCAACAATTGAAGCGGACTGGCCATGAATTGGTTTTATGTCACCGCGAAGGCAAGTCAAATTGGACTTTGTTTGATTCTGTGGCTCGAATATATCGTAGCGCAACATCTGGAGCAGGTGACTCTACACACGATCAGGGAATGTTGCGTTTGAAAAGTCATTTGTCGGAATTCGCAGAGAGGTTGACCCCTTATGAATTTACCGATTCAGATTTGTATTTAAATGGGAGTTTCGAAAAGGTATCGGTAGACTTGATTGATTACGATGAAGTTTTAGAGGCGGTAAATTCTGCCCCTTATGATGCGGTGGTGCATTGTGCGGCCATCATTTCTTTTCATCCAAAAGACAGGGAAAAGATGCTTCGTGACAACGTGGAGGGCTCTCGAAACTTGGTCAATGCGTGTTTGAAAGCTGGGGTGAAAAGATTCCTGCATGTCAGTTCTATAGCCGCCTTAGGCAGGCCTACTGAAGATGGCCCCATTACGTTAAATACTCCTTGGGAAGAATCGCCCTATAACACAGACTACGCACTGAGTAAATATTATGCAGAATTGGAAGTTTGGAGGGGAAAGGAAGAAGGTTTAGAAGTCAGCGTTTTTTATCCAGGGGTGGTCTTGGGACAAGGCGATGGGTACACTAGTTCCACGCAAGTAATAGACGTGGTTAAGAACGGAAATCCATTTTATCCGGTGGGTTCCAATGGATTTGTTTTTGTGGAAGATCTGGCAAAAAAGATCACCAATGAATTGCAAACACCAAGTTCTGAGAATCGATTCTTGTGCGTTTCACACAATCTAACTTTTGAAAAATTAATATCTTCTGTGGCACATGCCTACGGATATAAACCAGCCAAATGGCCTCTTCAAGGTCTGGTATACCATTTGGTTTTTGCTGTTGCCAAATTCTGTGAGTTATTCAGCATCAAGATACCAATTACAACGGAGTTGATGAGAAGTACGAGTAAGAATTCGGAGTATAGAGGGTAGGTCTTTGGTCTTTGGTCTTTGGTCTTTGGTCTTGGTCTTTGGTCTTTGGTCTTTGGCTGGCGGCTGACGGCTGACGGCTTCGCCGGAGACTATGTGACTATGGGACTATGGGACTTACGCTTCGCGTAGCGGCTGATAGCTGAGTGCTGATAGCTGATAGCTGAGTGCTGAGGGCTGATCACCGATCACCGATCACCGATCACTAAAAACTGTTTACCTCGTAACGGGCGAATAAGGACTTACGTAAGTGCTCTTTTTTGCGGGTTTTTTCTTGAAATCTCCGCGTTTCCAAGCTTCGAAGAATTGCATCCATGCGGTTGGGCTCAAATATCTTTGGGGAGGAATTTGGTTATAATAGTAGAGTTGTTCAGCTCTGTTGCGTGCCAAAAGCGCTTGAGCTTGAGCAGCATCTGCGGGTCTTTGTCGAAGTTCTTCTTTAACGGCTTCGTTTTCTAGATTTTTGCGGGCTCTTTCTAGTGGGTCATCGGGAATGTCACGGTTGACGAATTCGTGATTGAAAAGGGTTTTCAAAGGTAATGCTTTGATGAAGATAGCCGACAAGTGAATGGTATCTTGGGTCATCAGTTTTACTACCGAATAACGATTGCTGGATAGTGTGTCTGGAATGACGTGAAAAGAGCTGACTTTTTCGACTTGAACAAAATAGACTGTGTCGCCTTTTCTGACAACCACGTCAAAGAATCCGTTGTCATCGGAGTAGCCAATGAGTCCGCGGCGGGAGCTTTTGATGCTAACTAAAGGAATGGGTTTTAAGCTATCTGAAGTTAGAACTAAGCCAGTGAATAGAATGTACGGATTATTGTTTTGGGGTTTGCGCTGAGCAAACAGGTAATTGCTAAAAAGAAGGAATGCAGAGAGAGCGAACATCCCCCGAAAAGCCCCGAAACTCATAGTCACGAAGATAATGAAAATTTAACTTAAGGAAGCAGCCAACCTACGAGGATGGAGAATAAAACGACCAAAGGTGTGGAGAATTTCTTGGAGTAGAGCATAACTACTGTGGATGTAAGAACAAAAAGGTGTGTAGATATTTTTGATGAGGGAAGATTTTGGATGTTGATAAGGAGTTGCTCACAGAGAATGAGAGATGCGGTTAAGATGAAGCCCACTGAAACGGCGAAAATACCGGGAATAGATCTTTGTAGTCCAGAGTAGTTTTGGAGAATAGACCAAATAGGATAGGCGAATAAAACTAAGAGAATACCAGGCAGAAAAACGGCAATGAGTCCTATAAGTCCTCCTAAAATTTGACCTGATTTTTGATAACCGGCGTTTCTCATAGCGACTGCGTTGGTGTAAACGGCTAGGTTGAAGTTAGGGCCGGGAGCGGCTTGAATGGCGCCAATTCCAGTGTTCAGTTCATCGAGAGTCATTCTCTTTTTATGGTGAACATATTGTTCCATAGTCATGGCTGCCAATACGTTACCTCCGCCAAATGAAAGGGCTCCCATTCGATAGGTGTTTTCAAAATACACAACGGGTTGTAACCATTTTGATTGGGTTTTGTATTTGCTGAGGAACAGTCCACCAGCTCCTACAGCCGTGAAAATGATGAAAAATACCGTAAGGTTTCTCCATTTGATTTCAGATTTTGGAAGGATGGTTTTTGGACCTGAATGTTTGCCAAATTTCGCGCTAAAGAGGGCTGCCAATACAACGCCAATGGGGAAGATTAATGGAGTATGTATGGCAAATCCAAGGATGCCCGAAACAATGAGGATACCCCAGTTCAAAGGAGTTTTTTCCATCCATTGGCTCATGCTAAGGAAGCCATAAACCATAAATCCTACCACCGTGGCGGATATGTATTGAAGTTGGTGGGCAGATAAAAATTTGGGAGACAGGGCCAACAATAACATGAGTGCTGCGCCAGGCAATGCCCAAAATAGAACGGTAAGGATGGCTAGCCTAGGGCCGCCCAATTTTAATCCAACAGTAGTAATGGTTTGTGTGGTGGTGGGGCCAGGCAATAAATTGCAAAAAGCGGTGATTTCTATAAGGTCTTCTTGAGTGATGAAGCGTTTACGTTCAATGAGTCTTTTTTTGAAATGGGGAAGATGCATCTGAGGGCCGCCAAAGGCGGTCAAACCGAGCCACAAAACGGTTTTCAGAAACTGAAATTGCTTGCCTTTTTGTATGTTTGTGGACTCATGCATAATTTCGACACTAAAATAGGCCAAAAATCACGAAACCCTTGGATTCTGTTGGGTTTTTTGTCAATTATTTTGACGTTTGGTTTGGTTGCTTGTACCGGTAACAGTCAGTCAGAGTCTGATTCAAAAGTGGAACTTCGCAAGGCTATGCAATTGAAATTGGATTCGGCGTGGGCTCAATTGAACGACATAAGAGGGCAATTCCATTTTGAAATTGATGAGTTTGAAGAGCGCAAAACGGAAATGGCAGCTCAAAGAATCAGAGCGAATTTTATTCCGGGTGATGCACTGACTGAAGACGATAAACTTCAGTTTAACATCTATAACGAAACTTTCAGATTGTATAAAACGGCCGCAAACCAATACAAGAACGCAGTTTTAATGGCCGAAAATGCTTTTTACAATTTAAAAGGACTGGAGACTAGGGTAAAAAAGGGAGATTTTGATCAAGATTTGGAGGGCTTCAAGGAAGAAATGAAGGGCCTTCAAGTAGATCTTGACGAGTGCGAGCTGAAAACCATTGACATCACAGACCGGTTGGATACGGTAGAACCCTCTTATCAAAGAGTTAGTGAACACGTGGATCAGTTGCTAGATAGATTGGTTCCTGAGAAACAATAGGTTTCTTTAAAGCGTTCAAACACAATATTGATGGCCTCTTCGGTGGGGTGAGCTTGATCAGCTTTGTAATATTTCAAGTCTTTAAGCTCCTCCGCAACTATTTCATAACTGGGGAAATACTCTATTTGCTCAGGTGATTCTGTGCAAATTTCATGCACCGCAGCCCTTAGAAGCGCCTTGCTAACGCTGTTCATCAATAGTCCATCTCTCAGGTGTCTCACTGGCGAAACGGTAAAAATGAGTTTGGCTTTGGGATTGATTTTGGGGACGGTATTTTTGATTTTTTCGAGGGACGTTTTGATTTCGGAAAAAGTCAATTGTCGTTTGGTAAACTGATTTTGCGGTAATTTTTGACAGTTTCCTACCCAATTTTTGTATTCGACGTGCTCATAAATGGTGGCCGTGCCTAAGGTGATAAAAATATGAGTGGCGACTTCTAATTGTTGTTTTGATTCAGCTAAAACGGTTGATATCTGTTCTGTGAGTTCGGTTTTTGAGGGATTTTGAAATCTATTTGCAAACAACAAACAATGGAAGTTCTCTTTGTATTCGTAAAAGGGAGGCACTTCTAGTTTATAGATCTGGTCTAAGGTTTCGGCCAATGCGGTAGGCGAAAAGATGGTGCCAAAGGGATTGGAGTACGAAGGGATTTCTAATTGGAGGGCGCGTTGATGCATTTCAGTTGAAAAACAAGACCCCATGAAAAACAGATTCACGCATGCAAAATAGTCCTATTTTTGTTGATATGCACGCTTTACGCAAGAAAGAGAACTTCCACATTGTGTTGTGGTTGGTCAAGGATTTTGCTTGGATTATGGATTTTAGGATCTTGGGACTTTCAATGGCAGTGCCTACAGTATTGTTGGCAATCTATTTGGCTTGGTATTCGAGAGCAGATAAGACCGAGTTTGCGCACAATCTAGCCGTGATGTTTTGGATTTGTGCTAACGTGATTTGGATGTTTGGAGAGTTTTATATGAACGATACCACTCGCTCTATTGCACAACCCTTTTTTATAGTGGGTTTGGCTGTTCTTGGAATTCACTACATAACGAAAATCCCGCTATTGCGGGATCTCCGTTAACCAAACTAAACCAATAAAAAATAACAACTACAAGACGCATAATTCAGAAATATGTTTTCCCGAGGTTCGTCATACTTGAGTCACAATCGGTAAAAAACAACTTCTAAAGAACGAGTTATGGTTACTAAACACAAAAAGGGGTGTTATCCCCCAAAAAAAGATTGAAAAAGACCAATTTGGGTTAAATTTGCGGCTATGTTGGAGCAACAAGTCTATGTTCCGGTAAACAAGGTTCGCATTGTAACTGCGGCAAGTTTATTCGACGGACACGACGCAGCGATTAACGTTATGCGTAGAATCATCCAGTCAACAGGATGCGAAGTGATTCATTTAGGCCATGATAGAAGCGTATTGGAAGTAGTTGATACTGCCATCCAAGAAGATGCAAATGCTATTGCCATGACTAGTTATCAAGGCGGTCATATTGAATATTTCAAATACATGTACGACTTGCTACAGGAGCGCGGTGCTTCGCACATCAAGATCTTTGGTGGAGGCGGTGGAGTTATCCTTCCTGAAGAAATCAAAGAATTGATGGATTATGGAATTACTCGCATTTATTCTCCCGATGATGGTCGTGAAATGGGTTTGCAGGGCATGATCAATGATTTAGTTCAACAAAGCGATTTTCCTACTGGGCATAAATTAAACGGTGAGGTAAAAAAGGTGGTTGATAGGGTGGGAGACTCAATGTCAATAGCCCGTTTGATCACTTCTGCAGAAAATTATTCTGAATTGCATGCTTCGGTATTGGCCGAAATGCGCGATAAAGCTGCTGATATTAAAGTACCTGTATTGGGAATCACCGGTACAGGTGGTGCAGGAAAAAGCAGTTTGATAGATGAAGTGGTACGCAGGTTCTTGTTGGATTTTTCTGATAAGAAAATGGCTATCATTTCAATCGATCCTTCAAAAAGAAAAACCGGTGGCGCCTTGTTGGGAGATAGAATTCGAATGAATTCCATCAATCATCCTCGTGTTTACATGCGTTCCATGGCCACGCGTCAAGCGAATCTGGCTATGAGTTCGCACATTGACGATGCAGTAGACATTTTAAAGGTTGCTGGATATGACCTCATCATTGTTGAAACCAGCGGTATTGGACAAAGCGATACTCAAATTACAGAACATTGCGACGTAGCGCTTTACGTAATGACTCCAGAATATGGTGCAGCAACTCAATTGGAGAAAATTGATATGCTGGATTATGCTGATGTGGTGGCGCTCAATAAATTTGATAAACGCGGTGCATTAGATGCTTTGAGGGATGTGAGAAAACAGTTTCAGCGCAATCACAAATTGTTTGATGCCGAAGTTGATAGCATGCCTGTTTTTGGAACCATTGCTTCTCAATTCAATGATCCAGGTATGAACAGTTTATATCGTTGTTTGATGGATACTATTTCAGCAAAGACAGGTGCAGATTTGGGTAGTAACTGGAAGTCAGATACAGAGTTGAGCGAAAAGATTTTCATCATTCCTCCAGCAAGAAACAGGTATTTATCAGAGATTTCCGAAAACAATAGATTATATAACTCTACAGGTAAGGCACAGCAAAAGATTGCTCAGCGTATGTATGCAATTAGCGAAACGTTGAAGCATATTTCGGAAAGCGGTTCTGCATCTGATGCACTCACTTCTGAGTTGAATCAACTTTATGATCAATTAAACGAGCAACTGTCCCCCGAAAATAGAAAACTCATTTCTGATTGGGCCGAAGAAGCTCAAAAGTACCGCAACGAAGATTATATTTTCAAAGTTCGAGACAAGGAATTGCGCATTAAAACGCATACCGAAAGCTTAAGTCACTCGCAAATTCCCAAAGTTTCGACGCCTAAATACGAGGCATGGGGAGATATTTTACACTGGCGTTTGCAAGAAAATTTGCCGGGTCAGTTTCCTTACACCGCAGGTATTTATCCGTTCAAACGCGAAGGAGAAGACCCCACCCGTATGTTTGCTGGTGAAGGAAGTCCAGAAAGAACCAATCGCCGTTTTCACTATGTAAGTCAAGATATGCCCGCCAAGCGCTTGAGTACGGCATTTGACTCGGTGACTCTCTACGGTCGAAATCCTGATTTGCGCCCAGATATTTACGGAAAAATTGGGAACTCTGGCGTGAGCATCTGTTGTTTGGATGACGCAAAAAAACTTTACAGCGGCTTCAACTTGGCTGACCCCATGACCTCGGTATCGATGACCATTAACGGTCCGGCGCCCATGTTGCTGGGTTATTTCATGAATGCGGCCATTGATCAACAGTGTGAATTATACATTCGCAAAAATGGGCTAGAATCTGAGGTGAATGCCAAGATTGATTCCATTTATGCGTCTAAGGGACTTTCCCGCCCGGTTTATCACGGGGATTTACCCTCGGGTAACGACGGATTGGGACTGATGTTGTTGGGTGTAACTGGAGATCAGGTATTGCCTGCGGAAGTTTATCAAGAAATCAAAAATTGGACGCTTTCTCAAGTGAGGGGTACGGTTCAAGCAGATATTTTAAAAGAAGATCAGGCTCAAAATACCTGTATTTTCTCAACTGAATTTGCCTTGCGTTTGATGGGTGATGTTCAAGAATATTTCATTCACAACAAGGTGAGAAATTTCTATTCGGTGAGTATCAGCGGATATCATATAGCTGAGGCAGGAGCTAATCCCATTTCTCAATTAGCGTTTACCTTGGCCAATGGATTCACTTATGTTGAATACTACTTAAGTCGTGGAATGAACATTGATGATTTTGCTCCTAACTTAAGTTTCTTCTTCAGTAACGGTGTGGATCCTGAATACGCTGTAATTGGACGTGTAGCCCGCAGAATTTGGGCAAAGGCCATGAAGAATAAATATGGAGGTAACGCTCGTTCTCAGATGTTGAAGTATCACATTCAAACATCTGGAAGAAGTTTGCACGCCCAAGAAATTGACTTCAACGACATTCGTACAACTCTCCAAGCGTTGTATGCTATTTACGATAACTGTAATTCTTTGCATACCAATGCTTACGATGAAGCAATCACCACTCCTACAGAGGAAAGTGTGCGTCGTGCTATGGCCATTCAGTTGATCATCAACAAAGAGTTGGGATTGGCGAAGAATGAGAATCCTATTCAAGGCGCATTCATCATTGAAGAGCTTACTGATTTGGTAGAAGAAGCAGTATTGGCCGAATTTGACCGCATTACTGAAAGGGGTGGAGTGTTAGGTGCTATGGAAACCATGTACCAGCGTGGAAAAATCCAAGAGGAAAGTCTTTATTACGAAACCTTAAAACATACGGGTGAATATCCCATCATTGGTGTAAATACGTTCTTGAGCAGTAAGGGATCCCCAACGGTGCGTCCAGGAGAAGTCATCCGAAGCACTGAAGAGGAAAAGCAACAGCAAATCAATACCGTACAATTGGTAAAAGGAATGTATGGAGAACAGGCGGAGCGTAATTTCAAAGAATTACAAATGGCCGCTATTCGCAACGAAAATATGTTTGCTCAAATCATGGAAGCCGCAAAATTCTGCACCCTTGGCCAACTCACAGAATCGATGTTTGAAGTGGGTGGTCAGTACAGGAGGAATATGTAAAAAAGTCAAAAGCTAAAAGCTTTGGACTTTGGTCTTTGGTCTTTGGACTTTGGACTTTGGTCCTTGGTCTTTGGCCGACAGCCGACAGCCGATAGCCGATAGCCGACAGCCGATAGCCGACAGCCGACAGCCGACAGCAGTCAGCCGATAGCCGATAGCCGACAGCCGATAGCCGACAGCCGACAGCCGACAGCCGACAGCCGACAGCCGATAGCCGACAGCCGACAGCCGACAGCTGAGAGTTGAGTGCTGAGTGCCGTCAGCCAAGGTCCAAGGACCAAGGTCCAAGGACCAAGGACCAAGGACCAAGGACCAAGGACCAAAAACTACTTACACGGCGCATTTTGCCAAGGACCGGCGTTGCTGACGTCTTTGAAGCCGTTGGCTTGGAGGAGTTCTTGGGCACGTCCGGCGCGAGCACCGCTGCGGCATACTAATACAATTTTATCGTAACCACGGAGGGTTTCCATTTTGCTTTCGAGTTCGTTAAGGGGAATCAATGTGGTGCAGTTTGCATGGCCGTCGTTGTTCCATTCTTCGGGGGTGCGCACATCAACAATGATGGTTTTGCCTTTTTTGGTGGTGTCAGTTGGATTGCTGCCTTGTTCGGTGATGGTAGCAGATGCTGCGGGAGAGTTTTCTGTAGTTGCCACGTTTACAGTTGGTGAACTGCATGCAACAGCGTATAAAGTTGATGCAGTCATTAAAAATGCGAATGCGATATTTTTCATAAAGGCGAAGTTCTTGTTTTTTTTGTGGATTTGCAGTGACTAAAATCACTTAACAAAACCATTGACCATTTGTGAGGCAACCTATATTTGTATGGTGGAACAAAGAATTGCTGAATTATTGGGGTTGAAACCATGGCAAGTGAAAGCTGTCTTGGATTTGATATCGGAAGGGGCTACGGTGCCGTTTATGGCCCGTTATAGAAAAGAGAAAACGGGTAATTTAGATGAGGTTGAAATTGGTAAGATCAAAGATGAGGCCGAACGTATAGATGTCCTCCAGAAAAGAAAACAAACCGTTTTAGAGAAAATAGAAGAACTTGGAAAGTTGACGCCAGAATTGAGGAAGTCTATCGAGGCCTGCACGGAAATTAGCCAGGTGGAAGACCTGTATTTACCGTACAAGGCAAGGAGGAAGACCCGAGCGGATGTTGCCCGTGAGAAAGGATTGGAGCCTTTGGCTAAAGAGTTATTTGACCAAAAAAATCAGCGAATTCTCAATCAATTGGATCAATTTTTGAATGATCAGGTGACATCGGAAGAAGAAGCTTTGGCGGGAGCTAGAGACATTATTGCGGAGTGGATAAACGAAGATGCTGAAATTAGGGCGTCGCTGAGGGATTTATTTGAAAATCAAGCTACAATATCCAGCAAAGCGGCCAGAGGAAAGAAAGATGATGCAGAAGCTCAGAAGTTTAGAGATTATTTTGAATACAGTGAGCCGTTGAGAAGGTGTCCTTCACACCGTTTTTTGGCCATGAACAGGGGCGTTGATTTGGGATTTTTGAAGGTTAGCGTTGAGCCCGAAGAAGAACGGGCAATTGCCCTATTGAAGCGGAAGTTTTTAAAGGGATATTCAGAGCTCACCGATCAGGTAAAATTAGCCATGAACGATGCTTATTCGAGATTGCTGCAGCCTAGTTTGGAAAACGAGATGTTGTCTTTGTTCAAAGAAAAATCTGATGAAGATGCAATTTCGGTGTTTGCGTTGAATGCTCAGCAATTGTTATTAGCCTCACCCGTTGGGCAAAAAGCCATGATGGCTTTAGATCCAGGTTTTAGAACGGGATGCAAGTTGGTGTGCTTGTCTGCGACGGGCGATTTGGTCTTCAATTCAACGATTTATCCGCATGAGCCGCAAAGAGAGGTAGTTAAATCAAAACAGATATTATTTGATGCCATCAAGAAATATTATGTGGAGGCCATTGCTATTGGAAATGGTACTGCAGGAAGAGAGACTTTGTCTTTTGTAAACGATGCATTGAGTGAAGCAAAGATGACGCAAGATATATCGGTGTACATGGTTAATGAGGCGGGGGCGAGTATTTACAGCGCGTCGGAAGCGGCTAGGGAAGAATTTCCCAATCAAGACGTAACTGTTCGTGGAGCCATCAGTATTGGAAGAAGATTGATGGATCCGCTGGCTGAATTGGTGAAGATTGACCCCAAAAGCATTGGCGTTGGACAATATCAGCACGATGTGAATCAAACACTTTTATCAAAAAGATTGCAGTCAGTGGTTGAGTCGGCGGTGAACAAGGTAGGTGTCAATTTGAATACCGCGAGTAAACATTTATTGTCATATGTGAGTGGATTGGGGCCGTCTTTGGCTCAGAATATTGTTAACTATCGAAAAGAAAATGGGGCATTTAAAAGTAGATTGGAGTTAAAGAAAGTGCCGAGATTGGGTGATAAAGCGTTTGAGCAATGTGCTGGATTTTTACGTGTAAGAGATGGTAAAAATCCGTTAGACAATTCATCTGTGCACCCTGAAAGGTATGCAGTGATTGAGCAGATGAGTAAGGATCTTGGAGTGAAGGTTCATGATCTGATTGGAAGAGAAGAATTGATAGAGAAAATAGAGGCTAAGAACTATGTGAATGAAAAGGAAAGCTTGGGATTATTGACTCTTCAAGACATCCTTCAGGAACTGAAAAAACCCGGTTTAGATCCGCGTGGAGAGGCACAAAATATAGTGTTTGAAGACGGGGTGAAATCCATCAATGATCTGGAAATAGGAATGGAACTCAACGGAATAGTCACTAACGTGACCAACTTTGGAGCCTTTGTTGATATAGGAGTGAAGCAAGATGGCTTGGTTCATATCAGTCAACTTTCTAAGCAGTTTATCAAGCATCCATCGGAGGCGGTTTCATTGGGACAGCAATTGAAGGTGCGGGTGACAGAGGTTGATTTGCAGCGCAAGAGAATCGGCCTTACGGCGAAGTTTTAGTACCTTTGCAGTATGTCAAACGAAAAGATATCAGGTCCAAGGCCGGTGAAATCGCCCATCGGCAATCAGTTGGTTTGTAAGGGATGGGTTCAAGAAGCGGCATACAGAATGTTGCACAATAATTTGGATCCAGATGTTGCGGAGCGTCCCGAAGGTTTGATTGTTTACGGCGGACTTGGAAAAGCAGCTCGTAACTGGGAAGCTTTCGACAATATTTGTAAAGCTCTGATTGATTTGAACGACAATGAAACGTTAATGGTTCAAAGCGGTAAGCCGGTGGCTATTTTGCCTACGCACAAAGATGCTCCAAGGGTATTGATTAGCAATAGTCAATTGGTTCCTAATTGGGCTAACTGGGATCATTTCAGGGAGTTAGAGGCTAAGGGGTTGATGATGTACGGTCAAATGACGGCCGGAAGTTGGATTTATATTGGTTCACAAGGAATAGTTCAAGGTACCTATGAAACCTACGCAGAATGTGCACGCCAACATTTTGGTGGTACTTTAAAAGGTACATTGAATGTGACCGCCGGATTGGGAGGCATGGGTGGTGCGCAACCATTGGCCATTACCATGAATGAGGGGGTAGCCTTGGTTGCGGAAGTGGAAGAATGGCGTATTAGAAAGCGTTTGGAAACCCGTTACTTAGATGTGATGAGTCGCGATATTGACGATGCCATAGACAAGGCATTGTTGGCAAAAAAAGAAGGCGCAGGTGTTAGTATTGGGGTGTTATGCAATGCAGTTGATTTGCTCTCGAGGATGTTAGAGCGCGGAATTATTCCAGATACCTTAACTGATCAGACATCAGCGCATGACCCTTTGATTGGTTATTACCCCGAAGGGATGGACGTTGAAGCGGCGGATAGATTGAGAAAGAACGACCCTGATAAATATGTGGATTTGAGTTATAAAACTATGGCTAGACACGTTGAGTTGATGTTGGAAATGCAACAAAAAGGCTCTATTGTGTTTGATTATGGCAATAATTTGAGGGGCCGTGCTTTGGAGGTTGGAGTTAAGAATGCCTTTGATTTTCCTGGATTTGTGCCGGCGTACATTCGTCCGTTGTTCTGCCAAGGCAAAGGTCCATTTAGATGGGTAGCTTTGAGCGGAGATCCTGAAGATATATACAAGACAGACAAAAAAATATTGGAGTTGTTTCCTGAGGATGAAGGCTTGAAACGTTGGATCACGATGGCTCAAGACCGCATTGAATTTCAGGGATTGCCGGCAAGAATCTGTTGGATTGGACAAGGTGCGCGTCAAAAAGCGGCCTTGGCATTCAATGAAATGGTGAGAACAGGCGAATTGAAGGCGCCAATAGTTATTGGAAGAGATCATTTGGATACAGGTTCAGTAGCATCTCCCAATAGAGAAACCGAAGCTATGTTGGATGGATCTGATGCGGTTGCGGACTGGCCTATTTTGAACGCCTTGGTAAACACTGCAGGTGGAGCCAGTTGGGTGAGTTTGCATCACGGTGGCGGAGTTGGTATGGGATATTCCATCCATTCAGGAATGGTGATTGTTGCCGATGGAACTGCTGATGCAGAAGAACGTCTGCGCAGGGTGTTGCACAACGATCCAGGAATGGGTGTGGTAAGACATGCCGATGCTGGATATGAAATTGCCAAGGAAACAGCCAAGCAACACGGCTTAGATTTATTGGAGAGATTAAAGAATAAGTAAGTATAAAAAAAGGCTTCCCTCGGGAAGCCTTTTTTTGTTTATAAAGGTATTTGTATTACTTCTTCGCTGGAATTTTCACATCGGGCAACTCCACTTTATCTGCTGCGGGTTGGTTTTGTGAAGCGGCTTTTCTTCCGCCATTGTAAGAAGAAGCAATCAATGAAACGATTACAATTAAGATTGCACCGCCCCAGGTTACTTTTTCAACGATATCGGTTGTTTTTTCAACTCCGAAAATTTGATTTCCTTGTGAGAAGTTAGATGCCAATCCGCCTCCTTTGGGATTTTGAACTAAAATCACCAAGATCAACAAGATGGAAACGATTGCGGCTAAAATGAGTATCCAATTCATGATAAATTATTTTCTTTTTTTATTTGATCAATAAGGTTTGCAAAGTACGTCTTTTTTTCGGGAAATTTCAAACTCAACTGTTCATAAGCATCTATTGCTTTTTCGAAGTTTCCTTGTTTGGTGTAAATCTTTGCCAATGTTTCAGTTACAATTTTATTGTTCAGTACTTCGCTTTTCTTCATGGCTTTTTCAGGAGTATAAAATTCCTGTTTTGGCCTTGAAATACTGGGCTTTGTCTTCAAGAACTTTTCAATAAGATCTTCTTTTCGTTCAATTGGTTTATTCGCAGGGGTGTTTTTTTGTGCACTTCCTGCATTCAACCATGCATAAAAGTCAGATGATGCCACTTGTTTGGGTACATCGGGTTCAGGGGCTGGGAAAAGGTCTTCCAAGTTATACACAGGAGCGACCAATCTTACGGGTTTTGATTTAGGCTCAACCTCTTCAGTTTCTTCTATGGGAAGACTTTCAAGATTTTCAACGGTTTCTATTTCTAATTCAATAACGTCTTGCTCAAGAGGATTTAAAGAAGGGTTGATGGCTTCTAGATTTTCGGTGATCGGTGGTCGGTTATCGGTGATCGGTGGTCGGTGATCGGTGGTAGGCTGTCCGCTGTCCGCTGTTCGCTCTAAACTCTCCTCTCTAACCTCTAAACTGTCAGCTGATTGCTGTCGGCTGAACGCTGTCAGCTGCTCGCTGTCCGCTGGTTTGAATAGGTAATCTTGCAGCCATTGGCGGTTGTGGGTGCGCAGTGAAGTTTGATGAAGGGTATTTTCGAGACGGAAGTCGTTTTTTTCTAATTGATAGGAAGTGAGCGCTGCGAAGGGCCAGGCAAAATAGGGGAATTCCTTGCATAATTGCATCAACTCCATCGCTGTACTGGCGTCTATGGATTTTGGTTGATGCAATATTTTTTGGAGTTCCTGGGCGTTCATGTTGGGTTCTTCTGAAAAGAGGTAATTAATGATTGATTACCAATCTAAGGCAATGGCGGCAAAAATTTGTTGTACAATGATTTCTGTGAGTTCGGCTGTTAGTGATGATTCTACACTGCTGAATTCAGTGGAAGCGTCAAAAGTGGTGGAGGATGTGAAATCTTTGCTGAAGTCTTTTTCTGGATGTTTGGGGCAAATAAAGTCTACGTTTATGGTGATGCTGAATTGCGTTTGTGCAGCGCTAGTTTGAGCGTTCAGTGCGGCCGGAGTTATTTCGTATCGTTTCACGACACCTGACATTTGGTAGTCGCCGTCGTCTGATTTGAGGTTTAACGTGGTTTCGGTTTGGAATTTGGTTTTGAGCTTTTCTGTTAAGTCAACGGAGAGGCTAGGATTTACGTATGATGCTTCGTTGGAGAAAAATCCCACGCTGAAAGTTTTTACGTCGTCTGGGATGTTAGCACCCCTAAAATTATAGATGCCGCAAGACGTTGTCAATACTGCAATGACTGCTATGAGAATTTTGGTGATTGACTTCATTCTAAATCGTATTGTTTGATTTTGCGGTATAAGGTTCTTTCCGAAATGCCCAAGTCATCGGCGGCTTTTTTGCGTTTTCCGTGGTTTTTAGTAAGGGCTAACCGAATCATTTCAATTTCTTTTGCTTCAAGACTTAGGGTTGAGTCAGTGTCAGAAGAATAGGTTTCGGCCTCAATGAAATCTTCGTCGTCTTCATCATTGTTTGAATTGAATGATGTGGTTTCGTATTCATGTACTCGACTGGTTTCATTGGGAAGTTGCAGTCTGTTTGGCGTCGAAGAATCTTGTGAGTATGTTGGGGCGGGATTGTAATTGGGTGTGGTATTGGTGATGGGTTCGTTGTTTTCGAGGAGGCCAAAAACTACTTTTTTGAGGTCGTTTACGTCTCTTCGGAGGTCAACTAGGACTTTGTAAAAAATATCTCGCTCACTCATTCCCTCGTAGTTGCCATCTATTTTTCCGAGCAATATTGGAAGGTGGGATTCAACAGGTGGTAAATATCTTAGAAGGGTTGGAGTGTCAATGATATCAGATGATTCGAGAACGCAGACTTGTTCGGTTACGTTTTTCAGCTGACGAATATTGCCTGGCCATGGGTATTCAGAAAGTACTCTTTGCGCGTCTGGGGTTAGTTCTAAGATGTTCCGGTGATGTGTTTCAGCGAAATCAGAGCTGAACTTTAGGAAAAGCAAATAAGTATCTTGTTTTCTGTCGAGGAGTTTTGGTACTCGAATGGGTACAGTTGCAAGTCGGTAGTAAAGATCTTCTCTGAATTTGCCCATTCGTGCACGTTCAAGCAAATCTCTGTTGGTCGCCGCAACAATTCGGACGTCTGTTTTTTGGACAGCGGAGCTACCCACTTTGATGAATTCACCGTTTTCGAGAATACGAAGTAAGCGTGCTTGAGTCCCGAGGGGAAGCTCTCCAACTTCGTCTAGGAAGATGGTGCCTCCGTTTACGCTTTCAAAATAGCCCTTGCGTTTATCGGTGGCGCCTGTAAAAGCACCTTTTTCATGTCCAAAAAGTTCACTGTCTATGGTTCCTTCGGGAATGGCACCGCAGTTTACGGCAATAAAGGGCGCGTGTTTGCGGTTGCTGAGAAGATGAATTACCTTTGAAAAGCTTTCTTTTCCGACACCACTCTCGCCTTGAATTAAGACGTTCATATCGGTGGGAGCAACTTTGGTGGCGGTTTGCAAAGCGGCATTTAACAAAGGGCTGTTTCCAATGATGCCAAATCGTTGTTTTACCTGCTGCAAATCCATATCTAGTTACAAATATACTATAAACTGACAAAATGGCACATGGTTTGGATGTGAATAAACTGTTTAGGAACAAAGAAGTTTAAGCAATAGATTTGAAGTCATTGATCATGGATTTAGACGATTTAGAGGCTGATTTAACATCCCCAGAAGAACAATCGAGTGAAAATTCGAGTGAAGTTGGTGTTGGGGGAGTGGTGAAGCCCGTTGCAGGGCTCTTCAAAGATTGGTTCGTAGAATACGCGAGCTACGTTATTTTGGAGCGCGCTATTCCTGCATTGGAAGATGGTTTAAAGCCGGTTCAACGCAGAATTCTTCATGCCATGAATGAAATGGATGATGGTCGCTTTAACAAGGTGGCAAACATCATAGGTGCTACCATGGCGTACCACCCTCACGGCGATGCAGCCATTGGAGATGCGCTGGTGAATATTGGTCAGAAAGATCTTCTCATTGATACCCAAGGTAACTGGGGTGATGTTAGAACTGGAGATTCTGCTGCCGCGCCTCGTTACATTGAAGCGAGACTTTCAAAGTTTGCCAAGGAGGTGGCTTTCAATGAGAAAACCACTGAATGGCAACGCAGTTACGACGGAAGGAAGAGAGAACCCATTAATCTTCCCATGAAGTTTCCATTGCTCTTGGCACAAGGGGTTGAGGGTATTGCTGTTGGCTTGTCTACCAAGATCATGCCGCACAATTTCATTGAATTGTGTGAAGCGAGTATCCAGATTTTGAAGGGCAAAAAAGTTGAGATTTTTCCTGATTTTTTGACCGGGGGACTTGCTGACTTTTCCGCCTACAACGACGGAAAAAAAGGAGCGAAAGTTCGAATTAGAGCCAGAATTGAGGAGAAAGATAAAAGTACCCTCCTGATAAAAGAAATTCCATTCGGAACCACCACGGGCAGCTTGATTGAAAGCATCATCAAAGCCAGCGATAATGGAAAAATCAAGGTCAAAAAAGTAATTGATAACACCGCGCGCGACGTTGAAATTGAAATTCAATTGGCTCCGGGTATCAGTCCTGATATGGCCATCAATGCGTTGTATGCCTTCACCGATTGTGAAGTTTCGGTTTCGCCGTTGGCCTGTGTCATTTTTGAAGATCGTCCGCTGTTTGTTGGCGTTAGCGAAATTCTCAAGGCCAGTACCGAGAATACACTGAGATTGCTACGCACCGAGTTGGAAATTCAGTTGGGCGAACTGGAGGAGAAGTGGCATTTTTCGTCCCTCGAAAAAATATTCATCGAGAATAGAATCTACCGCGACATTGAAGAATGTGAAACGTGGGATGCTGTGTTAGCCGCCATTGATAAAGGACTGGATCCGTTTAAGAAGTTGCTTCAACGTGAAGTAACTCAAGACGATTTGGTGAGATTGACGGAAATTAAAATCAAGAGAATTTCCAAGTTTGACGCCTTCAAAGCCGATGAGTTGATACGCGGTATTGAGAATGAAATAGAAGAAGTAAAGCATCATTTAGAGCACATTGTAGATTTTGCCGTTGAATATTTCAAACAGCTGATCAAAAAATACGGCGCTGGCAGAGAGCGTAAAACGGAGATTCGTGTTTTTGACAATATTGAGGCTAATGTTGTTGCTGCTGCAAACGTGAAGTTGTACGCCAATTTTGACGAAGGATTTGTGGGTACGGCTCTGAAGAAGGACGTTTTTGTTACTGATTGCAGCGATATTGATGATATAATTGCTTTCCGGAAAGATGGTTCGTATTCGGTGGCAAAAGTCACAGATAAACATTTTTACGGTAAAGACATTATTCATGTAGATGTTTGGCGCAAAGGTGACGAGCGAACTACTTATAATTTGATTTATTGGGACGGTAGTGCCAAAAAAGCCATGGCAAAACGTTTCAATGCCACGGGCTTGATTAGGGAAAAGATTTATAATATGGCCAACGAAAACCCAAAGTCGGCGGTGTTGTATTTTACTTCCAACGCCAATGGCGAAGCTGAAAAAGTGACCATACATTTGAGTGCATCGGCCAATGCGAGGCTCAAGAGTTTTGAATACGATTTTGCGAAGTTGGCCATCAAAGGCAAGAGTGCTTCCGGAAATCAAATAACCAAGTATCCCGTGAAACGCGTTGACCTCAAAGAAAAAGGAGGTTCAACCTTGGGCGGAGTCAATATTTGGTGGGATGATTTAACGGGCCGATTGAACGGCGATGAAAAAGGAAAGTTCTTGGGTGATTTCAACGGTGAAGACCGCATCTTAGTGATTTACAAAGAAGGTAGTTATGAGATTACTAATTACGAGTTGATCAATCGCTACGAACCTGCTGATGTCTATCTCATACAGAAATTCTATGCAGACTTGCCGTTGCAGGTGGTTTATTTGGACGGAAAATCGAAGAACTATTTCGTGAAGCGCTTCATCATAGAAACTAGCACTTTAGAGAAGAAATTTATTTTTATATCGGAGGAAAAAGGTTCGCAGCTCATTGCTTGTTCCTTGGCTAATCCAGCGCTGATTCAACTAACCACTGAGAACAAGAAAAAGGAGAAAGAGGTAGTTGACGTGAATCTCACAGAATTCATGGATGTCAAAGGCTGGAAAGCAGTAGGCAACAGATTGAGCTTTGACCTTGTTAAAAAAGTTCAATTATTAACTCCCATGGAGGGCGCACCCGAAGTGATAGAAGAGCCAATTATTGAAGATCTTTCAGATGATTCTACTGATCAAGATGATTCATCGAATGATGACAATGGCAATTCACCCGAGCCTCCTGATGCGGGTTTATCTGATAACGGGCAGTTGAATTTGTTGTGACGGCTTCGCCGGAGACTTACGGCTGATCACCGATCACCGATTACCGAAAACCGGTATCATTTTCTACTTGAGCTAAATGCAAGGATAATACTTAAAATTGTACCCATAGCTGCTTGGCCGAGCAACGATTCTCTTAAATAGTTGTCGTGGTTGAAGTAATCAAAAGCTGTTACCTTGTCGTGTAGGCCGTGGTCTATGGAATATTTGATGAAGTCTTTATAAAAGTTGGGATTGATGAAGGTTTCGAAGATCCAGAGTGTAGCTGGGGCAAGGGCGCAGTTGAATGCGGTAAGGGTGAGTCCGAAGAATAGGGCGTGTGTAAAGGTGATTTTTCCACCTTGCTTGAATCGATAAAGTTGTGTGGATTTTGCCGTAATCAAGATGATGATTGGGAGCAAAAACAGGGTAACTATTGGATGGTATTCAATCAGGGATCCATGCAGGCCAATCAATTTTTCAAAGGCCAACCATGTGGTGGAAACAATGAAAATGAAAACCGATACGGTTAACGCTGATCGAATCATAGGGCCAATCTATTGAATGTTGTGTAATATTCAAAGAATTGGTCAAAATTCTTTACGAACAGTCTTTTATGATTGTCTTATCCATTTGACAAAATCCTTCCAAGTGGGTTTTTTGCCGTAAGACAAAATGCCAATTCGGTAGATTTTGGCTGAGAGCCAGACCATCAATATAAAGGTTAATGCGAGAAGTAAAAAGCTGGCGATGATTTCGGAAATTGGCACGCCAAACGGTGCGCGAACGGCCATCACTACCGGACTGGTTAAAGGTATCATGGAGAAGATTTTGGCGAGTTTTCCGTGTGGGGCTTGGAATACCACTGATTGAGCAATGATGAATCCAAAAACCAATGGAAGACTGACGGGCATCATGAATTGTTGGACGTCGGTATCTTGGTTAACTGCCGATCCGATGGCGGCGAAGATGCTAGAGTAGAGTAAATATCCCCCGAGAAAAAAGAGAATAAAGATGATTCCAATTTCCCAATAAGGTAAACTGTTAAGTTGAGAAATGAGTTCAAGTCCCCCGGAAGGAGCAGAAAGACCGGCAGGCGGAGCCATGCCAGTAGAAGTATTCATGCCAGCAGGTATGGAGTTGGCGCCAATTTTCAAAACGGTGGAGGCGCCCGAAATGAGGGCCACTGATAGTATGATCCAGGCCAAGAATTGGGTAAGTCCAACGAGGGCGACGCCCAAAATTTTGCCCATCATGAGTTCGAAGGGCTTCACGGAACTGACAATGACTTCAACGATGCGGTTGGTTTTTTCTTCCATCGCTGAGCGCATGACCATGGATCCGTAAATGAAGATGAACATGTAAATGATGAGGGCCATGGCGAAGCCAACGCCGCTTTTGATGCCCGTTGCGCTTGATTCAGTGTTTCCAGAATCAGCAACTTCAAGTTTGTTGATGCCGCCAAGAACTTCTGCGGAGTCTAAGGTTGCTTTATTGATGCCTTGGTTTTGAAGGATTTTTTGGCGGATTTCGTCTTTGATGAATCCTTCGAGGGCGCTGTTTTGCGAGAGTGATAATGCGCCGTTGCTGATGAGTTCGGTGCTATCGAGCGTTCGCAAGTCTTCGTCTTGTATGTTTAGCCATGCATCTGCGGTTTCATTCTTGATGGAGGCTAAAATGGTATCTCGAGGTTGATCGGTTTTGATGAACAAGAACTTATCGAAGGTGAAAGTGCTTTCCGAAGGGCGAACGTAATCTCTTTTTGAAGAAAAATAAATGGTTTGGGTGCGATTGTCTTCGGCGCCTTGAGTGGCAAAATATATGGCCCCGGCGTAGAATGCCACCATCAAGATGGGGCCAACAAATGTCATGATGATGAACGATTTGTTCTTGATTCGGGTCAGGTATTCTTTTTTAAGGATGACTAAAATGTTTTTCATGCTTGGGTTACTTTATCAACGAAAATCTGGTGCATTGTGGGTACATTTTCTTGAAATCCAATCATTTGATGGGTTTCGTGTGCCCAAGAAATGAGGTCTTGAGTTTTTGAGGGTTCTGTTAAATGGATGCGGGCTTTTAAATAGCCAAATTCTGAATTAGATGTTTTTTGCAAGGTTGCCCACGTGGGTAGTTCAGATGGAATTTCATTGCCGTTGAATAGAATATCATATTCGTGATTGAAATACGATCTTCTGACTTCGTGAATGGAGCCGTCTAGTACTTTTTTCCCTTTGTGAATGATGGCAAGTCGGTCGCAAAGTTCTTCAACGTTATCCATTCGGTGTGTGGAGAACAAGATGGTGGTGCCTTGTTTTTTCAATTCGATGATGAGGTCTTTAACAAGGTCTGCGTTCACGGGGTCAAATCCGCTAAAAGGTTCATCTAATATGAGAAACTTGGGCTGGTGAAGGATGGTAGAAATGAATTGTATTTTTTGTGCCATTCCTTTAGAGAGTTCCTCCATTTTCTTTTCTGCCCAATCAATGATTTCAAGTCGTTTAAGCCAGTATTTCACCTGTTCTTTGGCTTGACTGCGTTTAAGTCCCTTAAGCTCGGCAAAATAGAGCAATTGATCTACTACAGACATTTTGCGGTATAGTCCGCGTTCTTCGGGCATGTAACCAATAAAGGGAATGTGTTTGTTAGACAGAAGCTGATCTTGGAAATAAATTTCGCCACGGTCTGGTGTAGTGACGGTAGATAGCATACGCATGAGCGTAGTTTTACCAGCGCCGTTGGGTCCTAACAGGCCAAAGATACTGCCTTCTTTTATTTCGAGGGATATATTGTCGTTGATGCAAACTTCCTCGTAATACTTATATAGGTTTTGAACGCGAATCATGGATTTGCAAACATAGTGGTTTTGTAACTACGGATAAGAAATACTCGATACGAGCTAAAAATACTCGATAGATTAACAGACTTTATCAGCAGCGTAGCTGGCACACAAGCTGTAGGGCTTGGTTCTGGCTACATATCCCATAGATTCAACCAATCCCACTGCAGCGCGGACCACATCGTTTGATTTGAAACGCGGGTCTGGGTTTAGGTCAAGGTCTATAAATACGGGTTTGGGAAGTCCTAGTTCTACCAATTCATTGGCTAGATTAACCGAGATTTCCACTTCATGCCAAAGGCGGTTCCATCGTTCTTTCACTCTGGGGATGCGCTTTTTTGAGTAGAGTACATGTCCGCCGCGACGAGGCTTATATAAAACTACTACTACGGCATAAATGGTCAGAGAATCTCTATTTTTGGAGTCACAACCAATGATGATTTGAGCATCGGAGTTTTCGGAGAGATAGAATTTTAGATATTCTACCAAATCAACGGAAGTATCGGTTTGAAGAATTCTGAATTCCATATTTTCGAAGTTAGTTAATTTTGATTTATAAACAACGTATTAATGTTTAAATATCAATAAGATAACATTAAAGCTGAAAGATAAAAAAGTGATTTGCAAAATGAAAAGGCGTACATGGATTTTGGGAAGTGCGGGTGTTATTACAACAGCTTTTGCAAAAGCTGATCAGACCATGATTCAGGAGATGGGCATTGACTTCAAATGGGGCGTGGCCAATGCGGCTTTTCAGGTGGAAGGTGCAGCAAATGAAGGTGGTAGGTCTATGACCATTTGGGATGATTTTACCAAGAATTCCAGTAATATTAAGGATGGTTCAAATGCTCAAGTTGCTACCGATTTTTACCACAAGTACACCGAAGATGTTAAACTAGCAAGTTCTTTGGGGTTTAAGCAATTTCGATTTTCTATTTCTTGGGCGCGTTTGATGCAACCGGGCATGAAAGAGTTAAACACGGAAGGTGTTGCTTTTTACCATAATCTAATTGAGACTATCATCAACGAAGGAATGCAACCTTGGGTGACGCTCTACCATTGGGATTTGCCTTCGGAATTGCAAAAGTTTGGCGGATGGTCAAACAGGAAGATCATTGATTATTTCGAAATCTACGTGGAGAATTGTGTTCAACTATTTGGATCTAATGTGAAGAAATGGTTCATCGCCAATGAGCCCGCCGCTTTTGTTTCTTTGGGCTATTTGTCTGGTTATCACGCCCCTGGTAAGAAGTCTCCCTTCGGTTTTTTGAGGGCGGTTCATTACGTGCTATTATCTGTAGCTGCCGCCTGTAGAAAAATTAAATCTCATCAACCCGATGCAATGGTAGGTATGGCATATAGTTGTTCTCCGGTTGAAGGCGCTGAAATAAAAGATTTTCTCGCGGCCAAGAGAATTGATGTTCTTTTGAATCGGTTGTTTGTGGAGCCACATTTGGGTTTAGGTTATCCGTTTGAAGATCTACCTGCCTTGAAAAGATTGGAACAGTATATTGAACCGGGCGACATGGATTCTATAAAGTGCACTTTTGATTTTGTTGGAATTCAATATTATTTCAGGGTAGTTGTTAAGAAGTCTCGTCTGATTCCTTTTTTCGGGGGACGTGAAATCCCTGCATCGAAAAGAGGTGTTATAATGAATTCAATGGGTCGGGAAATTTACCCCAAAGGACTTTTAGATTGCCTGAAACGATTCCATGAATACGGTTTCAAAGATCTGGTTGTTTCTGAGAATGGTGTTTGTTTTAGAGATGAACTTGTGGATGGAAAAGTCAATGATGAAAAGAGAATTGGATTTTTTAAAAATCATTTGGAAGTCTTGCGCTCCGCAAAACAACAAGGGATTCCCGTTTCAGGGTATTTTGTGTGGAGTTTAACCGATAATTTTGAATGGAGCGAAGGATTTTCGGAGAGGTTTGGACTGGTTTATGTAGACTACTCCACACAAAAACGAATTCTGAAAGACTCGGCAAAATGGTGGCAATCTGCATTGAAGGGTGGTTAAAATATCGTTAGATTTGAGCATGCGATTGTTAACATTTCTTTTTTTATGTGCAGTGGGCTTTTCGAATGCTCAAGTTTTGGAAAACAGTCTAAGAAACAGAGATGATTTTCAGCGTATCATTGATTCACATCAAGTTAAAGGTGTCATTGTGGTGCTAAACGATAAAACATCAACCTATTATTCCAATAATTTTCGCGGAGGTGCTTTGGGACATCTGCCCGCATCTACCTTTAAAATTGCGAATTCCATGATTGGCCTTGAAACCGGAATGATTCCCTCTGTAGATTCTATATTTCATTGGGACGGGCAAAAACGGATGTTTTCCATTTGGGAGCGCGACATGAATCTCCGAGAAGCATTTCAAAGTTCTTGCGTACCCTGTTATCAGGAGGTGGCTCGAAAGATTGGGTCAGAGAGAATGCAGGAATGGTTGAAAAAGTTGAATTACGCTCCATTGATTATTATTGATTCTGGGAATATTGATAACTTTTGGTTGGTTGGGGATTTTAGAATTACTCCTTTTGAGCAAGTGTCATTTTTAAGAAGATTTTGTTCCGACGAGCTTGAAATATCCCCCGAAACAAAGAAAAATATGCTTCAAATTATGAGAGTGGAAGGCGATTCTACTCTCTGTGCCAAGACAGGTTGGACCCAATCTGATGGAATAGATCAGGGCTGGTATGTGGGTTTCAAAAACACCCCAGAGGGCAGATTGATTTTTGCTTTATTTATTGAGCAAGTGAGTGCGCCGAATTTCATGGAAGCCCGGAAATCAATTGTGAAGGAGTGTTTGAACCTTCTTAGCGAACCTGCATCACAAAACGAGTGAAGCCATAGTGGTATTCTTCGAATGCCATGCCTTCACCGGTAGTTTTAGGGTTTTCATAGCAAGGCAAATATAAATATCTTTGTTTATGCAAATGATAGAAGTAGAGGTGTTGGTTGAAGCTCCTTTGGAAAAGGTTTGGAACTGTTTTAATTCAAGCGAACACATTACAGGTTGGAACTTCGCCTCCGATGACTGGCATTGTCCATCGTCTGAAGTAGACTTTCAAATAGGAGGTAAGTTCAGCAATGCCATGGCTGCCAAAGACGGCTCTTTTTCTTTTGATTTCTGGGGACATTACCGCGAAATAACCCCAATGAGTCGTGTGGTATTCAGTTTGGGTGAAGATTTAGGAGAAAGTCGGAGTGTAGAGGTGGAATTTTTCGAAACAGAAGCGGGGGTCAAAGTAGTAGAGAGATTCACACCTGAAGATCAGAATACCGCCGAAATGCAAAAACAGGGCTGGCAGATGATTTTGAATAATTTCAAGAAGTACTGCGAGGGACTTTAGGTTTTGGACCTTGGTCCTTGGTCTTTGGTCTTTGGTCTTTGGTCCTTGGTCTTTGGTCCTTGGTCTTTGGTCCTTGGTCTTTGGTCCTTGGTCTTTGGTCTTTGGTCTTTGGCTATTGGTCTTTGGCGGCTAATAGTTCTTTTTCGATAATTTCCTTCAAGGTCATTTTTGGCATTGCTCCGGCTTGCATCATGGGTTGTTTGTTCATGGGGATGAATAAAATGCTCGGAATGCTTTTGATTTGGAAGACGTAAGACAATTCTTGCTCAATTTCGGTATTCACTTTGTAGATGGTAATTTCCGGGAATTCATTGCTGAGTTCTTCTAGGATAGGAGCAACTACTTTGCATGGGCCGCACCAATCAGCGTAAAAATCAATGATGGCGGGTTGAGAGCCTTTGAATTTCCATTCTTTTTCGGTGGTATAATCAAAAACTTCTTCTTTGAATTTTTCGCTGTTTAATTGAATTGTAGGCATGATGTTATAATTAATGGTGCAAAGTTACCTTGTTGCGGAGAATTCGATTGTGAGAAAAGTCGCAAAGGAATTATTTACCACCCTCAGGAATACCCAATAATGGTGTCTTGACATCGGTGATGATCACCTTTGAATTATTGCTGTTGGAGAGTGATTTGAAAGCTTCAGTTTTGTTAGCATTTGCAACACCTTCGGCTCTGATTTTTCAACTTCTACAAATCCTTGAGCGGCGATGATAACGGCTTGTTTTTCGCCTTCAGCGGCAATGGTTGTAATGCTCAAATATTTTTTTATACGTCAACAAAATAACTTTCGCTCGCGTGAAACCTAAATCGATTCGTTAAAAAGTCTTTTGTTTTAGATGAAATTGTTAATTTAGCAACATGCATCTTTGGCCAACAACATTTCCAATACTCGAAAGTGAACGATTGATTTTTAGCAGATTGGTATATGAGGATTTAAATTCACTGGTTGAAAAGTGCAACCATAAAGAAATTAGCATACAAACGAACAATTTACCTTATCCTTATACGTATAAGTATGCTTTAGGTAGATTGGATTTTTTAAATACCTTGTTTGAACAGGAGAAGGGAATTGTTTGGTGTGTCAAAGTTAAGAGCACGCTCGATTTTGCGGGTGAAATTGGTCTGCATTGGAGAGAAGAATCATCCTCTTTCGAAGTAGGATATTGGTTTGCTAAAGAGCTATGGGGAATGGGTTATGCTACAGAAAGTTTAAAGCGTATATTGGAATATGGATTTGAAGAAATGGGAACTCAGAGAATTTTTGGGACTTATTTTACGGATAATTTGGGTTCTCTGAAGGTTATGAAAAAAGCTGGAATGCGGTTTGAGAATGAACTTCCCCCGAAAAAAAATCAAGACGGAATTTACAAAGGATTAGGAATGTGTAGTTCTATTAATGGTGACTTGTAATGCTCTCACTCCGCACCATCATTTTTTGCTATTGACACCGCTTTGTTGCCTATATTTTTGCCCATTTGCAAACCCACTTCAATGTCGCTTCGGTAGTGAATGGCTCCCAATAATCTGCTCAAACTTGCTTCTTCTGCCATAGAGTTGTACTGAAATGATTTTGAGCTGTTGATGTGTGAGAGTACTGTCGCTGCAGCCCCACTGAAGGTGCTATGTCCGCTTACGTATGCCGGGAAATTAGGCGCCCCTGTTAGGGTCTTGATTTTTGGGTTGATTTGACTTGGACGGGGATTGAAATAGTAGAATTTTGCGTCCCAACAACAAATGGCGGCATCAAACATGGCCATATTTAAGAGAGCTAAGTTTCTGGCCCAGCGCACTTCGCTAAATTTCAACTGCACGAAATCTTCACAAGCGATGGCATTCTAATGGCCCGGTGGAGTGTAAGTACCAGCACCATCACCCCAAAAATGAACAATACGCATATTTTCACGGGTGGCATTTTGGCTGATTTCGAGGACCTCGTTGAGTTCCTTTTTAAATTGCTCTGATGATATTGATGGTGGAGGTGCTGGTCTTCCGTTTACAACTTCTGTGGTATCAACTAAAAATCCAATGGTTTTACCGAACAATGGTAACATGGGTGGCCTAGCTGGAGTTTCGAGGCTTTTCCAAGGAATCTCACCTCTATTTATTGTAGTAGTTACAAATAGTTCCCAATCTGCAGGTGTTCCTACCGATTTTCCAGCGCGATCATTTCTAGCTCTATTGATGAACTTTTGAGCCACTTGTTTACCTAATTTAAGGCCTGCTTCTATTTCGCTGCGCACATTTGTTCCAGCAAAAATTCTGCTGTTGATACAATCAGTGAGCTTTTTCTGCAAATAATCAATGTCACCGGGGAAAAGTTGGCTCATCATTGCTACAGCGGCACCCGCTGCTACTGCTTGCTCGCAAGGATATGAGAAATCATTGAAATTCGTACCCTTAACTTGAATACTTGGATCTACTTGATTAGGCCTCAATCGTTTGTATTTGTCTTTGTAGTGGTAAGCTGCAACCAATGCATCGTATTGAGCGGCGCTGACATAGGCATAAGCGCGCGCTGCATAAGGTGGATTTGCAAATGGGAAGTAAGGGTAGGCCAACGGGTTGTTCGGGCTGGGGATGGGATAGGTATTGTCTTCGTTTTGGTAGGAAGGTAGATTGTATTTTGCGACCAATTCCCTGAGTATTTCATTCCATCTTAAGACGGTGCCCGCTTGCCAGTAATTTAAATTATCGATATCCTCTTTTGAATTTCTATTTTGGGCACTTTTGATTTCGTTTAGTTCTAATTTATAATTTGCTGATGTGACCAATTCAGGTGCCTCAATAACGAACTCTTCGTTGTTTGTCAATAAAATGGGAAGCCAATTGCCAGCATGGGTATCCAATTTATAGGATTTAGGGGAGGGAAATAGGAATTTCTTTCGTCTATTTCACGTTGACAAGAAATGGCAAACAATGCCGTGGCGATGAGTAACTTAAACTTTAATTTCATTAGAATTCAAATTGATAAACAGCTCCTGCAGACCATCCTGTACTTTGTCCCATATTTCTACCAGATAAGGTATAAAATGCACCACCCATGATGCTAAGTCCAGATATTTTTGGAATACCTTTTTTGCCGCTTAGTCCAATTCGTGTCCACTCCATATCATTGCTGATAAACGGCATATCGTTTTTTCGTATATCAAATCCCCCCAGAAGTTGTTCTTGCCCATGAAAAGTCCGTCGATCTCGGTTTGTGCAGACAAACTAGTTATTAGGATGGGTCCGTTTATAAATAGTAAGGCGACAAATTTGGTGAAAAATTTCATTGATTGGGGGATAAGTCAAATATAGGCTATTTTCTGTTTTCTATGACATATCTTGGAATTAGCAGCAGTCTAAGAATAATCAGAACTAAGATTTTTTATTTCAAAGAAACAAACCATTCAAAGTCACCAAACATGATGGTTTCTTCTTGGTTGTTGAATAATTGAACTTGAATTTTTAGCAGTGCTTTGGACTTTTCACGAAGAGTAGTAGATATATTCTCTATCGATTCTTCCAATAGAATTGCTTTAGAATAAACGGGCCCTGGTGTAGGTTTCTTGAATTTGATTTCTGATTTCCGAAGCAGAGGAATGGCGTTGCCTTCAAATTCATGAAAGTTCATCAATAGGAACTTAGCCGCAGTTGCTTCGGCTAATGAAAACAAGGCTGCTGCGTGGATGGATTGAATGTGATTGTGATATTTGGTGTTTTCATCTAGTTTCAGAAGATACAAATCGTTGTCTGTATTCTGAATCCCCAATAGTTGGTTGTAAGGAATGTCATTAATGTTCATTGTTTTTATTTCTAAATTCCAGAGACTTAAATCGTCCCCAAGCAACAAAAACCGATGCCGCGAAAAATACTACGGTTGGCAGGAAGGGTTCGTTGTTTGAAATGTGATAAATGCAAGCCAATACCATGATAATGGACAAGCCAATGGCAGCAATAGGAGTGAGGATGGGTTTAATTTTCAGAATTAAAGGAAGAATTAGTCCTAATGCACCGAGAAACTCGGCAATTCCAATGAATCTTACCATTCCAACTCCATAATCTTCGACAAAGGTCATCCCTTGTTCTGCGAGAATTTCTGTAGAAACCGTCATTTTCATAAATCCAGCCATAGCAAATGCTGCTGCTAATAAACCTTGGGCAGTCCAAAGGCTAATGTTTAGGGGTTTTGAGATATTCATAGTTTAATTTGAAAGGGCAATTTAATAAAATATCTACATTTGTTCGATGATTCGTCGCGCAGATATTGGTGATTTAAAATTGCTCCAAACCTTAGGTCGAAAGACCTTCGATGATACCTTTGGGGGTACATGTACCAAGGAAGATATGAAAGGTGTTTTAGATTTGTATTTCAACGATGAGCAATGCTCGGCGGAGCTTCAAGATGCTTCTGATAATTTCTTTTTTCTAGAGGACGAGGGCACGGCTCAAGGATACATGCGAATAAACAATAAACATGCTTGTCCGTTAGAATCTTTGGCGGGTTTGAATTGCGTAGAATTGGTTCGATTTTACTTTTTAAAAGATTATCACGGCTTAGGTGCTGCGGATGTTTTGATGGATTTTGCCCTCCAATTTGCTCGAGATTCAGGATACGAGATGATGTATTTATCGGTTTGGGAATACAATTTTCGGGCACGTGGATTTTACCAGAAACACGGATTTGTAAACTCTGGAGTAGAGAATGATTTTCCTTTGGGAAGTACACCGCAGACTGATTTGTGGTTTGTGAAGGATTTGAGGGAAGTTTAGAGTTTAAAGTTTAGGGTTTAGAGTTGAAGATTGGATTCATGCCACGTATGACATTGATTGGGGGGGGGATTGATGTGTTCTTAAGATTTTCTGCTTTCTGGTCTGAAATACCAAGAGATAAAGGTTAAAACTATCAAAAGGATTGGACCAAAATATTCTGAAAGTTGACTAGAATTTGCTAAGTGAGAAAAAATAGCACCTGACATCACAAAGAAAAATCCAGCATAAGCCCATTCTTTTAAAAGGTGAAGCTTAGGCAGTAATATTACTAATACTCCCAAGAGTTTCCAAATGCCAATAATGGACATAAAATAGCCTGGGTAGCCGAGAGAATTCATTTTTTGAAGTTCTTCTTTCATTTGAATGGTTTGTACAATACCGGTAGAAATCATTCCAAGGCTTAACCAAAGTGTAGCTGCCCAATAGATAATATTTTTACGTTTTTGCATGTTTATTTATCTTTATTAAAAAAATCGATGATTGCGCCAAGTGCAACACCTACAGCCAATCCAAGGGCCATGCTTCGCTTTAAGTGTAAGGTTTTAAGGCCAATTGCATAACCTAGAGCTAGACCTACTGCAGTGCCGATTGCAATACCATGGCTATTACGGCCAACTTTAATTTTCATAGTGCAATATACATTCTGAATGTGTATATTTCAATTTTGTCTATTGTTTCAGATTGAACAATTTGATTGTTAATTAAATTAACTCAATGGTTATTTAATCCAATGCCGAATCCAAACATTGCGTCAACCAAAGCCAAATGAGCTATTAGGAGAGTTTTTTGCCAGGTGGGTCGTTGATTCCAATTTTGTTCTAAGTTAAAGGGGTCAAATGCCAATGCTATTCCAAGTGATGCCGCGGCTTCCATGTAATCTCTTTTGTAAATAATTTGATAAATTCCTAATACAAGGAATCCAGCATAAAGAAATTTTTTAATCGGGGTTTTCATTTTGATGTAATTTATTTCACGTCAAAATTCGTTCGTCTAATTAAATCGAAATTGTATTTTTAAGACATTATTTAATTTCCCAAATAATCTTTTCTCCGTCTACTTTACTCGTTGATTTAAAAAAGTCTGAGGGGTTATGGTTTGTTAGTTTTCGAAATTCCTTGATGAAATAGGATTGGTCAAATTTCTGAATCTGCAAATTCTTCGGTATTCTACGGGTGAGCAACCTATGTGTGTTTTAAATTGCCTTTGGTAAGTTTTAACATTGAGGCCTAATTGTTTTGAAATTACGGTAATGGGCTTTCGATCTAAGTTGTTGACTAATAATGGTAATGATTTCTCAATTTTTGATAAATGTGGGTTCTCTGAAAATTGGGAGAGTAAAAATACTTCTAAATGATTGAGATTCAAACCTTCTGAGAAAAAGCTCTCTCCAAATTGATGCCACTGTTCATTGGGTAATTCTTGAGAAAATTCAGGTGCTATCGAAAGGTAGTTGTTATGAAAGAATCTATTTAGACCTAGTGGCTTGAAAACAATGGAGACTTCACGAATTCTTCCACTGTATTTGATCAGTAATGGGTTGGTGTATTTTCCTAAAATCTATACATGTACTCCCATCTTGTTGTTTTCAGAAAATTCAAGATTCCATTTGTTGCGTTGAACTGAAACTCCATAAAAATTAGAAATTCCTGTATTAAAATGAGGGAAAGCAACATAATGAAAATTTGAATCTGACGTTCTTTCATATGTATAGAAACAATCGATGTATTGTTGAAGAATCGGAGAAGATGGGATGGTTGTTTTAATCACTGAATCGAAAATTTGATTTTAAATTTAGTACAAAAAATACCTCTCGACAAAATGAGTGTTTTTGGTCATTTCAGTTGTTTGGTTTTCTTCCATTTGCGTATTCTATTCTTTGCATTCTTAAATGGCGAAGAATTATTGAGTTGTATCATTCTTCCCAACGTCTATTTGTTGTACCATGGCACTTCATAAAGATCCTTGTTTGTTTTGCTTTCAATCAAGATTAGTATATCGTTTGTTGTCTTTTCAAGTTTTTGTTTAAGCGCATTAAAGTCGTCTTTTTCGAAGTCCTTATAAAATTTCTGTGAGATTAGTCCGAGTTCATTCCACTTAAAATCGGTCTCAGGAAAGTCAACATGAAGTTCTTGTGTTTTCCTATTGTTCCATTTCAAAACTAATTGTCCCCAACCAACTAGATAAGCAATAAGGTTATTGATGCTAATCAATGTATTTTTTGAATGCCCTTCTAATTCTTTGTTTGTAGTGCAGTCTTTAGGAATAGTGGAAAGTTCTGTCGTTAATTTAGTGTAATTGTCAATGATTTCTTTTATTAATTCCTCCTTGGTTTTTGGAATTGTCAAACTGTTTTTATTGCCGGTTTTTCTATTGTTTATCATTGTACTCTTTTAATTGCTCTTGTTGCAATGAAGGCAGGAAAAAAATCATCCATTTTACTTTCTTTACCCCAATTATCTTCATACATATTTGTTAGGTTAAAACCAGCTTCTAATTGTCCGCTAATTAGGTCTGTCAAGCTATGTCCAAATACAAGTGCTTCGTTATTCTTTATAAGGTCATCTAATTTTTCTTTGGGTAATGAGAGTAAATCTGAAAATGGTTGTTTATAAATTAGTTTCATTTTTTCTTCGTCGAGTTGAAATGAAATTGGATTGATTAGGCCAGTCATTAAAATTCCATTTGGTTTTAAAACACGGAAACATTCTTGCCAAACATTTAGAATGTTGTTCACAAAGTGTATTGAACAAGGATTGAAAACCAAATCAAATGAATTGTTGGTAAACACAGAAAGGTCTTGCATATCACCTTGAACAGTCTTTATACCGAGATTAAATCTGTCACTTAATATTTTGTCTTGTTGCAATTGCTTTTCAGAATTGTCATATATTGTTACATCCGCTCCCAAAGTTGCAAGAATTGGACCTTGCTGTCCACCACCAGATGCAAGTCCTAAAATCTTTAAACCGTTCAAATTAGGAAACCAATCAAGAGGCACAGGTTTTTTCGGAGTCAAAACAATATTCCAGGTTCCATTTTTTGCGTTTTCTAATTCTTGTTCTGATATTGGAATTGTCCATCTGACTTTTTTGTCAACGTAGTTGTTCCAAGCTAACCTATTATAATTTATTATATCCATTTTTATCGTCATGTTTTATGCCTGTCGCAAAACTGCGCTTAGTGGCTGGCTTTTTTAAACGTTTTCGAGTGTTTCAATGTCAAACTTTTTCATTTTCAAGAATGCTTCTGTCACTTTTTGAGCTTTTTCAGGGTTGCTCAATAGTCGTGGTAAAGATGTAGGAACTATTTGCCAAGACACTCCGAATTTATCTTTGAGCCAACCGCAATTTCCTTCTTTTCCACCTTCAGCAGTTAGATTGTCCCAGTAGTGGTCAATTTCGGCTTGTGTATCGCAGTTTACTACGAACGATACCGCTTCGTTGAATTTATAGTTAGGTCCACCATTTAAACCCATAAATTTATTGCCATTGAGATTGAAGTTAACAACCATCTGGTTATCTGCTGTAATTTCCGAATTTTTGAAAATTGAACAGTAGAATTTTGCCGCTTCTTGGGCTTTTCCGTCAAACCACAAGCAAGGAAAAATCTCATTTTTCATTTCATTAATATTTAAATTGTGAATGTCTTATTGGATAATACAAAGGTCGGAACTGTACAGACAAAATGAATTAATGGATGATAAAATTTCATCGGATAATTACATCATGCTGTAAGATCGATGTGAAGCGATTTTTAATGGTTCCTTGTTTTTTGATAAAGGCAAATATCTAAGCATTTTGGCTCCCCTTTCCAGCAAAAGATTCAGCTGTAATGCGATGATTGAGTATGTGACAATCAGGAGAATGAATGTATGAACTTCCGGCAAGTTTAAAAGAAGGACTTAATTAGATATCTGAAAATCAAAAAGAGAAATACAAGTAGACCCACGATGATTTCATTTCGATACTTTTTAAGGACTTGGGCTGGCTTATTCATAAAACATAAAAAGGGTCATACTATTACAGTATAACCCTTTTATTTTTTTGCTCCCCAAAATGGGCTATTCTCGAACCAATTCTGGGATGAGTTGCGTGCATATGCAACACTTAATTACTTGTTAAACAGAATTATAGGTGGAGTTTTATTGGCGATAATTTGTATTTGGTCGATTTTAAAGTAAAAAATTAACTTATAAGTTATTTAAATGTGGAAAAAGTTTGCTTATTTGGGAGAAAGACGTAAATTTGCAAGCTGTTTATAGGTTAAGAGTTAAATTTAAACATCATTTAATCACATAAAGATAGGTGGAATACGAAATTGTCAAATTGAATCCTTTAAGTGGAATGCAGTGTACTGTGTACTCTATTGTCCCAGAAAGAGGAGGTTTGACTTTGTATGATGTTTTTATAAATGAAAATATAGCAGATTTCAGGGATGAAGTAAAAGATATAAATAACAGGCTGAAGCTAATAGGCACTAAGCATGGAGCAAGGTATTCATATTTTAAACATTTTGAAGGTAAGTACGGGGATTTTGTTTGTGCATTATACGATCTACTAGATAAGAATTTAAGGCTGTATTGTATTAGATATGGTGCGGACGTTATAATTCTCGGTGGTGGTGGGTTGAAAACGGAGGATACAATTGCTTGGCAAGATGATCCAAAGTTAACGGAAGAAGCTACTAGAATGATTGAATATGCCAAGGACATTGCAAGGCGTATGGATGACGGAGAAATATACATGTCGAGAGACAAACCAGAGCTAGAAGGTAATTTTTACTTTTTTGAAGACGAAGAATAACAAACATAACAGACAACATCATGAAAGCGAGAGAATATAACAGCCCATTACTTCAAGAATTATTGGATGAGGTAACTCCTTTGGAAATGGAGCAGACAAATGTCAAAATGCAATTGGCTGCCAATATTGAAGATCTCATCAGGTCTAAAGGTTGGTCAAAGACTCGATTTGCCTCGGAGCTAAACAAAACTCAACCTGAAATATCAAAGTGGTTGAGTGGTGCACACAACTTTACGACAGACACTCTAACACATATAGCTTATGTTTTAGGAATTGAAGTTTCTGCTTTATATGGTAAGCCTCAAGTGAAGGTTGTGTATCAAGCCGCTTTTGTTGTGCCATCAGGAAACTACCTGGTTGATACCACCCCAAGAACTCCAATAAATGAAAGTGAGATTTCGGGACAGTGGCATTTAAGTAGACTATTAGGAGGAGCATCTACATCTATAAACTCATATCGTTATGAAGCATAAGAAAACTGAAGAGCAACAAAATTTGAATATTGAAATACTTTTAAAGGGTGTTGAATTACTCAGTAGCACTCAACGCATATCTACAGCTGATACAATCAATATTCGCAACTTTAATTTCAATATCAACATTGAAACAAAAGCGGATGCCCCGAATAAACTTTTATTTGCTATAATTCATATTGAAATCCTTACTGAAGACCAATCCACAATTTTGGGAGGCATTTCAGTGAGCTGCATTTTTGAATTAAAGAATTTTGAAGAGCTCATTAAAATTGAATCTGAGGGCAAACTTACGTTGCCACAACAGTTGGTAGACATAATAAATAGTATATCCTTGTCAACAACTAGAGGTGTGATGTTTGCAACCTTCAAAGGGACACCACTTCATAATGCTTTTCTTCCTTTTATAGACCCGAAGCAATTTAAACCTGCTTTGTAGCATATATTAATGGTGCATTGTTGAATTTGTGTTCTAGCCTTCTATCATCTTGGTTAAGGGTTCTAATAGCTTTTTATAGAATTCCTTTGTTTCAGATTCATCAATAATCAACTTTCTTACTGAGCTTTCGTATTGTTCAATAGTGAGCCCAATGCCTTTTACAATATTATTCAGCACTTGGGTTTCTCTTATTGGATATCGAGCAAGTAGTTCAGCAATGTTCTTGCTGGCAATTAGATTTTCGAAATATTCAACTTCGGCTTGAAGTTCTGTATTTAAATCAAATTGTAAGTTTAATACACTTTTTGATGTAATATCTTTATGAGTAGGTAGTGATGCCATTACCTTAATCCTCAACTTTTTTTCACAAAGACGGGCGCACAGTCTTTCTTTGTGCATTGTAATGTCAGATATGATATTCGAAGTTGCATTTTGATACAGTGTTCTTTCGTCTTGACCTGTAAGATCACTAATTTTTTTGGCGACTTTTTGAATAATATTTAGATGATAATATAGCGCTTCTACAGAATAGAATGGAGTTGATGCAATCCCTCTTTTAAGTAAAGATTGAATTTGATCTGGAGTTCTATCATCCGAATCAATTAATCCAAAAGCATCAATCCAATGGATGCCTTCAGTTCCTTTGATGCCTTCAACTGCTTTTTCTACCTGAACGCAATTACCTTGAGGGATTACTGAGCAATCTGGATAAATAAGTTGATAGATTTGACTATCTAAACTAGTTGTTCTACCTTCAACAAATAGAATTTTTCTTTTAGATCCGAGTATGTCACTTTTTATAGCATTAGGAACTAAAGTGCCTGGTTCAATTAAGTCAGCGTCCCAATCTTTAACATGATTGTGTTCCCAATTACAGCTCCTTACCAACAAAACACTTGATTCCGCATAGTCAAGTGGTAAATGAACATCGTGTGTCGAGACTATAAAAACACAATCTTTTCTTTTCCTAAATAATGTTGTTAATAAAGGTGAAATGATTGACCTGTGTAAGTGTCTTTCAGGTTCATCAAGAATAATTAATGAGTTAGGTTCAGTTGTTAATATGTCTGCACCAATTAGCAACGCATTTCTTTCTCCGTCTGAAAGTTCTGCAATGCTGTATTGATTACTGCCGTTTTTAACAGCAAACAATTGTTCGTCTTTACCTAAAATAACCTTTACAGGGATATTAGAAATAGCTAAAAGTTCGTTAATCGCTTGAATTGGTGCCTGAATTTTAGAATGTTCTTTTGCCAATTCAAGTTCGTCACTGTCTACTGCGGTAGCAATATTTCTAGCTCTAATATTCTCGGAGTTTATTAAATCAAATATTGATAGTGATGTTCTTTGATGCGAATAATCGTCTTTCCATCTTGAGTATTCTTGGTGGTCGGTCGATCTGATATTGTTTTCTGTCTGTTTTTTTTTTGCAGCCGTAATATTCATTGCATTGTCAGTAAACCAAGTCTGTCTATGAGCAAGAATCCGTTTTGCATGCTGGCTATTTTGAGTAAACACTTTTTGCATTAGTGTTGATTTTCCTACTCCATTAGCTCCCAAAACAAATAGTACATTTCCTTCAGAAAGGGGAATATCAATCTCTCCTTTTTTTGATGTCGGTAGTTTAAATTTATATTTAGAATCTTTCATTTTTGCTTTAAATAACTTGTAAAATCTTATCTATTAAATTGAGAACAACTTTTTAACCTTCTGTACTGTCCCGCTGCTCCTATCTGTTAACTTCATCACCTTTCGTACAGAATAACCTTGCTTTAGCAATTTAGCAACTTCCTTGTTCTCTTGTAAAAATTGTTCATCGGTTTTAATTTGAACCCCAGGTTTTCTACCAACAGGTTTGTTTAGTGCTCGGTGTTGTTTATATCCACTCTGCAAGCGCTGCACGATGGTTTGCCTCTCCATCTTATTAACTGAGTTGAGGATCTGAACCATGAATTGACTCAGTGGGTTAACGGTTCCATCAGGGTTAAGTGTTTCCAGGTTGTAGTTTTTTATGAACAAACTTACCTTAGCCTCATTGAGCATCTCAACTACCTGTAAAACCTGAACCGCATTTCTCCCAATACGTGACAGTTCCCATGTTAGTACCTTTTCAATTTGGTTGCTCTTTATAAATGACATCATTGCCATAAGCTCCTTGCGCTCTTCGTTCTTCTTAGCCCCACTTATCTTTTCCTCGAAGATTCGTTCTACTGAATAACCCATTTTTGAAGCGTATTCCAAAAGTTCATCAGTTTGTCTCTGATAATCCTGTGCTAGGGTAGATACCCTCGAAAAAATCACGACTCTCGTTTTCATAGATTCAAACATATTTGATCATATCTCGAATAAAGTTCTCCAAATTAGCTTGTCCCCAAGCTACCGCATCTTCATATGCATTCTCTCCCTCAAAGTATAGGATGTCCCTCTGAAAGTTTTTTGATGCGTTTAAATATTCAATGTAACATCTGTCCATGTATCAGCCAATTCTTTTAGATTACAAAGATACGGTTTTGTTTTCACAATTAATACATTATAAAGATTAAAATGATACACTTTTGTTCGTGATACGATTTCTGAACTTTTGGACTTTGAAAAATTTTAAAAAATTTTTGAAGGTTGCTAAAGAAAACGAGATTAAGGCCCATGTTTACCTAGGCAGGAAGTGGCCCAGGGAAGAAGATACGGGTTAGGGAGGGCCTATACTATGTAACCTTATTAGTTAACCTGGAAACAGAGCAAGTTTTATTGGCTCTGTCATCGAACAAATTTGATCGGACAATTTTAAATCTGCAATTCCAATTGTAACTATTTATTCTTAAAAAATATTATGAAAAATATTGTTATAACAAAAGCGCAGTTATTGGATTACTATGCGCAAACTACTGAAAAGCAAAACGAAAGCATTAAACTACCAAATGAAACCACCAATGTGCGTGTAAAAAAAGTGGATGTTGATGACTATATCGAGAAGGGAGCAAACCATAAAGGTTGGATTGAAATTGTTCCAGCAAACAGAAATAATCCGAAAATTTATAAGGTGACCCAAGACCAGTTTGGCGTTTTGTTGATGTCACTTTTGGCGAAAAAAATCGAGAATCAGGGATGATACATGATTAGACCTCAAACTTTATATATTTTCTGGTTGTGAGGTGCCACCTTGAAATGCCTTTATTTACAGTGCTTTTCGATATTTTTTATTCATTTTGGGGTAGTGTGATTTCTCGGTGGAATTTCCGCTAATATCACTGAATTATTATCTAATTTCCTTGATTTAGTGCTTCTTTTTGCATCTTCCAATTCGGCACATACTTATCCAAATATGCTTTAAATAAGTCGCTGTGTTTCCTTTCTATCAAGTGCAATAGCTCATGCACAACAACGTATTCGATACATTCAATAGGCTTTTTAGCTAGTTCTATGTTGAACAGTATATTCCCATTATCGGTGTTGCACGAACCCCATTTGGTTCTCATGGTTTGCACTTTGACTTGGTTGGCTTTTACATTGAGTATAGCTTCCCATTTGGGCACAAGCTCCGATAAAATATCTTTTAGCTTTACTCGGTACCATTCTTTCATCAACTCGGCACGTTGTTCGGTCGAGTAGTTCTCTTTTACAAATAGGTCAATATATGTTTTGGTTTTGCACTCAACTTTTGGATAACGATATGGGTGGTCTGTTTCATGAACCCTGAGTAAATAGCGTTTACCTAAAAAATAATGCGATTCACGGTTTACATATTGCCTTTCAGATTGTCTATCAATGCTGGTAAATTTACGCTGTTGCTTTCTGATCCATGGTATTTTTGAGGTAACATAAAGCTCCAAGGTTCTTTCGTTCACATCCATTGGTGCTGCCAAACGTACCCTGCCATTGGGAGGGTAAACCGCCAAGTGTAAGTTCTTGATGTCCTTCTGAACCAACTCAACCTCTATACCAGCCACCACCATTATCTATACTCCTTCTGATTTTTAATTACTTCTAAAATGGTTTCTACCATGTCGGGATCACTTACATGACGACTAATAGCATGTTTAACCTTACGTTCTTTCAATGTGTTTCCAATCCAGTTTTCTTCAACGTTATATGCTACATCTGCCTCCATTGCTAAAGTGAGGTTTTCATCCTCCACAATTTCATAAATGGCTTGTTTCGCTGGGGTGTTGATATTTGAAGGGTATTGGCTTTGTTTGTTTTCTGGCTTAACCTTCTTAGCCATTTCTTCAATCTTTTTCAAGAATTGCTCATAGTTGATTGCACCGTTTTTACGTTGATGTATCAACTCCTGAAGCAGTACACTCATGCGTTCATAATACACAGGATTGATAGGCATCTCTTGTGTAATTACTTTACGCATATTGGCTTCTAGCGTTTCTGCAACAGCTTCTTTGCTTCGCCTAATGGCTGTCGGTAGTCTATCGGTTGCTGCTCCGATACCTTGTTCCACAATAATTTGAAGTAAGCTGGCATCGCCAAAATTTGAAATGGTTCTACTTGGGTCTGCACTCAGGTACATGTCCAATAACTGCCTCATGTCGGGCTCGTATTGTTTAAGATCAATGTACTCATCACTTGCAATTTTAATGGCATTACGAAGCTCGGTATACTCATCAACCTTGTTTTTAATCCTATCTGCTTCAGCCTGGTTGTAACCTGCTTCAATCATTTCAGGAGCTATGTTATTGTAAGCCCTGATTAATGAAACTACCGCTTTGTAGAATGTTAATCGGGTTTCTTCATTGGCTTTCAATGCATCTTTATCTTCTATATTGCCGCAGAAAAATTTGATGTATTGCTCAATCTGTTTTGGGGCTTCAACGTTTTTGGTTAATTCATAAACAGTTTCTAGGGCATCTTCCAATCGTTCTTTTGCTTTGGCTAAACGGTCAACCAATAAGCCCTTCACGTCTTCCTCTTCAAAGTCATCGAAGGCATCAGAAGTGTAATCTGCTATGGACTGATTTAGGCTATTAAACAAGTTTTTATAGTCCACGATGTAACCAAACTCCTTGTCCTCTTTTTCAGTGCGATTAACCCTGCATATTGCCTGGAACAAACCGTGGTCACGCATCTCTTTATCAATGTATAAGTAGGTACAACTAGGAGCATCAAAACCAGTAAGCAGTTTATCTACCACAATTAAAAGCTGCATGTTGGCTGGTTCGTCTATGAATTGCTTTTTTACATCCTTTTCAAATTGCTCTCGGTCTTTGCCATTGAGCATCTTTTGGTAAATGTCGTATTGCTCAAGTTTTTCGGTCTCTCCATCACCTGTTGTTTCACCTTTGATACTGGCAGTTGAAGGTTCAAAGCTGGTTACAATGGCGCATTTCTTAAACCCAAATTGCTGGAATATTTCAAAGTATCGGCATGCTTCGTAAATGCTTTTGGTCACTAAAATTGCATTACCTCGTCCATCCTTTAACCTCGGCTTTACCCTGAAATCTTTAATGATATCGAAGGCAATTTTTTGCAAACGGTCTTTGGTACTCAAGATTTTTTGCATGGTTCCCCATTTCTGTTTGAGCTCAGCTTTGGGCAAATCGTTCATTTCTTTGGTGACCGTTTCAAACCACTCATCAATACCTTTTTGGTCGGTTATTTTTTGGTCAACATCACGGGCTTCATACAATAAATCCAACACCACACCATCTTCCACGGCTTCGTTGAATTTGTAAGTGTGAATGTATCTACCAAATATTTCAATGGATTTCTTTTTGTCCGTTTTAAGTAATGGTGTTCCCGTAAAGCCAACAAATAATGCTTCTGGCAACAGATCTTTCATGGCTTTATGCAGCTCTCCACTTTGTGTACGGTGACATTCATCTATAAAAACGAAGAGGTTTCCTTTGGGCTTAAAATCTGCTGGCTTCTTGATTTCTTTGATGAAATCATCCATATCGTTTTCATCGTTGCCTCCAAACTTGTGTATAAGTGAACATAATAACCAAGGTGTTGTGCCATTCAGTTTATCCAACAAATCCCTACCGCTTTTGGTACGGTAGATCTGTTCATCTACACCCTTGAATACTTTTTCAATTTGCTCGTCCAGTTCGGTTCTGTCTGTAATGATTAATAAACGAGCATCCGTTTGGTTTTCTCTGATCCATTTTGCTAGCCAAACCATGGTCAGCGATTTGCCTGAACCCTGGGTATGCCAAATGATGCCTCCTTCACGCTTTTGAATAAACTGTTGGGCTGCTTTAACTCCAAAGAATTGGTTGGGACGACACAGCTTTTTTACTCCTGCATCAAACACCACATAATCATGAATAAACTCTAGGATGCGTTCTTTGGCGCAAAACTGAAGTAAGTGTTGGTCTAGTATGTTTTTGTTTGGATCGTAATTGTAATCATCCTCCTTCCATTTCAGGAAAAACTTTTCAGGGGTTTTGGTGGTGCCGTAAAACAAGCCCTGGCTGTCGTTACCTGCCAATACGGTTTGAATGGTGGAGAAAAACGGTTTAATGAATCGGTGTTGTTGGTTGTCCAAATTCTGGCGAATACCTTCTGAAGCTGAAACACTGGCACGTTTGAGTTCTAACACGCCCAATGCAATACCGTTTACATACAACACAATATCTGGACGCTTGGTATTTTCACCTTTCACCGTTACTTCTTCAGCAATAGCAAAATGATTTCGTTGTGGGTTTTTCCAATCAATCAACCAAACAGTTTGTACCAAATCGGATGTATCATCTTTTACCTTAACACCGTAACGCAGTTTGTTATATACCTCTCGGTTTATGGGGTATAAATCATCGCTTGGATTTAATGCTGCGGCTTTTTTAAAATCAAACAATGCACGACCAATCACAGCATCGGAATATCCTGACTCTACCAACCAAGACTTAACATCCTCATCACGGATATTGCTATTTTCCTGTTCCTCCAGGTTGCCCAGGTAGGTATATTTCAATTTTTCCACCAGCAATTGAACCACTCGGTTTTGAGTAATGCGTTCTTTTCTCATATTAGCTGTTGAGATCTAATTCGTTTAATCTTCTACAATATTTTTGTGCCTCTGGGCATATGATATCAATTGACTCAGGAACATCGCCATCCCATGTAAACCAAATAAATCTATATTCTTGCTGTGGGCTATGAATCATTAATTTGTTAAAAAACACATCATCACCCGCTACATCTGAACTAAGAGCAAATAGTTTATTCATATCAATACTTTGATCCATTTCACTAACCTTTAAACTATCTATGTCAAAATTTGGAATATTTCTTTGAATAGTTTTGTTTGGCTGATAACGACATGCTCCAACTAGCAAACCCCTGAAATGCTCTATTTTTTTTGATACCTCAATTGCAAAATTTACAGGATCTGTAATAACTATACAATCATCGGAGTCGAATAAAGTCTGTAATTCGCTGCTAATTAAAAGGCTTGTAGAAAGCACAAATGCATCACTTCCATAATTTGCAACACTTACAAACGAATGGGTGCCTGAGTTACCAAATATATAAGCATTGCCTTCTGATCTATCACCTTTTTGACTGTCTTCATTTTGTTTGAATTTTTTAAATGAACCTATCTTTAATTTTCCTTCGTTAAAAAACTCATCAACAAACTTTTTGGGCATGTATCTGTACACGGTTGGAGTATAGAATTTGACAAATTGTTCAGGCTTAGGTATCTCGTGAAAAAATGAAGAACTGCGCTCTGCGGGTGTTAAATAATTTAGGTTTTCCTCATCAATTACTAATGCCCAATTATTAATGCCGATTTGCGTTGAAGCAGCTAAATATTTTGTAGAATTACCTTCGGGAATACCAGCTTCTAAAGCCATTTCATGGCTCCTTTTTAGTGCTAAATCATTAGTAATAAACCCTTGTAATAAATATTGTTTTCGGTAAGCCATTATATCAATCGTATTTTACCCGTATGCAAAGCCTGCATCATGCCCTGTTTTTGGTGTTTGAGTTTTTGTAATTTAGTTTCTGTTAATTCAATATCTTTATCTAGGTCTGTTAGTGTTTTAGCTATTTCGATTTGTTCTTTTTTCGTTCCTGGTAATGTTATAGGCAAGTCCCTTATTTGACTAGAATTAACGCTATCAAAAGTTGATCCTGATGATAATCTACTCCAATAATTTTCCATAGATATCAGATAATGATACATAAAATCATTTTCGTACCTAAGAGCGCAAACCCCTCTTCCAAGACAACATTCAAAACTCGATATAGCTATTTCCCCAACTGGAGCTCTTACAGTCATAATAATATCACCTAGCTTACCTTTTTTTGTAATATTTGAACTATACGTTCTGGTTATAGTTTTTCGATTTTTTATATCTGCATTACCTTGGATTAAGGGTAAACCAATGCCAGTAAAATTATAGTATTCAGACAAGGGTGATTGTCCCATAATGATTTCACAAACCTCCCCCAACTTCTTCGTCACCCAACCCTCTTTGGGTTTCAACAATTCCTGCATAACCCCTTGTTTGATGGCTTTCTTTTTCTCAATCAGCTTTTCGGTTTGGGCTATCAGCGCATCCATATCCGATAAGGCATTGGCAATGGCGGTTTGTTCAGGGAGTGAGGGGAGTGGAATTTTGAGTTTAAAAAGATCTCGATTATAAATTGCAGCTACACTTGTGGTTCCAATTGCTATGCCCCTCAATTGTGTTATGAAATTTGGTGTGTTCAATATCAAATTCACCCATAAACTTGAGCTAATATTGTCATTGAAATTAAAGCGCATAATATTTGAATTAAAATAAGCACTTGATAACTCACCTCTCCAAATAGCCACTTTACCAACCAAATCCAAGGTGTTTCTTGTATTAAACAAAACATCCCCAAACTTTAATAGGTCAGTTTCGTTTGGCTTCCCTTTACTAATGTATTGTATTTTATCAAGTTTAATTTTACCCCTTGATAAATTCCCCATTTTAATTAGCGGAAATTCATTTTCAACTTCATCATTTGAGTAATTACCGCCCAATTGGGTGGATTTAATTATTGATTCAATTTTTACCGCTTCCCAATCCACTGGAATAACTCCAATCTCTGTTTGTTTGTACCCCTTCTCCACTACCATACAAATCCCATTTTTTGAAGGTGAGCATTTACTTTGTATTCCAGTTCGGTCAATTCCTTGTCTATTGCTGGCAATGGCGTTTCGTAGCGTTCCATCAATTCCTTAATACGCCCCGTTAAACGCTGGCTAATGCGTTCCATTTCTCCCTCAATGGCTGTTTGCATGGCGCTCATCCATTTGGCATCTACAACCAATTGTTTTACATCTTCGGTGGTAAGTTTGGAATATTGCTCCCAGGCTTTTTTATCCAAGGCTTCGCTTGCCTTTTTAATGTCTGCATTTACTTTAACCTGCTTATCCGAAAGCTCCATATATTGCTCCATCACTGCTAGCTCTCCATAACTTGCTGGATCTTCGGCTGCCATGGCAAATGATTCTTTTTTCGCTTTTGGTTTTGCAGCTTGTAATTCTTTTATCCTTTTGGTAACAGTACCTTTGTTTATCTTATCAAACTCGGCAAAATATCCTTCATCACCACTGTGTTCTTCTTCCAATTCAGTTAACTGTGCTGCAAGGCTTTCCTTTTCAGCTTCCATAGCCTCCAAGGCGTCTTTTTCTGTTTTAAAATACTGCTGAATGATTAAGCTAGGAGGAACCAAATCGCATGTCCAACCTTTATCGGTTTCTTTGCCCGTCTTTTTGTTCTTCTCCATAATGCGGTATGGTTTTGCCACCCAACCATCTTCGGTTATTTGGTACAAATCATCCTGCATCATATCATTCCAGTAATTCATTAGATGTTGGTACACATCGTATCTATCCAATAAGGCTTTCCCTTCATAGGTGGTCAATAAGTCCTCTGCAATCTGATGGATGATTTCTTTTGGTTTAAAACCCGTTTGCAACCCTTTTAATGTTTTGGATGTGTCTTTAGCCCAAGCGTTAAACACATCGCTCATTCGGGCAGAAAACGCTTTAAAATCGGGGTGGTTAAATATGGTTTGCTTAATGGCATCCTTCTCCAGTTTGGAATCGTAATAACCAGCACGTTTACTTTTTATAAACAAAGCATCTTTTAGTCTTGGGTATGCATCCCAGTACGGTGACAATGCATCCACATCACGTTCAGGAATACCACCCAATAAATGTGCAGCAATGTCCTGTATGTCTTCCGCTTCCTGACTATCAATGTAACGGGGTATGTTTAAGTTGTAATCGTTTTTAGGGTCAGCTATTTCGGTGTTGGGAACAAAGCAACTGTATTTGGGTATTTCCAGTTGTTTGTTGAACACATCCACAATTTTGTGAATGTCCTGGTCACGCAAACGGTTTTTGTTCCCGTCTTTCATAAACCCTTTACTGGCATCCACCATAAAAATGCCTTGACGTTTTTCGGCATCTTCTTTATCAATCACAATAATGCAAGCAGGAATACCAGTGCCATAAAACAAGTTGGCAGGTAAGCCTATGATACCTTTGATAAAACCTTGTTTAATGATGTTTTTACGGATTTCAGCCTCAGCATTGCCACGGAACAATACACCATGCGGCAAAATCACCGCACCTTTTCCTGTGCTTTTCAATGATGCTATGATGTGCAACAGGAAGGCATAATCACCATTCTTTTCGGGGGGAATACCAAAGCCTGTAAACCTGCCAAATTCATCTTCCTGGGGATTGAACCCTTGTGTCCAGTTTTTTAACGAAAACGGAGGATTAGCAACCGAATAGTCAAAGGTTTTAAGATTACCTTGTTCATTTATAAATAAAGGGTTTGACAAGGTGCTTTGTCCCTTTTTGATTTCTGCGGTTGGGTTGTTGTGCAGAATCATGTTCATTTTAGCCAAAGCGGCTGTTGCCACATCTTTCTCCTGTCCAAACAAAGAAGCTGAACCATCGCATTCATCAGCCACCTTAAGCAGCAATGAACCCGAACCCGATGTGGGATCATAAAAACTTTGGTTTTGTTTAACACCTTTTTTAATACCTATTACCAAAGCCATGATACGGCTAACTTCAGATGGTGTATAGAATTGACCTTTGGCTTTACCCGATTCGGTGGCAAAGTGTCGCATCAAAAACTCATAGGCATCACCCAAAATATCATCCCCACCAGCTTTGTTTTTACTGAAATTGAGCGCAGGGTTTTCAAAGATGGCAACCAAGTCACTTAATCGGTCAATCATCTCTTTGCCCTTACCCAGTTTCTCTTCATCGTTGAAGGAAACCACATCAATTACATTTTGCAGGTCGTTAGCTTTTGCAATTTTGCCAATAGCAATGTCGATTTGCTCCCCAATGTCTTTGGTGCCTTTCAACGCAGCTACATCTTTAAATGAAGCCCCTTTGGGTACCTCAATCAACGCATAAGGATCAGCTTCCGCTTTATCACTTACATACTTTAGGAATAATAGCACCAATACATAATCTTTGTATTGGGAAGCATCCATTCCACCTCTCAGCGCATCAGCTCCAGCCCAAAGGCTGCTGTATAATTCAGATTTTTTTATTGCCATTATTTATTTTTCTTCTTAGTTGGAACAAGTAATTCGGTGATATCACAATCTAGAGCTACGCTTATTGCCATCAACTTTGAGATAGGAACATCCACCTTACCACTGCAATATTGGCTAATGCAAGACCTAGACAAACCAAGAGCGACAGCCAATTGGGATTGTTTCATTCCTTTCTCTTTCAGAACCTCTGGTATCCGATTCATTGTTTACTCGTTTAAGGGGTGAAATATAATGAAAAATGTTAAGTGTAGCTTAACAAAATATAAAATGGATTAATCAAATTAAATTCATTAGGCCCTTTTTATTCATACAAAATCCAATTCATATTGAAATTCATTTTAATATTCATAATTAATTTGAGTTTGTAAATTATACCATAATGTGTCACCATCCTCTGGAGGGTGCGGAAATAAAAGGGTTTGAAATGAGTTAGGGTTTGAAAAGTGCACTTGACTTACAGGTAATTATTGCTTATACTTATACAAAAAGATTGAATATATGGAGCAGTACCTGATTAAAATCCCTGTTGAAATTACACGTGAGGGAATTAAAGCATCGCTTTTAAAAGCCAATAAAATAAAGGAGTCATCCAATGAAATTCTACTCGACAAGATGCTGTATGTGATAGCTGAGATACACCGAGTTTCTCTGAAAGTATATTTCGAAGACGAAAAGGGAGTTGAACTCACTCATCTACATTCCAAGTTCTTGAAGAAAAACCTGGGTCGTTCTGGAGGGATCACCTACAAGCAGGTAATTGATTATCTATTGTTGGTTGATTTAATTGATGTGGATGAATCCTACAAAATATCTAACTATTCTAAAGGTTACGGAATTAAGAATCGAAACAAGCTATTTCACGTATACCAAGTTGAACTGAAGCACTGGAAACCCAAGCCAAGGAAAGGTAGTTTGGAGACGAAGCCAGATGGGCTAAATTTACTTTCTGCTATCCGAGATAACATAGCTAGAGTGGATATAGATTGGTCATACGTTGAATTGGCGAATATGAACGAAACAAGCATGTATGCAGTAACAAGCGCCCTTTACAATTTAAACTCTTCAACCAAGCGTTATGGTCGCTCATCAGCTTTTCCAAAAAAAATTAAGGATATCTATTTGACAGAAGATGATTACGGTCGCTTACACCATAATTTGACGGGAATAGGTAGAAAGTATCGTCCAGCATTGACGGTTGATGGAGAAGACATATAGAGCACCGACCTCAGTGCTTCTCAAATGTACTTTGGAATTAAAGGTCTTGTAGGTTATGCAAAGATGAAGGCAAATAAGAAGAACTGGGAGGATGTATGTAAAAAGCTGCCCGATGTACCAGAATACATTGATACTGTTCTAAATGGGCAGTTTTACAACGCAATAAATGAGTTCCTTGAATTTACACCCGAAGAATTAAAGGCTAATAAAATTAAAACGCTGATGCCTATTTTCTCGAAGAAAGATCCCAAGCGTAAAACCAAGTATTTGAAAGCGTTGGAGGCAAAATTCCCAACCTTTCTTGCCTTCATCAACACCAAAAAGAAAAACGATTATGCTGATGCAGCTCGATTCCTTCAACGTGAAGAGAGTACAATCATGATTGAAAAGGTCTGTGGTAGATTAACCGATTTGGGTATCTGGTTTGTTCCAGTGCATGATTGTATACTTTCAAAACAATGCGACTTGGCAACAGTAAAGCAAATAATTGAAGAGGAGTGTGAAGCGTATAACGGTTACAAGCCACATATGAAAACATCCAACTGGACAGGAGCTAAACAGCCATTGGCATTTCCATTAACACGAGAAGATCGTGCTAAGCATCTGTTGGAAAATTCTTTGGCTTACAAGATGTTTATCAACAAAACCACAGTAAATCAGACGATTAAGAAGATTATTAGTAATAGTAAAAGGTTATAAATCATACATGATGTAAGAAAATAACTTCCAAAACTTGCAGGTTAAATTTATTCAACATACATTTGCATCAGATTCGAAAAAGAAATGTCAAGAAGTCGAGTAAATATTGAAGCAACGGAAGAGTTCAATGCTATAATTGGGCATCTGAAAGCTCAAAGCGAACCAGATGGGCTCATGAACCTGATAAGGAATCCACAGTTCGAGTTCGATCTGAATTTGAGCTCAAGGATGCTGAATTACCATGAGAGCAATGGATTCATCCGTTTTCATAGAGAGGGAACCGCTGGAAAAAGGAGGTTTTCATTGGTCAATGCTATTGGATTTCAATTTAGCCTTTATTTAAAGCGAATTGGACTCTCAAATGATGCAATTGGTCAACTAAACGCCTTGCTGTATGAAAAAAGTGAGAATGGAATTTGCGACTGGGATAAAGTAATGTATTACGGTGCTATAACCCTTAGTAAAACTGAGGTTTGGGTCAAGCGATTTCCCAATTCAATACCAGGTTCAGGTAAAGGCAATGATATAGAACTTACCACAGAGGATAGCGATGAATATTTCCACCTCAGCAAAGAAATCAGAGAAAACTTCTTCAATGGGCAAGGCAATATTATACTGAGTGGAAAATCAAGTTCATTCCTGCCTAAGTTAGTTTTCGAAATAGATCAGGTGAGAGACCAATTAGGTTGGGATAAACTATCTCCTGATAACTTTAAGTTGGTTAAAGAATTTGGAGAGGAAAAGGCGGAGAAGTTTATAGATTCAAGTGCAGTGATGATGTTGAATCAACTTCCACCCTCGGAGTACACGAAGATATTTGACATCATTCATCGAGATGAAAAAGGAAATCATTTCGGGATCGAGATAAAACCAATTAAGATAAACCCTCAGACAAGGTTTCGATCGGAAAAGCTCACCACAAATGCAGAAGAATTAAAACAAGCGATAGAAGCTGAGTTGAAGTTCTTGCAGAGGATGAGAGACAGGCTTGATAGGATAAGCTAAAATCAAACAAAATAAAGACTCAAAAAGCAACCATCATGGCGTGGGATGGGAAAGTCATGCCGTTTAAAACGAAGTAAAAATTTAAAAATAAACATATGAAAAATTTAGAAAAAACCAATTGGCAAAAAGTCGCACGGCAACATGAGACATTTATAATACAAATCAAAACGTACAGTTTACATGAAGTACTATCCCTGTGGTTGACTCATAATACAAGCAGTATAGATGTCTTTGAACTAACCGATCAAATCTGCGAGTTTGTGGATGAAGTTGCGCCTTCGCATGTTGAGGAGGGATGTTCAGAAATTAAATTTTTAAAGGCGGTTTGGTAACAGGAGGGATGGAAAGATGATCACAGTAAAAAAGGCAAGAAAAATCCTGGGTTCGAGATACGAGGGACTTACAGAAGAGACACTATTTGACATCTTAGGTTTCATGAAGATGTTGGCGACTATTGATTATAAAATAAATACAAAATGAAAAAAGGAATAATTTACGTTAGGGTTAGTACAGATGAACAAGCGAATACAGGGTATAGCTTGGAGTACCAAGAAGAGCGATTGCTCAAAGTGTGTGAATACGAAAACAGCCATGTGTTGAAGGTATTCAGAGAAGATTACAGCGCAAAGGATTTTAATCGACCAGAGTTTCAGAGGTTACTGGAATACGTTAAAAGTCATAAGACTGAGGTCGACTTTATTCTCTTTACACGTTGGGATAGGTTTTCTCGAAACAGCGAAGAGGCATATCGTAATGATTAGAGTCTTAAAAAATTTGAATGTCGAAGTACGTTCATTGGAGCAACCGTTGGATATGAGTATTCCAGATAACAAGCTGATGTTGGCATTTTATCTGATGACACCAGAAATTGAGAACGACAAGGTGTCTGTAAGAACTAAAGAAGGACTCTACAAGGCAGCAAAATCAGGGGCTTTCACATCTAAGGCTCCATTTGGTTATGTAAACACTCGTAATGAAGAGGATATGTCAACGCTTGCTTACTGTCCAGAGAAGTATCAATTGGTTCAAGAAGCTCTGGAGCTATTTGCTGGAGGTAATTACAGTGCCGATGAAGTGCGAAAAAAAATCTTTGGAACAGGAAAGAGCGCTAAAATCAGCAAGCAAACTTTTCTAAATATTCTCCGCAATCCTACCTATGCTGGAAAAATAGTTGTTCCAGCTTTTGGAAAGGATAGAAGTTATCTGGTTGATGGCGTACATCCACCAATAATCAGCATGCATACGTTTATTCGAAATACGGAGATCCTTAATAGGAATAAGAAGATTTTAATCTCAAAGGAAAGAGAAGAATTTCCATTGCGAGGATCACTAAAGTGCCCATATTGTGAGAAGCCACTTACAGCAAGTGCGTCTAGATCAAGAAATCAATCTTTGCACCATTATTACCATTGTCAAAAGGGTTGCGGTTATCGTCAAAGAGCAAGTTTGGTGAATCAAGTTTTCGAAGATTACCTGGATTCGTTTGAACTCACAAATGAGATGTATGACTTGTACAATGAGGTATTCAAAGATTTCATTTCAACCATGAACAGCGGCAAAAAACTGGAGCTCTCGAATATTGAAAAAGAGATGGAGAAGATTACAGCTCGTAAGGAGAAAATAGAAAACGAATATATGGATGATAAAATATCTGCTGATAAGTACAACAATCTTTTGGATCGCTGTGAGAATGAAATGTTGCGGTTGCAGTTGCGTAAAGAATCTCTGACCACAGATACCAAAGAGTCTTTGGAGAATTTGAGATCTGCGCTACTTGTGCACAAAACAGTAACTTACCTGTATAAAAATGCAGATGTAAGAGGAAAGAAAGAGATCATTGGTTCGATATTTAAAGATTTTCTCGTTTTTGAAAAGGGAGAATATCGAACCACCCAACTCAGCATTTTGGCATCGCTAATCTTCAATGATATCAAGGGTTTCCGAGGGGATGAAAAAAAGAAAGGCGACATTTCTGTCGCCTTGTCTAGTTTGGCTCCCTGAGCTGGACTCGAACCAGCGACCTATTGATTAACAGTCAATTGCTCTAACCAGCTGAGCTATCAAGGAGTCTGTTATTCCCCTAACGGGAGTGCAAATTTAATACATTCCTGAGCAAAAATTCAATACCTTTGTAAAAAAAATTATAAAAAAATTTCAAATGAGTCTCTTAGTTATTGGTTCTGTTGCATTTGACGCTATTGATACCCCTTTTGGGTCTACTGGAAAAATTGTGGGTGGAGCCGCTTCTTACATATCTTTGGCTACTTCCCTGTTGCATAATCAGGTAGGTTTGGTTGCCGTTGTGGGTGAAGATTTTGATTTTGATTTTGTGAAAACCCTCAACCAAAGAGGTGTCAATACCGATGGACTACAAGTTAAAGAAGGACAAAAATCCTTCTTCTGGCACGGAAAGTACCATCTCGATATGAATAGCCGCGATACCATTACTACTGAGTTGAATGTATTGGGTGATTTTGATCCCATCATTCCTCAAAGTCAAAGTGCTCCAGATTTTGTTATGCTTGGGAACTTAAGTCCCCAAGTGCAACTTACAACCATCGAACGTTTGGCTCAAAAACCAAAACTAGTAGTGATGGATACCATGAACTTTTGGATGGATATTGCCCTTGATGAATTGAAAACGGTCATTGCAAAGGTGGATGTTCTAACCATTAACGATGAAGAAGCACGTCAATTATCAGGTGAATATAGCTTGAGAAAAGCTGCCCGCATCATCCAGAAAATGGGTCCTCAAACTTTGATTATCAAAAAAGGGGAACATGGTGCACTGTTGTTTGGTGCCGAAGATCAAGTGTTTTTCTGTCCTGCGCTTCCTTTGGAAGAAGTATTTGATCCTACTGGAGCTGGGGATACTTTTGCGGGTGGATTTATTGGATATCTGGCCAGCAAAGGTGCCACAGATTTTGAATCAATGAAGAAAGCAGTAGTTTACGGAAGTGCTATGGCTAGTTTCTGTGTAGAGAAATTTGGAACAGAGAGACTAGCAAGTGTGACCTTAGATGAGCTTAATGCGCGTCTTGCTCAGTTTGAGCAGATGATGCACATCGCTTAATTGAAAAGCTCGTAGATTTCAGATGCTTGAGGTCTCAAAATGAGGCTTGGGTTCTGGAATAGCACTACTTCGCCCGAGAAAATGTTTCTCATTCCTCGATATTTTTTGGTGATTTCCTGATAGCGTGATAAATCTACTGTAATGGCCTTGTCAGATTGGCTGTATATGCAGAAAACTGCTTGATTATCTGTGTAGCGGAAATAGCTGTAGGTTTCGTCTTTTCCCGCGAAATGAACCATTTTACCATTTAAGAATACCGGATTTTGGGCCCTGAATTTCGCCAGTTTTTGAATGTGTAAGAATGCTTGTTGTTCCTGAGCGGTGCGTCCCTGTGGTTTGAATTTGTTGATGCTATCAGACTTCCATCCTCCGGGGAAATCAAAGCGGACATAGGCATCAGAAGGACTCGTTTTTCCGGTCATTAAGATTTCAGTTCCATAGTACACTTGAGGCATCCCCCGAAGAGTAAACAATAGATTCTGTGAACGCTTCCAAGCGTTGAAATCTTGATTTAGAACAGAATAGATTCTCGAAAGGTCGTGGTTGTCTAGGAAGGTGAGATTTTTGTTGGGATCTTGATAAAGGTAATCTTCGCCGAGGGTTTGGTACACGCGATTGAGCCCTTCAAGCCATCCGTATTTCTCGTAGCCAGCTTTTTGCATGGCCCAACATAGCACAAAATCAGTCACTCCAGGTAGTTGATTTTTCTCAAATCCTTTGATGTTATTTTTGGTAAAAGCCACCTGAGTTGCACTTTGCTCTACCCAAGTTTCACCGTAAATGACCAATTTTGGGTAATATTTTAGAAGCAATTCACACAGGTGATTCATGTATTCTTGGTCTGGATACGGATAAGTATCAATGCGATAGCCACTGAGTCCGGCGAATTCAACCCACCACAAATACAACTGATCCAAATAAATGCGGATGTGTTCATTTTTTTGATTGAAATCAGGCATGGTTCTCACAAAAGCACCGTCAACATTCATGATGCGATCTTGGGTAGAGCTGTACGGATCCATCACGGTATTTGCCCTGAAATTGGTTTGCACAAAAGAGTCTCTGAAATTGAACCAGCCGGTATCATAATTTTGATACATCCAGTGATTGTCGCCCACATGGTTGGGAATGATGTCCATCACCAATTTCATGTTACGTTTGCGCATGTTTTCTCCAAGCTTTCTGTATTGTTCGTTGGTGCCTAGGCGCGGGTCAATTCTGTAATTATCTGTGATGGCATAACCGTGAAAACTCTCTTTTTGCTGGTCATTTTCCTGAACGGGATTCAGCCAAAGTGTAGTCATTCCAAGGTCTTGGAGGTAATCTAATTTGCTAGAAATTCCTTCCAAATCGCCGCCATGCCTGCCTTTCAGAGCTTTTCGGTTTACTTCTTCGGGATATTGAACTTCGGCATTATCATTGGCAAGATCACCGTTTGCAAATCGGTCAGGGAAAATCAAATAGGTAACATCTTGTGAAGTAATTGGTAGAATTGGGTCCTTTCTTCTTTCCTTGATTTCGTAAGAAAATTCGAAGGAACGTAGCTTTTTATCGATGTTTGCTATGGGGGTAGCAGTGAATTTTAGTGTTTGCGCTTTCGCGTTTCGGGGGACATTTAATCGTAAGTAAATTACATGTCTGTTAGCTGAATTTAGGAACGTGTCAAAAGTTATGAGGGTAGGGGTTTCGGATGGGTTGAGTGAATAAGTGAAATAAGCGGCGTTCTCGGCATGAAGGATGATTTCAAGTTTGGACTCTTCAAAACCTGAATACCAGTGCGGTGGTGCTACATGATAGATTTTTTGTTGAATTTTAGGTTTTCCCCAAAAATTGAAAAACTGGGCATTTGATTTAATCGATAAAACAAGGAAAATGGGTAATAATAATAAATGGAAACCTAACTTTTTGATCATCTCTTTACAAAGAAAATCATTTTTTCTGAAGTAGTAATTGTCAGTATGACACTTTTTTATTTAATATTGCATCGAAGATTAACAAATTACTCTATCAATATGAAAAAACTATTACTTTTATCAAGTGCTCTAGCCTTTGCGGTTGGGGTATTTGCCCAGAAGCGTATGGTTAAGTTTTCTGTTGACATGTCATCAGAAACTGTAAGCGCGAATGGGGTTCACGTAGCTGGAAACTTCCAGGGTTGGAGTCCCTCAGGAACAACTCTTACTCAAGAAGGATCTACCGGAATTTACTCAGTGTATGCTGAAGTAGATGAAAACACAGTTGTTGAATACAAATTCATCAACAACAACGATTGGTCATCTGGAGTTGAGAGCGTACCAGCAATTAGCCAAAAAGGACACAAGAACAACGGTGAGTCAAACGACAATCGTTGGTTTTGGTCTGGTAAAGGCAGCGACACATTAAATTTGCCTGCATTCAAATTCAAAGGAAGCGCACCTTCAGGTCAATACGCAGTTCGTATTGCAGTTGATCTTGCAAAAGAAGCTTCAGTTAGCACTGATGGTGTTCACATTGCAGGAAGCTTGCAAGGTTGGAACCCAGGAAAAGACAGAATGGTAAACCTTTACTCTTCAAACAAAATTCATGAAATCATTTTCTGCTTGGCTGCAGGAAGTTACGAGTACAAATTTGTAAACGGGAACGCTTGGGGCTCAGACGAATCAGTTCCAAGTGCTTGTGCTACAAATAACAATCGTGGTGTTACAGTGAACACTGCTGACATCGAAGTGAGCAAAGTTTGCTATGGCTCATGCGATGCTTGTCCAAGCAGACCTGCTCCAAAATACCGTGTTACTTTCCAAGTAGATATGGGTGCAGAGTGTAACGTAGATGACGTTGACTTGGCAGGTGGAAAGATCAATGGATGGGCTGGTGGAACCTACCTTTCAAACCAATCGGGTTTGAGCGGCGATTGGAAGATCACCAAAATTGGTGTAGG
>JAMNXP010000012.1 GCA_023653095.1 Bacteroidia bacterium | reverse complement strand
GGTCTTTGGGGGTTGGTCTTTGGTCTTTGGGGGTTGGTCTTTGGTCTTTGGAAGATGGTCTTTGGTCTTTGGGGGTTGGTCTTTGGTCTTTGGGGGTTGGTCTTTGGTCTTTGGGGGTTGGTCTTTGGTCTTTGGATGATGGACCTTGGCAGGCGGTTATGGCCGCTATGGTGGCTATGATTATGAGTAAGGGGCGCATGGTGTTCGGTGTTCGGTGTTCGGTTTTCGGTTTTCGGTGATCGGTTATCAGATTTCGGCGGTCAGCGGTCAGCGGTCAGCGGTCAGCCAAAGACCAAGGACCAAGGACCAAAGACCAAAGACCAAAGACCAACCCCCAAAGACCAAAGACCAAGGACCAAGGACCAAGGACCAAGGATCAATCTATCAATTTTGCTCTGAAATATATTGTCTTATCTCTTCCGTCAGGATAGACTATTTGAGACTCAATATAGTAGATTTTTTGCTGCTTTTCGTCTTTGGTGGCCCCTATTAAAAAGGTATAATTATGAGCGATATTGCCCTCAATGGTTTTAATGTAATAACCTTTGCCCTTGTTTTTGGCAATTCTTTGTTTCGTTATTGTAGTGTCTTTCTTTTCAGCATCGAAAATTGAAAAGTATAAATCAGTCTCGGTGATTTTAATCAAACCATCTACAGGCATGGGTTTACTTGTAGGGTTAATCATAAGTCCTATGAGTTGATAGGTTTGTGCTGATAGTAAACTTGCAGTACAGCAAGCAGTTAGTAAAAGGAATGATTTAATTGTTTTCATTGGTGAATCAAAGATACACTTTCAATTGTGGTTATGAAAGTTAAGACTCACGCTTCGCTAGGACTTGCGCTTCGCTAGGACTTGCGCTGCGCGCCGACAGCTGAGTGCTGACCGCTGTCCGCTGTCCGCTGACGGCTGACGGCTGACGGCTGACGGCTGACGGCCGAAAACCGGTATCTGATCACCGAAAACCGATTACTGACAACTGATCACTGACAACCGCTCCACCTGAACACCGTGCTCTGATTCTATTTCTACAAAATAAATGGACGGTTTCAGTGCTGAAATGTCAATGGTAGTTTCGGTAGTTTCAAGAATGATGCGGCCGAGTTGGTCGGATATTTTGACCGATTTGACGCTTTTTGCTTGCAATATTTGGATTTGGTCAAAAGCGGGATTGGGAGCAATCACTGCGAGAGAGCGAGAAATTTTAGCAATACTGTTGGTGGTTGCTTTGATTAGTTTGAACTGCCAATAGCCTGTCCCAAAGTTGATGCCAGCCGTGAGTTTATTGCCGCTCAAAGCCATTTGGTATTTGCGTTGGTTGGGTTCTGTTGCTCCGCTGCCCAATTCGCCGTTGTTGGTGGCTTTGGGTAAACCAAGGAATTGTCCTTGGCCTACAATCACCAATTCGCCGGTGACACTGTCAATGTGCCAGGTGCCTGCAGATGTTCCGTTGTGAGGAGCAACGGGGGTTGCGCAGCCTTCTTTGCCTGAGTTTTGCCAGCCTTCTAGCCAGGTTTGATTGCCCATGCTGATGCTGAATGTGTTAGTGTCAGTAATGTGGTAGATGTCGTCAAACAGACAAGCGCGGGTATTGACATCGGCGAGGCTGTTGCTCCACCAGGTGAGGCTGCTTGCCGATGGACCTACAGCGAGGGCACCCGCAATGGGTTCTAGTTTCCAGTTGCCTGCAAGAGTTACTACCGTGAAACTGTGTTTCGAAGATGTAGACGTGTTGTTTTGATCATCGGTGGCAGTAGCGTAGACTTGATGGCTTCCCAAGGGAAGAGAAGTCCGGTATTCGTAGGGAGCAATAGAGTCTGAAGACAATAGCGCGTTGTTTAGGTAGAAGTTGACGTGCGATATTTTGCCGTCCAAATCATCCGCCGATGCGGAAAAATTAATAGCCTGTCCCACAACAAACGTAGCTCCGTTGGTGGGCTGCCCGAGGGTGATTTCAGGAGGCATATTGCCGCCGTCTTGAACAAAAATCAAGGCATCTTGATAATCGGAATTCAAGCTGTCAGATACCGTGAGTCGGAATTTGTAAACACCCTTGATGAGGTTCTTGATGCTGGTTTTTTGAGCCTTTGGCTCGATGATTTGAGCTTTGTTGGGACCGTAAATCTGCGTCCAACTGAAATTCAAGTGATTGAGATGCCCTGAGGTGCTGTGTTTCCCGTCAACGATAACGGAATCTAGGGTAGTGGGAACAGATTTGTTGCCGCCTGCGTGAGCCACGGGCAACGATTTTGGAAGGTCAGCTGACCATTGGAAAGTGAGTTTTCCTAGGTTCATGCCCGACTCATCGAAAGTAAGGCGCAGCACTCTGCGGCCTTTTAGAAGTGGTATATTTTTAATGGTTACAGCCCCGAAAGTTTCCCATTTAGAAGTGGTGGGAAATGAGGTGCCGCTAGAGACCATCTTGTCGTCTAGCCATATGGATAATTTTCCTGCGGTAGCAGTACCTCCGTTGGCGTAGCGAATGGTGCAATTGTAAAGTCCGTCTTTTTGGATGTTTGCGGTGTATTCGGTCCATTCTCCTGCATCAATGTAGGTAAGAATGGCACCCTCGTTGGGGTCTAAACTCGCATCTGCCGATTCGGAAGTTCTGAAATTGCCGAGGTTTTGCGAGCTGAAATCTACATAAGAAATGCCTTGTGCGTTTCCGCCTTCAAATTCATCGAAATGCCCGCTTTCTATGGTTCCGGGGATGCTTCGGGCCGCTTTGTTGTAGGGGATTTGTTCACCCACAATCAACGTGATGAAATTGCTCAAGACCATTTTGCCGTCCAAGAATGCACGGGCATGGAAAAGGTATTTACCTGAATTTAATTCGGTGGTTTTATAAGAATATGGGGCGGCTTTTACAGTTGATATTCTATTGGATCCCAAATACCACTGAACAGAGTCAGGAGTGAAACTCAATGTATCAAAGTAAACGGAAGTAGAGGTTCCTTTGTAGAGTTGTTCAAAATCGGTGGTAATGCTGGCTTTCGCGTCAAAATCGAGGCTGGTTCTGAGCTTTCTAGGGGGAACCACGAGTGAAGATCCATCGGAAAAAAGAATGGTCAGAGTGTCAGTGCCGTAATTCTTGCCCACGTAAATCATTTGGGTGTCTTTTTTGAAAGCCACGGCCAGCGGATGATTGGCGGTGATGTGCGGTTGCAAGCGTCCCAAACCGTTCAAAGCGTGAAGCCAATGGTAGGTTTGAGCGTCCGAAATTCCGAATTTCAAATTTCGTTTGGGGTAGCTGTTGTAAAGTTCAATGGCTTTGGGAGCATCGGTGAAGGCAAGGAATTTCCAATATACGTCGTGCCAAAGATTGTCGTTGGCCTGGTTGCTCAAAATTCCCGTATTCTTGGCCATTTCCGCCCAAAGTCGCTTGGCATAACTGCTGTCGTGAGCCAAGTAAAACGAACCTCCGTGAATGGGGTAAAGTTCAATTCCGTATGATGCAGCAATGTCGCCGGTCCAAAAAGTACCGTTGTCATAGGAGTTGCCCCAAACGCGCGAAACTAGTGCGTATTGTTGGGTCTTGGCGAAGTTACGCTTGTTGATGTCAAACCAATATTCCTCGATGGCTGCTTGCTCGGTACAGTACAAATAGATGCCCAAGTTGCGAATTTCCTGGTTCTGCGTAATGCTTCCCCAGTGAATCAGCGACGAATTGAATTGCATGCTCTCCGACGTTGATTCTTGGTCGTTGCCCTGAGGGAAACTGGCAAATCCATTGGCCCAACAATGCCCAGAAAACGGATTGAAATTCCGGAGGTAAGGGAACATGTTATCGTCTCTTTTTGGGGACGCGGCATCGCGAACCAAAAGGTCAATCATCCCGCCGAACGACTTAGCCCAGCCGGGCTCGAATTCCTCGATGAAAGAGGCTGCATGGATGAAATATCCCCAGTGAAAATGATGGTCATTGATGTTGTTGTCTTGTCCATGTCCTGCAGGATATCCCAACATGGCTGTCCAATCTTTGTTGTAATAAAACAAAAAAGCCACCTCCGGACTGTTGTGCGTGAGCCAGTTTTCCAAACGACTTTTCACTGTCTTGAGCATGTTTTTTACAGCTTTTTCATCGCCCATTTCGTGGGCAATGCGGGCCGTTTGAATGAGACGGTTCATCACCTGTCCCTCGTTGTAAGAATCAGTCCAAGTGCTTAAGCCATCGTATTGAATGTCGTTGATTTTCTGCTGCAGAAGGACGGGGTCAAACTTCGGACTTCTAACGTCAACATAGGGCAGGGTAGGGAGGATGCCCTTGAAGGTGTTTTTTACTTCAAAATTATTACGAGCAATCATCTTGAGTTGCCCCCGGATGCTGTTGTAGCTGAAATTCAAGAAGTCAAAACTTTTCAAAGTGGTGTGTGCCCAATGATGCGGAAGCAGTCCGTTTAAAACCACCGAATCGTTGCCCTCATGAATGGTGGCCTTGATATTGAAGGTGGTTGTGACTTCGCTTTTGGATGCATCGAACTTCCAGTTGGCCCGAGTGTTTACGGGTTCCACATAAGCATAGCGCTGAAAACTATCGGCAAGTGCGGTGAGATTTGTGCTGTTTTGCGGAAGCATCGCCATAGACCAGTAGTTCTTTCCGTTTAGGGTTGAGGTATACAAGTTTCCGTTTTTTGTCCAAGCGCTGCCTTTCGGTCCATACACGACAAAGTCGGCTCCATTATAGGCGTCTTCGATGATGATTTTTTCGTTTTTAACCGTTACGGTGCCCGTATTGATTTTGATTTGGGCTTTATTGGCTGAGTCTTTTTGGTAATACAAAAACGGCATTCCCATACCAACAGTGGTTTGAAAACGCTGGCTTCCGCTTTTCCACTCCATGGTGATGTGCCAATCGCTGTACGCCGAAATGCATGGCGCGCTGTGATTCAATGATTCCACCCCAACGGTAATGGGCTCTATATCTGAAATTACACCCCACGGAATGTACGAAGTCACCAATCCGCCATTCACCGTTTTTAGGGTTAGGGGATAGTTAAACAGGTTGTCGCAATGGGCATTCTTCACCTTCGCCGACCACCAATCGTTGGTTGGAATTGGTTTTTTCTTCAGCGAATCTATCAAATAAGGCGTTCCACTGGGGAAGCCATTTCGTCCGGCCACATCGGTACCTGGAAACTTGGTTGTATAACTGCCTTTCCCCACTTGAATGGTTTGGGATTGTGAAGCATGTATTGAAAATGCTGTAATTATGATGAGGAGGAGTAGTTTTTTGCGCATTGGGTTTTGGTGGTTGGTGGTCGGTGATCGGTGATCGGTCTGAAAACCGAAAACCGAATACTGATCACCTGTAACACGAATGTAGGTATTATTGTTTAAAGTACAATAATGTGGTGGCAGGTCTTTGGTCCTTGGTCTTTGGCTGATGGCCAACCGCCGAAAACTGATCACCGACAACCGACAACCGATTGCCAATTCATTTACCTTTGTTCCGCTAATCGTATTAAGCGCCTTATGAGAATTTATTTCTGGTTGATTTTGAACTTTTTTGCGGGTGTTTTGAATGCTCAGCGTTGTGGTTATGATTATTTACAGTCGTTTGTGGTGAAGGTGGTGGAAGGGACAGATACCGTGAACATTGAAAGATTGAAATTGACCTTGGTTAGTGAAAGTGGTGTGCCGTTGAAGGAGTCTGAGTTTTGGGCCAACGAAGTGGGTAGAAGAACAGGACTGAAGGCTGTAGATCAATTTTACCGATTGCCCATCAAGGGGAATTTGTATGTGTTGTTTTTTGATTCGAGGAATTATAATCACAAAAAATTGCCTCAATGGTTCATCAAAGTGGAGGCCATGAAAAACAACCGCAATTTGCCTGAGAATTTTACCAAGTTATTTCCCATTGATGCGTCAAAAGGTGATTTCTTGTGCGGACATACTGGTCCCTACAAAATTGTGACTCTGAATCTGTTGGATACTTTTAAAAAATTCAATTTTGATTTGCATTATGATATTAGGCAATCTGATGATTACGGTCAGGTAAGAATTGAATTGCCCAAAAAAGTAGAGGAGCCCAAGATTGTTCAACCTGTGAAGAAATATCCCCATGTATATGTCCTACAGAAACCAACCCAGTGGGTGGAAATGAAAGGGAAGTATTATGTGTTTCGAGACAGTCTTCGGGTGTACAATCGGGGGAGTGAGCGAGTGCGGTTGCCAAAGTTAGAATGGATGAAACCGGCCTACGAAGATTTGTTGGAATTCAGGAAAGTGAGCGGTCCGGAAGAGTTAAATGGGGGAGATTCGGGTTGGATTGTGGTGGAGTTAGGAGTGTCGAAAATGTATACAGGCAATGTGTATCGATTGCCTTTTGAAGAGAAATATTTGGAGTTTAAATATGATTTTGGGGATGGCTTTAGTGTGAGAGCAGGAGCGAAATATTGGGTTGTAGATGGGAATTTGTTGGTGAATAAGGAACCTCGATATGAATTTATGACAACACCACAGAATTGGTTTTGGGTCATAGATAAAGAAGTGAATTATGGTAAATGCCTGAGGTTGAATGATACGTTGCTGAAAATTGGGCATTGGCATTACGCCGAAGGACATAAAGACGTTATACACTCTAAAAATTATCAGTTTCAAGTGTTGCGGGGAGGGACGGTGGTTCAAGATCCTGAAATTTGGTCAATATCGAAGGGTTTTAAAAAGCGTGTTTTCGGGGCTGAATCGTCGGGATTTCAGGTAGTTTGGCTTTCGCCAGATGTTGATACACTGATGTTTAAGAGCGGAGAACTTTCGAACTATTTGTTTGATTTTAATAGGGATATGAGCACGTCTATGTTCATGGTAGAACTGATGGAGATGGGAAAGGCGAATTATTTTCTGAAGCAATATCCGCAGTTTAAAACCTATCAAGGCTATCGATTTGTAGATACGTTATTCTTGGTGAAGTTGGCAGCTGTAGGTCCATCGGAAAGAACTCAGCGCATCCAAAGGATGCAGAAAAAGGGCAATCTTTTTCAAGAAGCGAGATTTGATGATGCCTATTTTACTTTGATTGTTAATGAATCTCAAAAAGATCAGATTTACCTTGAGCTGCGAAGCTGGTTGGCAAAAGGATGGATAGAAAGCGCTCATCAGGCGTTGGAGTTTGATTCGCCGCGCTATCAATCAATCACTTATTTGTCTGGGGACATGACGGTGAAACCCAAGAACTATCAGTGGTTGCCCGAGTATGGTGAATTGGCACGCAAATATGGTATGAGCTTGAATCACAGCTTTGGTGATGGTACGTTTGGACTAAAATCAGAAGAGCGAATCATAGATTCATCTGTGTTTTTTAAGCAGTTAAAATTGTCTGAAGATGCGCGTTGGCAGTATAGCAATCCGAGTTTTTTCACTCCGCACAGGGTTGAGGTTGGTGGGTTTAAGGAGTAGTAAAAATGAAAAGCAGCCCTTTTGAGGCTGCTTTCAAAACTGGATAAAACTAGTTACTATTGAGAAATTATGAACTAATTCTATTCTCCAGTTTATTCTTTAATAAACTTGACGGTAGATTTTGAATCGTCAGATTCCACGATTGCAAAATATAAACCCGTTTTCAAGTTTTTGATAATTATTTGATTATTTGAGTCAATGTTTTCATGTTTTGAAATAAATGCACCTGAAATACTAAAGATTGAAACAGTCATTGGTGAATTGTTCGAATTTGAAAAAATAAGTTCGCTTTGTGCTGGGTTCGGAAAAACTGAGATTAAATGGTTATGTTTTTTTACGCTATTTTGAACGCACATTTTAACATAAATGCTGTCTTTTATGGTGGTGTTTTCGCAATTAGATAAATCAAATGTATAACTAACATAAACATATCCTTCTTTGGTGACATTGGTTAAATCTAATTTGTTGTTAGAAATGAATTCTCCTGAGAATTCACCGATGTGTGGTGTTGCACTTAATTTAAATGACTTTTTATCTTCAATACAAACAGTATCTTCATCCAAATAGAATTCAACACTAGCATTAGTTTCATGAGCGCCTATGTCTCTCTTTCCATTGGCTTTATAGCCTCTTTGATCATATACGGAAATGAATATTGTATCGTCAATTGAATTATTAATCGCAGGACTGTTTGATAACAAAGTATGAGTTTGCAATAAGCCACAATTGAATCTCAAAATAGTGTCGATTTTTGGATCCTCGAAGCTCGGATTAACACTAAACATGCTTATTTTGGGAAATTTAGAAGCTGTGTCTTTGATGAAACTTCCAGTGGCATTGACTTTGAATACATGATTATTTAGAGAAAATAAATCTCCTCCATTTTTAGCTTTGTTGTTGCTAAGAATAGAATTATATATTTTCACACTATTATATGTGTAAATAGCCCCACCATCGTTTTTTGATGAGTTATTAACGAATGTAGAGTTAATAATTAAAGATGGATGATTACTTCCAATCATAACAGCTCCACCCTGTGCGATGCAACTATTACCAGAAAAAGTGGAATTTTCAATGGTTACTCCTTGCGCACTTACAGCCCCGCCACTTACAGCAAAACCAGTATTTGAACTTTGAGCATGATTGTCGCTAAACTCTGAATTTTTAATATGCACTGTTTTTGCTTGTACGGCTCCGCCTGAACCATAATTCGAAGTTGAATACGTTCTGTTTTTTGTGAATCGGCAATTTTCAATAATTACAGCAAATGGACTTGAAACTGCACCCCCATTTTCTTGTAAACCCTTTGCAGATGCATTTTGGATAGTCAAGTTTTTAAAGTGTGCTTTTTTTATAGCTGCTAAATTAAAAATTCTTCCTGTAGAATCAAATGGGATATTGCTTCCCTGAATAATGGTGGCTTCTGGACCTTCACCGATAAGATAAACATATTCCATCAGTTTACTTTGATCTTTTCTTAGAATGCCTGTTTGAGTATAGGTGCCTTTTCGAATGAAAACCACATCATAGTTTTTAGCAGAGTCCATCGCACTCTGAATCAATTTTATATCGTTGGGTTCATTTCCTACGATCCAAGAATTGATGAAGTTGACTTTAATTGGCATAGTTGCACCAATTGTGCTATCTGCGGTTCCTCCGTTTGCAAAAGCAGCATTTTTAAAACGAATTTCTATGCTTGAATCTACGTTGTGTTCTTTCGCATTGCCGCTGAAAAATAATTTTGCTGTAGAATCAGAAACTAAAATCGCGTGAGCGGTTAAACCATTGGGAAGTTGGTCGATTTCAACATGGTTATTTGCTATTAAGTTGTCGCCGGCGCTTCCAGCAAGTTTCTTGTCGTTTACTTTGTTGTGACGAATAAAAATGGTATCAGTAAATTCTCCCAAATTGGTTGACGCTTCGTTTAAGCTTGTAGTGTTGTAAAATAAACGTGGGCCTTCGAGTTGGACTTGAATTGTGGACCATCCAGTTAAAGGATATTTTTCTGTGCTTTTAGAGATGTCGATATTATTACCACCAAAAAAGTCACCATACCAAGCTCTCAATACCCAAGTGCCACCTGAGTTGAAAATGACGAAATCCTGGCCTGATTCTTTTCCAATCCAATAATAATTACTGCCAAAATTTCCTTTGTACTCATAGGATACAGGGGGTGCGCTGGAGGTTCGGTCTTTGCGAACAGCTAAATTTTGAATTTGTGCACTTACTGAACTTAATAGAAGAAATACAGTTAACATTAAAGTGAAATACTTTTTCATAATTTGTTTTTTGATTTGTAGCACAAAGGTTTAATTGCAATTTTGATTAAGAAAATTCGGAATAGATTTGGTACATAATGGTACAAAATCAGATTTTCTATCTCTATTAACTAGTGATAACAATTTCTGTTATTCAGATTTTATTTCTTCTATCTAGTAAAAGGGTCTAACTTGAAATTCTCACTATTCGCAGGGGTAATAAAGCATTAGTACAAAAAAGTACTTTATCAAAAGATGATATATTTATTGGGAAATTCATCTTTGTGCTTACTTTGATAAAATATGATTCGATTGCTTTTTAATTTCACGCTGATAAGCTGTGTTGCGTTATGGAATTTGGGTTGTAAGGACGAAAAATTAAATAACAAATACACATATTTTTCGGAGCAATGCACTCAATTAGATTCCATTCAATCATTCATTCGTTTAAATGAATCTAGATTACCTGATAATGTAAGTTTTATTGTTTCGAGTAACTTGAGGCAAAAAGGTCTTCACTCTAAAGCAGATTCCTTTACAGATTGGTATAAGCAATTCTCTGACAACTCCAATATAAGTGAATCAAAAATTACCTACCTGAATCTAGCTTCGAGCTACATGTATTTGCGAAAAGGGAATTTGGAACTTGCAAAAAAAACTATTGATGCTGTATCTATTAGTGAAGGATTAAAAGATTTTTCCGATACAATGGTAGTTCTAAATTATTATAATTTGAAAGGAATGCTACACTACTTTTATGGCGATTTCATTTCAGCAATTTCTTGGTACGATTTAGGATATAAGTGGGCATTTCGATTTGACAAAGTTAAAGAACTAGAGCAATTTTCAAACAATAAAGGGGCAATTTATTATTCAATGGGACGAAAAGAAACGGCAATAGAGAATTTTATTATTTCGTATGATCTGTTGAGGAGAAGGCAAGGTCGTAATCCTATACTAAATAATAACATCGCAAGCATTCTAATGTCTCAGTATAAGCTAAAAGAAGCAGAAAAATATCTGAAAGAATGTGACAAAGAGTTAGTACCGTCTAACCTAGAATATAACGGTGTTCTTATAAAGCTTAATTTTTGTCGTTTGCTAATAATGAAAAAAGAATACAAGTTGGCCAATTCATTTATGTTGTCTCTAAACAAGTCAATTATTCCCAAAGTATTGTTGGCAGATTATTTCATGAATCAAATTATTCTTGGTCTTCAAGAAAGCAACAATATCAAGGCATTTATTCAGGCCAATAAACATGAACTGAATGAATGTAGATTTGAGTTTTTAGGTAAATTCAATATTGGATTTAATCCTATCATTCGAGAGATTCCAGGATTTGCAAAACTTGTTGGTTTTTCTTCAGCAGATTTGGATTCTCTCAATGACATTTCTGTTTCACATTACACTAAGTCTGTATTGTTGGAAATTCTAGCGAATCAAGCTGAACGGGATAATGATATTAATGCTTTCAAAAGAAATATCAAGATGTCCGTTGACGTCCTAAAGTTAGAGTCAAAAACTTTAGATTCAATTCGTGTACTAGATTTTGAATCAAGAATCCAACATCAAAAATTACAACGTGAGTTTCAAATAATGAAGAGTGAACAAAAGAAAACTAGTAGAATTATTGTATGGCAAAAAATTGTAATAGGTATTTCACTAATTATGGTTGTCTTGTCGGTGTCTGTATATATATACAGGAGTAAGTTCATCCAACAGAGGCAAGAATTTTTTCGGTCTCAACTAGAATCAGCCAATCAGCTCGCAACAAAATTGAAAAACGAAAATCATTTAAATGCAAAAATTGCGGCGTTGTCTTCAATGTTAATCGAGCAATCACAGAATATTCATCGGAAATTGTCAGAATCCAAGTTTGCCAAAGATCCAATAATTTTACAAGTAAAGTTAGATCTAGATCGAATTTCGAAGTCACAAAACATCAACTTACAGGATACCAGTCGTGTAGATGTTTCTTACCGGTATGACATTATTTGGAAAAATCAAAACTTTTCTGAACTGTCTAAAACGCAAAGAGATATTCTTATCCTTTCCATTGAGGGAGTAAAGCCCATAGAAATTGCGAAATATTTGAATCTAAGTTATTCTCATGTGAGAAACATGAGGTCTAAATTTAAAAAAATGATGATCGATTTGGGAATTTCAGATTTTGAAGATCTATTAAAGCTGTAAATGAATAGTGCCGAAAAATAATTCCCTTGAATACGCGTTATCTCTTCATGCGAATTTTACTTTCTGTTGTTTTCTCCATGGCTTCGCTTTGTGCGGCACAGTTTGCGCAAGCGACTAATGCTACGAAAGCTACAAAAGCGCCCAAAGTACCCAAAGTGAAAGGATTTAAAACCATCAACTCGGTAGATGTGAAAGTGTCAAAGAGAATGGTGGTTTATTGTTGGGATTCTACCGGGGCTGCCTATTTCAGCGCCATAGATACCGCCGGTGGACCTAATAATTTGATTGAAATGCCAGATATAGAGCCCTTCGGGATGAGTGAAACCGAAGTAAGCAACAAAGAGTGGTGGGAGTTTGTTTTCGCAGCAGTTGATGCTAATATAAAGGGCCGTTCTACTGGTAACAGAGTGGAAGATTTGGCAAAACTTTTACAACTAGATACTTGTAAATCTTGCACCACATTGATCGCGGTTTGGATTGCCAATCAAGGTAGAAATAACATCGAATTTGAAGGCGTGCAAGTTTTGCCGTCATACAGTTGTTGGATGGATGATTTTCCAAAAGGACAAATGAAGCCCATGTCGGAGTATTACTTTGCTCACAAGGCATACGAAAATTTTCCTGTGGTGGGAATATCGCAAGAACAGGCCATGGCCTATTGTCGTTGGAAGTCAAAACAATTAAAATCAAGTCAGTGGAAGTATTCTTTGCCTTCGGAAAAACAGTTCGTTGCTGCCGCTATGTATATCCCCAGAAACAATAAAAGACTGAAAGGGTATGCGCCGTATTTGCCGTTTACAAGAAACAGCAAGGGCATGTTCTTGCTAAATTATAACGCATACAAAGACCAAAAATCGCCCAATGATCATATGTCGAGCGATGGACATATGCTTACCGCACCAGTGTTTTCCTATTTCCCCAACCAAAATGGGTTGTACAATTTGCACGGGAATGTGGCTGAATGGACGTGTACACCAACGGTGAGTGGTTTGCAGAAATTATTCGTCATTAAAGGTGGGTCATTTATGGATCCTCAGCCTTGCGTTTGGGCATTGAGTTATACGGCTTTGCCCAGATACAATGGAGATTCTCGGGTAGGATTTAGGATGGTATTAATTCAGAATTGAATTTCATGAAATGCGAGATATTGAGTACTTTTGTGCAACTCATTGTCTTATCGCCTTCTGAATGTCTAACTTCAACCAACACAAATACGCATTTAAATTCATTTTTGTATTTCTGTTTGCAGTGTCAATTGACGCCGGTGCTCAAGTAGGTATTGGAACTACCTCACCGAGTGCGTCTTCCATGTTAGATGTTCAATCAACCACTCAAGGATTCTTATATCCTCGAATGACAAACACACAGATGTTGGCCATAAGTTCCCCCGCAAATGGGCTGATGATTTTCAATACCGATGCAGGTTCAATTTATACTTACAATGGCAATGCGTGGATGTCAAAGGAAGAGAAGATTTCGAAGTTCGTGAATACCAATTCACCGGTTCAACTCGATAATATTCAGGTACGGATGCCTATTTCTACCGCTGATAATTCATTGCAAATTGCCACTGTCTCTGGTACTATTACCATGTCGGGCACTCAAGAAATTTTGTATCGCACTTCGGCAACAGCTACCGGTGGTTCGGCTGCAACCTACAATACCTACATGCGCCAGTCTACAACTTTGGGAACTACCTTCATTAATTTTTGGCCAGGTTTGGATCTAGGATTTCACGGTTCTACGCAGCTCTTGAATATCCAAGACGTTACCAATGGGAGGGCCTATCACATCATTTTTACGGTTGGCGGTGGTTATAACAACAACTTTATTTCCATTAAACGTTTGAACTGATGAGGGCTAAGTTGTTTTTTCTGGGGATGCTTTTACTGGGTTTATGTCCCAAGAAAACCTTCGCGCAACAAGGTATTGGTACCACTAGTCCAGCTGCGTCATCCGCGTTGGATGTGACCTCAACCTCAAAAGGGGTTTTAGTTCCAAGAATGACCAATGCTCAAATGTTGAATATAGGCACTCCTGTTGCAGGACTTCAAGTTTATAATACCACCAACAACAGCATTTACACCTATAATGGAAGTGCTTGGATCAGTGAAAAGAAGTTCATCAGCCGGATGGTTGATAGAGGCGATACTGTGACCTTGGGTAATTTAATGGTTCGTTTGCCGGTGTCGGGAAATTCAAGCGCACAATTGGCTTTTAAATCTGGAACCACTACGGTTACTGGGGTGTGTTTATATACCAATACCGCCATCAATCCAGGGACTTCTAGTACTTCAAGTTTTGGTGGATATATGAGGCAATCGGAAAATTTCTCAACCACTTTTTCATATTTTCAAAGCGGACTGAGTTTCCTTTCTCGGGGGAACATTCAACAAATTTGGTTCACTGACGAAACCAATCTGAAGTTTTATAAAGTAAATATTGTCGCTGGTCCTGCCAGTGTGTCTCAAACCACCATCGAAATTGAAGAATTCAACTAAGCCATGAAGAGTTTGCAAATCATCATTTTAGGGTTGCTTTTTATGGGGAAATCTATCTCAGCTCAAGTGGGTGTTGGTACATCAAGCCCTTCAGCTACCGCTAAGTTAGAGGTAAGTTCTACGTCTAAGGGAGTTTTGTTTCCTCGAATGACCAATGCTCAGATGCTGGCCATTGTTAGTCCCGTTCAGGGACTACAAGTATTCAATACCAATGCTAATTGCATGTATTATTATGATGGGCAACAATGGTTGAGTACTTTAAATGCCATATCGGTTTTGGCAGATGCTGGAGACGTGGTTCAGCTAGATAATTTTAAGGTTCGATTTTCTACATCTGGTAACCGGTCAATGGAAATATCTACTGTTTCTGGGAGTATAACCGTTTCGGGTTCATCGTTTAATCTGTATACCTCCTCTAATGTTGGTTCAACGGGTGGGGTTGGTTCGGAGTCAGGGCTGAGTTTTGCGTCTACAACCGTGGGTACTTCATGGATGTATCTTCAGAGTGCTGCCAATTTTACTCAAAATAGCAATGTTCAGCGCTTGTTGATCAACGATCAAACCAATAATAAATGTTATCGGGTAACTTGTATTATTGGTAGCGGGTATTTGAATAACACCATTGAGATAGAGCGGGTATATTGAGTTTGATTTTTGCATTTTTTGCAACTAATAATTTTTCAATTACGGATTATTGCAACTCGACAGGAGCCACCGGTGGTTAACTTGCAAAAATGTCTTCCAATAAGTCAATTTCTCAAAAAACTAAACAATTTCAAATTACAGATATATCTTATCCTGCCGCTTTTCATACTTCTCAAGGAATGTACTTTGAAGATATTGAAGGAAATAGGGTCATGGATTTTAGTTCGGGATACGGTGTAACCAACATCGGTTGGCAACATCCCAAGATGCTGTCGGTCATGCAAGAACAATTGAATAAGAGCAATTATTGTCCACCATGGATGCCCACCGAAGAGTCAGCTAACCTAGGAGAGGCATTGAGTAAGTTGGTAGGATTTTCGCCCGCAATTTGCATGAGAGCGACTGGAGGTGCAGATGCCAATGAAATTGTGTTGAAGTCGTTGTTCGCTGATAATCAAGGTGATGTTCTGTCTTTTGAAATGTCGTACCACGGAGGAACGCACGCCACCATCGGATTAGGGGAGATGAAGAAATTTAATTTGCCTCCAGTGAGAAATCAATATTACACCTTCAAAGTTCAACCTCCTCATTGCTATAAATGTCCTTGGGGACAAAAACAAGGAAGTTGCAGGTTTGAATGTGCTACGGCGGTAGAGTCGAAATTAAAAGATAATCCTAACATTCGAACGTTTTTTGCTGAGCCAATCATTGGTAGCGGGGGAGTGATAGTTCCGCCTGATGGGTATTTTGCCCTAATTGAAGAAATCTGTAAAGAGCATGGCGTAGCATTGATTTTTGATGAGGTACTCACGGGAATGGGCAGAACGGGTTCTTGGTTTGCACACCAAACATTGAATGTTATGGTTGATGGTGTGTCTATGGCAAAAGGATTAAGCGGTGGTTATGCGGCCATTGGTGCTGCGGTTTTGAATGCCGATAAATTGGAAAAGAGTCGTTCTTCAGATGACGTATCAGCTAGTTTTGCTTGGACGCCTTTCGCCTGTAAAATTGCTCTTGAAAACATCCGAATCATTGAAGACGAAAGGCTCATCACCAATGCTGGGATTGAGGGTGCTTATTTAGGACAATCCATCCGTGAGATATTGAATAAATATGCCGACGGAAGGGATTTTGATGTTCGTCAATGCGGACTAATGATTGGGGTAGATTGGAATGAGAACCCGGGTTTAAGTATGCGTTTTCTGTTGAAAATGTTGAAACGCGGACTTATGTGGTGTGCTTCTTGGGATTATAGCACCATGATAGCTTTGCCACCATTGATTATCACCCGTTCAGATTCTGATCATGTCTTAAATATTTTTGAGGATACGGCCAAGGAGATGTTTGGGAGGAAGTGAGTGAAGTTAATTCAATGATCAAGATTGCCTTTGAACTCATAAAGCGAGAATTGATCATCACTCAAAGCAGCTAAGATACGCGCTATTTTGAGTTGGAAGAGGGTGGTTTCCTTGAATGTGGCCAGGAACAGCAAATAATTATTCTATTACGATTTTTCTTTTCTCAATCTCTCTATTGTTTTTATCCTTTATTACAGCGTAATAGATTCCATTGTTCAAATTGGAAACATCTACAGTTTCTGTTTTTGATTTAATTTTCTGTATCAAGATAGATTTTCCTGTTACATCAAAGATTTCAAAAACGTGATCCAATTGGAAGTTATAATCAAATTGAATAAATAATTTCAGATGTGTTGGATTGGGATAAAGCGAGATGCAATTTAGTATTGTTTCAGTGAGATTTTCATTGGCTGAAGAAGATTGATTTGAGCTGTGATGTTTATTCTCTTCTTGTGATAATTTCACAGGTTCTGCTTTTCCATTAATCACAACTGATTTTGTGATACTTCCATAGGCATCTGATTGGGTTGCAGATAGTGCGTCTGTATTTTTCGTTACATGATATGTGGTATGCCAACCAGTGTCACCTGTGCTCCATACTACTTGGCTTGATGAATTAAGACTATCGCTAACTCTTACAATAATCTTTGAACCTAACTTGGCGTTGATTTGGGTGGGTAATTTTAAGTTAAGAATTGAAAAATGAAAACTATCTGTCTGGCTACATCCAAAATTGTCAGATTGTTTGAACCAGTGTTGGCCTGATTGATACAAATTTGTAGTTCTGGTTTTGTTATTATTACTCCAAAGATAGGAGGTATATCTTTTATCAGAAATAATTGGTTTAACCATTGACTTAGTGGATAAAATGGTATCAGTGTTCTTAGTTACCAAGTGAGGGTAAACAATGGCTGGTTTTACTTTACCACTTACGAAGCACATTAAACTTGGATTGCTTTTTGGGGATACAAATCCTTTCCAGTTATATGTAGCACTTTTGGTAACTGTGATCTTTGCAGTAGTTATTTGTTTAAATTTAACACTACTATTATAATTATCATTACTATAAAAGTAAAAGTTCGTATCTCGAAACCATTTATTGAGATCTATATGAAGGATTGTATTTTTCTGAACATTACAAATGTTGGTATCTGAGGCGGTAAAAATTTCATCCTTGATGATGCGCACATAAACTGAATCACGATTAGTACAACCCACTAAAGTATCACGTTCTGTTAATTTAACCCATCCAGAATTATTAACGGTGATTTTTTGTGTTTTAGCCCCATTAGACCATTCGTATACTGTATTTGTTTTATTTAAGGCGTAAATTTTGGAACTTATAGATTGAGTGGAACAACTAGTTAAGGTGTCAGTAGTGCTCAATTTTTCAGGATTATAATAACTACAGTCATTGAATAGTAGTAGGGAATAATTAAAACCGGCTGATACTGCTTTCCAATTATTTTTATTCCCTATTTGTACGGGATAATTGTAACTATTAGCGTTACCCAAACCCAATTGTCCGCTATTATTTCCTCCCCAAGCCCAAATTGTAGAGTCTGATTTAAGTCCCAATGTATGGTCATCTCCAAGGTCAATGCCAATCCATTTTGTAGATGAGCCTAATTTTTGAGGACTGTTGTAGTTAGTGGTGTCTCCTAATCCAAGTTCGCCATCACTATTTCTTCCCCAAGTATATAAACTGCCGTCTAATTTAATTGCAGCGGTATGATTACTTCCTGTAGCTATAACTGCCCAATTTGAATCTGAGCCTACCTTTTGAGGTGCGTTGAAGGATGTTGAATTTCCTAAGCCTAATTGTCCGTGATTGTTACTGCCCCAAACCCATAACGTTCCATTTTTCTTTTTTGCTACACTAAAGTATTTGCCTGCTTGAACAATCGACCAATTAGTTTCTGAACCGACTTGTTGCGGTGTGTTATAATTAATGGTATCTCCTAATCCTAATTGTCCTTCATTATTCCTTCCCCACGCCCAGAGGCTTCCATCTTTTTTTATCGCTATGGAATGAAACTGACCCGAGTGAATCAATACCCAATCCGTATCTGATCCAACTTGTTGCGGTTTGTCGTATGAGATGGTATTTCCTAAACCGAGTTGACCATATTTATTGCTTCCCCAAGCCCAAAGAGTACCATTTTTTCTTAGGGCAATAGAATTTTCACTCCCTAATTGAACAGATGTCCAATCTTTAAATGAACCCACTTTTACAGGTATATCAATCGTGGTGTTGTTGCCAATTCCTAATTCGCCAGAATCATTTTTTCCCCATGTCCATAAGGAGCCGTCTTTTAAAATTCCTGCGGTATGGTGTTGGCCTGCTTGAACATATTTCCAATTTACCAGAGTTCCCACTTTTTGAGCTGTGTCATAGTTATTGTCGTTTCCAAGTCCAAGTTGACCATTTGAGTTTTCGCCCCAAACCCATAATGTTTGGGATCTTCCAATTGAATAAAATCCAAAAATTAAACTGAGAAAAGCAATAACAATTTTCATTTTTCAAATTTAGAAATTTAACAGCGTTTCATATGTTAACTTTCAGTGAAATAAAAGGTTATTAATTTTATTGTTTGACTAGGAATCAAGCTGATTTAAAACTCTAGTTCGAACAAAGCCTCTACGTCAGATGAAACCAACCTCTTAAAATTAAGCGATTGGTTTCGGAAAATATGTACATAATTGATTGATAATAAACGGAATTTATAACCAAAAAGATGGTTTAATCCTTAATCACTTTTATGACTGCTTTCTTGCCATCGGAGACGATGTTGACTATATAGATTCCTGGGGATTCTGTGATGGAAAGGTTGATTTTTTGCGAATTGAAATATGATTTATTTTCAGTGTATGTTTTACCATCTATCCAAGTAAAAGCGTTACAAACGGTTTGAGTATCGAGTTTTCGAACAATGCAATTTTTGAAGGAATAGGCTGATCCGGCGGCGATAAGCGAATTGGTTCCATTTGCATTTTTGTCTTCAAAGTGGGCTCCCACCAAAGCATAGTCTCCATCAATGGCAACAGAGTATCCAAATCAATCGTTCGTTTCTCTATCTGACGCTAATGTTTTTATTAATTCATTCCAATTTTGAGCCTGTAATTTCCTTGTATGGCTGCTGAAAATGATGAGCAAGAATAGAAAAATCTGCTTGGTGATTGAAGATATAATTTTATGTGTGGTGGTTGTGCGATTGTGCATGTTTCTATTGATGAATGTATTAAAGGGATTTAAGTTAAGTATTTGAATTAATCATTTCGATATCTATATCTCCAATATTTTTCGCACTCAATTTTTAGGCACTAAACGCATTACCCTTTTCGATAAATCGCAAAGTACCTATTTGTATCAAGTTCCTTTCACTACCCATAGTGCTGCTGACCTAAGTAATATTGATTTTGAAAAATTCCCGACTCTCAAATAGGCCCAGGGTTATAAATGCGATTTAAAACCTACCGAAACCTTGTTTATGCCAAGCGGAATGTGGCATCATATGGAGTATTTAGAATCCAGTTTTTCGTTGAGCTTAAGAGCTCTTTCTACTGACTATCATGAAATAACTAAAGGGATATTCAACTTTTTCATATTACGATACTTTGATCGCGCCATGCATGGTGTTGCGGATAATTCCTGGACTAAATTTAAACCCAACAAGGCGTTTAAGAATGCCGAAAAACAGCTTCCAAAACACGGGGTTTAAATTTAGATCAATGATTTATAGTAAGCATCATGGGTATTCATCTCAATGCCTTGATGTTTTTTTTGCGATAAATACAATTCTTTTTGGGGGAAGTTTAGATAGCAAAATGACTTTTCACAAATGATGCATTTAATATTACAATTTGAAAACTATCTGGAAGTTTCGAATGGAATCACAAGATGGCATCAATAAAACGAGATGGAAATAAGTATTAGTAAAATAGAAAAGAGCATTTACACCATAAGAGGCTTGCAAGTAATGCTGGACAGTGATTTGGCGGAAATGTATCAGACTGAGACTAAATACATCAATAGGGCGGTAAATAGAAATCCAAGTAGGTTTCCTGAAGCTTTTGCGTTTGAGCTTACACAAGATGAATGGACAAACTTGAAGTTCCAAATTGGCACTTCAAGTGCGCAACACGGAGGGAGGAGAAAACTACCCACCGTTTTCACCGAGCAAGGGGTATCTATGCTTTCAGCGGTCTTAAATACCGAAGTAGCTATATTGGTGAGCATACAAATAATTCAGGCATTTGTAGCCATGCGAAGAACTTTTATTGATATCGGTGATTTATTTAGAGTTTCTAGATCTATTTGTTTCCTTCCTTCGTTTAACGGTAATTTTTACAAGCTCGAAAATGTAATAAATTAATGTAACCGCTAAGGATAACAGTAGAATTGAAAATAAAACTAACTTGAAATTTATAGCGTATAATTCCATTTCAAAATAATTATTTTCTCACGCTAAATTTTGCGAAAAAAGCCACCAATCGGAGCATTTTATAATTTTGCGGAGAGGAAGGGATTACTCGCTGCTTTGCAGACTCGTGAGCTCCTCCTTCTAGTCGTCGGTTCGAACCCTCTGCTCGGGTCTCATCTATTGTAAAAATAAAAAAGAGCGTCCGTTTGCACGGCGCTCTTTTTTATTTTGCAGAGAGGAAGGGATTCGAACCCTCGATACACTTTTGGCGTATACACACTTTCCAGGCGTGCTCCTTCAACCACTCGGACACCTCTCTAATCGGGCTGCAAATATACGGAAAATCCCGCAAATCTCCACTCTAAACTCTCCCCTCTAAACCCTATAGTCCCCAAAGACCAACCCCCAAAGACCAACCCCCAAAGACCAAAGACCAATAGCCTTTGTTCAGTAATCCCCGCCAGCTCCGCCGCCGTCAAATCCACCGCCGCCACCGAAGTCTGAGTCTGAACTGCTTGAACTATCGCTGCTGCTCGATTTTGAATAGCGCGATTCTAATTCGGAAGTGCTCAATCTCGATGCCTCAGCCGCAGAGAGGCCAGCTGCTATTGCTGTTGATCTTAAGCTCGCTACTTTGGTGACTTCCTCCCAGTTTTTTCTGGAGAAAGGATTCGCTAGTAATTGTTCAATTTGGTCAGGGGCCAAACTTTTTAAGAAGGTTAAGTGATTTTTGAATTGAGGTTGCTGAACGAAGGGATCGTCCAAACCAATCAGTAAAATTCGCGCTTTATTGCCATTTTGTAGGTTTCCCGTGTACAAAAAGCTCAAAATCATGATGGCTGCTAATATTAAAAATATCATGTTGTCTTATTTTTTATTAAAGTTGATGCCAAGTTCCTGTGCGCGTTGATTTAATTGGCTGCGTTGGCTTAAATTTCGTCCTATTCCGAATATCCATGTGGCAATAATGATTCCAGATAGAACCAGTGCCGCTATCCAACCTGCAAAATTGGTAGGAATAAACATGAATTCTTCATACCAGGGTTTTCCCACGGGGACGTATTTACGTCCGTTGCCAGCAACGGACATCAAAGCATTCAGCATTGCTTTACAACCTTTGAAATAGTTGTCATCTTTGATGTAAGGTACCAACTCGTTTCGGGCCATTTCGCCCACCAGTCCATCGGGAAGATCGCCCTGCATGTCGCGCGCCACAAGTATTTGATATTTCCTCTCATTCGTAGCAATGTAAACCAGTATCCCGTTGTTGGAGTCTTTTTGACCAATCTTCCAACCGCGAGCCAGCATCATGGCGCGATCAAATTTATCCAATCCGTCCAAAGAAGCTTCTATGGCTAATCCAATTTGGACACCAGATCGCTTGAAAAATTGTTGTAGGGAATCTTCGAGTTCTCGCTCTTCCTCTTCGGAAAAAACACCAGCATAATCGTTGACAAATCCTTCAGCAACAGGAATTTCACGGCTTTGAGCCTCTAGAGATGCACATTTAAAACATAGCAATCCCAAGAGAATGAAAGTGGTCAAATGAACTTTCATGGATAGAGTTTTCATAGGTTGCAATGATACAAACCATGAATTAATATTTAATAGAATTTTGAATTAAATTTTAATCCAATCTCCATTTACAAAAACATACCCCATCATTTCGATATATTCTTGATTGTCAATGATTGCCGTGCTTAACATAGTCGTAATGTTTTATGCAAAGAAGAACAATCAATATGAATTTAAGTTTAAGGAAAGATTATTTTAATCGCATCGCGAGAGACTGTGAGACTGTGTGACTCACGCTCGGCGTTGCTTAGCGCCGTCGGCGCTGCTTAGCGGCAGAGCCGCTGCTGCCGGCTTTCGGCTTACAGCTTACAGCTTACCGCTGACCGCTGACGGCTGACGGCTGATAGCCGATGGCTGATAGCCCATGGCTGATGGCTGATGGCCGATGGCCGACTGCTGACCGCTGAGGTCTGATAACCGATCACTAAACAATATTTGTTTCTTTAAATGGAAACATGTACCTTTGTTTAGATTTTGTGAAGGAGATTTATTGTGAAGAGGAAATTTCAGATTTTGCTGATGGAAGAGGCATTGACCTTTTTGTCTAGTTTGGGTGTAAAAGAAAGAGAGAAGGTGATATACAACTTGAATAAAGCTAGGATTTCTCAAGATCCAACATTATTCAAGAAATTAAGAAATGAAATTTGGGAATTTCGTGTGAAATTCAACAAATTACAATTTCGTTTTTTAGCATTTTGGGATAAATCAAACACAAGTGAAACATTGGTTATTGCTACCCATGGTTTTATCAAGAAAACAGACAAATTACCCCGAAATGAAATAGAAAAAGCTGAAAACTTAAGAAAGCAATATTTAAAATCTAAAAATAGTTAATTATGTCAATCGAGAAAGTGAAACTCACTAGTTTAGATGAAGTGACTGATAAGTTCATTGGTTTAAAGGGCTCTCCTGAACGAGAGGCTTTTGAGTATGAATTGAGAAAAGATTTGATTTCTGAGGCCATAAAAAATGCTCGATTAGAAAGGCAAATGACTCAAGATGAACTGGGGAAATTAGTAGGTGTTCAAAGAGCTCAGATTTCGAAATTAGAAAACCACCTCACAGATGCCCGTTTAGATACTATTGTTAAGGTTTTTAGAGCACTAAATGCTCGAATTACCTTCAATGTGGAGTTGATGTGATAGCTAAACGCTACGCGTTGCTTAGCGGCAAAGCCGCTGCTCACGGCTTTCGGCTGACAGCTGACCGCTGAGAGATTAGGGTTTAGAGTTGAGAGCTATCGGCTCCAAGTCCTAGCGAAGCGTGAGTCTCAAAGTCTCAAAGTCTCAGCGAAGCTGACCGCTGACGGCTGACGGCTGCCCGCCGACGTCCGATCACCGAAAACCGAAAACCGATCACCGATCACCGATCACCGATCACCGATCCCCATCAATTGCTTCACCATCGACTCCCAGCTGAATTGTTTTTTGAGTTCGGGGAGTTGAGATTCTATGACGGGTAAATGTCCCCCGGAAAAAAGAGAGACAATGCCCTCGGAGATGCTGTCAATGTTGGGTTCGGAAACCCAGCCGGCTTGAAGGTGTGGAACGAGTTCGGCTAGGCCGCCCACGTTGGTGATGAGCATGGGCGTGTTGAAGTGGTAGGCAATTTGGCTCACGCCGCTCTGAGTGGCGCTCTTGTAGGGCTGAGCAACCAAAGAGCTGACCGCGAAATAATCTGCTACCGCCGAATTGGGGATGAAATGCGTGTGCAAATGTATACGGTCTGAATAGCCAGAGTTCTGTATGAGATCGAGGTAAGGCTGAGAGTCTTCGTAGAATTCGCCAGCCACCAAAAGATTGACGTTGGGGAGGGATTTTGCGGAGGAGAAAAAGGCTTCGAGGAGCCAGTCAAGGCCCTTGTATTTTCGGATGAATCCGAAGAATAAAATGTACTGTTTGTTGGGGTCTAAATTTAAGCGCTGACAAGCATCTTCACGCAAGGGTTTGTCGCCGAAGTTATCGTAGAGAGGGTGAGGGTGGTAGCTGCAATTTTGAGCGGCTGGAGTGTTTGGGAAGTGTTCTTTGAGGTCGCTGAGGACTTTCTTCGACATGGTCACTGCGCCGTCAAGGCATCCCAAGAAATAACGGGAAAACGGGGTGTCGTAAAAGTGCTTTTCGTGAGGGAAAATGTTGTCAGTGATGGCAATAATGCGGGTATGCTGGTTCTTTTTCACTTGACGAGCAAACGTGCCAAAACAGGGGGCGAAAAAGGGCATCCAATAGCGAAAAATGATGAGATCAGGGGCTATTTTGGCGTATTTCTTGCCCACTTTGAGCCAATTCAACGGATTGATGCTGTTCAACGCCACGTCAATGTGGAGATCGTCTGGGGTGGGGTCGTTGCTGTACTGGCTTTCGCCGGGGAACAGGAAATTGGGATATTGCAACGTGAAGGTCAACAGGGTGACTTGGTAGTCTTTTTGAAGTTCACGGGCAAGTCGCTCGTTGTAAGTGGCCAATCCGCCTCGCAAGGGGTGGGCGGGACCAACAATGACAATATGTTTGCGCGAATGTGTCATTCGCTGAGGTTAGTTGATTTGCTTTTTGATGGCGTAATGGTTTCTTTCGGAATGGGTGCGGCTGATGAGCTCGCCAATGAATCCTGCAAGAAACATTTGGGTACCAATGATCATGGCCAACATGCCAATGTAGAATAGGGGAGAGCTGGTCACCAATGGAGCGCTTTGCTTGAGCCAGTATGCGTAATATAGCTTATTGGTCACAATGATGCCGGCCATGATGAAACCTATGAAAAACGACAGAACGCCATACAATCCGAAGAAATGCATGGGTCGTTTGCCAAATTTCGACATGAAATAGAGGCTCATGAGGTCTAAAAAACCATTGATGAAACGATCCATTCCAAACTTGGTGGAGCCGTATTTTCGTGCCTGATGCACTACCACCTTCTCACCAATGCGTGGAAATCCGCTCCATTTAGCAATGACGGGGATGTAACGGTGCATTTCGCCGTAAACTTCAATGTTTTTAACCACTTGATGGCGATAAGCTTTGAGTCCACAGTTGAAATCGTGGAGTTCAATGTCGCTCATTTTGCGGGTGGCCCAGTTGAACAATTTGGTGGGGATGGTCTTGGTTAGTGGGTCGTAGCGTTTCTTTTTCCAACCGCTAACCACATCGAAGTTTTGTTCCAAAACCATTTTTCTGAGTTCTGGAATTTCATCGGGGGAATCTTGCAAATCAGCATCCATGGTTATGACAACTTCGCCGTTGCATTCACGGAAACCAACGGCAAGGGCGCCACTTTTTCCGTAGTTGCGCATCAGTTGGATGCCACGAACGTGGGAGTTTTCGCTGGCAATATCTTCAATGACCGCCCACGACTGATCGGTAGAACCGTCATCTAGTAGGAGCACTTCGTAGCTCAGGTTGTTCTGTTGGCAAACACGGTCAATCCAAGCACACAATTCGGGAAGAGACTCCTCTTCGTTGAACAATGGAACAACCAGCGATACGTCTTTCATTTAGTTTTCAAATTTAGGTTTAAATCCAATGGCATCCCTCACTGCGTCCATCGTTTTTTTTGCGCTTTTCCTCGCTTTTTCAGCGCCAAAGGCAGCAATTTCATCGAGTTGCTTGTCGTTTGCCAGGGTATGATTGATGGCATCTCTCAAGGGAGCAACGAACGTTTCCATGTCTTGAGCGAGCTGTTTTTTGAGGTCACCGTATCTGATGCTACCCTTCTGATGCTCTTCATCGAAGAAAGAAATGACGTCTGGTGCGCAAACGAGTCCCATTAAATCAAAAAGATTTTGAACCGCCGCACTTTTGGGAGAACCGGGTTCTGCCGGACCGCTATCTGATACGGCTTTCATGATTTTCTTTTTGAGAGAATCTGCGGGTTCGTCGAGGTAAATACTATCTGCTTCACCGGCACTTTTACTCATTTTTCCGCCGCCGGTGAGTCCTGGCACTTTCACCAAAACATTCGATGGGCTGAATGCTTGTGGTTCAGGGAAAATTTCTACGTTGTAGAGTCTATTGAACCTGTTTCCAAAGGTTCGGGCCATTTCCAAATGTTGTTCTTGGTCTTTCCCCACAGGCACTTTGATGCCTCGGTGAATGAGAATGTCTGCGGCCATCAGCACGGGGTAGGTTAATAGTCCGGCGTTGATGTTATCGGGTTGAGATCTGACCTTTTCTTTGAACGAAGTCACGCGTTCCAATTCGCCCAGGTAGGCGTTCATATTGAGGAAAAGGTAAAGTTCAGCGGTTTCGGGGAGGTCGCTTTGCAGATAAACGGTGCATTTTTCGGGATCGAGTCCCAAGGCAATGTATTCAGCCAAAACGCGTTTAACGCTGCCGCGGAGGTCGCCGGGAGTGGGGTGAGTGGTCAAGCTGTGGTAATCAGCAATGAAAAAGTAGGAGTCAAATTGCTCCTGTAAAGTGAGGAAATTCTTGAACGCGCCGAAGTAATTGCCCAAGTGGAGCTTACCTGTTGGACGTATTCCGCTGACCACAATCTCTTTCATAATTCGCGAAGTTACATTGAAATTGCCAATGGAGTGCATTCCGTCGTATTTTTGTGCCGTGGCGTTACGCGTACAAATACAATGCTCGGCCGAAGTGGCCGCAAATCTCACTGAAATAGAGCGGTTATTGCGCCAAAAAGCGGGTCTAAATGGGCCAGTGGTTCTGATGAAAAAGTCGCTCGATGCCCGCTCGCGAATCCCATTTTTTTTAATTTCGGGGGACGTTTACTCGGAAAATGAAATACCAGCTGACTTCGAAAAAATTCAGTTGCAAAACGTCTCGTCGGCACCCGAAGTTCATATCATTGGTGCTGGTCCGGCAGGGTTGTTTGCCGGCTTGGAATGCATACATCACGGACTAAAACCCATTGTGATAGAGCGAGGAAAAGCGGTGAAAGAACGCCGCAGAGATTTAGCCATCATGAATCGAGATTTGGTGGTGAATTCAGAGTCGAATTATTGTTTTGGAGAAGGCGGAGCGGGTACCTATTCTGACGGAAAGCTATACACTCGCAGTAAAAAAAGAGGATCCATTGACCGCATTTTAAACACCTTGATATTTTTTGGCGCCGATGAAAAAATTCGCTACGAAGCGCATCCTCACATAGGAACCAATAAGCTTCCAGGAATCATTGAAAATATCCGAGAAGCCATCAAAAATTGCGGAGGAGAGGTGAGGTTTGATACCCGTGTGGATGATTTTGTCATAAGCATGGGCAAAGTGGTGGAATTGATTTACCATGGAGGCGCTCGTGAAAAAGTAAATCAAGTGATTTTAGCAACAGGGCACTCAGCTCGAGATATTTTTGAATGGTTTGGCAAAAGCGGATTTAGCATTGAAAGCAAGCCGTTTGCCTTGGGTGTTCGTATTGAACACCGTCAAGAAATCATCGATAAAATACAATACAAATGCGATGTGCGCGGTGATTTTTTGCCGCCCAGTTCATACGGATTGGTGGAACAAGTAAACGGAAGAGGTGTATTTTCATTCTGTATGTGTCCCGGTGGAATTATAGCTCCGGCTGCTACGTCCCCCGGAGAAATAGTGGTCAACGGTTGGAGTCCAAGCAAACGAAACGGAAAATTCGCGAACAGCGGATTCGTTGTAGCGGTGGAAGAGTCTGATTTCAAGCCTTTTAATGACCGTGGAGAGTTGAGAGCCTTGGCGTTTCAATCGCATTGGGAACGAAAGGCATTTGAGCATACAGGAAGCATTGTAGCGCCGGCCCAAAGGGTAGAAGATTTTATACAAGGGAAGGTTTCGAGCAATTTGCCCGAATGTAGTTATATACCGGGAATTTTATCGTCTGATTTGAGGCAAGTATTGCCTTCCTCGGTTCACGAGCGTTTGCGTGGAGCTTTGATGCAAATAGGCAAGAAAATGCCTTTATATCGAAGCAATGAAGCTGTTTTGGTAGGGGTTGAAAGCAGAACTTCTAGTCCGGTTCGTATTCCGAGAGATGCCGAGAGGTTGCACCATCCGGAGATTGCGAATTTATATCCTTGCGGTGAAGGACCGGGTTATGCTGGGGGGATTATGAGTGCGGCTTTGGACGGTGTAAAGTGCGTGGTTCAGGGCGTCATGGGAATGTCAAAAAGCGAATGATAGAAAACTTCATATAGTTTTATGTCATTTAGTGATAAAATTGGATGATTTTCTAAAGAATAGTGATGTCAAGGTTTAATAGTTTTAGTTTTCAAAAAACTATTTAGATTTTAATTTTAGTTTAGTTATTGAATTGTGGGTTTTGTTGTGCTGATTTTCTGGTGTTGGAATGTATAATGTTTTTAGGGATTGTCATTAAAAATGCACAAAAGATTTATGGTAGGTCGCGTTGAAAAATAGGCCTTTTTAATAGGTTTAATTTGCCGTTGACAACTGTAAATTTTATCTAATGAAACAAAGAAAATTACACAATTTTTGGCGGAGCTGGAAGTCGTTGACTGCCGCTGCGTTGTTTTCGGTAGCGGGAGCGGCGCATGCTCAGTTATCGGGAACAGTAACAGTAGGTACCGGTGGTACTTACTCTAATTTAACGGCGTTGGCCACTGCCATCAGTGGAAGCGGTGTTAGCGGTGCGTTAACGGTGAATTTTGTGTCTGACGTTACTGAATCTAGCACAGTAACTTTCACACAAAACGCAACCAATTCAACGTCCTCTACAAAAACCATCACCATCAACGGTAATGGAAAGAAATTCATCTCGTCAGCAACCTATGCGGGTATTTCATTGAACGGAATGGATTACATGACCATTGACGGATTGGTGATTCAAAGAACCAGTACTTCTAATGCTCAGTGGGGAGTTCATTTCTATGGACAAGCTGACTACAACACATTGAAAAATTGTACAATTGAGTACACGGCTTTGTCTACAGGTTCAACTGGAGGCGGTGCTTATGTGGTTTTCTCAGCGTCTACTACATCACCTACTTCAATGACATCCACTTACAACGGTAGATACAATGTTATTGATAATAACTTGATGAGAACTACCAGCAGCAACAGCCCTGGTCCAACTTATGCAATTACAGACATGGGAAGCTCTAGCTTGTATTCTTCTACGGCATCAAACAACACGTTCAAGAACAACACCATTCAAAACTTTTACTACATGGGTGTGTACAACTACTACACCAACGGAGAAGAGTTTTTGAATAATGATATTTCTCGTGCTAACAGTTCATCAAACAATGCGTATTCTGCTACGTATATTTTTTACAATTATTACACGTACAGCACTAATCGTTCAACTAGAGTAGAGGGTAATAAAATACATGATCTTCCCTATTCTGGCGCGGTTGCCGCTTCTAGCGGATATTCAAGCACCGTATATGGTATGTATAACTACTACAACTACGGAACCAATGCCAACAATTTCACGATCAAGAACAATACATTCGAGAACATTGTTTGTGCTTCTTCTAACTATTTCACCTACTCTTATTACAATTATTGGGCAAACTACGACGATAATACCATCAGAAACTGGAGATCTTTGGGAACTTCAGCTTATTGCTATGGATTTTACATGTACTACCATTACAATGATCACAAGTTTAACAACAACTTGATTGAAAAGTGTTTTACGAAGTACTATACTTATTTCATTTATCTGTATTACGGAGATAAGAAAGAAATCAAAGGAAACGTGATCAAGAACAACGTTACCGCTGATGGGTCAACTGCCTATACTTACGCTTGGTATATTTACAGTCCTTCGTCTTCATACACTCATACTTTCGAAGATAACACCATGGATTCTAACGACTTTGGTTGTTACACCTACGGACATTATTTCTACTACTGGAACGGTACCTTCAATAGAAATAAAATTACCAATAACCGTATTTACAATGCGAATTACAGCGGATACTACGGATATTTCTACGCCACAGCTCACCAATACTATTACAACTTCCAGTGTAATAATAATTTGTTTGCTAATAACCTAGGTACATATGGCGCCTTTGCTCTATACTGTTATTCCTATAATAGCGGTACTTATTACGCTGAATTTAAGCAAAATACGGTTAAGGATGATCACAGTAAAGCATCTTATGCATACCCCTATGTTTATGGATTGTATCTATATCCATACTATCACACCAAAGTGAACGTAATTGGTAATATTCTTGACGTTCAAAATACCTATGGTTGTTATCCTGCCTATGCTTACAACGCTAACGGTGCTCAGAGCTTTTTGTGGGATTATAACAACTACTACTTAAAGAACGTATCTTACCAGTATTGGTATTGCAATAACGGTTCTGCAAATGATTTGGCGGGTTGGAACGGATTGGCTTTCGCCGGAACCAACGAAACAGGTCATTTGCCTGTATATAAAGATTTGGCTAAAAACGATTACCGTGTCGATGTATTCGAACTTCAGAATCGTGTTCCTCAATCAATTGCTTCTATTTGGCCAACCACTCCTGCAAAGAATTTGATGGATCAAACCAAAGCGGCGCGTAACCCAGTAAATACAGATCATGGAGCACGTGAGAACTACATGAACATCAAAGCGGTGAGCAGCAGCTTGTCACTTCCAAGCACTGTTTGTGCAGGATATGCTTTCAAAGGCAGCATGGTGATTGAAAACACCTTTGTTGATACCGTGTACAATTTCAATGTGAGTATGGTTTCTAGCACAGGTGCAAAAGTGACTCAAAAGGTTAACAGCAAAATTTTATCTGGAAAACAGTTGACCGTGAACTTTAATACTGATTTAGTATTAAGCAAAGCAGGTAAAACTAAAATCTATCTGATTGTGGATGCAGCCGATGATGATTTGTCAGATGATACCATCACTTTCACCACAGATGTATTGCCAGCACCAGGTGGAGCTAATTTCAACACATCAACTGCTTTGACAACCAATGCCATCTATCAGTACGGTAAACCAAACGACATCACAGTTGTAGGTCAACCCTTAGAATACGATGTTGTAGCGCCTACCAAATACAATAATGGTGGTTATTCAACTGATTGGTCTGCTTCAGTTCAGGCTGTAACCCAAGGTGGACGCAATGTTACAGGTATGAGCATCACCGCGCCATCAGGAGGTAACAACATGAAAGTGAAATTTGTTACCAACGATGCCACTTTGGAAGACACCATGATTACCTTGCAATTGCGCGTGATCGACAATATCAACGGTTGTGATACCTTGGTAAAGCGTAACGTATTGATTTACCCATCTATCCAGCCCATCTTTGCTATCCCAGCTAAGATTTGTGAAGGCGATGCGGTATTGTTTGAGAACAAATCAAAAGTATTGAGCGGATCTATGGAATTTTCTTGGGACTTCGGTACAGGTAACGC
>JAMNXP010000003.1 GCA_023653095.1 Bacteroidia bacterium | reverse complement strand
TCTAAAAACTCTTTCTTCCAAGCCTTGATTTGTACAGGATTTACCTTGTACTTCATGGCTAATTCGACCATCGTTAATTTCTCTTTGATCGCTTCTAAGGCAACTTCCGCCTTGAATTCATTGGTGAACTTTCTTCGTTCGCGTTTCATGTGGATGTGTAATTTCGGGTTTAATTTGGCTTTTTTCAAGTCCAGTTTTTCCCGACCACATCATTTTAAAGATTCTGAATTTTCTAACTAATTAATTATCTTCTAATTACAACGTTAAAGCACTGACACGAAATATTTGTTTTTATGAATATTTTGACCTTGCTTCGAATAACCAAAAGCTAAACTAACTCAAAATATGAAGAAACTATTTACTCTAAAAAGCGGACTTTTTTCCTTAATAATATCAGGAAGTAATTTAATATTTGCTCAAACAACCGTAGTTGGAGGATTGAAAAACAGATTAGGTAACATTACTTCTACTAAAGCAACAACAGACAGTGCCATGGGAATTGGCACGAGTAGCCCTGACGGTAAAATGGAGGTACTTTATTGCCCACTTTTTGGGCAAGACCATAACGGACTAGTAATCACTAAGAAAGATTGTCATGTAGGACAGGTTTATGGTGGGTATGATGGGCATTTTAACGATGTAATAGCTTTTGGAAGCACAACAACCGAACCCTCATATTATCCATCGCCAGTTTCCCCTGCTCATTTATATACCTCAAATACGCCTCTAGGTTTTCCCCTTTCATCCATTAATAATAATTTAAACCCTATCTTTTGGGCTAGAGTTCAAACACCTGTAAACGGAATAACTACTAGTGGCGATGATAGTAGGTTTATTGTATTCCCTGATGGTAGAACGGGCATAAACATAGCTAATCCTCGCTGTGCATTAGATGTTAGAAGTTTTGGCGTTAATAAACCAGCAGCAATTTTTGGTGTAAATGCTCAAAGAGGACCTATAACAACTACTATTCCCAATCAAAGATATACTAAGCATGTTGAAATAGTTCCACATCTTTCCCAATTTGGTTACAACCGAATTAGCCAAACCAAAGATTTAGGCATTTTCTTTACGGATGGCCTAGGCAATATGGGTACAAATACTGACGGGGCTTTGGTTATTGCTCCATGGAGTGACACAAATATTACAGGGCGAAGCGTTGGCGGTTTACGAATGGATAAATATGGAAATATAGAGTTAAGAGGTAATCTGCGCTGTTTAAAGGTTAACACATCGGCTAAATGGTGGCCAGATTTTGTATTCTCCCCAGAATATAAATTATTAAGTTTAGATAGTGTTTCAGTTTTTGTTAATAAATACAAACACTTACCTGGCTTTCCTTCGCAAGATACAATACTGTCAGAGGGGCAAGACTTAGGTGAATTGCAACAATTGCAACAAAAGCAAATTGAAGAACTTGTACTTTACACTATTTCACAAGAAAAAAAGATTAAATCACAAGAAGAAATAATTTTAAGCCAAGAGAAACGACTTAAAGAAATAGAATTAAAACTTCATGCACTGCTAAATAAATAATCCACTATGAAAAAATATAGTATTATATTCTGTGGATTTATTTTGTTTTTTAATGGTTGTTGTAAAGAGAAAGTAAACCCATGCAAAAACGCACAAGCAACTTCTGCTGATTTTGTTATTGAAGAAGTGCTTTATACAAATGCTGACCATCCTGAAAAGAATGTAATAATTGAAACTGATCTTGTTTATTGTTATAATTTAGTTCGTTTTAGGAGTAAACAAGAATTTGATGAATATACTTGGATTATTGGTTCAGAAGTCATTCACGACAAAACTTTTACAAGAAAGAATTTTCCCTTCAATAGCCAAATTGAAGTAACTCTTATTGGAAAAAGAAAGCCCAATAAAGAATGTTTTCCGCATGATGATGGAATCGATACTGTTAAAAAAACATTTAGAACACTGCCAAATGATTTTGAAAAAAATTATGGACATACCTACCACGGTTATAATACAGACAATCCATCAGATACATTTACCATTCAGATTGCCGAATGGAGCCCAAGTTGGAATGAATGGCAAATATTATCTAAAAACTTCCCTAAAGGAACACCTAAAAATACACATATGTTTAGTAATTTTTCTTATGGAGGATATTATTGGTATACGAAAGGAAATATTTATGATTTAGATACCTATAATCTAGAAGGACTATTTACTTTTTCAACTGATAGACAAAGTTTAACAATAAAATATACTTATGATCAAGCATTAGCTGATTATATAAGTGGCAAAAGAAAGGATTATACTCCCGCAAGTAATGTCACAAAAATTTTTAAAGGCACGCGAAAATGAAAAAAACTTTTTACTTTCTATTAATCGCATCAATTATTTTCAATAAATTAGATGCCCAATGTTGGAATAATGTTTATAATACTCCCCAGTTGTTGGACCAAAAGGTTAGAGTTGCTAAGTTAATATTTTGTGCTGTATTATGCAGCATTTTGGTTTAAAGATTTGTAGTAAGCATCGTTGGGTTTCATCCCAATGCCTTGGTGTTTTTTCTGGTGATAATACTCGATATAGGTCTGAACTCCTTCATATAGTTCAAGACCTGTATCGCAAGGATTGAGGTAAATGTGATTGTATTTGATGGTTTTCCAGAAGCGCTCGATCCAAATATTGTCTGTTGCACGTCCTTTTCCATCCATCGATATTTTAATTCCTTTTCCCTCCAAGTAGTTCGTCCAACTTGGGCTGGTATACTGAGATCCTTGGTCTGAATTGATGATTTCGGGCACTCCGTTTTCTGCCATAGCTGTTTCAAGCACATCCATGCACCACTGTTTACTCATAGCGTTACTGATGCCCCAGCCCATGATTTTCCTACTGTAGACATCAATGTATGCAGTCATGTACATAAAGCCTTTTGCCATAGGGATATACGTAATATCCGTGCACCACACTTGATTTGCACGCTCGATTTTTAAGCCCCTCAATAGATAGGGTTTAATGTATGCTTTGAGAGCGACTTTCGTCAGATTTTTTCTGCGATAAATGGTCTCGTGCCCCATCAACCTGAACATCCTTCTTACGCGCTTTGGTCCTACTGGATATCCCCGTTCTTGTAGCCAATCCACCATCGATAGAACCCCTTCTTTGGGATGGCTTGTTAAGTGTGTATCCATCAATGACATCATCTTCAGATTCTCAGGCTTTTCAGGTATTGGTGCATAGTACAACGAACTGCGTGGAACGCATAGCAATTCGCATTGTCTGCGCAGCGACAGCGGACTTCGTTTCAGTTTGACGGCTTCCATTCGCTCTCGGGTATCCCCAATTTCTTTGCACTTTTTTTTAAAAAGTCTAGCTCAACCTTGAGCTTGCCAATTTGCGCATAAAGCTTCTCCACAGGCACCTCTGGTTCGCTATTTTCCGTTTCTTTTACATTGGAAAAAGTAGCGGACAGGTTCGCCAAAAACTCTGATTTCCACTTGGAAATGGTTACAGCGTTTACTTCAAATTTCTGTGACAACTGTGCCAAAGTAAGTTGATCTTTGGCTGCTTCTAGTGCAACTTTTGCCTTGAATTCAGGCGTAAATTTGCGTCGGGTTTGTTTGGTCATATCGTTTAGTCAAATTAAGTGATTTTTTAACTAAACCTCTGGTCCAGGATTCAGGGAGTATTATAAACCCAGAAGGATAATTTTATACTCATATGTTGACTTGATTTTTTCTGTTAAGTCATTGATAATAAAACGATACGGGTGCATAAGGTGCGAAATAAGGGAGTGGATTTGTAACCAATCGGGGAGCTACCCCCTTTTTACTCACTTAAATGAAGCGGTTTTACCAATTTGTATTACCACACCATTTTGAATGCACCTAATAAAAATCGGTTGGTTATGAAGCCAACAAAGCGACCCTTGGATGCAGTACTGACAAGGGTTTGAGTCCCTGCCAGCGACATCTGGGAGTCGCTTCGTGTGCGAACGAATGACCCTTAAAAAGGGGCATCCGAGTGAGCCATGGAGGGCTCATTGTGGAGTTGGGGGGAATCGAACCCCCGTCCGGAGATGCGAAAGCTGGCGCTTTCTACAGGTTTAGAACTAGATTGGTTTTCGAGCAATTCTAGGCTCCGTTCTTGCCTTTAAATTGCCTTAGCGAACTTTATAATGCAAGTGGTCATTCGCAACCCCTTATGCATACCCGTGCAGGTCGATTGCCTCTGATAGACTTCGGCACGAGTCAAGAAGTCTGAGACAAATGGCACAATGCTAATCGCTCGGATTAAGCAGCCATGGCGTAGTTATTTTCGCCTCTTAATGGTTTGAAAGTTCAGATTTCGGTGCAACACTTACAACGCACCACCTGCTTACACCGCGTTCATTCATCCCGTCAATTCCGATCAACCCCTTAAGCGACTGCAAAGTTAAGCATTAAATTACTCTTATTTCAGATTACTCGTTCACCTCACGGTAAAATTGGTCCAAATACTCCAACATAAACTCATGCCTTTGCTGCGCCATCTCTCTTCCCGTTTTGGTGTTCATTAAATCTTTCAGCAACAATAACTTTTCGTAAAAATGATTCACCGAAGGTTGTTTGCCTTTTTTGTACTCCTCTTTGGTCATTTCCAAATTGGGTGGGATCTCCGGATTGTAGATTTCGTTGCCCTTGAATCCACCGTAGTTGAATGCCCTAGCAATTCCTATGGCACCAATGGCGTCAAGCCGGTCAGCGTCTTGAACAATGTCTAATTCTTTTGAATGGAAGGTTCTTTCTGACTTTCCACCCTTGAAAGAAATGTTTTCAATGATTGAAACCACATGATTGATTTTAATAGAATCAAATCCCTCGGAACTAAGAAACAATCTTGCTGTATCTGGGCCAATTTGTTCGTTTCCGTTGTTAAACTTGGAATCGGCAATGTCATGCAGCAGCGCTGCAAGAAGCACCACCTCTGTGTCAATTTCAGGTTCGCCGCTTGCAATTTTTTGGGCGTTTAAATACACTCTGTGGGTGTGCCACCAGTCGTGCCCGCCTTCAGAATTTTTCAATGTCTGCTGAACATAATTGATGGTTTTATCTATTATTGAACTCGTTTCCATTTTGTTATCGCAAAGATGCATTGAACATGAATAAAATTTTTCTTCTTTTCTGGGGATTATTTATCCTCCCAATTTCCGGAAAAGCACAACATACCGGTGGTGATTTTAGTTTTTGGGCCTATAAAGATTCGTCTTACCAAGGGATGCAAAAACACTTAGATTCGCTGTTTGGTGACTCGTTTGATATGGAGTTGGGGTTAATGTCGAACACCTTATTTGAGAAACACGTTGGCGGGCAAGGGCAGTCGTTGTTGGGTTTGAAACTCGGAAGAAAAAACATCCCCCGAGAAAAAAAAGATACATCGAAATGGCTACAGCCTTGGGCTATTTTAGATATTGTTACGGAGCGAGATACTTGGTTAAATGTGGCGGTGGGGTTGGAGCGATACGATTCGCTGAGCAAGTTTGAAGATGTTGACTGGCAGAAGTTTGGATGGGCCAGGAATGTGTCGAAATTCGATGAGCATTTTGTGGCAGATCAGTATATTTTGCCTTTGCCGTGCAATCATTTTCCCATTTATGTGGCCTATTGGGGGCCGGGGGAATCGACGTTGTCAATTGACGATGATTTTGCCGATGGATTGAAATTGGAAGATGTTTTACCTTTTATGGAAGAGCAAAAATTTCATCGGGAGGTCTATCACGGAGCGCATTGCATGGAGATTTTCAGAGAGGTTATTTTTGATATTCAGACCCGACATGCAGACATACGTGAGATCAACGATTTTGTGGAGAAATTGACGGCGATGGGATTTCGCTTGAAGGTGATGTATCCGGCAGATTAGGTCTAGTTGAGCGAGGCGTCATAAGGGGCGTGTGATAGCCATTCGTAGGTGCCACCAAGATCAGTGAGGGCTTGCTTCCAAGCGTCATCGCTGTGCTTGGAAAGATATTCGGGTTTGAACTTGGATGTGATCCAGGTCTGAGCGGTCAGTTCTTTTTGAAGTTGACCAGGAGCCCATCCGCAGTAGCCAGAAATGGCGAATGTTTGGTCCTTGTTGAGCAGCCCATTTTTGTAGTGGGTGAGGATTTCGTAGGTGTCTCCTCCCCAATAGAATCCGCATCCTACAGAAACAGAACCTTCTATTTCGGGGTTTTTGTGTAAAATATTGATGGATTCTTTTTGGTCAACGGGTCCCCCGAGGCAGAGGGGAAGTTCTAAAGATGTACTTTTGTCTTCGTTCTCAATACGCACAAAATAAGGAGAAACTTCATTGACAACGATGCCCAAGGTTCCATCTTGGTTGTGGTCAATGATAACAATGAGCCTTCTGAAGAAATGCTCATCGGTGATGAACGGTTCTGCTATGAGTAGGGTGCCGTTGGTGATTTGTGCGTTCAAGAACTGCAATGTTATAAAAAAAGTTGAACAATTGGAAAGCCGATTTGGAATAATCGAAAACTTTACATATTGTTGAAAAAACAATAAGACTATGGATATATCTTACCATAAGTGTACCAAATTATTAACCGCAGCTCTATGTCTATTGGCAGTCAATACGGCATCGGCGCAAGCTTCCAAAGACACGGCAGAGAAGATTGACGAAGTGGTGGTTGTAGGTTATGGTACCGCAAAAGCAAAGGAATTTACAGGGGCAAATGCTACCTTGAAGGGCGAAAAGTTGGAGAAAATGAACGTTTCTCGAATGGATCAAGCGTTGCAAGGGCAATTAGCCGGAGTTACCGTGAGTACGAATTCAGGTTCACCGGGTGGTGGGTCTAGCATCAGAATCAGAGGACTTTCCACCTTTGGCGACAACGATCCGTTGATTGTGGTTGATGGTGTGATTTACGACTCTGAGGGATTGAACGCTTTAAATCCGTCAGACATTGCGTCTATCAACGTGTTGAAAGACGCTACAGCGGGTATTTACGGTGTGAGAGCGGCTAACGGGGTAATTTTGATTGAAACCAAAAAGGGCAGATTGAATGCGGCTCCACAGTTTGAGGTTTCTGGTTTCCAGGGCTTCCAACAGACCGCTAAAAAACTGGATTTATTGAACGCGAGCGAATATGCAATTTTAAAAAACGAAATGTTTGCCAACGGTAACAGACCCATGCCTTTCAAGAATACCGGTTTGGGGACTGGAACCAATTGGCAAGATTCTGTTTTTGCAACTGCACCCATCACTCAATTAAATATCAGTGCAACCGGTGGTACTGCAACAAGCAGATATTCCATTGGCGGAAGTTATTTTGATCAGCAGGGAATTGTGGGATTGGATAAAGCCAGTTTCAAGCGCTTGAATGCTCGTGTAAACTTTGATACTCGTATGTCTGATAAGTTGCAGTTGAGTAGCGTATTCTTATTTACCAATGAGAACAGATCAGGCCTTCCTGAAAATGGCATCGGTTCTGTGTTGTACAACACCATCAATGCTTATCCCACTGAACCGGTAAGAGATGAGTTTGGTAATTACACCTACTTGAAAGAGGTGAACGATATCATCAATCCGTTGGCTCAAATGCAAAACTCCTACAACTGGGCGGTAGTCAATAAGTTTGTAGGTAAAGAAGAACTTGAATGGAAGGTGACCAAGAACTTGACGTTTACCAATCGATTGAACTACAACTATGCGTTGGTTGATAACAAGGTATTTTCGCCCTTGGTGTGGTATGGCCCTGGAAAGGCTCAGAACACTGCCATCAATGCGAATTTAGATCCTAGCCAAGTTGAAATTGCACCGGGTACTTTGATTGATAGAGGTGCAAGCGTTTACGAAGGAAGAAATACTTACGGTGATTTAAACTTTGAAAGTTTCGTAAATCATGTGAAGGAAATCTCAAAAAATTCAACTTTGAAAAGCACTTTGGGTGTTTCTGTATTCAAGCGTGACGGTTTAGGTTTGGGTGGAACGGCTTACAACATCCCAAATAACAGTTTAGATTACGCGGATATCTCAGCGAATTTGGCTCCGGGCGGATTCTTGAACAACGTGTATTCTTTCCAATTCCAAGAGCGCTTATTGTCAACATTCTTCAGAACAGAATATAACCACGCTGGAAAATATATTTTGTCAGGTATTTTACGTAGAGATGGATCTTCGAAATTTGGTCCAAACTCACGTTACGGTTTGTTCCCTACGGTTTCAGGTGCTTGGGTGATTTCGGATGAGTCTTTTTGGACGTTCAAGAAGGTAAGAAGTTTGAAATTACGCAGCAGCTTTGGAGTGAGTGGAAATGACCAAATTGATAATTTCGCTTACCGCGGAATGTTGAACGGCGAAGGTGTTTATGTATTCAATGATATCATCACTCAAGGGGTTGCCATAGGAAGAGCTTCCAATCCTGATTTGAAATGGGAAACCACTCAACAATTCAACTTGGGAGTTGATGCCGAGCTGGGTGAGTCGTTCACAGCGGCTTTCAATTTCTTTGTGAAAAACACCCGTGATTTGTTGTTCCAACCCGATGTTTCTGCTTTGATGGGAACTGCTGGCCCTGGAAGTTATCCTCCAATCATCAATGCTGGTAATGTTCATAACAGAGGTTTAGAGTTGGAATTGGGTTACAGCAAACAGTTCAGAAAGTACAGCAGTTTGCAAGTGAATTTCAACACTGCCTGGTTGAGAAATAAGGTAACTGCGACTCCTGAAGGGGTTGACTTTATTCCTGGAGCTCCTTTTGGTGTAGGTGGAAACATCGCTACTCGTTTCCAAACAGGTTTCCCTATTGGTTATTTCTTTGGATATGAGGTTGTAGGTGTTTATCAGAACCAAGCCGAAATAGATGCATCCCTCGTAAAACAAGCTGGAGCAAAGCCTGGTGACTTTAAATTTGTAGATCAAGACGGTGATGGAGTCATCAACTTTAGCAACGATTCTGATAAAAAGATGATTGGGTCTCCAATTCCTGATTTTACGTTTGGTTTGGCATTGAACTTCCGCTACAAAAGTTTTGATGTATCGGCGAATTTATATGCTGCTGTGGGACAAGAGATTGTGCGCAACTACGAGCGTCAACAACCTTATGCCAATCAGTTGAGCTACACCATCAATCGTTGGACCGGCGCAGGTAGTACCGATGAGAACCCGCGTTTGACAACTGATTTGAATCGAAACACCGTGTTCTCTGATTATTTTGTGGAAGATGGTTCATTCTTGAGATTGAGAAATTTGCAAATTGGTTATTCATTCAGCAACAGAATGTTGAAGAAAATGAGATTTACAACAGCTAGATTCTATTTGGCGTCGAACAACTTATTTACTTTGACCCGTTATATGGGCTTTGATCCTGATATTGGATCAGTTGGTGGGCCTTTGGGTTCAGGAATTGATTACGGATTTTATCCGCAGGCTAGAACCGTTTCTTTGGGATTCCAGTTTAAATTTTAATGATTAAAGACATGAAAAAAGGAAAATTATTTGGATTGTTGACCGTTGGATTTTTAACTCTGTTTCATTCAGGGTGCAAAAAATTCTTAGACATCAATCCGCTATATACACAAGACGCAGAAAATTATTTTGAGACTTCTGTTGATTATGAGCGCGCACTTACGGGTGCTTATGATTTGTTGCAAGGAACTTTCATAGACATTTGGATTGGCGAAATTGCTTCTGACAATTCTATTGCAGGGGGAGAAAGTGTGACAGATTCAGAAGGTCTTCACGAGATGGATGAAATGAAGCACGACGCGGTAAATCAGGAATTAAGAAATGTATTTCGTTGGAATTATGCGGGTATTGCCCGTGCCAATTACATTTTGGAGCACAAGAATAAGATTGATTTTGACGGTAAAGACAAGATTCTTGCAGAAGCTACTTTCTTGAGGGCTTTTTACTATTCTCAATTGGTGAAATACTTTGGCGATGTTCCATTGATCATCGACAAGCGCTTGGGTGCAGATGAAGTAACTAAAACAAACAGAACCCCAAAAGCTGAGGTTTACGCTCGTATTGAACAAGATTTGCAGTATGCCGCCGGAATTTTAGATTGGACATCTTCTCAGAAAGGCAGAGTAAATAAAGGTATTTGTTTGTCTTTGTTGGGTAAAGTGTATTTGTATCAAAACAAGTTTGATCAAGCTGCTGCTACTTTTCAGCAAGTGATTGATGAAGGTAACTACAGTTTAATTTCTGACGTTACGAAAATGTTTGCGGTTGCCAACGAAGGACATTCTGAAACTGTTTTTGATGTAGAATATACCGGTGCTGAGGGTGGAAGTTATGGATGTTTGATTTGTTTGGAAGGAAACGCTGCTCCTGGCTTTCATGGGATTCGTCAATACGACGGTCCAGTGTATGGCGATGGAAACAGCTATAATTTGCCTACCAAAGACCTTTACGATGCTTACGAAGCTGGAGATGTTAGAAGAGACGCAGCTGTGTTAGATTTAGATGCCTTTATCAAAAAGCAAGCACGTCCTAGTGACATTAAATTTGCGATTGGTGGTGGTGGACACTCAGGTTATTACAACAATAAATACATCAAAAAGCAAGGTGAAATTGGTTTACCAGATAACGATTTGACCAGTCCTGTGAATTATAAATTGATACGTTATGCTGATGTGTTGTTGATGGCCGCTGAAGCTAATGCCCGCGCAAATGCAGCGAATGAGGGCCGTGCGTTACAGTATTTGAACCAAGTAAGAACTCGTGCAAAAGTTCAGCCAATTACCGCTTCAGGAAGTGCATTGGTTGAAGCCATTTGGAACGAGCGTAGATTAGAAATGGCTTGCGAAGGACATAGATTCTTTGATTTGGTGAGAACGGGAAAAGCTGCTCAAGAGATCAAAGATTTTGTTGTTGGCAAACATGAGTTATTCCCCATACCACAAGTAGAAATTGACTTATCAGGTGGAAATTGGGCACAAAACCCGAATTATTGATTAAATTTAGAACTAAGAATATGAGAAAATTATTTTTGTTATCTATTCTAACCGCAGGAATGTTGGGTTTGAATAGTTGTAAAGACGATGAGCCCAAGTTGGGTGAAGCGCCAACTCAAGCAGATGCCTTATTTACGTATGAGGCATCAGCTACGAATCCTAACATCATTAAGTTTGAAGCGAAGAACAAAACTTTGACTGCAAAGTGGGATTTCGGAAATGGAACCAACGGAGAAGGTTCATTGGCAGAAGCTAGTTATCCAAACAAGGGAAGTTACACGGTTACTTTGACCGTATTTAATTCTGGCGGAAGTGCAAGTACTTCTCAAACCATAACCATTGATCAAGACGATCCAACTTTGTTGAGTGATCCACTTTACACACTTTTGACCGGTGGTGCATCAGGTAAAGGATACAAAACTTGGGTGATTGATTCAACTCGTGATGTGCACTTTGGTGTGGGTCCTAATCCTTCCTCTGCTTCAGCGGGCAACTACCCTGAGTGGTATGCTGCTAAGCGTTTGGAAAAAGCTGGGGCTGGTTTGTACAATGATCAATATGTTTTCAGATTGCAAGGTTTTGGTTTTGATATGAAGACAGGGGGAGATGTTTATTTGAACACCAAACAAGCAGCTAATTTCGCTGGGTCAGCTCAGACAACCGTGGGTGATTACAGAGCTCCGTATGATGATCAATTGAACGAGAAATGGACCTTAACCATGGGTGAAAAAGACACCACATTGACTGTTTCTGGTAAATCATACATTGGTTATATCACAGGAGTACAAACCTATAGGATTGTGCGTATATCTGAGAATGAATTGTTCTTGCGTTACGAAGATGCTGCTGACCCAGCATTGGCTTGGTACATCAGATTGGTTCCCGATGATTATCCAATCAATTCTGGTGGTGGTGGAGGAGGAACAGATCCTACCTTTGCTTTGCCATTGGACTTTGAAAGTACTGAGCCTGCGGTGACAACTTTTGGTGGAAGTTCGGTGGCGTTTATTGCCAATCCATCTAAAACTGGGATCAATACTTCCAATAAAGTTATAGAAACCGTTCACGGAAATGAAACTTGGGCTGGATTTTTTGTGAATATTTCAAGTAAGTTCAATTTCTCAACCAAGAAGACCATTACGTTAAAAGTTTGGGCACCAGCAACCGGTGATTTCAGAATCAAATTGGAAAATAGTGCTGCTACCACTCAGTTTGTGGAGAAAGACGTAACAGTGACCAAGGCCAATGAATGGGTTGAAATCAGCATTGATTTCAGCGATGCCACTGCAGATCTGTATGACCGCTTGGTATTGTTCCCAGGTTGGGGCGTAGCAAATGCAGGTACTTTCTATTTAGACGATATTTCACAACAATAATGAGGATTGTGAGTTTGGCCTTTTTGAGTGTTTTGGGGATGACGATTTCTAGTTGTACTGGAAATGAAGTGGAGCCAAAAGCTCAGTTGCCGGAGAATTTGATGGTGGAAATGACCTTGTCAAGTTCTGTCAGAGGTAAAGTGGATGTTAAAGCAACTGCTCAAAAAGTAAATTACTTCACGTTTTTGTTTGGAAGCGGCGTAACGGGCGTTACGGTAGAATCATCTACTGGAAACGCCAGTCACACTTTTGACAAACCGGGTAAATATCCCATAAGAGTTCGGGCACATGTCACACCTACAGCATTTATCGAAAAAATAGATAGTGTAGTTATAGATGAGGCCGGACTTCAGGATGGATATAACACACCCAATTCCTATACGGGTTACAATTTAGTTTGGGCCGATGAATTCAACGGTACCGAATTAGATCTTGGAAGTTGGACTTACAATGTAGGTCGCGGTAACGGCGGTTGGGGCAACAATGAATCTCAATATTATACCGATGGCACAAGCAATTGCAATGTCAAAGACGGCCGTTTAATTATCACTGCCAAAAAAGAAAGTGTTGGGAGTGCAGAATATTCTTCGGCACGTATTGTAACGCAAGGGAAGAAAGAGTTTCAATTCGGTAGAATTGATATTAGAGCTAAACTTCCTAAGGGTCAAGGCATTTGGCCGGCACTTTGGATGTTGGGTTCAAATATTACATCGGCAGGTTGGCCTGCTTGTGGTGAAATTGACATTATGGAATTGATAGGACACATTCCTAATACCGTTTATGGAACCGCCCACTGGGGTGCGAGTTTTCCCTCTACTTACAAGACCGGACAAATAAGTTTGCCGGCTGGTGAGTTTGATGATCAGTACCATGTATTTACCATCATTTGGGAGCAAAATCAAATTAAGTGGTACATGGATGATAAAGCTTACCATACAATTACACCTTCAAATACTGGAAGTATTTATCCGTTCAACAATAAATTCTTCTTTATTTTCAACGTTGCCGTGGGCGGAAATTGGCCTGGTTATCCTGATGGAACTACGGTATTTCCTCAAACCATGGAAGTAGATTTTGTGAGGGTATTCCAAAAAAATTAGGAGTTCAAGTTTTCTGAGAATAAATTGTGTAGGGGTGCTGTGAGAGGCACCCCTTTTTTTGTTCGTCATTTTTCGGTGAGGAAAGTCCTAACTTTGAATAATATTAGTTAGTTTGCGTCAATTTGACACTTATTTGTTTCGATATGAACTATTTCCGTACCCTATTTTTGATTTATTTTAGCATTGTAAATGCTGCTTTTGCTCAAGTGGTTTCCACTGAACCTGTTTTTCCCAAAGAAACTGATACAGTTACCATTATTTATGATGCAACCAAGGGAAATGGTGCACTAAAGGGTTCTACTCAAGTATATGCGCACGCCGGTGTTATTACCAATCTATCCACTTCTGGAGCTGATTGGAAATATGTGATTGGAACCTGGGGTACCGCTGACAATCGGGTGAAAATGACATCTTTAGGAAACGATAAATGGCAAATGCGTTACCAAATGAAGTCGTTTTATCAGCAGGCAGGTACCTTTAAAGCAGGCGAATTCATCAAGCAAATGTCGTTTGTATTTAGAGACGCTGCTGGAAACACCGTAGGTAGAGCAACCAATGGAGGCGATATTTTTGTAGATGTGTATTCAGCGTCTTCATCGTTATTGGCGCGCATCGTATCCCCCGAAACAGAAACCGTTTTAGGCAATAATTCCACTCAATTTAAACTTAAAGGATATACGTCTAAAAGTTGCAATATTGACGTTTATCTTGATGGTTCAATATACAGATCAGTGACCTCTAAAGACAGTGTTCAGGCCGAATTTCAAGGTATTGGTGTGGGAAATCATACCGTTGTGATGAAAGCAACATCGGGCAGCGAGATGGCGTCAGATACTTTGACCATCGTGATAAATCCATCAGTGGTGAATGCTTCGGTTCCTTCTGGATTGGAACAAGGAATCAATTATGTAGATGATTCCACGGTTTATTTGGTGTTGTACGCTCCATTTAAGAATTATGTTTATCTGTTGGGGGACTTTAACGATTGGAAGCCCAATGTGAACTACTTCATGAATTACGATGCCAACAAATTTTTGTATTGGATTAAACTTACCGGATTGACTCCTGGAAAAGAATTGGCTTATCAATATTTGGTAAACGGTGATACCCGCGTGGCTGATCCGTTTTCTCCAAAAATGTTGAATGAATGGGATGATAATTATATTCCTGCAAATAGATATCCCAACCTGAAAAACTACCCCAAGAATAAAACCAACGGATGGGTCACTGTCATGCAGCCTGCAGCTCCAAAATACAATTGGAAAATCACCGATTTTAAGCGCCCTACAAAGTCACAGTTGGTGATCTATGAGTGCTTGGTACGTGATTTTACGGCGGCGCAAACTTTCAAAAGCGTCATGGACACGCTGCCTTATTTGAAGCGATTGGGAATAACAGCCCTCCAATTGATGCCCATCACAGAGTTTGAAGGGAACATCAGTTGGGGATACAATCCCGCTTCACATATGGCCATAGATAAGTATTACGGCACTCGTGAGGCTTTTAAAGCCTTGGTTGATGCTTGTCACGAACAGGGAATTGCCGTTATTTTAGATGTAGTTTACAATCATGCTTTTAGTTCTGCACCTATTTGTCTGCTTTACTGGGATGCAGCGAATTTTCGTCCTACGGCAAACTCACCGTATGCTTATCAAACGGCAAAACACCCCTTTAACGTTGGTTATGATTTGAATCACAGTACCGCACAGATGCAGTATTATACCAAGAGAACGTTGAAATATTTGTTGGAGGAATACCGCATTGATGGGTTCAGATTTGACTTGAGCAAGGGCATCACACAGACTGATTATGGCACTGATGTGGCTGCTTGGGGACGTTATGACGCTTGGAGAATCAATCGTTTGGATGATTATCACAAGCACATTCAGTCAGTTTCTCCCGGTGCTTACACTATCTTGGAACATTTTGCTGATACAGACGAAGAAAAGGAACTAGGCAATCGCGGTATGATGGTTTGGGGAAATGCCGTTCATCAAGCTACCGAAGCGGCGATGGGATTTGTAAACACATCGGATTTTGGATGGGGTGTAGATTACATTAAGCGTGGAATGCCCGCCAATTCTGTTATTGCTTACGCCAGCTCTCACGACGAAGAACGCATGGGTTATAAATCAAAGATGTATGGCAATGCCTTCGGAGGTTATAATATCAAAACTGAAAATACCTATTTGAAGAGAAATGCCTTGACCTATGCTTTTGTTCACTTGGTTCCAGGTCCTAAAATGATTTGGCAATTTGATGAGTTGGGTTATGATTACAGCATCAATTGGTGCAAAGATGGCACCGTGAGTGATGCATGTCGATTGGTTGAGAAGCCTGTAAGGTGGGATTATTGGACGGGTATTTCTGACCGTCCTGATTTGTATTACCAACACGCCATGTTCAATCAGTTGAAAATTAATCATGCTTCCGTTCATTCGCCATCGGCTCATTATTTTACCAGCAACGGTGGATTCAAACGATTGCAATTGAATGGAGCAGATTTCACCACCATTGTAGTGGGTAATTTTGATGTGGTGAGCGCAAGTAAAAGTCCAACGTTCACACAAACGGGGTGGTGGTATGACTATCTAACGGGTGATTCGGTGAATGTTTCGGATGCCAATATGTCTATGAATTTTGTAGCAGGAGCTTATAAAATTTATACAAGTAAGAAAGTAGAAAATAAGATTTTAAATGATTTAAATCGGGTTTCTACCTACAGTTTCAACAGTCGTTTGAGAACGTTAAGTGTATATCCTGTGCCGGCAAGCAATACCTTATTTGTAGAGGGAATGGAAGCAAGTGAATATGTTATTTTGAATTCATTGGGGCAAAAATTGAAAGAGGGCACCTATCAAGACGGCATTGATGTATCGACCTTGGGCAACGGTGTGTATTATTTGAAGTCTGGGCAAGGTTTATCACAAGCTTTTTTGATACAGCATTAATCAATTATCTTTGACGGGTGCTGTTTAACTCGCTCGAGTTTTGGATTTTTCTACCGGTAGTTTGGCTGCTGTATTTCGCCCTGCCTCAGCGAATTCGTTGGGTCTGGATGTTGTTGGCCAGCTATTTTTTCTACGGATTTTGGAAGATTGAGTTTGCAGGACTGATGCTCCTAACCAGTTTATTGGATTGGTTTTCAGCACGGCAGTTGCACAAGAGTTCGGTAAAATCGGTTCGGTTGTTTTGGATGTGGTTTGCCATAGGTACTGATTTGTTTCTGCTTTTCATGTTCAAGTATTTCAATTTTGCTTTGGGGAAATCTTGGATTGCCGATGCGTTATATCACCACAATGAAACCGCTTGGATCATTGAATTGGGTAAGTATACCATTCCCGCAGGGATTTCGTTCTATACGTTTCAGAGTATCAGCTATGTTGTAGATGTGTACCGGGGTGAAGAGGTTCCTGAGAATAACCCTATTAAATTCATGCTCTTTGTTTCGTTCTTTCCGCAGTTAGTGGCAGGCCCAATTGAGCGTTTCGGTAAATTACATACTCAGTTATTCGCAAAATACTCGCCCCAGTTGGAAGATTTGAAAAACGGCGGTAGACTGTTGTTGTATGGTTTGTTTTTAAAAGTAGCCGTTGCAGATAACTTAGCCGGTGTGGTTGATCAGTTTTACAGCAATCATTTGCAGTATACAGGGGCTTCTACATGGTTGGCTGCGTTCATGTTTACCTTTCAGGTTTATTATGATTTCTTTGGATATTCGTTAATGGCTCAGGGTGCAGCGCTTCTGTTTGGTATAGACCTCATGGATAACTTCAACAAGCCCTTTTTGGCTGGAAGCGTTCCCGAATTTTGGCATAGATGGCATATCAGTTTGAGTACTTGGTTTAGAGATTATATCTTTATTCCTGTTGGTGGGAACAGGAGTGGGAAATGGATCTTGTCGTTTTCGGTTTTGTTGGTATTTTTTACCAGTGGACTATGGCATGGTGCCAATTCAACCATGATTTATTTTGGATTGAGCCAAGGCCTCTTGTATTTATTTGACCGGTTTATTGTGGGAAGAAGAGGTTCTGAACATCCCGTTGGATTGTTTTTAAGACGGCTGAAAACAGGTTTCTTTTTTATGATCACACTGGTCTTTTTCAGATCTCAATCACTAGACCAGAGCTTTGATGTTTATCGAATTTTATTTCAAGGAGTTCATATTAGCAACGCAAATGCGGCAGAATTATTGAAGTTATCGGCAGAGAGTCAGGTTTGGTTGTTTTTGACTGTGGGATTTGTATTTGATCATTTTATCATGAAGAATAGAGCCGATAAATGGTTCGGCAACCAAAATCTAGCATTGAGATGGTCGGTTTATTTGTTTATGCTTACTGCCATTCTTTTATTTGGTGGTGCAGTGAATCATCCATTTGTTTATTTCCAGTTCTAAGATGATGGCAAAGAAAATAGGGGTTTGGTTTTTTACTCGGTTGTTGGTAGTGGTGGCCTTTTTATTAGTTCTCAACGAGATTTATAAATCCACTTTGTATCCAAGAGATGTTCAAAAATATAGCAGGGTTAAAAATCGAATCGACTCGGCTTTTGCTCTGGGCGATATCATTTACTTAGGAGAAAGCAGCAATACCAGTTTCAATCCTTGGACCGATACCCTGAATCAAAGCATTGGTGATTTCTTGCAACTGTATATTCAAGATGGACGCAGAGTTGAGCAAATAACCCATGAGGGATATCATCCAGGGTTGTTCTTGAAAATGTTGAATTTACTACCTGAGGATGTTCAATCGGGTAAAACAGTCATATTGGGTGTAAATATGCGCACCTGTGGACCTACTGCCATGTTTTCTGGCAACGAGGCAAGCAATCAACGCGAAGCTTTATTTTATAGTAGGAGACCTCCTTTGTTAACTCGGATTTTTATGGGACTTCATTTCTACGACAATAGAAATGAGTTGGAACGTGAGAGTTTAAAGGTGCAATGGTGGAGAACTCAAAAATTACCCGTTCCTGAAGAAACGGTTATGCTTTGGAATGAAGGTATTGCCCAAAATTGTCACAGTGAATTGTCCCCCGAAATAAAAGCCATGGCGGGCGCCTACATTAAGGAGTTTGGATTTATTTTGGATGACGAAAATCAGAGGGTGAGTGATTTAAAGGAAATAGTGAATATTTGTAAAGCCAAGGGAATAAACCTGATTTTTCATGTACTTCCACCGAATAGATACCATGCAAAACGATTGTTTGGAGAGAAATTGGTCAAAATTATGGATGCCAATCATGATTTTCTCATGGAGAGATTTAAGCAATGGGGAGTTGAAACCGTAGACAATTATTTCCTCAATGAGGCTAATGAAATAAATGCTGCGAAAAAGGGCTCTTACTTCACGGATCAATGGTATCCTACCGAGCATTTCAACGCGCATATTCGCAGAGCGATTGCTGAAAATATTGCTGCGCGAATGTTAAAAAAATCGCCTGAATCTCAAGAATTTCAGGCGATTAAAAGTGGAGTTTCTCTACAGTTGGAGCAAAATAACTATCCCAATTGGAGCATTGTTATGCCTTTAAGTGATTCTTTGATTAGAACTGATATCCTAAACTAAAAGTAACGTTCCTAATTGCGGTTGGGAAGACGAATACTTCTTGAATGACGTCTCTGCTGCCGTATAGGTACCCCCAAGTGTATCCGTTGTTGGCAAAATAATTGTTGAGTGCATTCGAAACTTGAAGCTTGAATTGAAGTTGACTTTTATTTTTTAAAGTGTGATTGTAATTGACGAAGACTTCTGTGAAATTGTAAGCGTCAAGGCTTCGGGTAATATCGCCGGTGTTGTCTAAAAACTGTCTGCCTACAAATTTTTCTAATACTTGAATGTCGAGGTTCCCGTAAGAGTAATTGAGTCCTGCCGCAGCAACTCTATTGGGCGAATAAGCAATAGGAGTGTTGTTGAACTGAGAATCTACTTGTTCATAGGTGGCATAATCGAGCCATGATGCGGTGAATTGCCTAATTTGATTTTGGCTCAAGGCTAAATTTCCTGAAAAGCTCAAGCGATGCTGTCCTTTGGCCCATAAATTTTGCAGTAGTGTCAACTCAAGTCCCGCTCTGTAGCTTCTTGCTACGTTTTTTCTGAGTGAAGTTCCCACGTCATTTACGGCCCCTGTTAACACCAACTGATTGAAATAATCCATATAGTAAAGATTGGTGGCCAAATGCGTGTTTTTCAAATAGAGGGTGTGCTGTATTTCATAGTCAATGAGTCGTTCAGGTTTAGGGATTTCTTGGAATTTATTATCCGTAAAATCGCTTCTTGTGGGCTCTCTGTTTGATACAGCCACCGAAGCGGTGAATGTTTGATTTAAAGATTGATAATTTATTCCTGCTTTGGGATTGAAGAAGTGGAAGGTTTGATTGAAATCAATATTCTGGAGATCATTGTCAGATCCTTTTCCAAGGTGATGAACAAATCGGTATTGAAGGTCAGCAAAGGCATTCCATCTGCTGGTTCTATTGGATGATAAGGGAGTTAGAACTTTAATGAAAGTACTGACATCGGTTTTGTTTCCTGAAGATCTGTAATATTCTTTGGGAAGGTTTTGAACGCCAAGGGCTTCTACACTTACCACATCACCAAAATGTTGTCCGATGTATTGGCTTCCACCTAGACCAAAATGCAGACTTGTTTTATTCCATTGAGTGAAAAGATTCAAGTTGCTGCCAATGAGGTGATTTTGAAGCCATCGTTGACGAACTAAGGGTGAAGATTCCAAAGTGTCAGTGCCGTTAATGATATTGGGTAGCCCATAGTAAGATAGTTCGTCTGAGAGCCTGTATTGCTCAAAATAGCCCGCTCCGTATGTGTAATAGGTGGTAGCAGTAAAGCGTGAATGATTATTGATCTTTTTATCTGAGTATAAATGAATGTGATGCTGCTGGTAATTGTCGGTTTCACCGGGGTAGGTGTAATAGTTGTATCTGTTTGATGCAGATGAAAATAGATTTACCGAATCTTGAGCATTTCTATAGGTATAGGGAATGTTTCTGTAATAGTGGTCAATGAGAGGTTGCTCGCTGGTTTCTGAATTACTGGGATTACCCAAGTTGAATTTCTCAATGGGTATTCCCCACCATGCCTGGTAAGTTCTTTCTAATCCACCGAAAGCCAATAATTTTAGATTCCAATTTTTAGTGATTTTGTCATCTAATTGGGCTGAAAATAAATAACCCCACATTTGGGTGCTGGCGCGATCAATGAATCCGTCAGAAGCAATATTGGAAAATCTAGCACTAAGCTTTAGATTTCTGTTTTCATTGATTTTGATAGAAGAAGAATTCCATTTGGAGGTTATTTTTCGGGTATTAAAACTGCCGTAACTGAGGTTTATTTGGCTGCTTTGTTTTTCGGGGGACTCTGTTTGAATGAAAACCGCACCACCAAAAGCGCCTGGTCCGAAGACGCTAGAACCCACTCCTCGTTGTATGGAGATATTCTGAGCGGAACTAACGAGATCGGGCATGTTTACCCAAAATGTTCCTTGACTTTCAGCATCGTTGATGGGTACTCCGTTGATGTTGACCTGGGTTCGGGTGGCATCGCTGCCTCGCACTCTGATGCCCGTGTATCCAATCCCATTTCCGGCGTCGGAAGTAGAAATTACTCCTGTTTGATGCTGTAAAATCATGGGAATGTCTTGTCCCAAGTTTTTGCTTTGGAGTTCTTTGGAATACACCACTTGAGTGGTTCCTATTGAGATGTTGGAAATTTGAGCGGAGGCTCGCACAAGAACGGCTTCAATGCTCTTTTCATTGGCGATCGTGTCTGTTGATTGTGCGTTTGATTGGTTAGGGAGAATCAATATCCCCAGAAAAAACCCGAATAAATAAGTTGCTTTTTTCATATCTCGATGGTTTATGGTTTACGCACTCGAGATGTTCTCAGGAATTCCTGGTCATTTCCCTCCGCAGGCATTATCCTGAGCAGGTTAGCGGGTATAATCTCAGCGCTCCTTAGAGGCACCCCGAATGCGATGCGAATATACAATCTATTTAATTAGCCGTACCTTTGTGAAAGATTTTTATGTGGCAAGCCAACCGTAAAACCGAAATTCAAAAAATTGAAGTAACCTTTCGAGGTAGGAAGTATGCCTTTCGAATTCAGCGAGATGATTTGATAGATCCTTATGTGTCGGGGAATAAACTTCGAAAATTATTGGGTTGGGAACATTTGATGGCTTGGCAAACCTCTGATTCCATAATCACCTTTGGGGGTGCTTACAGCAATCATTTGGTGGCAACCGCCGCTTTTTTTCAAGATCGAACCAAGCCGGTGATTGGCATTGTTAGAGGAAACGAAGGATTTGACAATCACTACCTTCAGAAATGCCGAGAATTTGGGATGCGCTTGTATTTTATTTCGAGGGAAGATTACCGCAGCAAATATGCTTGGATTCAAGAACACTTGTCTGAGATTTCAAAATTCCCCTTTATCATTCCTGAAGGGGGTAGGGGTTTCAGGGGAACCAACGGTTTTCATTCGGTGGTTGATTCATGGAAAGATTTTGAGCCAGAAACCGTGGTTCATGCCTCGGCCACAGGTACTACTTTGTCGGGATTTGCTTATTTCCGGAAATATAAAAAGCTCAATTTCAACATTGAGTCCGTTTTGGTTTTGAAAAATCTCGAAGAGCAAATTTCTAATACCATTGATATCATTAATGATAAAGGTGAAGGTGGAAGTTGTAGCATTGAAGGCTTGGTAGAACATGAACGCAAGAATTTAGAACGAATGCAAGATCGATTTTATGCATCTGAACAAGAACATAGGAAAATATATGTGGATAGTGAATGGAAGCGTTGGATGAGTAAATTCACCCATTTGAACGATCAATTTATTTTCGGGGGATATGCCAAAACCACCCCTGAACTTTTAGAACTCGTGCATTCCGCTCGCAAAGAAACGGGAATCATTTTTGATCAAGTATACACGGGTAAGGCGCTTTTTGCCATGCTGTCAGCCTTTGAAGAAGGCCGGTTAAATCCTGAAACTACGCTTTTTTATCACACCGGCGGACAAATGGGAGTTGAGACTTTGAACCCAAGTAATTAGGGTTTCATCATGGCATCAACGTTACCTGTGAGTATCAGGTGGTATCCGTTGGGGTTTTTATCAAAATACACATCAATGTGTTTTCTGAATCTTCCAAAAGTGTTTGACGTTTTATAATCGGCGGTAACCCAACCCGTATCTTTAGGTTGAACAGGGGTTCTGGTGAATTCGGTAGCAGTACAACTGCATCCTGGGTGTAATGCTGTAATGGTTACGGGTTTGTTGGATGTGTTGATGAAATAGAACTTGGTTCTAGCAGGTGGTCCTGAGGGTACATCTTTGAAATCGTGAATCATTTCATTCCAAATGAGGGAATCTGGAATTGGACTTTTAGCAACTGGAGCTTGATTATTGCTGTTATTTTGGATGATAGTGGTATTGGTAGTGGTTGTAATAGTTGTATTGCTAGTTGATGTATTTACTTCCTTGTTCGAATAAGAAAGTTGGGTATTGCAAGCAAAGATTGACAAAGTAATTATGGCGATTATTGCAGTTCTCATTGTTGGTTAACCTTTCTGATTTGCGTGGGTTGATAAATGATTGGTTTTTCTCCTTGCTTGTATTTTGGACGTATCACAGTGATATCTCCTTCCAATTGAAGTTCAAATGAACCTTCGGTATAATCTACAAAAGCTCTTTTGAAGAAAGGACCTGGAGGAACATTTTTTGATTGCAAGAACAAAACAATACTGTCAGTGGCTCCAGCTTCTATGCCTTTTTCAGGGAAGGCGAATTGTGTGCACACACAATCGGGTGCTACCTGAGCTATGTATTGGGTTTCGGTTGAGTTATTGCGGACGTGAAATACGGCCTCAAATATATCACCTGAGTTTAATTTAGCTGATAATTTATTGCTGCCAATTACCTGAAGTGGCCCTTCTAAGGTTGAAGTTAATTGAGCATTTGTAATGCTGAATTTTAGTGATATGAAAATTAGTAGGAATAGTTTGGTTGTATTCATCATTAATTGATTCCAAACTGAAGTTTTACGGTGATACTGGCTTTCTTATTGATGTCAGTGGTATTGTATACACCTCCCCAAGAGAATTCTTCCGAAGAGTTTTTACCTGTAATCTGGAAAACTCCCATGCTTGCTTGTCTGAGCGCACCTAGTCTGCTGTTGCTTTTCTCTGCGATATTTTTAGCTCTGTTGGTGGCATTTGCCGTTGCATCTGCAATCAAAGCAATCTTTAAATCTTCCAACTTTGAATAAAAATACGATGGAGTTGAAGAATTGATTTCAATTTCTTCGTTGATCAACTCGGTAATTTCTCTCGATGTTTGTTCTACTAATTCAATATTGGAAGTTTCAATGCCTATCGATTGGCTCAAATTATAACCATCAAACACTTGGGTATAATTGTAATTACCGTACTTATTTTCTTCTCTTCTTTCTAGATAAGATTTATCTGCTTCAATGGAAGAAAAGATGAGTTCTTCAGACTTAAATCCTTTAGAAATCAAATATTCCTTTACTCGCTGAGCATCCTTTTTTAGTTGCGCAAAACCTTGTGTTCTAGACATCGCTTTTCTTCTAAAAGAAACGCTCCAATTCGCTAGATCTGAACGAAATTCCTTTTCAGCCAGACCTGTGGTTGCTATGGTTTCTTGGGATGTGAATTTGTATTTATATCCGTCAGAAAGAATAGCCGATGAGATAATAACAGCAAAGGATATCAATCCTATGGCAACGATGTTTAGAGGTCTTTGCTTCATAGTGAGTTTAACGAATAAAATTATGAATTATTTTAACGGAAAAAGGCTGCTTTAAAGGCAGCCTTTTTAAATTTACTTAATGATGATAGGAGAAACGGGTTTTTCTGGTTCTTTAATCACATTTCCAGAAATGGTCAAAGTAGATTGACCGGCATTGCTGGTTACAAAAATGTTCTTGCTAAACGTTCCGGGTCTACCACTGGAATTGTATTCTGCTCTAATAACATTAGTTTGTCCAGGTTGAATTAATTCACGGGGCCACTTTGGTGTGGTGCAACCGCAACTAGCTCTAACGTTTGTAAGTTCTAGAGGTTCAGTACCTGTGTTTGTGAATTTAAATTCGTATGTAGCAATTTGACCTTCGATGATATTCCCAAAGCTGTGGCTAGAGGTTTCAAATACCATATTTGCATTGCTGGTTTTTTCAGCGGGAGTTTCTTGTGTTTGAGCAAAAGCTCCAACGGCAAACAACAAGCTTGACAATGATAAAAGGAACTTTTTCATGGTTACTTATTTAATGTCGCTTTTCTTATTTTCTGGCTCAGTAGTTACAGTACCGCTGATGGTTAAATCAGTTGTATTACCGTTGTCAAATTCTACTTTTACCGATTTTTGGAAATAACCGGGGCGTCCATCAGTTCCATAGCTAGCCTTTACTTCTCCAGATTCACCTGGCATGATTGGAGTTTTGGTCCAAGAAGGAGTAGTACATCCGCAAGATGCTTGTGCATTTTTAATGACAACAGGTGCGTTTGAAGTATTAGTGAATTTGAAAACGATATCAGCTGGTGGACCCATTTTAATGTTACCAAAATCGTGTGATTTGTGTTCCCATTTGATGGCAGGTTCAGGTTGAACAGCTGTTTTTTGAGCGAAAGCTGAGGTCACCACGGTGAGAGCTACAGCCAAGAATGATAATGCCTTTTTCATATTCTTTTGTTTTTTATTTTCGTGATGCAAGTTTTATACCAAAGTAGACGATTTCAATGGGATTTTCGTTGCAGTGTCGTTAAAAATTATTTTTTTTCAGACGAAATTACAGCTTACGTTTTACTTCCTCCTCAATGAATACCTCTAGGTAGTCGCCCTCTTCAATGTCATTGTAGTTGGAAATTTGTAGTCCGCACTCATATCCTTTAGTTACTTCTTTTACGTCGTCTTTGAAACGTTTCAAAGAGGCTAAGCTACCTTCGTGTTTAACCACACCATTGCGAATGACGCGTATTTTACTTCCGCGCTCCACTTTTCCATCGGTAACATAAGAACCTGCAATGGTTCCCACTTTAGTGATTTTGAATACTTCGCGAATTTCAACGTGTCCAATGACTTTCTCAACAATTTCAGGTGACAACATACCTTCCATAGCCGATTTAATTTCTTCTATGGCTTGGTAAATGATGCTGTAGGTTCTGATATCAATTTGTTCATTTTCAGCAATCATTCGAGCCTTAGCTGATGGTCTCACTTGGAAACCAACAATGATAGCGTCTGACGCCGAAGCCAACAATACGTCACTTTCGGTGATTTGTCCTACACCGCTGTGAATCACGTTAACGGCAATTTCATCGCTGGTTAACTTCATCAAGGCGTCTGTCAATGCTTCTGATGAACCATCTACGTCTGCTTTAACAATAACTTTCAATTCTTTGAAGTTACCGATAGCCAAACGACGTCCAATTTCATCAAGGGTAATGTGACGCTTGGTTCTGATACCTTGTTCACGCACCAATTGTTGACGTTTGTTTGCAAGCGTTTTGGCTTCGTCTTCGTTGGCCATGATAGCGAAAATATCACCTGACGTTGGTGCATCTGAGAATCCTAATATTTTAACTGGTGTTGATGGCGGTGCCTCTTCGATTCGTTGTCCACGTTCATTGAACAATGCACGAACCTTCGCATATTGAGCACCAGCTACCATATGATCACCTACTCTGAGGGTACCTGTTTGAATCAATAAGGTACAAACAATACCTCTTCCTTTTTCTTGCGTTGCTTCGATGACGGTACCTTTGGCTCTTCTGTCAGGATTTGCCGTAAGCTGCATCATTTCTGCTTCCAAAAGTACTTTTTCAAGAAGTACGTCTATGTTAAGACCTTTTTTAGCACTGATTTCTTGAGCTTGGAATTTACCACCCCAATCTTCAACTAGAATATTCATAGAGGCCAGTTGTTCGCGGATTTTATCGGCGTTTGCTCCGTCTTTATCAATTTTGTTGAATGCGAAAATCATGGGTACACCTGCTGCTTGAGCATGCGCGATAGCTTCTCTTGTTTGAGGCATGACGCTATCGTCTGCTGCAATAACAATGATGGCCATATCTGTAACTTTGGCACCACGAGCACGCATAGCAGTAAACGCTTCGTGACCTGGAGTGTCTAGGAAGGTGATTTTCTTACCATCTTTCAATGTAACCTCATAAGCTCCAATGTGCTGTGTGATACCACCTGCCTCACCGGCAATTACGTTTTCCTGACGGATATAATCGAGCAACGATGTTTTACCGTGGTCAACGTGTCCCATTACCGTTACGATAGGCGCTCTTGGTTTTAAATCAGCGGGGTTATCGATTTCTTCATCAACGGCTTCAACTTGAGATTCTGCATCTACAAATTGTACTTCAAAGTTGAAGTCATCAGCCACCAATTGAATGGTTTCAGCATCAAGTCGTTGGTTAATAGAAACCATCATACCCAAAGCAAAACATTTAGAAATTACTTGAGTAACTGGAACGCTCATCATGGTTGCCAATTCATTGGCTGTCAAGAATTCAGTTACTTTAAGAACTTTACTTTCCTCGTCTTTACGGCGTCTTTCAGCTTCGAAACGGCGGTTACGTTCTTCTTTATTGTCTGTTCTTTTTCTATCACGTCCGTTTTTCTTACTGCCCATTCTGTTGAATGTAGAACGCACATTGGTATTCACCTGTGAGGTCGTAACTTCAGGTTTTGGAGATGTAACGGGTTTGTGTGCTTTATTGTGTTGATGTTCACGTTGAACCGTTTCTTGAACGGCCACTTTAACTTCAACACCTTTTTCTTTGCGTTTACGTTTTTTGCGGATCTCTTGCATGTCCTTACGGGCTTCTTGTGCAAGCGATGAGTTACCGCTTTTCTCAACTGGTAAAAGGATTTTTCCTAACACTTTAGGGCCAGAAAGAACTTCTCTTCTGGTCTCGTGTCTTTCGGGTTCATCAGATACTGTTACTTCAGCTGCGGGAGCTTTAACCTCTTCAACAGTTGGAGTTTCTTCCTTGATTTCTGTAGGCGCAGGAATTGGGGTTGTATCTTTTTCTTCAACTGGTGCAGGGGTTTCAATAGGTATTTCTTCTTTTCTTTCAACAGGTGTTGGCGTTTCTACCTTAACCTCTTCCTCTAATTTCTTACTTTTTGGAGTAAGATCAATTTTCCCAATAACTTTAAGTCTTGATGATGGTTTTTCCTCAACTTCTTCTTCTTTTGAAACTTCAACAGGAGCTGGGGTATTTTCTACTTCAGCTGCTTGGATTGCTTCAGTGGTTGGAGTTTCTATTGGAGTCACTAATACAGACTCAGGAGCTGATACCACAATGGGTTCAGGTGCGGAGATTGTTTCTACCGTCTCTACCTTTTCACGAGTAGGAATTGGGCGAGCGGGTTGATTCGCTTTTAGTTTGTCAGCTTCTTCTTTTGCAGCTCTGTCTGCTGAAAACTCTTTCAGACAAGCTTGATACATATCCTCGGTTATTTTGGTTGTAGGACGTGCATCAACACTAAAGCCTTTCGAATTTAAAAAATCGGCTATAGCAGTGGCACTGCGATTGATTTCTTTGGCAACTTTTGCTAAACGGTATTCCGCCATAATTTCATTCAAATTTAATGGTATCCTTTATAACTCCCAAGGATTTATCGGGGAAACTGCAAATGGAATTTCCCCGATCGGCTCCAAAGGAAGGCCGTTTTTATAAATTGTCTTATTCTTCGTCGAATTCTTCGCGTAGAATTTTCTGCACTTGAAGAATGGTTTCTTCTTCTAGGTCAGTTCTTTGGAGAAGATCTTGAACTGAGGTTCTCAGTACATCTTTTGCAGAGTCTAGGCCAATTTTCTTAAATTCTTCGATAATCCAAGTATCGATTTCATCTAAGAATTCGTCCAAATCAACGTCATCTTCAGAATCGGCATTGACACGATAAACTTCAATTTGATATCCGGTCAATTTTGACGCTAACTTGATGTTATGTCCGCCACGTCCTATAGCTAAAGAAACCTGATCGCTTTCAAGGTATACGTTAGCGGTTCCGTCTTGGATGTCCATTTTGCTAATTGCAGCAGGTTGGAGAGCGCGTTGAATGAAGAGGGTTTCATTGGTGGTGAAGTTGATCACGTCAATGTTTTCATTGCGTAATTCTCTAACAATACCATGAATACGAGCACCTTTTACACCTACACAAGCCCCAACTGGATCAATGCGGTCATCGTAGCTTTCAACAGCCACTTTAGCTCTTTCGCCTGGTTCACGCACAATTTTCTTGATGGTAATCAAACCGTCTAAGATTTCAGGAACTTCCAATTCAAATAAACGTTCCAAGAATTCAGGAGAGGTACGAGAAAGGATGATTTTTGGGCTGCCCTTATCCATTTCAACATCTTTAATGACAGCACGAATGGCGTCACCTTTTTTGTACATATCGCGAGGAATCATTTGGTCTTTAGGAAGGGTTAATTCGTTTCCTTCATCATCAAGAACCATGATTTCACGTTTCCAAACATTATAAACTTCACCTGTGATAATTTCACCGCGGCGATCTCCGTATTTACGGAACAATTCGTCTTTTTCAAGTTCAATGATTCTAGACATCAAAGCTTGGCGCGCGTTCAATACGTTTCTACGTCCAAAGTCTTCCAAGCCAATTTGTTGAATACAATCTTCTCCCACTTGGTAATCGGCTTCAAGTTGCTGAGCATCTGAAAGAGAAATATGTAGGTTTTCATCTTCTACTTCGCCTTGTTCCACAATCAGTCGGAGGTGGTACATTTCAATATCACCGGTTTCGGTGTTGATGATGATGTCAAAATTAGCTTCTTGACCGTACTTCTTTTTAAGGATGTTTCTAAATACATCTTCAAGCACGCGCATCATGGTGGCGCGGTCGATGTTCTTGAATTCTTTGAATTCTGAGAAACTTTCCACTAGGTTTATCCCTAGCTCTTTGGACTTTGCTTTCATACTATTTAAAACTTATGATAATTTTTGCTTCTTTTATTTCTGAAAAGGGAACGTCAACAGGTTGAATTTCTATTTTTTTCTTTCCCTTTTCTTTGTATTCGTTCATAATTTTAAGGATATCTCCCTCAATGGCCTCAAGTTTTCCGGTATAGGAATTTTCTTGGGTATGAATTTCAAAAGATCTCCCTATGTGTTTGTGAAATTGTCTAAAGTCTCTAAGAGGTGCATCAGCTCCTGGTGAGGAAATTTCGAAGGTGAAAGGATGATCACCAAAATCGTCTTCATCAATCAAGTTAGAAACTTGTTTGGTGAAATCGGCCAAGGATTTCATTGAAAGTGGTTCTTGGGAGTCGACATAAAAGCGGAACAAACCGGTAGGACTTACCGTGTAATGAACAACGAAGAGATCAAAAGCTTGAGCTTCTTGATCAACGAGGGCTTTTAATTTATCTCCTAACTTTTTCATATCCAATAAAAAAGGGGACTGCTTTTCGCCTGCCCCCTTCCTAACTTTTAACTTTGGAAAAGTCTTGCAAATATAGCAAAAATTTAGAAATTTTCACCACAATTGCGCTTGATATCTACAATTATTCGTCAAATACGATAATCTCTTCTTGTTCGAAGTACTCAATGATGTGTTGTCTGAGCAAATTTTCTTGTTCCAACAAGGTTAAATTAGGAATGGGCTGATCTTTTTCCCAAACAGGCCACCCGTTCTGGTCTTGTCCAATGAGTTTATAATACCCCGAATAACTTAGCACCCTGCAATTAGCAATGTGCATGAGGTGTGTTTTCTCTTCTTTGGTGAAGGGTTTCTCGTTTATTTGACCGAGTTCTCTAATGCCAATCAAAAACAACACCGCATTCAAATCGGGTTTTTTTTCGAAGTTCTTTTCTATAAACTCCACTACTTGGAGCCATTTTGATTTTATTTCTTTGTGGAGGGACATTTTTTTGGTTGTCGGTTATTGGTGATCGGTTGTCGGTGATCGGCTGACGGCTTTCAGCTTTCGGCTGACGGCTGACGGCTGACGGCTGGCCGCTGTGATTTGCAAAACTAAACATTGCAATGCAGAACATTGGGTAGGTGTGAGTAAATTTGTTGAAGAATGAATACAGAAAGTACCTCTAGGCATGATCATTTGGAACAAAAAGATACTTTTCAGTTGTTGCAGGGTATCAATGATGAAGATCAAACCATTGCTGGACATGTGGCCAAGGCCATTCCGCAAATAGCGGTGTTGGTAGATGCCGTTTATGAGAAAATGAACAATGGAGGACGACTGTTTTATTTGGGGGCGGGAACTTCAGGGAGGCTGGGAATTGTTGATGCGTCTGAATGTCCGCCAACCTTTGGGGTAGATTTTGATCGGGTCATTGGATTGATTGCTGGCGGGGATAAAGCCATTAGAAGGGCCGTTGAAAATGCGGAAGATGACGAAAATCAAGGGTTTGAAGATTTGAGGGCGTGGAATGTCAATCAAAATGATTTTGTGGTTGGAATCGCTGCATCTGGTAGAACCCCCTATGTAGTTGGGGCGTTGACTGCTTGCAATGAACTTGGTGCTGGAACTGGTTGCGTGGTGTGTAATGAGGGTTCAAGAGTGGCAGAAGTTGCTCAATATCCTATTGAAATTATTACAGGTCCTGAATTTGTGACGGGTTCTACGCGTATGAAGGCAGGTACCGCTACTAAAATGGCCTTGAACATGATTACTACATCGGTGATGATTAAGATGGGACATGTGAAGGGAAATAAAATGGTAGATATGCAGTTGACCAACCATAAGTTGGTTGAAAGAGGAACGAGAATGATTGTGGAAGAAACCGGACTTTCACCAGAGGAAGCTCGTGCGTTGCTTCTTCAGACGGGAAGCGTGCGCAGGGCTGTTGATGTCCACCGAAAGGAAAAAAATTAAGCGAGAATTTCCCAAGTTTTGTCTGGGAGCAATCTTACAGTGTTGATGAACTGCTCGAAAGGCATGGTTTTGCCCCATTCGTAGGGCGCAATCATGGTGAGCACTTGACTTCCGTCGGTTTTCTGATAGAGGTGATAAATGCCGTGAATGATGGGTTCGAAGTTGATTTCAGCTCGGTAAATGGAGTGGGAGAGCGCGAGTCGGTCTTCGATGGCTTTTGCTTGTTTGATGAGCAGTTCGGCCTGTTTTTTAAGCATTTGAATTTGTTGCTCGGCCTGATGCTGCATAGCCTCATGCGCGTTGGCCTTGAGCAAACGTTTATCGATGGGTTCAATTTTAGGAGAACTGACCGTCAATGCATAAGGAGCAGAATGCAACTCGCCCTGATAGAGGGCATCTTTCAGGAACAGTGGACGGTTGTCTTGGGTGGTGTTAGATTGAACTTCGTTGTCTTCAGACATGCTTAACTAACCAATCAAACTCTGTTTTGGTTTTTTAAAAGCTCTGCAATTTGCACGGCGTTGGTTGCGGCCCCTTTTCTGAGGTTGTCAGACACTACCCATAGGTTCAATGTGTTGGGTTGCGATTCGTCCAATCGAATTCGTCCTACAAAAACTTCGTCGCGGTCATGCGCGGTGAGCGGCATGGGGTATGACAGATTTTGGGGATCGTCTTGTAGGATGATACCCGGGAAATCAGTCAATAATTGTCGGGTTTCAGATAGCGAAGGTTGATGTTCAAATTCTGCATTGATGCTCTCTGAATGTCCGCCCATGGTGGGTATTCTCACGGTGGTTGCGGTGATTTTCAAGTTAGGAAGCGACATGATTTTGCGGGTTTCGAGAATCATTTTCATTTCCTCTTTGGAGTAGCCATTTTCTTGGAAAACGTCTATGTGAGGCAGAACATTCAGGTCAATGGTATATGGGTATACTTTGGGAGCCTCAACACCTGCTCTTTCATTCATGAGCTGTTCCACGGCTTTTTGTCCGGTACCGGTCACAGATTGATACGTGCTTACAATCACTCTTTTTAGGGAGTATTTTTGGTGAAGGGGTTTTAAGGCTACCACCATTTGGATGGTGCTGCAGTTGGGATTAGCAATGATCATTGAATCATTAAGTGCTTCGGGATTCACTTCGGGTACGACCAATGGAACCGCAGGATCCATGCGCCAAGCACTTGAATTGTCGATGACATAGCAACCAATTTCAGCAAATTTCGGTGCCCATTCTAAGGAGGTGCTTCCACCTGCTGAAAAAAGAGCAATTTGAGGTTTTAAAGAAAGTGCCTGCATCATTGATACCACCGAATAAGATTTTCCGTTGAATTGAATTTGTTTACCCACGCTGCTTTGCGAGGCTACTGGAATCAATTCAGTTACAGGGAAATTTCGTTCTTGCAGAACTTGCAACATTTTTGTTCCCACCAATCCGGTGGCACCAACTACGGCTACTTTCATTATTTTATTTATTGTGTGTTATTGGTATCGCTGCTGCTGGTATCGTTCATCAATTCATCAAACGCAGCATCTTGAGTGGATTGATCTGTACTGTCTTGTGTGGTTTTTTGTTCTTCAGTGAATGCACCTTCGTTGTTTGTGCATGCACCCAATGAAATGATTGCCGCAATGGCAATGGCTGGGATAATGATTTTTTTCATGGTATTATTCATTTATGATATCAAAAAAGTCGTTCCAATTTCCGTAGTCTTTTTTTCCGACGGAAGTTTCCTTTTGGCAATTAATGTGTATTCCGAAGATAGGATTTCCTTTTATAAGTTGATGAGCAGATGCTTCGTTTGACTCCATGGGAATCAGTATTTCATCTTGAAATAAAAGGCTGCCATTTTGGTTCATCAAAAGCCAATCTTTTATTTCTGGAAAATGGGGTTTTAGAAGAGCTAGCAGATCTTCATGGCATTGAATTCCATCTACAGGTATGATGTTCATCCAAGCATTGATTTTATCGATGTTTGGTTCATTAACTTCTAAGATGATTTTTGGGCCAGAGCACCAACCTATAATTTCTTGAACCTGCTGAACGGGTATTGATGCTTCCCCATCTATGGCAAATCCCATCCATTCTGCCATAGCAGCAGCGGCATAGCGAGCATCTCCAAGATCTTGAATGCTATTGAATTTTATTTTCACTTTATATGATTCATAAAAAAGGCCACCTTTTGGCAGCCTTTTATTTTGTTTATACTAACAATTTTACAGGCTCTTCGAGGTAGTCTTTGAGGGTTTGTAGGAAAGCTGCTCCCATGGTACCGTCAACAACTCTATGGTCACAACTTAGGGTGACCTTCATGGTTTTGACTGGTTTAATTTCACCATTCACAACACCTACACTGTCTTTCACTGTTCCAACTGCCAAGATGCAAGCATCTGGAGGATTGATGATTGCCGTGAATTCATCAATTCCAAACATGCCTAGGTTGCTGATAGTGAATGTATTGCCAGCCCAATCTTGAGGTTGTAATTTCTTTTCTTTTGCTTTTGCACCGTATGCTTTTACCTCGCTAGAGATTTGGCTGAGTGATTTATGGTCTGCAAAACGCACAACAGGTACTAATAATCCATCTTCAACTGCCATAGCAACACCAATGTGAATGTGATTATTGTAACGAATTTTAGTGCCTAACCAGCTAGAATTGATGTTGGGGTGTTTTCTAAGTGCAGAGGCTGCCGCTTTAACCACAATATCATTCATAGAAATTTTCACTGAACTGATGGCGTTCATTTGTTCGCGAGCTTTCACGGCATTATCCATGTTGATTTCAATGGTTAAATAGAAGTGAGGTGCGGTAAACTTCGACTCACCCAAACGGGCTGCGATGGTTTTGCGCATTTGCGAAACAGGAACTTCGGTATAACTTTCTTCACCCATAACAGCAGTGCTGGTTACAGCAGCGTTAGACGCAGAGGCAGCTGGTGTTTGGATGTTTTCTAAATCTCTTTTAACAATTCGACCATTTTCGCCGCTTCCAGCCACTACCTTAAGGTCTATGCCTTTATCTTCCGCAATTTTTCTTGCTAAAGGACTTGCCTTCAAGCGAGAATCATCGGAAGTGGTGGTAGGAGTTGCAACTGGTGCAGAAGTATTTGTTGATGAAGTTTCAGCTACAGGAGTAGCGTTAGCTTCTGGAGTTGTACTGGCTGTTTTGGGTGCTGAACCTCCTGCTAAAAGAGCTTGGAAATCTTCACCGGCTGCACCAACAATTGCAACAGGGGCATCAATAGCAGCAGCTTCACCTTCTTGCACCATGATGTGCAAAATGGTACCCTTGGAGTAAACCTCCATATCCATGGTCGCTTTATCTGTTTCAACTTCAGCGATGATGTCGCCACTTTTAACCGTATCTCCCACTTTTACTGTCCAACGAACAATAACCCCTTCGGTCATTGTGTCGCTCATTTTGGGCATGGTAATCAGTTCAGCCATATTCTATCTTATAAGAGGTGGCAAAAATAGTAATTTTTTGGGCTTAACAACCCGCATACCAATATGGAATTCGTAAATTTGTTTGAAATTGCACCTTAAAATGTATAATCAGTACGAAACTTTCCTAAAACATGTGCTCGAAAACGGAGCAAAAAAAACCGATCGCACCGGTACAGGAACCATAAGTGTGTTTGGCGGCCAAATCAGGTTTGATTTATCGGAAGGATTTCCATTGATTACCACAAAAAAGGTTCATTTAAAGAGCATCATTCACGAGTTATTGTGGTTCATTAAAGGTGAAACCAATATTGCTTATTTGAAAGAAAACGGGGTGAGTATTTGGGATGAATGGGCAGATGAAAATGGCGAATTAGGGCCAGTTTATGGCAAACAATGGCGTTCTTGGGAAGCCAAAGACGGCCGCATCATTGATCAAATCTCAGAGGCCATCAACATGATCAAAAACAATCCTGATTCACGCCGTATTTTGGTCAATGCATGGAATGTGGGAGAAATTGATCAAATGGCCTTGATGCCTTGTCATACTATGTTTCAATTTTATGTAGCCAACGGAAAATTAAGCTGCCAACTCTATCAAAGGAGCGCTGATTTATTCCTTGGTGTTCCATTCAATATCGCAAGTTACGCTTTGTTAACCCTGATGATGGCCCAGGTTTGCCATCTTCAACCCGGTGATTTTGTACATACATTTGGTGATGCACATATTTACTCCAATCACATTGAACAGGTAAATTTACAGCTCACAAGAGAACCTCGCCCCTATCCAATCATGAAAATCAATCCAGACGTAAAGTCATTATTTGATTTTGTGTATTCCGATTTTCAAGTGGAAGGCTACGATCCTCATCCTGCAATTAAAGGTGCAGTTGCCGTGTAACTTTTTTTGGGGGATACTCGTAGTTTAAGTGTTACATTCAACGTTGTCATTCATTTTTATGAAATTAAAAAATACTTTCCAGCGCTTGCTATTGTTTTTCTTGGGATGTTTAATCGCTGCTTCCGCTCAAGCACAATCAAGGTTTACCGTATCTGGATTTGTGCGCGATGCTTCATCGGGTGAACGATTTGGAGGCATTAGTATTTCGGCGGTGGAAACGATCGAAGCCTTTCCTAAATCCCTGCAAACCTTTACCAATAGTTACGGATTTTACTCGTTGACGGTTGAATCAGGAAAACAACAAATGGTTTTAGTTAATATGACCGGATATGAGCCAAATGCTTTTATTTGGTCTGGAACCAAAGATACTACCGTGAATTTAGAGATTTTACCGTTGGAAGATTTAGACAAAATTGAAGCGGTGAACATTGTCAGTAAGAAAAACATGGTGGCTGACAAGGTAGAAATGAGTAAGGTTGATATTCCTGTTAATCAGATTAAAGATATTCCGGCCTTGTTGGGAGAAAAAGACGTATTGAAAGTCATTCAACTGATGCCTGGTGTTCAAAAAGGGGGCGAGGGACAAAGCGGTATTTATGTCCGCGGAGGCGGCCCAGACCAAAACCTATTGATCTTAGATGAAGCTGTAGTTTACAATGCCACTCACCTTTTTGGCTTCTTTTCGGTGTTCAATGGAGATGCTCTAAAATCAGTAGAATTAGTTAAAGGCGGTTTCCCATCAAGGTATGGCGGCAGGCTTTCTAGTGTGATTGACTTAACCATGAAAGAAGGTAACAACCAAAAATATTCTGGAGAGGTGGGTATTGGTATGATAGGTTCTAGATTCACTTTCGAAGGACCCATCAAAAAGGGTAAAAGTTCATTCATGATTTCTGGTAGAAGGACGTACTTAGACGTATTGATGCAACCCTTCATTATGCTTGCCAGCAACGGCGGAAATCTCGGTTATTATTTCTATGATTTCAACGCCAAAGCCAATTACGAAATCTCAGACAACGACAAATTATATGTCAGTGGTTATTTTGGACAGGATAAATTCTACGCAACAATTAAAGACGGTGATTATAAGGTGTCTTCTGATTTTGGATGGGGAAATAGAACTTTAACTACCCGTTGGAATCACGTTTTTAGTCCAAGGTTGTTTTCAAACGCATCCTTGATCTATAGTCATTACAAGTTGGGCATCAGTGTCGAGGATAAAAGCCCATTTGATACCTTTAGTTTGAAGTATCAAAGTTTAATCAATGATATAGGAATTAAATACGATTTTGATTGGCGTCCTGCACCAGATCATCAGGTCAGATTTGGTATCAGCAGCATCAGACATCAATTTTCTCCAGGTGCAGTTGTGGTGAAAGGTGGATTTGATTTTAACATCAATAGAGCCATTAAAAATATCATCACGGTTGAATCGGGCATTTACATCGAAGACCAATGGAAATTGGGTAAACTTCAATTGTATCCTGGGATTAGATTGAGTCATTACCAAGTAGATGAAAAGCAATACGTTTTTCCAGAGCCTCGTTTATCGGTGGCCTATAATTTGAATCCGTCTTTGAGCCTGAAAGGGTCATATGCAAGAATGAATCAATACATTCATTTATTGAGCAACTCGGGCATTTCATTGCCTACTGATTTGTGGGTGCCAGCTACAGCAAATATTGCTCCCATGAGCAGCGAACAAACTGCGGTTGGGGTTGCAAAAGATCTAAAAGGCGGGTACAGTATTACTTTGGAAGGATATTACAAGCATATGAATAACGTGATTCAATACAAAGAAGGGGCTTCTTTCTTGTTGGGATCAGATGATTTGTTTGATATGCAAGCACCAACTGATTCTAGGAATTGGGAAAATGCCATTACCTCAGGGCAGGGATGGAGTTACGGTACGGAGTTGTTTTTGCAGAAGAAGATAGGAAAACTTTCGGGTTGGGTTGGGTACACATTGAGTTGGACGCAACTAAAGTTTCCTGAATTGAATCAAGGGAGAGTATTTTGGGCGAAATACGATCGCCGACACGATATTTCTATTGTGGGAATTTACAAGGCTTCTAAAAGATTGACCTTTTCAGCTACGTGGGTCTATGGTACAGGAAATGCCATTACTGCCCCACAAGGTATGATTCCCGGTAACGGACACAGCATGAGTAGGTTTCCCATTATTTGGAGTCCAAAGTTCCAAAATCAAGGCAATTGGATGACCGATTATGGATCTCGGAATTCATTCAGGATGGAGGCTTATCATCGTTTAGATGTGGGTATGCAATTTCACCGAGAGAAACGCCGAGGTCGCGAAACTTGGGAACTGAGTTTTTATAACGCATATAACCGTTTTAATCCGTTCTTTTATTATGGTAGCACCAGCTACAATTGGCAGACGGGAGAAGAAAATTGGGGTTTGAAAAAAGTAACATTATTTCCAATTATTCCGTCACTTTCATGGTCCTTTAAATTTAGATAATCATCATTATGAAGCTTTTCAGAACTATCGCATTTTTATGGGTTTTTGTCGGATTGTTAACATCTTGTGAAAGAGATGCTGAGGTTGATCCGCCTAAATTTGAGCGTAAACCTGTCATTATGTGTTTAATGACACCCCAAATGCCTTATGCCGAAGTACAAATTACTTATACCAAGCCGTATTATGGAAAACGTAAATGGGACGATACGGCAGAAACCGTCAAGGGTTGTGCTGTTGTGATGACCGATTTGTCAGGCAAGATCTCAGATACCTTTTATTCAACGGGTTCTGGTTTATACAGACTTGACTTCAATAGAATTGTGCTTGTTCCAAAATTAACTTATGAGTTGTCTGTTACAATGCCAGACGGAAAGGTTTTCAAGGCACAATCAACGGTTCCACCGCGAGCGGATTTTACCAAGGCAAGAATATCGTATTTTGAAATGCGAGAGCCTGAAGACCAAGGCGGTATGGGCTGGGATTATACTACCATTCCCTATACTTTAGAGTTTGAGTATAAAGGGTTGGACGAGCGCTTTTATGTTTCTCCTCAATTAGAAGCAAGTTTCTTGGATTCTGCAAAGAATTATTTTCCTGTAGAATTGTATTTTCAAGAAATCATGAAACAAGGTAATAACACTGACTTCATGCCAAAAATGTTGACTCGAAGCAGTTTTTATGCCGGTTGGGGAAATGAGCCACCATTTACCTTGCAGCAATTTGAGGGGGCTATTTACACGATGGACAAAGCTTATCGCAATTACTATTTGAGCCAATTTCAATACGATGCAACCCCGTTCAATGAGCCTACTTTATTTATGTCAAATTTCTCCGAGGGTTCTTTGGGCGTTTTTGGATGTTACGACTTTGCAGAAGGAACATTGAAATATTGATACACTGTTTTGTGTTATTGATTGACAAGAGAATTTAAATGAGTCTCTGATAAGCTCTCCACCAGCGATCAGGCATTTCTCCGTCACACACCAGTTGATAATCTTTGTATGAACAACCAATGAAAAAAGTTTGGTTGTCATAAGGGTGGGGTATTTCCATCCACCATCGATTGCTTTTACGGCTTTTATAAAAGTTGATTTCGTGCCCTGTACTTTCTAGTTTGTTCCTGTAAATAAGATAATCAGCATCTTCTTTATCGGGATGGTCATTGTACCTAGTGATGTAACCGTCTAGGAAATACCAAATCAATTGAGCGGCAAGATTGTCGGTGATTGGACACGGTGAATGGCTAAAACCGTAAAATTGTGCGGAAGATAATTTGTTTGATAGTCCAGCATAACGAGCAATTTGGCAGGCCTCTTCGGCGTAAAATCCGTTGGGATTGGGCTGAGATACCCCTGGCGCATCCGAAAATCTGATAGAATTTAAATCAAACGACATCAAATGCGAACTTCGGAGCACGGGTTCGGTTTCTTCCATTTGGTTTCTGAGCATACCCAAACGGTAATTTTCGAAGTATAATTTTTCTAGTGTATTTGAAGTTTCTTGTGTGATCAAATAAGATTGAGTACCCAAAAAGTCTATATTGAATAGGTGTTTGTTTTGATTGGTTGAAACAATACGGTTTAGGTCAGAATCTTTGTCGAAGTTTAATGTGGAACTGACGTGCACCAATTCTACAGAGTCATCGGAGTTTCTGTAGGCGTTAAAATGAGCGTAAAGTTGAGGATCTGTTTCAGCTAGAACTATAACGGTTATGTTGAGAGAAATCAATTCGCCAATGGCTTCGGAGATGGCAAATTCTTGCTGTTTTTTATCAGATGTTTGAACAATATTTCCTAAGTCTACAATGGGTAATTTATCGAATCGCCAAGCAAGTGAGTACAATTGTTTGCGCACCTCGTTGGCTCTGTCGCCCAGTCCAATGAGGGCTATTTTGGGTTTTTGGAGCTTTGGAAATGTAAGGAAATGGGCCTGTACATTGCCGCCGAGTAAGGCTTTTTTGCCTTTGAATGGTTGATATGTTTCTTCGGGTATAGGGGTAAAAAAAGCGTCAATCATTGATGATGCAATTTGTTGAATATTCGGCAGTAGTATTTTGAAACTAATGCACACATTACTATTTGTACATAAAAACATACTTAAAAGGCAGTAATTTTGTAAAATAATGAGTGAAGGATTTTATCAATTAAAAGTTGCGAAAGTGGTTGCAGAAACTTCAGATGCAACGACCTTTTATTTTGATGTACCTGCTGAGTTAAAAGAACAATTCTCTTACACAGCTGGACAATATTTGACGTTTGAAGCTGAAATAAACGGTGAGAAGGTAAGAAGAAGTTATTCTTTGTGCACTTATTCAGGTGTTGATAGTATGCCCGCTGTTACCGTCAAGCGCGTAGATGGCGGCAGAATGAGTAATTATTTCAACTCAGAGATTAAAGAAGGAGCTGTGATGAATGTAATGCCTCCTATGGGTAAGTTTACCGTAGTTCCAACTGCTAGTGCTTCGCGTAATTTTGTTTTGTTTGCCGGTGGAAGCGGTATCACTCCCGTTCTGGGTATTGCCAAAGCCATTTTGAATGATGAACCCAACAGCAAGGTGAGTTTGGTTTATGCCAATCGCGACCCTGAATCTGTGATATTTAAAGCCTTGTTAAAGGACATGGAATCAAAATTCAGCGGCCGTTTCCAGGTGCTTTTGAGTTACGATAAGGCGCCTTTAACTTGGTTTGGATTGAAGGGACAATTAACTGAAGATAAGGTTCAGAATATTGTAAAAAGCAAAATAGGGGGTTCATTTGATCAGTACCACTATTTCATCTGCGGACCTGGACCTATGATGGAAGTTATTAAGTCTGGTTTGATGGGTATTTCAGTGCCATCAGATAGAATTAATATTGAATATTTCTCAGCTCCAACGTCCAAAACAGAACAAGTAGAAGAGACAGCAGATGCTACTTTTACAGGCAAGGCTGAGGTAACGATTGAAGTATACGGAAAAACGCATACCATTACTTGCGACAAAGATACAACCATTTTGAATGCAGCTATGAAGCAGGGCATTGACCCTCCATACAGTTGCACAGTGGGTGTATGTACCACTTGCAGAGCTAAGGTAAAAGTGGGTAGTTTGCATATGTTAGAGAGAGAGGGATTGTCAGACAAGGAAATCCAAGATGGCTTTGTTTTAACGTGTCAAGCCGTACCTAGAAGCAATAAGATTGAACTAAAATACGAGTAATAGCAGTTTTATTACTCGTATTTTCCATTCTCTGTTGGGAATTTTTTTCCTGACAGCATATCAAAAAAAAAGGGGTCCTAAAGCCCCTTTTTTGTTCATCTTTAATTAAAGAAATTTGACATTTCATTTAATAGATTCTGAAAATCACTGGGCAATTCACTTTCTAAAAACAATTCTTCTTTGGAAGTTGGGTGAATAAAGCCAATTTCTTTGGCGTGCAGTGCCTGCCTTGGCATTAATTGCATTTGAAGGCTGATAAACCTATTGAATTTTGGTATTCCAGCTCCTTTGATTACGGTAGCCCCCCCATACATTTCATCGCTGAACAATGGGTGTCCAATCGATGAAAAATGAGCCCTGATTTGGTGGGTTCTGCCGGTTTCCAAGGTGCATTCTACCAAGGTTAAATAGTGGTATCGTTGAAGGATTTTATAATGTGTGATGGCAAGTTTGCCTTCTTCGGGGGTGTCATAGTGTTTCGATTTTCTTCGGTCTTTGGGGTCACGTGCAAGATAACCTTTAATGGTGCCCTCTTCTTTCTGTAAATCGCCCCAAACCAATGCCCAGTATTTTCTGTGAATGCTGTGATCAAAAAACTGCTTTCCTAAGAAACTCAGCGCAAATTCATTTTTACCAATAACCAATAATCCTGAAGTGTCTTTGTCAATTCTATGCACCAGCCCTGGACGGTGATTTTCGGCTTTCACGGGTAATTGTCCAAAGTAATAAACCAAAGCATTGACCAAAGTACCTGATGGATTTCCCGCGCCTGGATGAACAACCATTCCGGCTGGCTTGTTGATGATGGCCAAATCATCATCTTCGAACACCATATCCAGGGGTATGTTTTCAGGATAAACTTCGGTATCGCGGGGTTCTTCTGGGAGTAAAATTCGAATATGGTCTTTGGGTTTAACTTTATAGTTGCTTTTGGTAGGCTTTTCGTTTACTAAAACACTGCCTGCTTCAATGGCTGCTTGAATTCTAGTTCTCGATGCATGAGCAATTCTATGCATTAACCAACGGTCAATTCTCATGGGCTCTTGGCCAGGATCAACAGTAAAGGCAAAATGTTCAAAAAGGGCTTCGGGATCTTCGGTATCTGTAATATGCTGGTTATTCATGAATGTGATTAAATATGGAAATGGAGTTTACCTAATTGCAGCCCGGCCCATCCGGCTTGGTTTACAATGGTATATTTCCCCTTTTTGTTTTTGATGGATTTGGGTTTCTCTAAAAATGTGTGTGTATGTCCGCCCAAAATGGCATCTATGCCGTAAGTATGTTGTGCTAATTTAAGGTCATCAATTTTATCTGATTCATATTTATATCCCAAGTGAGACAATACAATCACAATGTCACAACTTTGATTTAGTCTAAGTTCATTGACGGTTCTTTGGAGAGGTTCAATGGGGTCTTGGTAAATAATACCTTCGTACGATTTTTGGGGAAGTAGATCGTGAAAATCAATGGCAACGCCAGTAATGCCTACCTTGATTGTGCCAGATTGAATGATTTTATAAGGTTTTATGATCTCCTGAAAACCTTTGTGATTGATTTGGTAGTTGCATAAAACAGTGGGAGTTTCATATTTTTTTCGCAACTCACACAGATGATCAATGCCAAGATCAAAGTCATGATTTCCTATAGTTGTAGCTTGATAATTGACGTTTTTCATCCATTCAAGCTCTGGGTGTCCTTTAAAAACATTGAAGTAAGCGGTGCCTTGCCAAACATCGCCACTGTCTAGTAATACTACATTTTTGTATTGTTTTCTGAATTGATCAATCAGCGTTTTTAATTGAGAAATTCCTCCTTTATTTCCCCACGTTTTGTGGGTGCTGGGGAAGGGTTCAAATCGGCTGTGAAAATCATTGGTATGTAGAATAACCAATTCTTCTTTGTTCCAAATTTCCGACGCTTCCAGTTCATTTGCATGGAGCAAACTGCCAGCAACCAATGTGGATGATAGTTGAATGAATTTTTTTCTGTTCATTGGTTTTCTGTGAAAATAAAACGGTCTTCGTTTCTGGGGTTGATGTCGCCAGTCTCTTCAAATTCACGAGAAAAACCGTTGATGAGGGCTTCTCTCACCAAGATTCCTGTTTGAATTTTTTTCTGGGGATATTTTAGCGCGGTAAATCCGTCTCCTCCTTGTTGCATGAAGTCATTGGTTGCCACCCAGTAATTTCTTCGGCTGTCAAAGGCGTTTCCATTTATTGTTGCTTTTAACCAACGGTCTGCTCCCAAGGTTATTTGGGCATTGGCTATAGGACAACCGCCTTTTTGGGCGATCTGATTCAAAAGTGAATCCATTTGAAGGCCGTTCAATTGAACTAAGACTATTTCGTTGTCAAAAGGTGAAAGTTCATAAACTTGGCCGAGGGTAATATTTCCAGAAAACAATGATACTCTGAATCCCCCGTAATTGGATATAGTAAGATCTACTTTCGTTAAGGGGTTGTTTGATGCCCATGATTGTGCAGTTTGGTGCATGAAATCAGCACAAACTCTGGCAATGTTTGCTTCTTGAGATCGACTTTGATCTATTTTGCCCTTGTATCTGATATTGAGTAAATCATTGCTGGTTTTAGAAATAACTTTGCTCATTTTGAGCTCAACAGAATCTTTATATGGCTTCAGCCAATAAACGACAGCGGAATCAGGCAGTATATTCTGACTTACTGCCAAATTAGCTGATGACTCAGTTATATATTTTGGCGTTGAACATCCCCAGAAAAAGAAGAAAAAAACGATGAAAATGGATGAATTTCGAATGAGCATAGGGTTAAATTTGGTTAACCTGCTGTAAAATAAGTTCATTTTGTTTGAGGTGCGGATATTTTTTGGGAAATTTGTAGATAATTATGAGAAAATTAATCTTGTTTTCCGCAATTTCTGCGCTGCAACTTTTTAATGCAGATTTGAAAGCCCAAGGAGTTGTTTCTTGCCAAGAGTTGTTTATGAGTGAATACATTGAGGGATCAAGAAATAATAAAGCCATTGAAATCTACAATCCTACAACCCATCCAATAGATTTATCTCAATACCGATTGACCCGTTGGCAAAATGGATCAGCTACTTGGGATAAGCAATACAGCGATGCATTGTCTGGAACAATTCAACCTCAAGATGTCGTGGTTCTGGTTCTTGACAGGAGAGATACTACACAAATCGGTATTGATACTCCGGTTGTAGAAGAATTGAGATTGAAGGCTGATTTGTTCTTAAGCAAAGATTATAATACCTCATACTCTATGTCTTTCAATGGCGATGACGCCATGTCTTTGGATAAATGGAACGAGCAATACAGTACTTGGTTGTTGGTAGACATCATGGGTAAAATTGGTGAAAGACCACCATCGGTTGGTTGGAGCGATTCATTTCCTTACAATAAGGGACTTGGGACTTGGTATACTGCTAACAGAACATTGATCAGAAAATATCAAGTTTTGACTGGGTGTGACACAATAGCACCTATTAAAAGAGGATTGACCGCAACAGCTCCTCAAGCTTGGAATCCTCAGTATTTTGATCCTTCAGCGGAATGGGATATTCACCCACGCGACATGTTTGATTCCTTGGGTGTGCATGGATCAGGTTGTAAAACCTTGAGTGGCGAAAGGATTTCAATCGTTCCTGCTGTAAAACTATATCCAAACCCCGTTGATGGGCAGATTTACCTTGAAACTACGGTAGCCGTTGAACGTTTTGAGGTTTTAAATGCCTTTGGACAAGTTATTGCTCAAGGTTCATTTAGCGGAGCAATTGATGCAAAGGGGTTGATCTCTGGAATGTATTTTTTGAATTTGACCTTGAAAGACGGTCAAATGAAACAAGAAAGATTCATTAAAAATTAATACTTAATGCTTTTAAAAAGGCTTCTTCTAGCTTCAATCGTTTTTGTAGGATTTTCAACTATTCAGGCTCAATCGGTAATAAAAGGCCGAGTAGTAGACCAATTATCGGGTGAACTTTTGGAAGGGGCCATTGTTAAGGCAAAGTCAGTCAGTGCACAAGTTTCTAAAAATGGCACTTACTCACTGAACCTACCCATGGGTGAGTATCAGATTGTGGCTTCTTTGGAAGGTTACAATCCAGACACTATCTATATCCAAGCCGATAGAAATTTAATTACCGATGTAAACTTTGCATTGGAAAATTTGAGCGCTAGTATACAATCTGTTCAGATTGTGGCTTCGGTGGCTAAAGATCGCAAAACACCCATAGCCTACAGTAACTTAAGTGGCAAAGAAATCAGTGAACGTCTGGGTAGTGCTGATATGCCTATGTTGTTGAATAATACGCCAGGTGTATATGCAACTCAGCAGGGTGGTGGGTCAGGAGATGCTCGTATTACCATTCGTGGATTTAGTCAAAGAAACATAGCCGTTATGATAGACGGTATACCAGTGAACGACATGGAAAATGGTTGGGTTTATTGGAGTAACTGGTTTGGTCTTAGTGGTGTAACTGCCTTGACTCAGGTTCAACGCGGATTGGGGAGTAGCAGAATTGCAAATCCCGCAGTGGGCGGAACCATGAACATCATTACTAAAGGCATCACAAGAAATGCTTCGATAGCAGCCAACGTTGAGGTAGGTGATTCAAGATATCAAAAATTCAGTTTAGATTACAGCAGTGGCCGATTGAAAGGCGATTGGGGTATGGTGGCTTCATTAACAAAGCGAACCTCAACCGGATATGTGGATGGTTTATTTGATGATATGTATGCCTATTTCTTCAAGGTAGAAAAAGAATGGGGCAAGAAACATTCTCTATCATTTACAGCGATAGGTGCACCTCAGGCTCACGGTCAACGTTCTTTTAAAGCGAGATTGAGTTTGTACGATGACGGTTTGGCTAGGCAATTGGGAATGGATACCGTTGTCGCTGGAATGCCCGTGAATCAAGGCAGAAAGTATAACCAACATTGGGGATACCTAGATACGGGTGTTACTCTTAATCAGAATAACGGTCAATTGGAATATTCTGGTAAACAATTCAGAGTGAATGAGCGTGTGAATCAGTTTCATAAGCCTCAGATTTATTTAAAATACGATTACAAGCCCAACGCCAAATGGTTTTCGAATACCATTGTGTATATGTCACAAGGCAACGGAGGTGGAACAGCTGGAGAACGCATCAAACAAGCTCCTAACCCCTATGGCCAATACAACTTTCAGTCTGTATACGAGCAAAATGTTGATTTAGGATTTACCTCAGCGTATGATCCTAAATATTCAAATGATTTGAGAAAATCATCGGGCATTTTATTGAGAGGAGTCAATAATCACCGTTGGTATGGTTTGTTGAATACCACGCAATATAAAATCACCAAACGCACCAATTTGACAGGTGGTATTGATTTAAGAACATACAGAGCTCAGCACTACAGAGAGGTTTATGATTTAATTGGTGGGGACTATTTCATTCCCGATGCGAATGAAATGAATCCAAGTTATGACAAAGACCACTTATACAAAAAAGGTGATATTTTCAATTATCACAACGATGGTTTGGTGCGTTGGGCGGGTGCTTATTTAGAAGCTGAATATACCAAAAATCAACTGTCGGCATTTTTTAACGTGAGTGGAAGTCAAACCGCTTACCAGCGAGTTGATTATTTCAAAAAAGATTCTTCCGGAAACGCTCAAAAAACACCTTGGGTTAACTTCTTTGGTTATACCCTAAAGACGGGTGCAAACTATAACTTTACCCGTAAATTCAATACGTTTGTAAATTTGGGTTATTTGAATAGACCCACTCGATTCAACAACGTGTTTGACAATAGAAATACCCAAATTCAAGACGCTAAAAACGAAATAGTTTACGCCTTAGAAGGAGGTTCAGGATACAAGAACAAGCGAATAGCCTTAAACCTGAACGCCTATTATACCCTTTGGGAAAATAGACCCGTTGATTTTCAGCCCACCTTCAGAGATGCTGATGACAATCCGTTGACTTATAACATCAACGGACTTAAAGCTCGACATATGGGTGCTGAATTACAGGCTGCAATCAAAGCTGGCGACGGAATTTCTTTGGAGTTTTCATTGGCTGCAGGTGATTGGATTTGGAGATCTGGAAGCAATGCTACGGTGAGAAACGATGCGGGAGATTCAATAGGTCAGTTTGATTTTGATGCAGCGGGTGTTCATGTGGGTGATGCCGCACAAAATCAAGTTGCTGGTCTGATACGTTGGGAGCCTACCTATTTGAAAGGGGCTTACTTTTCACTTCAATATGTTTATTTTGGAAAGCATTTTGCAGATTTTGAACCCATTGCATTGCGCGGAGATATGGCCGGTAAAGAATCATTTAAGATTCCAAATTATTGGTACATGAATTTTAACGGAGGCTATGCCTTTGATTTGAAGAACAGTGTGAAAGTTCGTCTGTATTTCAACATCTCCAACATGACAAACAATTTGTACATCAGTGATGCCCAACACAGAAGCACCGCGGGTGATATTAGTGACCCATCTGCAGCTAGAAATGTTTTCAACCCCCGAAATTTAGAGGTGTTTGTTTCACAAGGCTTGAGGTACACCACAGGTATTCGGGTGTCGTTTTAATTTAAAAAAATATGAAAAAAAATATAATCATTGCATTGTTAGGTTATTTCACCCTGAACGTGAATGCACAAGGCACTTTGCCCATGAAATGGGACTTTGATGCTGCGACTACTCCAACCGGATTTTCTGCTGATTTAGGTCCTGCCGGTGGGAAAACAGTGTATACCAGTTCCAATTTGGTTTTTAGCACGCCTAATGCTTGCAGATTGGATTATTCAGGAGAGTATATAATGGCTCATTGGTCTGGAAAGGCTGATACCATTTCGTTTTATTTTGCTGGTACCAATAATCCTCCTTCCTATCCTGGTTGGAAGGGAACAGTAACTTGCGATGAAAGTGCAGATGGAACTAACTGGACCAATATCAAGGAATATATTGATAATATTGAAAATAATTCTACCAAACACATGGTTAGAGTTAGCTCAAAAGCTAGATACTTTAGAATATTTTACAAGTCTAAAGTCTCCAATTACAATTTAGCGGTAGATCACTTTGAAGTATTTCCTGCTCCTGCGGGGATTACACCTGAAATCAAAATTTCTTATAGTGGTCAGCTGCAAATTGATGGTGGTAAAGTGCAAACAGGAAACGATACCCTGATCACTTTGAATGTAGCAAACAACAGTAAAAAGGAAGATTTGGTCATTTCTGATTTGAAACTTTCAGGAGCTCAAGCTTCTAGTTTTGAGTTGCAAAGTTCAGCCCCCATTACCATTAAGCCATTAGAGTCAACCTCTGTTTTGGTGCATCTAACTGCTACAAGTGCCGGAACCCATGAAGCTACCATTCATATAGCTTCCAATGACCCAGATATTGATACTTTTGATTTAACCGTACAAACAATTAAGGGTAAAACGGCAACAGAACCTTTGAACGGGGTTTCTAACTTATCGGTTGATGCCAAGGCTTTCAGAATAGCAGCGAGTTTCAATAAAAGTGATGCTGAACGGTATTTGGTGATGGTTACCAAAGAAGGTGCTCCCTCAAGTTCACCTGCAGATGAACAATTCTACGATGTAGGGTCTTATTTGGGTAACTCCAGAATTGTGTCAAATAACGGAGATAATTCGAAAATTGACATTGACAATATAGTAGCGAATACCGAATATACTATCACTGTTTATGGGTATAACGGGTACGGCACATATACCAATTACAACCAAAGTAAAGTGGTTTCATCCAAAGTAACTACTCCTGGATTGCAAGTTGCTAATTATTATGATGGTATTGACCCGAAAGCTTCTACCTTCTTAGCAGATTTGCAAACCTTGTTGAAGAACCACAGACAGGTTTTTTACAGCAATTATTCTTCAACAGTAGTTGACAATTTTGAAGCTCGCGACACAACCAACGGTGACCGCGTGGTAGACTGTTTTTATACAGGTTATAACTACGTTTATACTCCGCCATTCTCTCACGCTGTTATGTCTAGGGAACACTGTTATCCTTTCAGTTACATGGGTACCGCAAATCAAGACGGGCCGCATTACAGTGATCTTCATGTTTTAAGAACAGTTCATCAGACGGAGGCTAATGCTGTAAGGTCAAATTATCCTTTAAACAACCTGAAAGAGGTAAGATCAACTTTCGTTGCTGGTAAATACGGTAAAGATAGCGCAGGTAATTTTGCTTACGAACCCCGTGACTTTGCGAAAGGATCTGCGGCGCGTGCGAATTTATATGAGTGTGTGACCTACCATTCTACGTCAACACCCTTTACTCTGCCAACCAGCAATCAGTTCATCTATGAAATACAAGACGAATTCGTTTTGAAGCGTTGGAATACACAATATCCTCCAACAAAATGGGAAATTGCCCGTCAAGAATATATCGCTCAAGCATCAGTTCAAGGAAATAGAAATCCGTTTGTAGACTATCCAGAATGGGCTTGTTATGTGAAGTTTTCGGATATGTCGCATGTGCCAACGGGTGATTTATGTCAACCCGCAAAACAAACTAAGGTGTTAACTCCAGAGGTAACCATAAATGTGTATCCAAATCCTGTGGTGGATGAATTTCAAGTGGATTTAAAAGGGTTTAACGGCAAGAATGTTGATGTTTATGTGATTGATTATTTTGAGCGTACGGTTTATCAAAGCAATACTTCTGCATCGCACCTATCTATTTACGGTAAACACTGGACAGCCGGAAATTACTTGTTATTGATTCGAGCTAAAGACGGTTCAACGGCCGCAGTTAATTTGGTAAAACCCTAAAGCCTTAGGTTTGATACATGCTTAAGTTGAGTTTTACCTCTCTAGAATTCATTCAATCGATGGATTTATGGTTGGCTGAGGATGTGGGAGCAGGCGATTTTTCATCTTTGGGAAGCATAGGAGCGGATGCCATAGGAACCTCGCAGCTTATTCTGAAGGAGAATGGTGTTATTGCCGGACTTGAATGGGCCGAAGTATTTTTGAATAGAGTAGATTCAAACATTCAATTTGATTTGCTTTCGAGGGATGGTGATTTCTTGGAAAAAGGAAGCATTTTGGCTACGGCCGAAGGCAATATCCGTTCTTTGCTAAAGGCGGAGAGGTTGATGTTGAACGTACTTCAACGACTGTCTGGTGTTGCCACACAAACCCGCAATTTGGTAGAATTTGTGAAAGATACGGGTGTTACTTTGTTAGATACTCGTAAAACCACTCCTGGACTAAGGATGTTGGAGAAGTGGGCAGTTTCTTTGGGCGGGGCTCAAAATCACAGAATAGGGCTTTACGATATGGTTATGTTGAAAGACAACCACGTCGATTCTGCCGGTGGCATTACGGCCGCAGTGGAAAAGACTCGTAAATTTCTTTCAGAGCAGAAGTTAGACTTGAAAATTGAGGTTGAAACCCGAAATTTAGACGAAGTAAACGAAGCTTTGGTCAATAAAGTAGATAGAATTATGTTCGACAATTTCAGTATTGATCTTTGTAAGGAAGCAGTGAAATTGGTTGATAAAAGATCTGAAACCGAAGCTTCTGGTGGAATTACCAGAGATTCAATCAGAGATTATGCTCTTACAGGAGTTCAATTTATCAGCGTGGGCGCTTTGACACATACCGTCAAATCTTTAGACATTAGTTTCAAGACCAAAATAAAGGCACGTAATTTGTAGTTAAGTAAAAGTATGAAAAAGTATAGTTTCATTGCAGGCGTTGTAGTATTGGCGGTTGCAATTTTGGCTTGTTCAAATTCGAGCAGCAAGCAGACAAATGATGATTCAACAGTGGCCGATGTACAAACATCAACAGAGGCTTTAGCTGTTAATACGTCCCTCGAAAACACAAGTACCTCAGATGAACCCGTAAGCACGGAATTGAAGTGGTACGGTTTTGAGGAAGGTTACGCGAAATCGGTGAAAGAAGGTAAAATTCTTCTGGTTGATGCCTATACTGATTGGTGCGGATGGTGCAAGGTGATGGATAAGAAAACGTATACAGATCCAGGGGTAATCAAAGAGTTGAATACCTATTTTGTATGTGTGAAATTCAATCCAGAAATAGCGAAAGAATTTGCATTTGCAAACAAGAAAATGCAAGCTCCTGAGTTGTTGCAATATTTGGGTAACGGGCAAGTTACTGGTTTTCCGGCAACCATTTTTTGGCCAAATGTGGGCCAAGATGAGGCAAGATATGTTCAGCCAGGATTTTTGCCGCCGGCAGACTTTTTGCAACTTTTAGGATTGGCTAGAGAAAAGAAATCCTAACATCTGTGGCGAGAAGACAGAAATTAGCCAAGTTCATAGAGAAGTTGGAGATTACCTCGGCAGGTGCCGAAGGTCACAGTATTGGGCGGGTTGACAATCAGGTAGTTTTTGTAAAATACGCAGCGCCCGGTGATGTAGTTGATGTACGCGTTGTTCAAAAGAAAAAGAAGTTCATGGAAGGCCAAATAGTGCGTTTCCATGAAAAATCTAAGTCAAGAATAGAACCGTTTTGCGAATATTTCACTTTATGCGGTGGCTGTAAATGGCAGCATTTATCGTATCAAGATCAATTGGCTTTTAAACAGCAACAGGTCATTGATGCCATGCAGAGATTGGGTGGCATTGAAGAATTTCAAGTATTGCCTATTGCTGGCTGCGAGCAAACTCAAGGTTACAGGAATAAATTAGAGCTAACTTTTAGTGAGAAGTCGTGGGTAGCGCACTTTGACAAAGAAAATCCTACCGAAAAGCCCCCTGCATTGGGATTTCACATGCCTGGGCAGTTTAGTAAGATATTGGACATTGAAAAGTGTCATTTAATGCCTGATTTCGTCAATCAGATTCAGCGTTCTTTGAAAGACTTTTGCGTGAAACAGGGATATTCCTTCCACGATATCCAATTGCACGAAGGTTTGATGCGAACTGCTATGTTCAGATGCAACAGCAAGAACGAGTGGATGGTATTGGTGTCGTTTTATTACAGAGACGAAGAGGCAATATCAGCAGTGATGAATCATTTGAAGTCCACTTTCATGGATTCACAGCACGGCGACAATAAGTTGGTTTCTTTGGTTTACGTGGTGAATCCGAAGATGAACGATTCGCTGCAAGGCACTGAAGTAGATTATTTTGCCGGAGATGCCTATTTGACGGAGACCTTAGGAGATAAAAAATATAAGATACAACCCTTGAGTTTCTTTCAAACCAATAGCGCTCAAGCTAAGGTATTGTACGATATTACCCGCGATTTTGCTGGTTTAACTGGTACTGAATTGGTGTATGATTTATACACGGGTACTGGAAGTATTGCACTTTATGTGTCAGACAAGGCTAAGAAAGTGGTTGGAATAGAATATGTTGAAGCTGCTATTGAAGATGCCAAGGTGAATTCGCAGTGGAATTCTGTAGAAAATTGTGAGTTTTTTGCGGGAGACATGAAAGACATCTTGACCTCTGAATTTATTGCTCACCATGGCAAACCCGATGTCATTATCACAGATCCACCACGTGAAGGAATGCATCCAGATGTTGTAAACAGAATTTTGGAATCGGAGCCAAACAGAATTGTTTATGTGAGTTGCAACCCAGCAACACAGGCTCGAGATGCAAAGTTGTTGTCAGAAAAATACAGGTTGGTTAAGATTCAACCGGTGGATATGTTTCCACATACCCACCATGTTGAGAATGTAGCGCTATTTGAGCGCTTGTAATATTGTTTAGCTAAATGCTTGTGACACGATGTCGGCTTGTTCGGCATCGTGTACTTTTTTGAATCCTGTTGATGGACTAGCACTGCTTTTTCTGCCTACGTATTTTAGGCTCACAGGGAAGTCATATCGGTGTAAATGCAACCATGCCCCTTGGTTTTTAGGTTCTTCTTGAACCCACAAGTATTCTGCATCTTTGTATTTACTGAAGATTCCTTCCAATTGCCATTCTGGTAAAGGATATAGTTGCTCAATTCTTACAACAGCAACGTCTTCGTGCTTGTTGGTTTCTTTTTCGGCGAGTAAATCGTAGTAGATTTTACCAGAACATAAAAGAACCTTACGAACCTTTTTGCCTACATTCTGGTCATCAATCAATTCTTGGAATTGACCTTCGCTTAAGTCGGTTAACGGGCTTACGCATTTTGGGTGTCTCAACAATGACTTTGGTGTCATGATGATCAACGGCATGGTGAAGTCGCGTTTCAATTGTCTTCTCAAGGCATGGAATAAGTTTGCAGGAGTAGTGCAATTCAACACTTGCATGTTGGTTCCGGCACAAAGTTGCAAATATCTTTCAGGACGCGCACTGCTGTGCTCGGGTCCTTGTCCTTCGTAACCGTGTGGCAATAACATGGTAAGTCCTGAGAACTTGCTCCATTTTGCTTCGGCCGATGCAATGAACTGATCAATCATGATTTGAGCACCGTTTGAGAAGTCTCCAAATTGAGCTTCCCAAAGTGTCAATCCATTAGGTGTGGAGGTACTATAACCGTATTCAAAACCAAGCGCTGCATATTCACTCAATAAGGAGTTATAAATGGACATTTTGGCTTGATTTTCGGAGATATTATTCACGGGAATGTATTCTTGTTCGCCAACCTCTTGTTTAACAACGGCATGACGGTGAGAGAAAGTTCCTCGTTCAACGTCTTGTCCAACCAAACGAACAGGATGACCTTCTTCCAACAAAGTTGCGTAAGCCAAAAGTTCACCCATAGCCCAATCAATGGTACCCGTTTCAATCATTTTTTTACGGTCAGCAAACAACGATTGAACTTTCTTGATGGGTAGGTTATTTTCTGGTATTTGGGTGATTTTATCGCCAATGGATTTGATTTTATCTAGCGATACTTTGGTGTTTGCGGGGATTTGGATTTCTTTAGGACCTGAGTGTTTCCAGCCTTCCCACGTGTTTTTCACTGCTGACGGGGTAGGTTTGAATTCGCCTTTTGCTTCTTCGAACTTTTCTTGTAAAAGTGCTTGGAATTGGGTTTCCATTTCACGTGCCAATTCAGCATCAATTTCACCCCTTTGCAACAACTGTTGCTTGTAAATTTCTCTAGGATTTGGGTGTTTATCGATGAGTTTATACATCTCGGGCTGAGTGAAACGGGGTTCATCGCCTTCATTATGTCCGTATTTTCTATATCCTAATAAGTCAATGAAAACGTCTGAATTGAATTCATTTCTGTAGGCCATAGCTAACTTAACGGCATGCACAACGGCTTCGAGATCATCTGCATTCACGTGGAGAACAGGGCACAATGTCACTTTTGCAACGTCAGTGCAGTAGGTAGATGTTCTTGCATCAAGGTAATTGGTGGTAAAACCAATTTGATTGTTGGTTACAATATGCATGGTTCCACCAACGTAATAGCCTTCAAGTCCGCTCATTTGTACCACTTCGTACATGATTCCTTGTCCGGCAATGGCCGCGTCTCCGTGAATCAATATGGGGCAAATTTTGTCTACATTGTTGTTGTATTTGCTATCAAGTTTAGCTCTAACTAAACCTTTTACAACAGGATTAACGGCTTCTAAGTGTGAAGGGTTATCGGCCAATCTAAGGTGGACTTTTTTACCAGCTGCGGTATCAACATCAACGCTGTAGCCCAAATGGTATTTTACATCGCCTTCAAAATCATCGAAGTCGCCACCTTGGAATACTTTTCCTTCAAATTCAGAAAAAATTTGAGAATATGTTTTATTGAAGATGTTGGCTAGTACATTTAAACGTCCACGGTGAGCCATTCCTATAACAAATTCATCAACACCTAAACCTGAACCGTACTGAATAACTGCATCTAACGCAGGAATTAAAGCCTCAAGACCCTCAAGAGAAAAACGCTTTTGGCCAATGTATTTTTTGTGCAGGAAATTCTCGAAAACGGTGGCTTGATTGATTTTGTTCAAAAAGTGGCGTTTTTCATCAGTGGTTAAGTTCGGAATGTTTTGAGTTTGTTCAAAACGTTCTTGCAACCAACTTCTGCGCTTTGGGTCACGGATGTATGAGAATTCGCAACCTATACTACTGCAATAGGTTTTTTGGAGTTTGGCAATGATGTCTTTTAGTTTTGCCGGACCCAAGCCTACCTCAATACCCGCATTGAATGATTTATCAAGATCAGATTGTTCCAATCCGAAGTTTTCCAAATCTAAATTGGGAGAGTGATTTCTTCTTTGACGAATGGGGTTGGTTTGACTGAATAAATGTCCGCGTTGACGATAACCGTGAATCAAGTTCAACACTTGAATTTCTTTGACAGCATCTTCACTAACTACTTCGCCCGACTCATATTTTTGGGCTCCAAGGTCAAATCCTTCAAAAAACTTTCGCCATCCAAAATCTACGCTTTCTTTGTCACTTTGGTACTGTTGGTACATGGACTCAATTGCAGCAGGGTCGGCATTTTGTAGGTAAGAGGTGTTATGCTGGCTCATAAATTCTTGCGAATTTACCAAAAAAAGAGCCAAGAATCTATTATAGGTAGCGGTAAACTATGGTAAAAACGACGATTGCAAACAAAAATGCGTCGTAACGATCTAAAACGCCCCCGTGTCCGGGTATGACATTTCCACTGTCTTTCACGTTAGACTTTCGTTTGAGGGAGCTTTCGAACAGGTCACCGAGGGTGCCAAAAACAGAAACTAGTATACCTGCAATAATGGCTTTTGATGGGTCATGTAGCAGATGACAATTACCAGCGGAAACAAATCCACCAACAGGTGCCAACATGTATTGTTGAATCAGAAATGCGGTGGCTCCGGTGAGAAGTGTTCCCCCTATAAATCCTTCCCAAGTTTTTCCCGGTGATATGCTAGGTGCGAGTTTATTTCTTCCCAATAGCTTACCTGCCACATAGGCCCAAGAATCGGAAGACCAAACCAAAATCATGACAGTTGTAGGTATCAAAAAGTTGAAAAATGGATCTGAGTTTTGAATGCCAAAGTTTAGGTTGCAATAGGGTAAAGTCAGTAATAGTGAAAGCGGTAGAGTGAGATAAAGTTGTGCTCCGAATAAGCTAATCGCTGATCTGTGGTGATTTTTGGCTAAATAAACGGAGTAAATGAAAATGATTGCTGAAGGAAGAATGGCGAAGGTATATTCACCAAAATGTACCAATAAGAGTGTAATTAAAGTATTTAATGATGATACTTGCCATCCCCAATTGAATCGCATTTTACGAAGTTTGAACCATTCGTAGTTCCCTCCAAGGGCCACTAAAATGGAAAATACAAGAAGTCCCCAACTGCCTAAATAAAACAAGGTGATGGTTGCAGCGATGAGTCCAATACCGCTGATGATTCTGGTCCAGAAGTTACTCATGATTTTCTAGATAATTTATAAACAGACAGACCCATTAATAGCGAAGCAGGTATGGCAAGTGTTGCACTCCCAAGCAGATGATCAACGTTGTACTTGATTCCGCTGTGTTCAAATTCTCTCAGGATAAGAAAATAGAGGGTTACGGTTGTTGCATTGAAAACGAAATGAGAAATGGAGCTGTACCAAACCGAAGTATTTCTGTAGGTTATGAAACCAAAAAGGGCACCAATCAGGGCAATTCCGGCAAATTCGTACAATGAAAGGTGCATCAAGGAAAAGAAAACGGCCTGGAATATAATTGCTGTTGCAGGTTTAGCATATTGACTTAAGGCAATATTTAGCACGATACCTCTGAATAGATATTCTTCTAAAATGGCGGGTAAAAAAGCGGCTAAGAAGATGCAAAATAGGAGCTCATCCCAACGTTGCATTTCTAGCATGTTTTCAAAGAGCATCTCTCTGCTGGAAGTTAAACTATTGGCCATAGATTTAATGGAATCTGGCAATGGTAAATGGTGACTTAGTTTAGTCAAAACTGCTACCACTGGCAATGCGGAAAGTGCAAGTAGAATGGCCCAAAGTATTTTCGAAAATTGCAAACGCTTTGAATATCCCCCGAAAAAAGAAAACCCCACCCTGTTGGCACCGGTGAAAATCAGAGCTGGAATTCCCATGTAGATTACAAATTGTATAAGGTTTGAAAAACGACCAATATTGATGCCCAAAGCTGAGCCATCGGGGGCGTTCATTAAGTATTTAACTTCTTCAATATTAATACTAAAGGCGGCTGAAAGTGCATATATTGAGATGAAATATCCCACCAATTGGAACGCTAAAATTAGGATGAGCAAAAGTGCTAGTCCCCAAAGGTTCATCAGGGGCTTTTGAGAATCGTTGTGTGAAATGGCGTTCATCTGTTGTAAATTCGCTGTTTATATTGCACTGCAAAAGTGGTAAAAATTGGTGATATCTCGTTGGGGGAATTTCCCTTGTTGTTGGCTCCGATGGAAGACGTGAGCGATCCGCCGTTCCGTTATGTATGTAAACAGCACGGTGCAGACCTTATGTATACTGAGTTTATCAGTTCTGAGGGACTGATTCGCGATGCAGCCAAGAGTACACAAAAATTGGATATTTTCGAATACGAAAGACCCGTAGGAATTCAAATTTTTGGTTCAGAAATTGATTCTATGGTTGAAGCTACAAAAATTGCCTCTAGTGTAAATCCCGATTTAATTGACATCAATTATGGTTGTCCCGTAAAAAAGGTGGTTTGCAAAGGCGGTGGCGCAGCTATTTTGACTAACCCAAAGAAAATGGTTGCCATGACCAAGGCTATTGTAGAGGCAACGCATCTGCCAGTAACGGTGAAAACCAGATTGGGTTGGGATGATCAAACCAAGAACATTGTGGAGGTAGCTGAACGGTTGCAAGATGTGGGAATCAAAGCATTAAGTATACATGGTAGAACCAGGGTTCAACTATACAAAGGTGATGCCGATTGGACCTTGATTGGTGAGGTGAAAAACAACCCTCGCATGAATATTCCTATTTTTGGCAATGGCGATATAGATACTCCTGAGAAAGCATTAGAATATAAAAATAGATACGGTGTTGATGGTGTCATGATTGGAAGGGCTAGTATTGGAAATCCTTGGGTTTTCAGGGAAATCAAACATTTTGTAAAAATGGGTCAACACATAGCAGGCCCTACATTATTTGAGCGTTTGGAAGCATGTAAAACCCATTTAGACAAATCGTTAGAGTGGAAGGGCCCAATTGTGGGACTTGTAGAAATGCGCAGACACTACGCTAATTATTTTAAAGGAATACCGCATTTCAAGGAATACAGGATGCGGTTGGTATCATGTACTGATGTGAATGAAATACAAGATATTTTCAATGAGTTGGAGTTATTGTTTAATTCTCCTACTTTTGAGGCAGTTACTGAGATATGAAAAAAATTATACTAAGTTTTGTAGCGGCATTTAGTTTATTGTCGCTTAACGCCCAGGTTACAGGTTATCATATGGTTCCCTGCACTGGTGCTGGAAATCCGGGCGGATTGAACGCCGATCCTGAATTCCCTCCAGGGGGCGGTGGAGCCACAGGTTGGACGAATATTATGACAGGCCCTCAAACAAATGCATGGTCTGGGAATCAGAATATTCCTTTTACTTTCTATTTTAATGGTGAATCGGTAACTCAATACAAAGTATCGAGTACAGGGGTTGTAACCTTTGATGTTGCATCCACTGCAGAGGCACCAAGCGCAGCAGCAGCATCTTTGCCTAGCGCATCTATTCCAGACAAATCGGTGATGGTTTGGGGCGCTGAAGCTAAGACTGCGAGCGATTATATTTTAACGAAAACGTTTGGAGTAACTGGAAAGCGTCAACATTACATTCATTTTGCTTCAATGACTGAAGCAAACATCCAAAGTGGATGGGTGTATTTCAGCATAGTTTTGGAAGAGGGAACCAACAATATTTATTTAGTGGATCAACGTTGGTTTTGTTCAACGGTTAGTGCTCAGTGCACCGGAACTACCAAGTTGACCATTGGTTATCAAATTGATGCAACCACTGCATCAGGCATGGCTAACTACGAAATGAAGTCCGGAAATGATGCGACTGTAGTTGATAACATTTATTACACCATCGCTCCTGGTTCATTGGCAGACAACAATGCAGATGCGGTTAGTCTTGCTTTAGATGAATTCATGATGATCAGCGGAGCACCATTCACTTTGAATTTCGATGTTAAGAATTTAGGTGGTAAAGCAATCACATCTTTGAAATTAGGTTACACTGTTAACGGTGGAACTGAGATAGTGGAAGATTTTAGCAGTTTGAACATTGCCGCATGTGCAACAAAAACGATTTCTTTTAACACCAAGTGGACGCCTGCGAACTTGGGAAAATACAATGTAGTAGCACGTGTAATTGAGGTTAATGGTTCGACAGATGCGTTGGGTACAAACAGCGTTTCAAAAAATGTAACTATCGTAGATAAAGTGGCTCAACGTAAAATTTTGCACGAGATATTTACATCGTCTACTTGTCCACCCTGTAACGCTGGAAATGTTAATTTTAATAAAGTTATCTCTGGGAAATCAAATCATTCAACCATAAAGTATCAAGTTTACTGGCCTGGTGCGGGTGATCCTTATTGCACACAAGAAGTTAGAAACCGTGTTTCATTTTATGGTGCAAATTCCGCGCCAATGATTGAAATTGATGGCGGTTGGGCTGGAAATGCAAGTTCATACACTACCGCTTTGTACGATGAGTTTGCAGCAAAACCAGCATTTTTGGAAATCAGTGGTACTGCAACGAATACTTGGAAAAACACCATCACTGCTGATATAACCTTAAATCCATTGGTAGATTTCAACTCATCAAACTTGAAGTTATTTGCCGTAATTACTGAGGGTATGACTTACGCTAACCTAAAAACAAACGGAGAGAAAGAGTTTGAAGATGTGATGAAGAAAATGATGCCAAACAGCACTGGATACGGATTAACTGGTTTGACTCGTGGTACTGCTGTGAATCAAAAATTGAGCTTTACTTTCCAGGGTAACTATCGCTTACCGTTGGATGGATCTACTGCTCAGCACATCAACCATACTTCTGAAAATAGTGTTGAGACCTGGGACGATATGCACGTGGTGGTTTTTGTACAAGATGCGGTTACCAAAGAAGTATTGCAATCTGAAACTTTTGCTATTGCCTTGACTTCGGTTGAGAGCATGGAAAGTGGTATCTTGGTTTATCCTAATCCTTCTAATGACCTGTTTGAAATCAAAGCTTCTGATTTGTCTAATGTTGCTTCAGAGGTTGTGATTTCCAATGTTCAAGGTCAAGTTGTAATGACTACCACCATGAGTAACGGATCTTTGCAAGTGAATACTGCTGATTGGAGTGAAGGTATGTATATGGTTAGCGTTAAATCTGCTAATTCAACTTTAAATACCAAATTGGTAGTTAAACACTAATTCAATCTGAAATTGATTTTTTTGAAAGAGGGGGCTTAGGCTCCCTCTTTTTTTTATCTTTGTGGCATATTTACTACCCCCACCATGTTATTGCGAAACATTGTTAGTCGGGAGGAGTTAAAACGTCGTATGGATGCCGACAATAGGCAATATACCACCATCTCCTTCTACCGTTATTTTCAGATTGAGAATCCCCAAGATTTTAGAGATCAATTGTATTTGCGTTGGCAGCCCTTTGAGGTTGTGGGACGAGTTTACGTTGCCAATGAGGGAATTAATGCCCAAATTGCGTTGCCTTCAGTTCATTTTGAAGCGTTTAGGGAGGATTTATTTACCATAGACTTTTTAAATGGAATCCGATTAAATATTGCCATTGAAGAAAATCAAAAATCATTCATCAAATTAGATTTAAAGGTTCGCAACAAGATTGTGGCTGATGGTATAGACGATCCTCATTTTAATCCATCAGATACTGGGAAATATTTAGAAGCCGAAGATTGGAATAAGTATTTATCAGACCCTGAAACGGTGGTTATTGATATGCGCAATCACTACGAGAGTGAGGTTGGAAGATTTGAAGGAGCGAGTTGTCCCGATGCCGATACTTTCAGAGAAGAACTTAAATTGGTCATTGATGAGTACAATGAAACTCGTGACAAGAAAATCTTGATGTATTGTACCGGTGGAATCAGATGTGAGAAAGCGAGTGCTTGGATGCGTTATAACGGATTTAACGAAGTCTACCACTTAAAAGGTGGAATCATAAACTATGTAAACCAAACCAAACAGCAAGGAATTGAGAATAAATTCAAAGGAGTGAATTTTGTTTTTGATCAAAGGTTGCATGAAAGGGTGAGTGATGATGTATTAGCTGAGTGTCATCAATGCGGTAAGCCTGCTGATACTCATATTAATTGTGCCAATGTTGGCTGTCATTTACTTTTTATTCAATGTTCTAAGTGTGCTGAAAAATTCAATCATTGCTGTTCTTCAGAATGTCAATCAATTTTGGAACTGCCAGAGGCTGAGCAAATTAAGCTCAGAAAAGGCAAGCCAGCTGGTCGAATATTCAGTAAGGGTAGATTTCCCAAATCTGTTTAATTGATTGAACAATCGTTGTGTGCGGTACAATAAATAAAAGAATTTTTCGTTCTTGCCATTATATTCGCGGAATTGTAATTATTTAGTCATTGGTAAGAGTGAAACGGACATTCAACAGCAACCGCAAGGTTGCCTGCTATAAAGTATTCTTTTTTGCAGCTTTTTTGGCTGTAACTAGTCTTTCTGCTCAATGGGGAGACGAAGGTGATGAAGTTGCATCAAATGACACCGCATCGATGGAGGTATCTGCCGGAGGCGGGGCTTGGGGCGGCGGTGCTGCAGATAATTCCCCCAAACCCATAGAAAAAAAGCCTTATGTGAGATTTGTTCCTCCCTATGACTCCTTGAGGGAATTGATTTTCTATGAAGGAGTTGTTGATGACGAGGAGTGTGAAACCTGCGGTGAAGATAGTTTGTTTGCAAGAGCGAAAAGATTTTTGATCAAGCGTTTTGGTGAAAAGCAATACAAAAAGATGATTGTGGAAGAGAAGCCCAATCAGTTAATTTATATGAAGGTGGTAATGCCAATGGTTGTTACTCTTGGAGAATACGCGAAAAGAAGAGATGGAGAGATGGAGTATGTCATGGTACTAAGGTTCAAAGAGGCTCGATACAAGTATCAATTTGGCAACTTTGCACACGTAACTGACCCAGTTGGATTGTCAAATGATCGACTTAGAACCTACCACGAATACTATAGAAGTACGAAAAAAGGATTTGAATCTACGGATCGATATTTAATCTCTGCCGACAAAGAAGTTAAGAAAATGGTAGAAGGAATGTCTGCCGCTTTGAAAGAGGCTTACAAGCCAGATGAAGATGATTGGTAGATGTCTATTTAGATAGTTTTTAAAAAAGTTTGTGGATATCTTGTTATCCACGAAAAATTGTCCTATTTTTGCAACCCCAAAATTGATAAAATTAACGCAAGTGAATCCGTTAAGTACATATAAAACCATTTCTGCAAATAAGAATACAATTACCAAGAATTGGGTAGTTGTAGACGCAGCAGGCCAGCCTTTGGGTCGTTTGGCTTCAAAGATTGCAACCATTATTCGCGGCAAGCACAAACCCGCTTATTCTCCACACGTAGACTGCGGAGATCACGTAATTGTGATCAATGCATCTCACATTAAGTTGACTGGAGCTAAGATGGATCAGAAAGAATACATTCGTCACACAGGTTTCCCAGGTGGACAGCGTGTAGCTTTGGCGAAAGCGGTGAAGAAAGACCGTATTGTTGAAAGCGCAATTCGCGGAATGTTGCCAAAGAACCGTTTAGGTAGAAAATTATTTAACAATCTGTTCGTGTATGAGGGTTCTGAACACCCACATGCCGCTCAGCAACCAAAAGAATTGAAATTCGATATCTGAGAATCCTATGAATAACAACTCAGGAAGAAGAAAAGCTGCCGTAGCAAGAGTTTACCTAAAAGAAGGTAATGGGCAGATTACAGTTAACAAGAAGTCTTTGTCGGATTACTTCCCATTGGCTTGGCACCAAAATTCTGTTCAATCACCATTGGTGTTGACCGCTAATCATACAAACTATGATGTGATGGTTAACGTTAACGGTGGAGGAGTATCAGGGCAAGCAGAAGCAATTCGTTTGGGTATTTCTAAAGCGTTGGTTGATATCAACGAAGAGTACAAAAGCGCTTTGCGTCAAGCTGGTTTCATGACTCGTGACCCTCGTGTAGTTGAAAGAAAGAAAAGTGGACAAAAGAAAGCGCGTAAGCGTTTCCAATTCTCAAAAAGATAATACAGATCAATGGCTTATACTCAACAAGATTTACTCGATGCGGGTGTACACTTCGGTCACCTTACCCGCAAGTGGAATCCCAAAATGGCTCCTTTCATTTTCATGGAGCAAAATGGAATTCACATCATCGATCTAAAAAAGACAGAATCAAAATTGGAAGATGCGAAAGCAGCTGCCAAGAATATCGCAAAGTCTGGAAGACGCATTTTGTTTGTGGCTACCAAAAAGCAAGCTAAGGAAATTGTTATGGCTGAAGCTCAGAGGGCTGGTATGCCTTTCATTACTGAGCGTTGGTTGGGTGGTATGTTAACAAACTTCCAAACTGTTCGCAAGAGCATCAAACGTATGCAAGGTATTGACAAGATGGCTAACGATGGAACATTCACTCGCTTGAACAAAAAAGAGCGTTTGATGTTAGATCGTGAAAAAATCAAGTTGGCTAGAGTGTTGGGTGGTATCGAAGATATGACCAAACTTCCTGGTGCCTTGTTTTTGGTTGACGTTCGCAGAGAACACCTTGCAGTATCTGAAGCCATTCGCTTAGGTATTCCTACTTTCGGTTTGGTTGATACTAACTCTGATCCTACTAATATTGATTTCCCAATCCCTGGTAACGATGATGCTTCAAAGAGCGTTCATTTGATTGCTTCAGAAATTGCGAATGCTATTTTAGAAGGTACTGCAGAACGTAAGCGTGAGAAATCAGCAGACGAAGAAGTAAAAGCTGAAAAGCAAGAAGAAAACTTAGAAACTCAAGAAGGTTAATATTATGTCAATTAGTGCAGCAGAAGTAAACAAACTACGCCAAATGACTGGTGCTGGTTTGATGGATTGCAAACAAGCTCTTTCTGAAAACAATGGTGACTTTGAAGCAGCTATCGACTTCCTTCGTAAGAAGGGTGCGAAAATTGCCGCAAAACGTGCCGATAGAGAAGCTACTGAAGGTGCAGTTGTTGCTAAAACCAATAGCGAAGGAACTGTAGGAGTTGTGATAGTGTTGAGTTGTGAGACAGATTTCGTTGCTAAAAACGAAGGATTCGTATCATTTGCTCATGAGATTGCTGATACAGCAATTGCACACAAGCCCGCAACTGCTGAAGCATTAAAAGCTTTGACAGTAGGTTCTGTTACCTTGGAAGCTCGCTTGATGGAAGAGGTTGCTAAAATTGGTGAAAAAATTGACGTAGTAAAATACGAAATCATTGAAGGAGCTAACTTAGTACCTTACATTCACGGTGCAAATCGTATGGGTGTTTTGGTTGAACTAAGCAATGCACCATCTGAAGCAAATATCGCAGCTGGTAAAGACGTAGCAATGCAAATCGCTGCAATGAATCCAGTAGCAGTAGATAGAGACGGAGTTGACGCAACTACTATTGAGCGTGAGCTTGAAATTGGTCGTGAACAAGCCCGTCAAGAAGGTAAGCCAGAAGCGATGATTGATAAAATTGCAGAAGGTAAACTTCAGAAGTTTTACAAAGAGTCAACTTTGTTGAACCAAGAATTTGTAAAAGATAGCTCCAAGACTGTGGCAGCTATGTTGAGTTCAATTGAAGCTGGTTTGACTGTAAAGCAGTTCAAAAGGGTTCAATTAGGATAAGAAAAATAATTACAGAAAAATCCTCCGAAATCGGGGGATTTTTTTTTGTGCTTATACTAAAACGAATAAATTTGTCAAAGATTAATCAAATGAAATACAAACGAATACTCCTCAAACTCAGTGGCGAAAGTCTTTTAGGGTCTCAAGATTACGGTATTGATCCAACGGTTTTGGCTCAATATGCAAAAGAAGTAAAGTCAGTGGTTGATCAAGGAGTAGAAGTGGCCATCGTAATTGGTGGTGGAAATATATTTAGAGGAGTTCAAGGTGCACAAGGTGGCGTAGTAGATCGTGCTACCGGTGATTATATGGGTATGTTAGCCACCATGATGAATGCAATGGCTATCCAAGGCTCATTTGAGAAGTTTGGATTGATTACACGTCTTCTGAGCGCCATCAAAATGGAGCAAATTGGTGAACCATTTATAAGACGTCGAGCTATGAGGCATTTGGAAAAAGGACGTGTGGTGATTTTTGGTGCTGGAACCGGTAATCCATATTTTACGACAGATACAGCGGCGTCATTACGTGCTGTTGAGATTGAGGCAGATATAGTTTTAAAAGGCACTAGGGTTGATGGCATATACGACTCAGATCCGGAGAAGAATCCAAGTGCGAAAAAGTATCAGCAAATCACGTTTAAAGAGGTATATGATTTAGGTTTAAATGTGATGGATCTAACCGCTATAACGCTGTGTCAAGAGAATAATAAGCCCATAGTAGTTTTTGATATGAATCAACCGGGAAATCTATTGAAATTGATGCAAGGTGAGTCAATTGGTACTTTGGTGGTAAACGAGTAAACTTCTGTACCTTTGGTACATGAAGTTTAGGTATTTTTTATCGATGGTGCTTATTTGGATAGTTAATGTCCAAATGGAATGTGTCGGAAATCAAGAAGAATTGCCACTTTCGGAATCTCTAAAATCTTATTTTATTCCACCTGGAGATTGGTACGGTAAAAAGTATGTGTATGCCAACCTTGATGATACCACTGAATTAGATACTTATGCTATAAGTTACATTTATAACCACTCAAAGCAGTTTGATGATTATACCTATGGTGAAGGGATAGATTTATACATGGGTACTAAAAATCAGAGTATTTTTGTTTGGTGTTACGCCTATCTTAATAAGCCATCAATAATGGTGGATGTTTTCATGCCCTATTACGATCCTGTTTTTTATATTAATCCAAAGTTGGATAGTTCGGCCCAATATCACAAAACTGAGTGGATAGGTCATTCTAAGGCATTGACGAGCTATTCTACGCCTTGGAAGACCTATAATGATATAATTGAATCTGAACAGAACTTCAAGGGTCCAGCGAATCCTAATGGCCTTAATTCAAAAGGGATAGGATTTGGACGATTGAAATGGGCTAAGAATGTAGGGTTGATTTATTTCGAAGGATTTTTTGGGCCTGATTTTAAGACGAATCCGGAACTGAAGAGGGTTGTGTTGAAGGAGATCATCAATTAATAAATAAGCTTTAAAAAATAGAGCATAAAAAAAGAGCCGTTTAAGCGGCTCTTTTCTATTATTAAGATTGTTTGTGGTAATTGATTATGCTAATGCATTAACATGCTTTTGCAAACTTGATTTCAAGTTACCTGCTTTGTTCTTGTGGATGATGTTTTTCTTCGCCAATTTGTCAAGAGCGGTGAAAGCAGATTTCAATAAAGTTTCAGCTTCAGCTTTATTTTCTGAATTTCTTACATTCTTGATGATAGTACGAGCGGTTTTATGTTGATAACGGTTCAACTCTTTTTTCGCGTTATTCGCTCTGATTCTCTTTATTGCTGATTTATGATTTGCCATTTCTTCTTACAAAAGGAGTGCAAAGATAACACACAGTGACTTCATTAGCAATTTTTTTCAAAAAATTATTCACTTTCTGGTGCAAGTCTAACAATTAGGCCATCCAATTGATTGTTTAAATGCAGTTGACAGCCCAATCTGGAGTTGTTTTTTACGTAAAATGCTTGATCGAGCATGTCAAGTTCGGCGTCTGATTGTTCAGGTAATTCGTGATTGCTTTCTACATAAACTTGACATGTAGCGCACATGGCCATACCACCACATTCGCCTTTAACAGGCAATTCTACGGCTTTGCAAAATTCCATGAGATTTAGTCCCATATCGGTTGGGGCTTCGTATGTTTGGGAGTTTCCATCACGGTCTATGATGGTAATATTTATGGAGTTCATGATTTAAGATGATCTGTACAATTGGTTAATTTAATGTTGTAGTTCTCTGGGTTTTGGGCATCTTGTTCCAAGATATAGAGGCATAAGTTTTCATGTCCAAAATTATCCATTTGAGACAGGGGAGTTTGTGTCAAAAGACACAGAAAACTTCTTATGGCTCTGCCGTGCATACAAATGAGTATGGGAGATGTATTTTCAGATTGTATGATTTTAAGAGCTGACTTCTGTCTGTTATACATTGATTGGGCCGATTCGCAATTTTCGCAAGCGGCTTCATAATCGCCGTTTCTCCATTTTTTAGAAATCGTTAAAAAGTGTTGGTACCTTTCAGGGGTAGGTTCTTTGCCTTCTAATATGCCCCAATTTATTTCGTTAAGATCGGGGAGGATGGTGAGCTGGTGCCCATTTTGAACAAAGGGTGCAACGCTTTGATGCGTTCTTTGAAGCTGGGATACGTAAATTTTTTGGAATGGAATATGTTGATAAGAACGATGAAAAAGTTTGGCCTGTTTGTGTCCCTCCTCGTTTAAAACTGAATCTATACCTGAACCTTGAACGATTCCTCGAAGATTATAGTCAGTTTGTCCGTGTCTGATGAGATAAATTGTTTTTTTGGATGTAGTCATTGACCTTTGTAATTATGTCAGAATCAATTTGGTTTGATGCCGCAAATATAACTATTGACGCATTGAATGCCCGCTGTGAAAGAACGATGAATACTGCAATAGGTTTGATTTTTACGGCAATAGATGAACAAAGTTTAACTGCAAAAATGGTGGTGAGTGAACAAAATTGCCAACCTTTGGGAATGTTGAACGGTGGAGCATCTATGGCAGCAATAGAAATTGTAGGCTCTATTGCAGCAAATCTTGTTTTAAATAGGATTGAAAGGGTGGCAGTTGGACAGAATATTCAGGGTAGTCATTTTCGTCCGGCATTTATTGGGGAAGAGGTTTGGGCAATCGGAAAACCCTTACATATTGGTTCTAGGTCTCAGATTTGGGAAGTGGAATTAACAAATTCAAAGAATAAATTGATTTGTAAAGGAAGCATTACAATGGCCGTGATTCCAAATCCAAAGAGAAATGGATAATCAGTTTTTACTCTTAAGGAGTCCAAGAAAAAACAGTAAAGACTTACTTGATTATTACTCAGGATTCCTGGTTGATTGGGATGGTAAACAGCATGAAAGTGAACATAAAGCACTTATCAAGTCTTGGGACGGAGAGAAAATCAGAACTTTTAAAGATGGTGGTGTTGAAATCGCTGTTGAAGAATTGAAGAAGAAATTGGGTGATATGGAGATTCTACCTTCTGAATTAGTCGAAAGCTCCACTTGGAGCCATTTTTCTGAGCAAGTTGAAAAGATCAAAGAAGGTATTTCGCAGAATAAGTTTGAGAAAGCGGTGTTGAGTAGGGTGAAATGGGTTGAATTTCAGAGCTTATTATCACTTGATTCGTTGTTGCAAATTTTTAAACTTGCTTGTACTAAATATCCCAATAGCTTGGTTTATTTGCTTTGTACAAATGAATACGGCGTTTGGATGGGAGCTTCACCGGAAATTTTGGTTGAAATTGAAGGAGATGAAATGCGAACCATGAGCTTGGCAGGTACTTTGTTTAATCCAGATGAAAAATGGTCAGATAAAGAGGAGCGAGAGCAGTCAGTTACGGCTTTGCATATTTCAGAAACATTAAATTCCTTGGGTCTAAAAGAGAAGATATCTGAAGTTGAAGAAATTACCAACGGAAGCATCAGACATTTGGTTCAATATCACAAGTCCCATATACAAGATGTAGATTTAGGACAATTAATATCTAAGCTGCATCCCACGCCTGCGGTTGCTGGATATCCAGTAAACAAATCAGTTCAAATGATTGAGGAATTGGAACAGCATGAAAGAGAATTATACACTGGTTTTATAGGCGATACTCAAGAAGTTTATGTGAATTTGCGTTGTGCGCAAATTTTCAAAAATGGAATTAAATTGTTTGCGGGATGTGGAATCAATTCACAGAGTGATTCTGAGCGCGAATGGCAGGAAACCGAATTGAAAATGAGGGTTATAGGTGACTTATTCGTCGTCTGAATCGGTAGATTCTGAATCATCAGGCGCCTCATCGTCTTTTTCTGAACCTTCACCGTATTTTCCTCTTTTTTGAGGCATTTCGGGAGCATGTTTCAATTTCATGCGATCTTTGGGAAGTTCTGCCGGACGTCGGTCAGCGTCAATGCTTCTGGGATCTGCAAAAGGCATCTCATCGGTGACAGGCTTGAGTACCCAAGAGAATTTTTCAGGATGATAGGCAAAATAATCGCCTGTGGGGATGTTGTACCAGGGGTTTCCTTTGACTTTTTCATAGGCCGGAGCCAATTCATCTAAGACGATGTAGTTGACTTCGGGTTGGAAGCGAAGGGTCATTTTTGCAGATTTGTGGTATTCAAAAATGACTCTAGGTTCAGGGGTTGGATCTTCTTCGCCATCGCGAAACATTTCTGTGCCAAAAAGAGGTTCTCCATCTTCAAAATAGAGTGTTTCTAAAATGGATCTGTTGCTGTTGATGTTATGTCCATCGAATCCGCACAAAATGTAAATGTCTTTTTTGTTGCGTTTGTATGGAATCATTTGGTAATAAAGTGCTCCAATCCATTGCGAAGTAGAAAGTGATTCTGCTGTAGGTTCTTTAGGGAGATTTTCTGCGGTATCAATGAGGGCATAAGTTTTGATGCCACCTTTGGTTTTCCATTGAAGGACGCCATAATGTTGGAATTTTCCGTTTTCTAAAATGGCATTGAAGGTGAAAATTCTAACGGGAGTTTTAGGAGCTGTTATTACGGGGATGGTAGAATAGCGCAAGGAATCGAACGGGTAATCAAACGATTCTTTGTGGGTGAGTCCTTCCATGAGTAGTTCCACAATTTCCTCAGCCGCCGCGATTTTTTCTTTATCGGGCGACTGAGAAATAGGGGTTTGGTTTATTTCTAAAATGCGTTTTTCGAGTTCTTTGGGGGTCAATTGAGCGAAGGCTGCGTTAAAGCATCCCCCGAAAAAAAGAATGGATGAAAGAATTCTATTTCGCATATTGGATTAGTTTTAGCAGTTTTCAATGACCATTGCAGATGCACCGCCTCCGCCGTTGCAGATACCTGCACCGCCAATTTTTCCATTGTTTTGCTTCAAAACATTCAAAAGTGTCACCATAACTCTAGCGCCAGATGCACCCAATGGATGTCCCAAAGAAACGGCACCACCGTTTACGTTTACCTTTGAAGGATCTAGGTTCATCAGTTTGATGTTAGCTAGTCCAACTACGGCAAACGCTTCGTTTAATTCAACAAAGTCAAGGTCTGACATCTCTAAGTTAGCACGTTTTACTGCTTTCGGAAGAGCTTCGCTTGGGGTTGTAGTGAACCACTCAGGAGCTTGCTCGGCATCGGCAACACCTACAATCTTTGCAAGAGGGGTAAGTCCGAGTTCTTTCAACTTTTCGCCGCTCACTAATACCATAACAGCAGCGCCGTCATTGATGGTTGATGCATTAGCGGCAGTTACCGTTCCGTCTTTTTTGAAAACAGGACGCAACTCAGGAATTTTATCAAACTTTACGTTTTTGTATTCTTCGTCTTCGGAAATGGTGATATCGCCTTTTTTAGTGGAAATAGTCACTGGAGCGATTTCGTCATTGAATTTACCTTCTGCCCAAGCTTTGGCTGAGCGCTTGTAACTTTCGATGGCGAAATTGTCTTGGTCTTCACGGCTGAAGTTGTATTCTGCGGCGCAGGTTTCGGCGCAAGTTCCCATCAAGGTATTTGAGTAAACATCGGTTAAGCCGTCATGTACGATGGCATCTACAGCTTGGAAGTTTCCGTATTTATACCCCGCACGACTATTGGGAAGGTAATGTGGAGCGAGGCTCATGTTTTCCATACCGCCGGCAACTACCACATCTGCATAACCAAGTTGAATGCTTTGCATACCCAAGGCAATGGCTTTCATTCCACTTGCACAAACTTTATTGATGGTTGTAGCAGGAACATGGTCAGGAATACCCGCAAATTTTGAGGCTTGGCGTGCAGGCGCTTGACCAACTCCAGCCTGTAAAACATTGCCCATCAGTACTTCTTCTACTTGATCAGCACTTAATCCGGCTTGTTCCAATGCGGCTTTAATGGCTACGGCTCCTAATTTCGTGGCGGGCACTGAAGAAAGTGCTCCATTGAAGCTCCCCAAGGGAGTTCTTTTGGCACCAACGATGAAAACTTCTCTTGTCATGTTCAATTCTTTTGGATACGCGAATTTACGAATTAACTTTGAGGTATGATTCTCGTGATTGAGTCCTCGGCTGATTATCCGTCGGTTTGTTTAACGGACGAACAAGGTAATTTGTTGTGGAGCGAAACGGTTTTTGTGAAGCAATCGCATTCAGAACAACTTCCAGTTTTGGTAGAGAAAGCGTTTTTAAAGTTGAGAGGGGAGGGTGGAGAGTTGAGAGGGGAGGGTGGAGAGTTGAGAGGGGAGGGTGGAGAGTTGAGAGGGGAGGGTGGAGAGTTGAGAGGGGAGAGTGGAGAGTTGAGTGCGGTGGCGGTGAATGAAGGGCCGGGGAGTTATACGGGTTTGAGGATCGGGGTGAGTTTGGCAAAAGGAATTTGTTACACCTTGGGGTGTAAACTATTGTCAATTAATGGATTGTTTGCAATGTCGGAGTGGGCCATTGATCAAGGATATTTAGGTGAGGGTTCAGTTTGTGCTATGCTCGATGCACGCAGAGATGAGGTTTATATTGCTATTTTAGATTCTAAAGGGATTGTTATAAAAGAGGTTGAGGCTTTGGTTTTATCTGAAGGATGCTTGGATGAATTGATAGATTTAAATGCTACCGTTTTCATTGGAAATAGCGGAGAAAAGGCACAAAGATTGTTGTCTGCGCCTGGCGCGAAAATCATTGCTGGACCAGAAGCTCATATGTTCGCAAAATCAGCCGCGCGGAAATTTAGGAATGGTGAATTTGAAGATGTTGCTTATTTCGAACCCCATTATTTAAAGGAATTTATTGCAGGGATATCTCAAAAATTTTCGGTTTGATAGGATTTATTGAAAATTTCGATTCTTTCAGTTACAACTTGGTGCATTATTTGCGTAAAGGTGGAGTTGAAGTGATGATTTTTGAGAATCACGAATTGTTATTGAGGTGGACTGAATTGGAAAAGTGCGATGCATTTCTTATTGGTCCCGGTCCCAATGAGCCTGAAAATTCAGGAGATTTAATGACGATAATGCCGCAGTTGGTTGATTTGAAAAAGCCCATTTTAGGTGTCTGCTTGGGGCATCAAGCGTTGGGGCAGTTTTTTGGATGGAAATTGCGGAGAGCAAAGTTGCCCGTTCATGGAAAATCATCGGTAATTTCTCATACAGATGTAGGGCTTTTTAAAGGATTACCTCAGCAGTTGCAAATAGGTCGGTATCATTCTTTGGTGGTTGATGATATTGAAAGTTCTGATGTTGGATTTTCGTATTTGGAAGTTTTAGCCAGGGCGGAAGACCATGAAATTATGGCATTTCAGCACAGGTATGAGTCAATTTTTGGAGTTCAATTTCATCCAGAGAGTGTTTTAACACCGCTTGGTCAAGAATTGATCAATAACTGGTTGAGTTTGGTAAGAATGGAATCTACGTCGAAGCCTTCGTCTTCTTGAAGCTCGGCAATACTGCCATGCGATGGGAAATGATCTTGTATACCTAGATGGTGAAATTTAGGGTTCGATTGGTTAGTTGGATTGTTGTTCCATTTTTCCCATGAATATTTAAAATATTGTCCAAATCCTCCAATAATGCTGCCGTCTTCAATGGTAATGCAATGTTGGTAGTTCTTTTGTGGAAGATAAGGAACCTCTGTAGCATGTTTTACTGCTGGAAAGTGAATGACATCTACTTGGTTGAACAATTCAGGTCTTTTCTCTAAAGCGTTGATGGCCAATTGTGTGGCAATACCAGTGGTACTGATTAAAATCTTTGGATTGCTTGATTGGCTGATGATTTTAGGTTCAGTAGGGTTGGAAAGTAGTTTATTTTGAGCTTGAATTGGTGTTTCACCTCGTGGGTATCTAATGAAAACCGGATGGTTTTGTTCAAGAGCCCAATGCATCATGCTTCTTAGTTCTGATGATTGATAGGGTGCGAGTATGGTAATATTGGGTAGGGGTAGAAGAAAAGATAAATCAAAACTTCCGTGGTGTGTTGGGCCATCCTCTCCAACGAGTCCTGCACGGTCAATGCAAAAAACCACGGGCAGATTTTGTAGTACCACATCGTGGATGATTTGATCATATGCGCGCTGTAGAAAAGTGCTGTAGATATTGACAATAACTTTTTTGCCTCCTGCAGCTATTCCTGCGGCAAAAGTCACCGCATGTTGCTCGGAAATCCCCACATCAAAAAATCGATCAGGATATTTTTCTAATGTAGGCATCATGCCACATGAGCTTGGCATGGCTGGTGTAACTCCGCGTAACTCTTGATTGCTGTATGCCAATTCAAGCAGGGTTTCACCAAAGACGTTTTGCCATTTAGCCATTGGTCTTTGGTCTTTAGTCTTTAGTCTTTGGTCTTTAGTCTTTAGTCCTTGGTCGTAAGTCTTTGGTCTTTGGTCGTTGGTCTTTGTTTCTTGGTGTTTGGGGGATGGGTGATCAACCTTGATGTATTTGGCGGCACTGTGCCAGCGGGTTTGTTCCTTTTCTGCGGGTTCATATCCTTTGCCTTTAACGGTTTGAATATGTATGAGATGTGGTTTGTTTTGGGAAGTGGCTTCTTTGAGTGTTTTCTTAAGGACTCCAATATCATGTCCATCAAAAGGTCCTTGATAAATAAATCCAAACCATTCAAAAAATTCTCTAACCTGTTGAGGTTGTTTGTCTTTTTGGAGGTGGACCAAATGTTTATTCAATGCGCCGGTATTGGGATCAATACCCATCTGATTGTCATTGAGAATTACAACCAATGGATAATTCAAATCAATCATGTTGTTCATAGCCTCATAGGCCATGCCACCTGTGAGCGCTCCATCGCCAATGATGGCGAATACTGGATGTCTATTTTGATTGTTTTTTAGTGCTTCTGCAAATCCTAAAGCAGCAGAAAGCGCGGTAGATGAATGTCCGGTTCCAAACCAATCAAGTGGAGATTCACTTATTTTGGGGAAGCCTGAAATTCCGTGTTTATTTCTGATGTTTTTAATTTCATCGCCTCGGCCAGTCAGTGCTTTATAGGGATATGATTGGTGTCCAACATCCCAAATTACGGGTGAAGTTTCAGGGTCAATCTCTGACAGGAGAGCCACTGTCAATTCAATGACCCCAAGGTTTGCTGCAAAGTGACCGCCATTTTCAAGAATGGTATTTATGAGGAAATTTCGTAATTCTGCCGCTACTAAAATTAGGTCTTCCACAGGCATTTTGCGCAGTTTTTGACTTTGGCTATATTTTGAAGGAAGCGGCATTGGACTGCAAAAATAGGGCTAAATTGAGGTTTATTTTATTTTCTTAGTATTGTAAAAAAATAGTCATTAATTTTAAATATAAAATGATGTAAATCAATAGTAATTGGTGTTTTAAACTATTTTCATCTGATAAAATATTATTTTCCTCGATGGGTTACTAAATATTAAAATATTAATAATGAAATTTGCATTTCAATCATTCATCTAAATTTACCATGTCAAACAAAACTGTAGAAGCGAAAGTTCCGAAAAAACGAGGAAGAAAACCTGGTTCTAAGAATAAAGTGAAAAAAGCTGATAAGCGCGGATCAACGCAAATGTATAACCAACTTGAATCTGAGTTGCTAAGCCTAATGGAGTCTGTGAGAAAAGCGCAAGAGTCTTCTCAAAAAGAAATTCAGAAAGTTGAAGAGAAAAATCAAAGAGAGACATTAAAACTTCGTTCAAAATTAGAGGCGTCAATTTCGCTTTGGAAGAATAGAGCAAAAGAATACAGAAAGAAATTAACAGTTTCAGGAAATAAGAAGGGTAGAGTAGGTAGACCAGCTAGTAAACCATTGGCACCTAAAGGCAAGCGTGGTAGACCCGCTAATAGTGAATTAGGTCAAAGACGCGGCGGTGGAAGAAAAAGAGCAGGGGAACTGACCAAAAGAGATATCATTATGAATTATATGAAAGAGGTGAACAAGCCCATGACGTCGAAAGAATTGATTACTGGATTGTTCGCTAAAAGTGGTGAAAAAGACATAAAGCGTTTTTCTCAAGGTGTATACACTACTCTTACACAGATTTACAAAGGCGGAGAACTTATTAATAAAGAAGGCCTAATCCAGTTATCTTAATCACCGTTACTTAATAAGCACTACAAATCGAGGATTTCCACTGAAGTCCTCGACTTTTTTTATTTCAGAATAATTGCTTTCAAATATTGTAAAAAGTTCTAGCGTTTCATGGGTGTAATTTTGGTGTGTTTCTAAGTAAATTCCAATTGGTTTTTCATGGGTGTCATTTTGACATTTTTTTAATTCTTCCATAATTCTTTTGTAGAAAATTAATGGATCTTTATCTACAAATAACGCCCCGTGCGGTTCATAATTAACTACTTTTTTATCCATTAAATCAATTTCATTGATTGGTATGTACGGTGGATTTGAAATTACGATATCAAACTCTGAAAAATTGATTTCGTTTTCCAAAAAGTTCATTTGATTCAATTTGAATCTATTGGTTAATCCCAAATCAACGGCATTTTGATTGGCTATTTTAAGTGTTTCAGGACTAATGTCAATTGCTGTAGCAGTCCATGTTGGACGTTCCTTTAATATGCTCAAAGCAATGCAACCACTGCCGGTTCCAATATCGAGAATGTTGAATGGGCTATTTGTGTTTTTGGGAATTTGTTTCAAGATTAAATCTACAAGTTCTTCGGTCTCAGGTCTAGGAATTAAGGTGTGCTGATTTACACGGAACCTGCTTTTGTAAAAGTAGGTATAACCAAAAACTAGTTGAACTGGTTCTCCTTTTTTGATGCGTTGCAAGTAAGTTTCAAGAATCTCAGAGGTGATGCCTTCTTGAATTGCCTCTTCAAACCAAATGGTTATGCTTGAAATTTCATCTACAGAACAAATGTAAGATAGTTCTTGAAGTAAATGTTGGCGTGAAAAATGGTGAGTTTGCATGAAATTATAAAAGACTGACTCTGTGATGTTCTAATGTAACCCCTTGGTTGGGGTTTAGGATTTCAAAGGTAATAATATAATTTCCCTTCATTAGTTCTTTATCATGGCTCATTAATGGCCATTGAATCACGCCTTCAGATGGAATAGCCGTATACTCACATACCGAGAGTATTTTTTCTCCCCAAATGCTAAAAAGTTGGATGCTTATTAAACAACCTATCTCAGGGATGTTAAGTTCAATGGGTAAATCGTAATATCCTTGGGAGTTTTTTAGAAGCCTCTTGTTTGAAATAGTTGTCCATTTTTTATTCCGTGTTTTTTGTGATAGAACCATGGAATTAGAAATAGTGGGACTTGCACCCATATTGGAAACACAGTCAAACCAAAGAAATGGATCGTTTGAAAGTAGGTTAGGATGTGATTTTTCTAGGGATGCGTCTCTCTCAATGATTCGATTGATGGGTTTTACTTGTTCGAAGCTGCATTCATCTACTACTCCTGTAATTTGATTTACCAAGGCTAAGTATCCTCCGTCGAGTGTTAAATTGGGAAATTGAGGTATCCCTACGAGCGAAGGAATTTTGGCAAAATCAAATTGATGAATTATTGAATGAAGATTCTCACACAATACCAAGTATTCTTTTGGCATTATTACTTTTCTTTTTGAGTTTTTTAGAGATATAATTTGCTTGATATAATGGTCTTTGTCGTATATCAATAAGTCAAAATATTCAAGTAAAACTGGGCATTCATTGGGATTGTATATTTCAATAAAGTCAGTATTCGTAGCTGATTTGAAGTAAATTTCGTTGAAGGTTAATTTCAAATTCGGTTTTGGAATTTGTGGATTTACATCAAATTTAATGTTGAGCGGTGGTTTTTGATTGATGATATTTATTGACTTTTTATTTGTAGATACATCTTCTATTAATTGGTTGTGAATATTCAGTTTATATGCTACGGAAGTATCTTGAACTAGAAAGTATTCTTCAATTTCTATGGGGAATTCATCACTGAAATTTCCATTTGGAGTTCCGGGGCTTCCACCGTTGTGGGAAGCAGTTTTCCATTTGCTGTGATTGGATAACGGATTTAAATTATGAGTCTCGTACGAGAAACCACCGCTTGTAGCAAATGCTGAATGCATACTGACTTGGTAATGCACCGAATCAAAAAGTAATCCGTTTTGGGATTTTAGTAATAATGTTCCTTCGGTATTTATAAGTGTGGGGAAGTTTGGAATGCCCCAAATGCCTTGAAAAGATTGAAATTTATTGAGTGTCCAAATGCGCCAAGTGTTTATTTCGTCTATTGATACTAGTAATACGGTTTGTTTGGGTGCAAACAGGCTATCGGGTAGGGTAAGTACTTTGTTATTGTATGTCAATATAATTTCATTGGCTTGTTTATAATCGTTGGAATTGTTGTGAAGTTCAATGTATTCTGTTGTCGGAAAACGATTTAAAGAAGGCTCTGGAACTGGCATGATTTCCGATATTACAATGTCGGCTCTTTGAATAGGCTTAATTTTCTTCAATTTCAAATTAAATAACAAGGCCGCCATTGGTTCATTCCAAATGGTGTAAAATGAATCAATTAGAATATTTAACTCTAGGGTGTCTGATTTTTCTAGTTGGATAATGATGGATTGAAGGTCTGAATTCAAAGAATGAAAACGGTATTTATGGTTGATTTTAATTAACCCTTTTGTGGACTTTAACAAGCTTGAACTTGAAATTCTCAATTCTGTTTGGTTGAGTTGTTTCGTGTTAGTTATGGATAATTTCCTTTTTTTGATGGTGTCTATTTGGATGTTTGATATTCGATGGGATTGAAAGGCGGTTTTACCAGATTGTTCTATGCCTATGAAGAATTGTTCAATAGTACTCAAAAAGAGGGGTGTTTTGAGTTCAGTGATGCGTTGGGTGGAAAAATGGTAAGTAGTTACAAATAGTGAATCTTCGGTGAGCCACAATTGGATGCTTCCCTTAAACGAAGAAGCCGAGAATTCTTGACTGGGCCCTGTATTAATTGGTGTTGAATTTTGAGCAGTAAAAGCTTCCCAGCGGTCTTGGGTATTCCCCAATTTGATGAATTGTGTATTGCCTATAGCGTCAATGAAACCAAATTGAATAGAATTGTTTGTGGAGGTGTTTATTTTGAGTTCTAAGTTGAATCTTACGTAAAAATTGGATGAATTATGGGGAGGTATTTTGATTTTTAGTTGAAAATCACCCTTATCTAATTGATTGTAATTGGAGATGATTTGTTTATTGCTTCGAAGGAAGAGTGATGTGTCACCCGAGTATTCAATGGGCCAGTTTGAGCTAGAAACGGAATCGAAAAATTGCGCTCCTAAAGGAGTGCTATCGGCTAAAAATAAACTAATAACTGCGATCTTTCCAATGAACCTTGCTAAAGAATTGAGCAAAGGCAATGATTGGAATATAGATGGATTGAAAAACCGATGATGCCATTCTATGTTTGATTGATGATTTTTGTTGGTAAAAACGGGTGATTTTTTCCAATAAAAAGACATCAAAAATGATTTTTGTTCCCCACATCCCTGCCAACTCCACATAATGGGCAAAGTTGAGATATAGAAGGGTAATTGTCCAAAGTAGAATAAAAAATAGGACCATTAAGATTTGCGAATTTTGCGTATTTCTTTGGGATTGGAAGCGCGATTTTTGAGCCCATCGTATTCGCTGATGCCATAATTCTCGCCATGTCTCAAGGACAGGTGTATACACGGAAGCATTGGGATTTGTTACAGTTTCAACATTTATATTTGCTTGGTTAAATGCTTCAATTAAGAAAATATCATCACCGCCTGCCACTTCTAAATTTGCATCAAACGGATTGATTTTAAGAAAACTGTTAACATGTACCAACATATTTGCAGCATTTCCCATGGTTTTATTGTTTCTAGCAGATTGGTAGCTGCCTAAGGCCATCAAAGCTGAATTTTCTAGGATTTGATAGGCTTGTAAAAAACTAGAATTGCCTGTGTAAATGACCGGTCCAAATACTGCTTTCGCATCACTTTTGATGGCTTCAGTCAAGAAATTTATGGCTTTCCAATTGGTAATACAATCGGCGTCGGTAACATAAGCCCATTCGGTTTGGGTTTGTTGAAATGCTAAATTCAGTGCTTGTTTTTTTCCTGATTTTTCGGGGGATGTTTGGAGTACGGAAATTCGATCAGCATAGTTGATAGATCTCAAAAAGTCATGCAAAAGCTGAGGTGTATTGTCGGTAGATTGATCGTCAATGAGGATGTATTGCAGATGATGGGGATTCTCCGATTCGATTTTATTTAAATTCTTCAGGAATACAGGAAGTAAACGTTCTTCGTTTCGGATGGAGCAGATGAGAGTGATTTTAGGCAAGGGTGAATTGCTAGGCTCGGATTTAACGGTTCTATGATTTGAACGTAGAACCATCCCCCAGAACAAAAAATAGGGTAGGAGAATGATTAATCCGAGCAAAAAACTCATGAATGGGACTGTAAAATTTTCTTTTCGATGGCGCTGGTTGAGTATCCGGGAAGGAATTCAATGGTCTTTACTTGGCCACCATGTTGCATGACCCAGTCAGCACCAACTATGTTTTCAACGGTATAATCACCGCCTTTTACCAGCACATGGGGAGTGATGATTTCAATGATTTCTTTGGGAGTATCTTCGGTGAAAATAATTACAGCATCTACAAATGCGAACGACGCCATCACATGAGAACGTGAAAATTCGTTTTGGAGGGGTCTTGCGGGCGATTTTTCCATTCGTTTAACAGAAGCATCGGAGTTTACTGCAACAATTAGAAAGTCAGCAAGTTCAGCGGTTTCAGCAAGGTATTTTACATGTCCGGCATGAATAATATCGAAGCAACCGTTGGTAAAGACGATGGATTTACTTTGTGATTTGATTTCGTTTACTTTGGTAGTAATTTGGTCATAGGACCAAATTTTAGATGCTGGATTCTGATTTTTCATTTGATTGCATTTCAAAGAAAAGCAATCCATAGGAAATACCGCCTAATAGGAGATGGAAAATGTTGGAAAATGCTACGGTAAAAATGCCGAATGTTTTGGCTGATTCCTGTGGAAGTCCATAAACCAGGGTAAGTCCGTATGCAATGGCATACCAAACACCAGCGCCGCCTGGAAGGGGAATGATGACACCAAGAGAAGAAAATATGAGGATGGCTAGAGCGTTGAACAGGGTTAAGTGCTGGGTCATTTCAAGGGCTTGTAATTGAAAATAGAGAGATACCCAATAAGCAAACCAAATGGCAAACGAATAGGTTATGAATTTGACTTTGTTTTCAAGTTCAAAAGCACTGTTAATGCCGTGTAATAATTTTTGGATGATTCCCCCTTCCTTTTTGTCTTTTTTTGCTGTGAACTTTCTCCAGAAATAGAGAGCAGTAGCAGCGATAATAAGAGCCAATAAAATATAAGCACCGTTGTTGAATAGGGGCTTAATTACATAGGGTTCAGCAAATTGATATAGTACATCAAACTGCAACATCAAGGCCAATGCAGCCATGAAAAGCATGATTACCAAGTCAATGATTCGTTCTGTGATGACCGTCCCAACGAGAGTTTCGACTGGGGCTTTTTCGCTTTTGGCAGTCAATGCGCAGCGAACCACTTCGCCGCCTCGCGAGGTAGCGACATTTACTAAATAACCCGACATGACAGAGTAAAATGCACGTCTGTGGTTAATGGGATAGCCGGCGGCTCTGCTTAATTGGTCCCAACGCGCACCTCTTAAATAATGGGCGGTGGTCATAAGTATAACAGCGAGTAAAATATAAAAATAGTTTGCGGATTTTACCGCTTTCCAAGTTTCTACCCAATTGGTTTCAACACCTATGTAAACAAAAACTCCAACGGCAAAAATGATCATTAATGCCTTGGTAAATAGGTGTTTGCTGATTTTCATTAGATCAATTGGTTGTTGCGATCTGGGAAGATGTTGTTGGGCTGATGTTTTTTTGCGTCGTCTATAGACATAGATACAAAGGTCATAATGATGAGTTCATCACCTACTTGGCCTTTTCGAGCAGCTGCACCGTTTAGTCCAATAATGCCACTTCCTCTTTCACCTTCAATGATGTACGTTTCAAATCGTTCACCGTTGTTGTTGTTGACAATCAATACTTTTTGATTGGGAATCATTCCGGCGGCATCTACTAAATTCATATCAATGGTGATGCTTCCTGTGTAATTTAGTTCGGTTTGGGTGAGGCGAACATTGTGTATTTTAGCTTGTAGGACTTCAATATACATTTGGCGCAAAGTTAGTTACAAATAACCTTTAGTTTGACTTAAATTCGCACGAATGCAATTTACATCCGATATTGTTGAAAAAGCGGTTGATGCTTTATCCTCATTTCCCGGAATTGGCAAGCGCACTGCTTTGCGAATGGTGATGTATTTGCTCAAGAGACCTGAGTTGGAAGTTGCATCTATTTCGGAAAGAATTTTAAGACTTAAAACCGATTTGAAGTTTTGTAGAAATTGCGGAACGGTAAGTGATTTTGAGTATTGCAGCATCTGTTCTGATCCTCAGAGACAAAAAGAAGTAATCTGCGTGGTGGAAGATTTTAGTGACTTGATGGCCATAGAAGCCACATCGCAATTTAAAGGAGAATACCATGTTTTAGGTGGGTTGATTTCTCCGATGGACGGAATAGGTCCATCAGATTTAAATTTACAATCTTTATTTGAACGCATTTCAAATTCAGAAGGTGGAATATCGGAGGTGATTTTGGCGTTAAGTGCAACAGTGGAAGGCGATACAACCATGTATTACATTGCAAAAAAACTTCAAGAATTTGGAGTGACGGTGAGCAGTATAGCGCGAGGAATATCGGTAGGTGGTGAATTGGAATACGTAGATGAAATCACTTTAGGTAGGAGTTTGTTGCAGCGCACACATTATTCGGTTTAAAGCACTTTTATGAATCAACTTTCGGTAGTCATAGTCAATTACAACGTTAAGCACTTCTTAGAGCAAGTTTTGTTGAGCGTGGAGGTAGCTTCAAAAGGATTGACCGTTGAAACTTGGGTGGTTGATAACAACAGTGTAGACGGGAGCATTGAAATGGTAAAAGAAAAATTTCCATGGGTGAAATTGATCGAAAATCATGAGAATGTAGGTTTTTCAAGAGCCAATAATCAAGCCTTGCGATTGAGTAATGCCAAGTATTCTTTGTTGTTGAATCCAGACACGGTTCTTCAAGAAGATACTTTCGTAAAGTGCATTGAATATTTGGATGCACACCCTGATGTGGGTGGACTTGGGGTAAGGATGATTGACGGGAAAGGGCAGTTTTTGCCAGAAAGTAAGCGCGGGTTGCCCACTCCTTCGGTTGCATTTTTTAAAATGACGGGATTGGCTACGTTGTTTCCAAAGTCGCGGTATTTTGGTCGTTACCACATGAAATATTTGTCTGAATTCGAAACCCATGAAGTTGAGATTTTGGCTGGTGCTTTCATGATGATGAGAGGAGAAACACTAGACAAGGTGGGTTTACTGGATGAGCAATTTTTCATGTATGGTGAAGATATTGACTTGTCTTATCGAATCATTTTAGGGGGGTATAAGAATGTTTACTTTGCTGATTCAACCATCATTCACTACAAGGGCGAAAGTACCAAGAAAAAATCGGTCAATTATGTCAAGGTATTTTACAACGCCATGGTGCTGTTTGCTAAAAAGCACTATTCTAAGCGCATGGCTGGTTGGTTTTCGTTTTGGATACAAATTGCCATTTATTTTCGGGCTTCTGTGGCTTTGATTTTTCAGAGTATTTCTAAAGTTCTTTTTCCAGTTATAGATTTTATAACCATTTATTTAGGTTTTTATGGGATAGCCAAATATTGGGAGCTGTATCACAAATTCGTTCGTGGATTTTACCCTAATGAATACTACCTAGCTCATATACCCATTTATGCCTTGGTGGCCATGGTGTCTGTGTATATTTCAGGCGGATATGACCGTCCCTACAAGCCCTACAGATTGTTTAGGGGAGCATTAATTGGAAGTGTATTGTTGTTTGCGATCTATGGGTTTTATCCCAAGGAATGGCAGTTCTCCAGAGCTATTTTGGGATTGGGTTCAGCATGGGCTGTGGGTGGCATGTTAATGATTCGGGTTTTTGCTGATTTATTGGGGTGGAAGGGCAGTCAAGGAAAGAAAACCGAGAAAAGAATTCTCGTAGTAGGCGGTAAAAACGAAGTGGAGCGCATCACCGACTTATTGAATAAGAGCGGTGTTCCCCATGTTTTTTTAGGTGCCGTTACTCCTAACAGCGATAAGCGGTCTGGATTTTTAGGTAGCTTTAGTCAGTTAGATGAGTTGGTAGAGATTTACCGAGCAAATTCTATCATTTTTAGTGGTAAAGATGTGTCTGCATCTCGAATTATGGACTCTATGTCTGGTTTTTCCAAGGAACAGGTTCAACTCAAAATTGCTCCTGAAAGCAGTGAGTTTATCATTGGATCTGATTCAAAGAATGAGCCGGGTGAACTTTTTACATTAGATGTGAAATACCAACTGTCAGAGTATCATATGGTTCGCAGGAAGCGAATTTTTGATGTTTTAGCGGCATGGTTATTGGTTTTAAGGGCAACTCTAGTTTTAGGATATCCGCTGTTTACATCTACCCGTTGGCGGTATGTGTTTGGCAATATACCTCAGGTGCTCTTGGGTAAAAAGACTTGGGTTAGTTACAGCGGGCAACAAAGCGCCGAGAAATTGCCTATCCTGAAACCTGGTGTTATTAGTTCAGCGGGCGTTTGGACGGGATCAGAATTTGAGGCTGATGTGAATCACTTATATGCCAAAGACTATGAGGTATGGCGTGATTTAGAAATACTGTGGGATTATCTTAAAAATCAGTGATCAATACTTTTAAAAATATTAACGCCTATGAGTTGCGTCGCTTTATTAAGGTGATTTTGCTATTGTTGGCTGTATTGATCAGTATTTTAACCTTGTTTTTATCTCAAAGACTGGTACAGAAAATTGCGGTTGAAGAAACCAAAAAAATGGAGATTTGGGCTGACGCTGAAAGGGTATTGTCTGACCCCAATAGCGAAGGTGACTTGGGTTTTCACTTGAAAATTGTTCAATCGAATGAGACTATTCCAGCTATTCTAGTATCTGAATCTGACCGTATCATTCAATACATTAACTTGTCGGAAAAAGAACAAATAGTGTCTGAATCCAAATTACGAGAGAAAATTGCTGAATTTGCTATAGAGCATGATCCTATTTTGATACCTATAGATGAGAATACTGTTTTTAGGGTGTATTATGGGAAGAGTTCTGTGCTGAGACAACTCGAATATTATCCGTATGTGGTTTTGGGCATTGTGGCTTTGTTTGTATTTGTGAGTTATTCGGCCTTTTCATTTTCAACGAGAAGTGAGCAAAATCAAGTTTGGGTGGGTTTGGCAAAAGAAACAGCGCATCAGTTGGGTACGCCTATTAGCAGCTTGATGGGTTGGGTTGAATGTATTGAAAATAACATTATTCCAGACAATGCCGCCGATGAAATGAAGAAAGACATTGATCGATTGCAAATAATTACCGAGAGATTTTCTAAAATTGGTTCTACACCAGTTTTAGAAGTAGCCAATGTTAATCTCGTATTGGAAACCTCCTTAAAATACTTGTCAAACCGAATCAGTAATTCAGTAGATTTTCAATGGAAATTGTATCCTAAGCCGGTGATGGTGAACATCAACGTGAATTTATTTAATTGGGTTATTGAGAATGTTGTAAAGAACAGTGTTGATGCCATGGAGGGTAAAGGAATGTTACGAGTTGAGGTGAATTATAGGAATAATCTTGCTTTTATTGATGTTGTTGACAACGGAAAAGGTATCCCAAGAAATCAAACCAAAGATATTTTTAAGCCAGGATTTACAACAAAAAAACGCGGTTGGGGATTAGGATTATCACTTGCAAAGAGGATTGTTGAGGATTATCATCAGGGTCAGATATTCGTTAAAGAAAGTCATTCATTCAATAAAACGGTGATTCGAATTATATTGAAATGCAATAAATTAGATTAAATGATTCAGCGAATTCAGACCATATTCTTATTCATTTCGTTCGCCTTGTGTGGGTTGTTATTGGTTATTAATCCTATTTACGCCGAGTTTGATTACGTTATTGATGGTGCTGAATATCAGGCTATTTTTCTTTTTTGGTCGAGTTTTGGGGAGTCTATCTCGGGTAGGGCAGGTATTCTATCTTTTGAAAATTATTGGTGGAATTTCATACTACTCATATTGTCTGGTAGTTTGTCGTTCACCTCAATTTTTATATTTAGATATTCCAGAATTCAGATATTTTCTGTGTTAATATCTTCGGTATTCATTGGAATACTTGGTTTGAAGTTAATGTATCAATATATTGACTTCAAAAATAAAAACGTTGATAGTTTAAATTATGAACTTAACGCTCATATTTTTTGGATAATACTCATTTTGGCGTTGAATATTTTAGCCGTTTTCGCTATTCAGCTTGATCGCCGAAGTATTCCACAAAATTATTTTGTGTTTCCCAAAGCGTGATTTTGTGAAGTGCCACACCCACAGGAAGGTGAGGAGCAATTCTGTTCCAAATAGCCACAGATATGTTCTCAATAGAGGGCATTTTATCTTTAAGCCAAGGAACGTCAATATTCATATTTTGATGGTCTAAATCATCAATTACTTGTTCTCTGATGATGATCTTTAATTTTTTGAGATCCATCACAAGCCCGGTATCTGGGTCAGGTTGACCTTTTACACAAACAAATAGGTCAAAATTATGGCCATGGAAGTTTGGATTGGCACATTTACCGAAAAGGGTGAAATTTTCCTCGTCGGAAATTTTTGGGTTCCACAATTGATGAGCCGCGTTGAAATGCTCTTTTCGGGTAATATACAGCAGAGGCATATTAGTTATACCAAGTTTTTAATTTATCAATGGTAGTGTCGATATCTTCAATAGTATTGAATTTACCGAAGCTAAATCTCACCGTGGTTCGATTATTATTTGGACGGATAGTATTGATTACATGAGAGCCTCCCACTGCGCCGCTTGAGCACGCGCTTCCACCTGAACAAGAGATTCCAGCCAAGTCTAAATTGAAAAGAAGCAAATTACCTGTTTCAGTAGAAGGAAAAGAAACACTTAATACGGTGTATAGACAATTTCCTTCTGCATCACCGTTGAACTGAATGTCTTGGAATTCAGATTTCAAACGATTGATCATATGTTTTTTCAAACTTTGTAATTTTTCTTTCTTTGCTTCTAACTCGCCATAGGAAAGTTCTAAGGCTTTAGCTAGTCCAACAATTCCGTAAACGTTTTCGGTTCCGCCGCGCATTTCACGTTCTTGAGCCCCTCCGGTGATCAATGGTGAAATGTGATTTGATTTATTGATGTAAATGAATCCAACACCTTTGGGACCGTTGAATTTATGTGCTGCACCGCAAATAAATTCAACGAAATTTTTATTCAATTCAAAGGGATATTGTCCCATGGTTTGAACGGTATCGCAATGAAAAATACCTCCATGTTGGTGTACAAGTTCTCCAACCGCTTCTATATCGATAAGGTTTCCAATTTCGTTGTTGGCATGCATTAAACTCACCAATGACTTTCCAGACTCGCTTAGTAATTGCTTTAAATGAGCCATGTCAATATGTCCATCAGGTAAAATATTCACCATTTTTAGGTCAACCTTGCCTTGATGCGCCAATTCTTCAACGGTGTGAAGTACGGCATGATGTTCTAGCGGTGACGAAATGATGGTTTGAATTCCTAAACTTGCAACTGACCCACGTATGGCGAGATTATCAGCTTCTGTGCCGCCAGAGGTAAAAAATATTTCTGATGGCTTACAGTTCAATAAAGACGCAACTTTACCTCTGCTTTCTTCCACAAGAGTTTTCACTTTCCTGCCATGTCCGTGGGTAGAACTCGGGTTTCCGTAATGATTTTTCATTACTTCTACCATAGAATCTACAACAGCAGGATCAATGGGGGTGGTTGCGGCGTTATCGAGGTATATACGGGGTGATTCGTTCATTGCTTTTTAATAGTTTAGATTTGGTTGTTGGTATCTAGATAACCCAAGAATTTATAACACAATTTTGCCATGGTGAATTCGGTAATGAGGTCAATTTCACGGGGTGCAATTTCAACGATATCAAAACCTACTATTTTTTTGCGTTCACACAGGCGCTTAAGCAGTCTATTTCCTTGTTTCCAAGTTAATCCTCCTGGTTCAGCTGTACCTACCGCTGGAGCCACAGATGGGTCAAATCCATCGGCATCAATGGTCACATAAACATGGTCACCGAGTTTGTCGATGCATGCATCAATCCATTGATCTTGATCATCAAGCATGTGGGCATACCAAGTATGGATGTTATCAGATGCTTTGATGAGGTTGCTTTCTTCAATGCATTGAGCGCGAATACCTACTTGCACTAAGTTTACGTTCATATCATGAATTCGAGCCATCACACTTGCGTGTGAATAGGGATTTCCTTGATATGCTTCGCGCAGGTCTGAATGGGCATCAATTTGGAGAACCGAAAGATTGGGGTATTTTTTTAGATGCGAGCGAACAAATCCGTTCGTTACGGTATGTTCGGCGCCAAGAGAAACCACGAATTTATTTTGATTTAGAAGTTCATCGGTTTGATTCTCGATGATTATCATAGCATCTTCATCAACATTGTCACCAAAGTCTATGGGCTCAAGCGTAGCACAGCCAATGTTTCTGTAGGTTTCACGGTCTAACTCTTCGTCGTAAAACTCTACAAAATGGCTGGCATTGATGATGGCTTGAGGACCTAGATTTGAGCCAGATATGTAACTAGAAGTATGTTCGTAAGGAACCAGTTGAATGGCTATTTTGGAATTTTCAAACAAGGTCAGAGCTTCCTCCGGAGGGGAAAGAAACGCTTTTTCTGGAGACAATAACTTCATTGTAGTTCTTATTTCACGCGTTCCATGTATGACCCGTTACGAGTATCGATTCTAATTTTCTCTCCGGTATCAACAAACAAAGGAACCATGACCGTCGCACCACCTTCAACGGTTGCTTGTTTAAGAGTGTTAGTTGCAGTATCTCCTTTAACACCAGGCTCGGTGTAGGTAATTTCTAAAACGGCATAGGTTGGGGGTTCGGCAGAAATAGGGGTTTCACCTTCGAAGGCAATTTTAATGGTGTCACCTTCTTTCATAAACTTGGCACCTTCACCAAACAAGTGTTTTGCAACTGGAATTTGATCATAAGTATCATTATTCATGCAAACATAGGCGTCGCCCTCTTCGTATAAATATTGTAATTCATGAGTTTCAACGCGTACAATTTCAACAGATTCACCACTTCTGAAGCGATTTTCTGCTAATTTGCCGTCTTTCACACGACGCATTTTTGCTTGATAGAATGCGCGTAAGTTACCTGGAGTACGGTGTTGCCATTCAATGATTTGAACCAATTCTCCGTTGTAGCGAATAAAATTGCCAACAGAAATATCTTGAGTCGTTGCCATATTCTGCAAAATTAATCAAAACTCTTGATATCCTCCGAATTTTGGTTGATGAGCAAGAGTATAACTTAGTACTCCAATTTCAATCCGTATTTTCTCATGGCTACATCAATTAAGTATTGCCTTCTGCGAGCCAGAGGGTGGTTTTTGCCGCAAGTTCTTGGACAAGGCAACATGGAGATGATGGCAATGCTTTGCGAACGAGAAAGTTCTTTACCGCTTTTATTGTAATAATAATGAGCAGCTTCGTCAATCCCAAAAGCACCTCTTCCCATTTCAATGACGTTTAAATAAACCTCTAAAATGCGTTTTTTACCCCAAATGAGTTCAATCCAAAGAGTGTAGTATGCTTCAATTGCTTTTCTAAGGTAACTGCGTCCCTCCCAACAGAAAACGTTTTTGGCCGTTTGCTGAGAAATGGTGCTGCCGCCCCTGATTCGCTTGCCTTGTGCATTGTGTTTTACAGCATTGGAAATGGCCTTGAAGTCAAAACCGCTGTGATTGAAAAACTGTTGATCTTCACCTGCAAGTGCTGCAAGTTCAAAATGATCTGGCATGTTTTCTACGTCAATCCATTCACCGTCATAGGTGTGAAGCTCTCTCTGAGACCATTGAATCATGGTAAATGGTGGATTTATCCATTTGTATAGTACAACGGGCAGAAGACTTATGAGCCAAGCTGTTAAGAGGATTTTAAAAATGCGCCTAATCATAAGAATTTAAAATCCATTTACCCCGTTCACTGTGGTGTATTTCAAAACCAATTTTTTGTCAGGATAAATGCGTTTGAAAGCACTTTGAACAGCAATAGTAGCTTCATGGAAGCCACATAAAATGAGTTTGAGTTTACCCTCGTAGGTGTTGATATCGCCCACTGCGTAAATTCCTAGGATGTTGGTTGAGTAATCAACGGTATTTACGGCAATGGCGTTTTTATCAATGTTTAAATTCCAATCAGCAATGGGTCCTAATTTGGGTGAAAGTCCAAATAAGGGCAAGAAATAATCAGCATCTATCCACTGGGTTTCAGGTTGGTCTTTGATGGTTAATCCTACCGAGTTTAAATTCCCAGAAGCATCGCCATTTAAGTGTGTGACCTCCGAATAAGTTTTCAGATATAATTTGCCATTTTCACTGAGGTCTATGACCTTTTGCACGGAGTCTAAATGCCCTCTGAATTCACCGCTTCGATGCACTAAAGTAACAGAACTTGCAATGTTATTTAAGAAAAGGGTCCAATCAAGGGCACTGTCGCCGCCACCGGCAATGACAATTTTCTTGTTGCGGTATTTTTCGGGGTCTCGAACCATGTAATCAACCCCGCGATTTTCAAATTGGGTGATGTTGGAAATGGGAGGTTTTCTGGGTTCAAACACACCCAATCCACCAGCAATGAAAATATTGGGGGCTTTGTGTTGTAGACCTGATTCGGTGGTAACAATGAAATTTATTTCATCTGACTTTTCGATGGAAACTGCTTTTTCGCCCAAGGTGAAAGTGGGTTTAAATGGTTCAATTTGCTTCATCAAATTGTCAATAAGGTCACCTGCTAGTATTTCAGGAAAACCAGGAATATCATAGATAGGTTTTTTAGGGTAAATTTCCGATAATTGTCCGCCGGGCTGAGGAAGAACATCAATGATGTGGCAACGCAGTTTAAGCAATCCAGCTTCGAACACGGTAAAAAGTCCAACTGGACCAGCCCCAATGATCAAGATATCGGTTTCAATCATGTTGCAAAATTAGACAATGGGAGGGGCTCAAACTATGATTTTTGTTACAATAGTGAAATTAAAATTCATCAGTCATTGACTAGAATCAATCCCATGGGGGTCAACTTGTAAGTGTACTTACCTACTTCTACGGTATCTCCGGGTTTGATGCGTTTTAGGTTGCGGATTTCTCCATCAGATCTGAGAATGCTGCCTCCGGTTTTTACGGCTAGATTCCAATAATCAAGAGGCACAGCTCCATTGACGTCGCCACACAGCAGAATGCTGACGGGTTTTTTCAGGTATTGGATGAGCGAATAATCTTTGATGGGAGCCTTCGCATCGGCAATCATTAGAACGGTGTCTACGCTCTCCCATTTCTTGAGGGAAACCAAAATGGCTTCAATATTATTTTCTGGAATGTCACCGCCGTTGCCATTTTTCATGGCTAGAGTAACTGTTTTGTAGATGCTGTCAAAGTGATTGTTGTTGCAAGTATAAATTCCTCCCGATGAACCCACTCGTTTAATCATTTGTGGCGCTCCGTCGCCATCATTAAAGAACGAGAAATGAGATTTTATTCTTAGGTCTTGATTTTGCCTAATGAAGGCTAAAACTTGAGCATTAAAAGGTGCCATAGACCCCGTTACATCAGCTACAACCAACCATTTTCCGCTGTATTTTTTGTTTGATAATGCATCAAATTCATTGGTGTTTCTGAGCAGATTTCCGTTATACATCCCTACTTTTTTCTTGTATCCTTTGATGGTTTTTCGGGGGATGCTGTCAATGACCATTCGAGTTTCGGGATCTCTAAACCATATAGACCTGCTTTCATACCTAATTCCCTCTTTCATTTTGGAGTAGCTTCGGGGCAGGTAACGGCCAGTTTCTACGTAACGTTTGCGCTTTCTGTAAAGAATTTGATCTGGAACTTGAATGGTTGTATCTTTAAAATCCATCAAGATTTTATACAGGAGATTGATTTCCTTGCTAACGTCTTCGGTTTTTGGAGGTTCACGCAAGAAAACCACGAAGCCATGGTACATTTTGCGGGCATCTTCTTCGGTTTTGGCTTTTTTCTGTTCAAAAACCCGCCAAACCACAGAGTCGCTGTCAAAGAGTTGGGGGGCAATTTTGAATAAATTATCAAAACGTTTTTTATTCAAACTGCTTTGATCAAAGGTGTCAACCACTTTAAATCGGGTATACACCAAATGCACGCTCATCACACTTTTTCCTTTGGGAATCACAAATTTGGTGTTTGGCTCCAAGAAATGGGAGGATGAAAAATACATGGGCAGAAAAATGACGTTGTCTTCTTTCTCTGTTGGATGTTGTTGAATTACAATGGGTTTTATCTTGCTGAGTTTTTCTATATTGGTTTTTTGGGCCCAGATTACTGGGGATCCAAATAGAGAGAAAACCAAAAGTATGCGAGCAAGCATTTAGCGAAGTTAATAAACCAATATTAAATTAATATATAACAAAAAGTTGATCTACTCCAATAAGACCTCTTTCGGAAATGAACCCCTCCGCGTATTTCACGGCAATGGGTCTTCCAAATTCGCGGGCTCTACCTTCAATGAAATTCCAAAACTCTTCACTGCTGATGGGTGTTTCAGGTTCTTTGCTATTGGGGTCGTAGAATTGACTTTTGAATGCTTTTATGCATTCTACTTTCTGTTGAAATTCATCTGAAATATCAACTACAAAATGTGGGTCTAAGTGACGGTCTTGGATGTAGAAGAATACCGATTTTGGTCGGTGTGGCTGTTGTATTTCACCGTTATCTCCAATGGTTTGAATTTTGCTCAAGCCAGCAAGAAAGCTGGCTCTTTTCACCAATTCCGAACCTCTAGCGTGGTCTGGATGTCGGTCTGAAGGTGTGTTTGCTAGAACCATTTCAGGTTGGTGTGTGCGAATGATTTGGATGATTTTTAACAGACTTTCTTCGTTGGTTTCAAAGAATCCATCGGCAAAAGTAAGTGCCTTCCTAAAGGAGGCTCCCATGATTTTTGCGCTGTTTTGTCCTTCAATGTCGCGTATTTCAGCAGTGCCACGACTGCCCAATTCACCGCGGGTGAGGTCAATTAAACCTACTGATTTTCCGCTTTTGATGCTTTTAATTAGTGTGCCGCTGCACGATAATTCAACATCGTCAGGGTGAGCGCCAAAGGCTAAAATGTCAACTTTCATGGTATATTAATAATCAATGCTCGCCGGAGGAGTGTGAACCAAATTTTCTAGGGTTGAACCAACGGCTTTAAGTGTGTTTTTATCAATATTTTCAATGTTGTCATTGAGTGTATGCCATGTTTCTGGGAACCCTCTTTGTGAGTTGTAATCAATAATGTCAATCATGGGAATGTTGGTGCCTTGATGAACGTAAAAATGGTCGTCAATAATGGCACCGGTAGTTTGGGTAATGAAATAGTTTGAATGCCCCAATTCTTGAGCGATGGTCCAAACGTGTGAAAGGGCGAAGTTACCCCATTCGTTGCTGTTTCCTTCCCAAAGGAATTGAGCGTTTTTGCCGCCTACCATATCTAATAATACTCCAAAGTTTGCCCTGTAATTTGGGGTATGAAGGTTTTTTGCCCAGTACTGGCTTCCTAGGCAGAAAGAATTTTCAACTTCCGATTTGCCCCAGTCTTCAGCATCGAAGAAGATGATATCTACACCTATTGAACTATCTGCGGGTTGTGCCTTTAAGTTGCGAGCCAATTCTAAAAGAACCGCTACACCGCTTGCCCCATCGTTGGCACCGAAAATGGGTTGAGTTTGATTGTTCGGATCTTGGTCAGCAAACGGGCGAGTGTCCCAATGCGCGGCGAACAGGATTCTTTTTTTAGCCGAGGGATTTATACTTGCAATAACATTGTAAACGGGTATTTTTTTACCATCGAAGGTGGTAGCCGACCCGTTTTGAATTTGAGCGGTTGCTCCATGTCTTTTGAGCTCCTTGAGCAACCAAGCAGCGCATTTTTTATGTTCGGGAGTTCCTGGTATTCTGTATCCAAAAGAAACCTGTTTTTGAACATATTGGAAGGCCGAATCAGAGTTGAAATTGGTTTTTACGTCAGAAAGCAATTTGGTAGATTCAGTGGTTGTATCAGTTTTGGGATGGTTGGTACAAGCGGTGAAGGTCAGCGCTAAGGACATCCCCAGGAAAAACAAGTTCCGAGCAAACATTTTACAAAATTAACCAATTAGGAATGGAGTTTGACCGAAAATCGTTGATTGTGTGGAATATATTCGACGGGAATGTCTAATTTCGAAAGATTCTATGTCAGTAGCGATGAAGAGCATGACCGGCTTCGGCAGGGCACAATTTGAGAACGATTCAGTTAAAATCACGTGTGAAATTAAATCATTGAATGGTAAGTATTTGGAAGCAGATATACGTTTGCCGAGGGTATTTGCAGATTTGGATGCGCCCATAAGACGCATGCTTTCGGAGTTGTTGGAAAGAGGAACTTTGACGGTGACTTACCAGATTAAATGGTTGAAGTCGAGCAGCGAGAACCAAGAAATTGTGATCAATTTTGATGCCGCACAGAGTTACTTGACAGCACTTAAAAGTTTATCAACGGAATTGGGCGTAGAGCTGCATGATCCAATGCGTGAGATTTTGAAGTTGCCTGATTTGATTAGTATGGGGGAGAGAGAAATATCCTCAGAAACCAAACAGAGTATTATAGATGTAACAAGAGTCGCTGCCTTGGAATTGGATCAATTCAGGCAAACCGAAGGACAAGCAACTGCGGTGAAGTTAGGCGAGTTGTTAAACGCCATAGAGTCTGATCTTTTTGTGGTAGAGGGTTATGAGGGAGATCGAAGAGAGGCCATCAGAGAAAGGGTTTACGGGAATATTTTGGAACACATTTCTCAAGATGCCATTGATCAGAATAGACTGGAACAAGAGGTTCTCATTTATTTAGATAAGTATGACATTGCCGAGGAGAAGCAGCGTTTAGGACAGCACATTGATTTTTTTAAACAATCATTGAAGTCAGAACCCAAGGGTCGAAAATTGAATTTTATATCCCAAGAAATGGGCAGAGAAATGAATACGATGGGTGTTAAAAGTAATTTCTTTCCCATGCAACAAGCGGTGGTGGGTATGAAAGAAAAGTTAGAACAGATTAAAGAACAAGTACTAAATATAGTTTGATGAAGATTCGAATGTTGCTTTTGGCTCTTTTGGGGATAGGCTCTTCAATAAAAGCCCAGAAAATTGAGCAGGTAATTGTAAAGCCCAATTGCACAGATTGCTCCCCGAAGGCCAATGTTTCTGCCGTGTTGAATGAATTATGGAAAGACAGCATTTCAACAATTCCAGTAGTGGTTTACAGCCGCCTGGACGTTATGTCTGCCTTTTGGGCCAATGAGGTACTTCAAAAAAATGATTCAGATGATGTGCTGTCTGGCCAAATTAATCCGAGACTTTCGTTTTACGACCCTGAAAACCAGGACTTGTGGGATTGGATGAAAGATTTGTACCGAGTAAAAAAAGAGATGTACCGGGGTAACAGAAAAATCATATTGATGCCTGACGACACTCAAGAGAGAAGCATTAAAACAGCTAGCCAAGAGTTTAGACTGCTTCATGCTGGATTATCTGGGGCAGATACTACCTTGGCTGGGGTTCAAGCAATCAAATCAGTGATCAGGTATATTGACTTGAATTACGAAAAAAATGGATTGAATGAAGAAAGCGATGATGCAGAACCCTACAGTGACTTAAGTGTGTCGTTTGATCAGATCAATACCCTCAGGCAATTAGCCATAGACACTTTTGATTGGATGACCGAGCTTAGAAGGTTGCAGCCTTTGTACGCATCAATTTTATATAGAGACCTTTTGAATCATATTGGTAGATCGGGTGCCGATGAAGATAAATATACAACGAGTATATTAAGATTTTATGAGGCTAAAAAACGCCTGGTTTCAGACTTGATATCTTGGCGGAACCGAGGTTCTGATGTGATATTAATCAGTTCAAACACAGATTTTTTTGACACATTTACGGCTCAAAAACCCGGTTTTGAGGTGTTGTCTTACCAAAAGATCTTCAAGTTATTTTATCCTTCTGAACCTGCTATATCCAAACGAGAGATTCTTATTGATTCTAATTCATGGGTATTAAGCTGGGAGATAGATACTTCTTTTGCTGTTGATTATGCCTACGAGGAAGACGAATACGATGAGGGGTCTAACAGTTCTGATGATACAGAGTTGGTGAGTATGGGTTTTGGTGGTAGTTTTCTTAGCATGAGACCCACTTGGGGACAAACCATTGGCACCTTGAATGATGCTGGCATAGATCAAGGCCGTTGGCTCCCAAACTTTGGATTGGAATATTGGTTTTCACCCAACATAATGACTTTGGTCGATTTTGGATTTCAAGTGAACAATGCCGCTACAACTCAAATTAAGTTTCTGAATTCCAATGAAAACGTGAGTCATTGGGTTGGTCAGGTGGGATTTACCGTGGGTTCAAATCGTGAAAAACCCATCCAAATTGGAGTATACCAAGGTTTTGCTTTCGGTAATGTAACTGTTGCTCAAAAGTCGTTGAATAAGCCGGCAGGATTGCCGTATGAGTTCATGAAAGTGGATAAAGTGACCAATCCGTTTTCTGCGTATCAGCTCGCTTTGGATGCAAGTGTGCAGATTTGGCGGATCTACATAAGAGGTTTGGCTGGTTATCAATTTGATTTTTCGGACACTCGATTTAAGTCAGGTAAGGAATGGGTCAATGCTCCGGAAACCTTGAATCAGCGAGGGTGGTTTTACCGTGTTTCGGCTGGAATTTTATTGGTGAAAGGAGGGAATTCAAAATGAGATTTCATGTAATTGCGTTGGTTTTTGGTTTAGGAGGTTGTTTTCTTGGTTTCCAAAGGTTGGAGGCGCAAGTTCTTCCCCCGGAAAAAACACTGGATATGAAAACTGCATCATTCGCTACCGGCGACGGATGGAAAATGATGTACGAAAAAGCGAAAGTCAGTAGAGTGGTGATGAGCGGTGAAAATCACTCCGAAGTAGAAGCGAATGCTTTGATGGAATACTCTTTCATGCGTGCCTTGTACGAAAACTGTGGTTATCGTGATTACATTATAGAGTTGAGTCCTGCTCGAGCCTATTATTTGCAAAAGTACATCTGCAACGATGACGTATATGCATTGCAGGCCTTGCAGGGAATTTCATCTCCCGCTTACATGAAATTATTCTACTCTTTGCACGATTGGAACATGAAGTTGCCCGTGGAAGATAGAATTAGAGTGCATGGAATAGACGTGGAACGGTTTTCCGACTTATCTGCTTTGCGAATGAGTGATTTTCTGCAAAAGATGGAAGCTAAGTACGGATTGCCGTTGGAGTTAGCGACTAAATTGTATGCGTTTCGCAATATTGTGACTAGAAATTTCACTAATAGTCTTCAGGAATATCAAAAAGAAGTGTTGGTTGATACCATTGGCACCATCGAAAAAGATGAAGAGTCGGGTGGTGATTTTAGCGCAGGTACTACAGATGTTTCTACCTTAATCACAGATGATTCAATTTTTGGCGATTTGAATAATTATAGGGCTTGGCTAAAAGATGATTATACAGAATTTTTAGAGATCAAAGAGGGTCTAGATGAAGTAATTAAATGGAATGATTTGAGAAGAACGGCTCAACAATCGCATTGGCGCGAAGGGAAAATGTATTCTCGAATGAGAGCATTACTTGAAAAATACCCTCAGTCTAAGTTCTTTGGTCAATTTGGGCGTTGCCATATCTCCAACTCACAAAGCGATGTTGATTGCGGCTGGTACAATTTCAACAGCGTTATGAATCGATTGAAGATGCAAGATTCAATCTTGAAAACAGTGAGCATGGGTATTTTTTATTGGGACAGGAGTGAGCAATTGTATGGCGAAGGTGCGGAAGATGAAATTCGTAAAATGAAGTTGGCATTTACACCTGGGATTGTAATTTATGACCTCCACGACAAAGAAAGTCAGTTAAATGCTCTTAAAACAAAGTATGATTTTGCTGTGGTAAACTTTGAGCGCAATTCGAAGCTTCAGAAAGACTTGAACGAAGAATTAGAATCAGCCAACGAAGTTGAAAAACTAACCCAGTCAGATTGGGGTGTGCAAATTGGTTTGACGGGTTGGGGACTTTTGAACATGCAGATGGATCAAGTTTCTGGGTGGTTTAATCAGGATGGACGAAGCTTCAATACAAAACCTAGACAATTTTTTTACCATGAAATCATGGCAACCAATGGTTTTTGGAAGATAGGTTTGGCAGGTAATTATACCTTAACCGAACAGGGTCAAAATGGACGAATCAATCAGAGCAGTGATTCCATTGCTTCCTTTTATTACAATAATTGGAATCTCTTGCTACAAGGTGGTTTTGAGAAGAAGTTTGGCCGATTTTCAATTGATTTGGTCGGATTTGCCGGTTATAATGAAAATCGCCTAAAAATGGAATCTCAATCAAAGAGTATTTTATTATTAAACAATGAATTGAAGGATGCAATTGTGGTTGATCCTGGCATGCTCGTAGGAGGTGCTGTTGGATTTAATTTCTACATTGACAATATGACCAGTTTGGGAATTAGGGCCCAGTACCAGAGCGACTTATCTCAAACCAATTGGTATTATCAAGGCACTAAAATTCCTTTCGATAGCACAAAGACCGCCAATAAATGGAATGCATGGGGTGTATCTGTAAACTACGTTCAGCATATTTTTGACTAATTTTGCAGTATGAAGCAGTCTATTCCTAACCTCATCACCTTAGGCAATTTAGCCTGCGGATTGTTGGCCATCACGTTTGTTATGCAAGGTCAACCCTTGATTGCCTTTATTTTGATGGTCATTGCCTCTATTTTAGACTTTTTTGATGGAATGGCAGCTCGTGCTTTAGGAGTAGATGGTGAATTGGGAAAACAACTCGATAGCCTAGCTGACGTTGTATCTTTTGGCGTTGTACCTGGCTTAATTTGGAGACATTTCATGATGATGCGTGGTGTTTGTCCGCCTTCAGGTTTTTGCATCAATTCTTATGTTTGGATGTTGATACCATTAGCTGCAGCATATCGTTTGGCTGTTTTTAATGTGAGTGATAATCAAAAAACCAATTTTATGGGAATCCCCACGCCTTTGACAGGTTTGGTTTTGGGTTCATGGGCTTTGTTCAACCATTCTTTGGGAGGTGTTGCTGCCATTAAGTTTGGGTTTATTGAGTTGGATTGGTTGAATCACTTTTACGTGTGGTTGTATATGCCATTGATAGCAGGTTACATGATGGTTAGTGATTATCCAATGTTGTCTTTAAAATTCAATAAAACAGATGGATTAAACCTTTACAGATACCTACTTTTGGTATTGGGTGTGGTGTTTGCCGTTGTATTTGGTAATTACGGATTTGCCATTTTCTATTTTGCATATATTGGAATATCGTTTTTGGGTTTTAAATTACATCCAACAGAATAATTAAAATGATAAGAGTAGGAATAATCATGGGTTCTGATAGTGATCTTCCAATAATGAAGGAAGCAAGCGCTATTTTAAATCAAATGGGAGTTGAAACCGAAACCACCATTGTTTCGGCACACAGAACACCTGAACGTCTATTTGAATATGCGGAGCATGCAGCAGATCGCGGCATTTGTGTGATCATAGCTGGAGCTGGGGGAGCTGCGCATTTGCCAGGAATGGTGGCTTCAATGACCCATTTGCCAGTTATTGGTGTTCCCGTTCAATCAAAGACCATGAGCGGTATTGATAGTTTGTATTCTATAGTGCAGATGCCTCCTGGTGTTCCCGTTGCAACGGTAGCCATCAACGGCGCTAGAAACGCCGGTATACTAGCTGCTCAAATTTTAGGTATTTACGATGAGGAAATTACAGATCAGGTGATTGCTTTCAAGAAAGAAATGGAATCAGAGGTGCTTGAAAAAGCGAAGCGTCTAGAAGATTTGGGTCCTGAAAAGTACTTAAATCCAAATTCATGATCATCGTTGGCGAAGCCATCCTTTCAGAAGATATTTTAGACAAGCAATTTGTTTGTCAACTTGATCAGTGTAAAGGGGCTTGTTGCATTGAAGGTGACGCTGGAGCTCCGTTGCTCCACGCAGAACTTGAAACCATAGAACGGGTACTTCCTAGGGTAAAGAAATACATGCGCACAGACGCATTAGAATACTTGGCAGAAAAAGGATTTCACACTCGTGACCCTGACGGCGAATTGGTTACAGAGTGTCAAAAGTCTGGTGAGTGTGTTTTTGTGCAATACGATGACAAGGGCATTGCCAAATGCAGTTTTGAGATGGCCTATGAAGCGGGTGAAACCGATTTCAAGAAGCCCATCAGTTGTCATTTATACCCAATTAGGGCAAAGCGTTACGGAAATTACACGGCTTTAAATTACCACAAGTGGGACATTTGCAACCCGGCATGTAAAGCGGGATCAGAGTTAAACGTGCGGGTATTTGAATTCTTGAAAGAACCCTTGATTCGCAAGATGGGTGCTGAATGGTATCAGGAATTGGAGGAGGTTAGTAAGGCGTGGGATAGCAAATCTGGTGACCGGTGACCGGTGATCGGTGATCGGTGATCAGCCGTCAGCCGTCAGCGGTCAGCGGACAGCCGTCAGCCGTCAGCCGTCAGCGGACAGCGGGCAGCGGACAGCTTTCAGCTTTCAGCAGCGCCGAAGGCTCCAAGCAACAGCAAAGCTGTTCAGCTCCCAGCCAAGGACCAAAGACCAAAGACCAAAGACCAAAGACCAAAGACCAAATCCTAACTGAATAAACTCGCCAGAAGGCCAATAAACATCAAATATTTGAGCCAATTTGAAATGTGGCTGTAATGCGGTTTTTCAAGAGCCGCGTAGATTTTATAGAGGAGGTATAAATGCAAGGGTGTGAGAACTGCAAAGAGGAATATCCAATATTCTAGTTGATTGCCGGTGGCTCCAACCAAGAAGAGGAGGGCCAAGCTGAAGACTATGAAAATGGATGCAAGTATTTTGGTTTTAGTAGGTCCGCTGCTGATGGCGAAAGTTTCATAGCCATGTTCTTTATCGCCGGCGTAGTCTTCGAGGTCTTTGATGAGTTCGCGGGCGAAGGTGATGAAGAAGGCTATGCTTGAGAATTCGGCGAAATAGGCTTTGTTTACCAAGAAAACACCTCTAGAGGCAATGTAAACCACCATTCCTGCCATCAATGAAATGAGGAGGTTTCCCATCAGGAATTCCGATTTAAAGTCGCTGGAATAAAAATAGAGAAGAATGGCTATGACGGTTGACAAAATGCCCATTCCAAGTCCGGTGATGAAGCCCAAACTGATTCCGGTGAATGTGAGAATCAGATAATACATTTTCATGGATTTCACGGATGTGCTTTCAACGGCTATGCGCTTTCCAGGCCTATTGATTTTGTCGGTTTCTACATCGAAGATGTCATTGATTACATATCCCCCGGCGGCAACAAGAACGCAGGCCAAAGTGGCAGTGATGCTTTCGGGGAAGCGGAGATTGGAAAAGTCAATGAGACTTAGTCCGGAATTGATGCGGGAGGCCGAAAAATAGAAAAGCCACTGAGTGAGGATGGTCAGCAGGAGGTTGATGGGGCGAATGATTCTCAAATAATGAATCATTAGCGCAATTTAGCGTTTATAAAACTTCATTTTGTAATCAGCGCGAGTAATTCCCCGCGTGATACCGTCCATTTTTCGCTTGAGCATGGATCTTTTTAGTGGACTGATGCGATCGGTGAATAAAATACCTTCAATATGATCATATTCATGTTGGATGATTCTAGCGGCCATCCCATCAAATGACTTGGTATGTTCTTGAAAATTAGCATCCCAATAATGAATTTTGAGTTCGCCTTTGCGCTTAACGTTGGCACGGACATCAGGAATGCTTAAACAGCCTTCTTCAAATTCCCATTCGGTTCCAAATTCTTCTAGAATGGTGGGGTTGATGAATACTTCTTTGAAACCTTCGGGTTGAATATCTTCAATTTCAGAGCCGTCAACAATGAATAATCTGATAGACTTTCCAATTTGTGGAGCAGCCAAACCAATGCCGTTGGAGTCATACATGGTATCGAACATGTCTGAAATCAATTTGGTTAGGTCAGGGTCGTTAAAATCAATTTCTTCGGCCTTTTTTCTTAAAACAGGTTGTCCGTAGGCATAAATTGGAAGTATCATGATATTCTTTGGAGGTGAGTTTGTAAAATGATGGTTGCTGAAACGGTGTCTATGAGTCCTTTGTCTCTTCGGTCTTTTTTGGATTTACCCATGGCAATGATTTGGTTTTGAGCTTCGTGGCTGCTGAAACGTTCATCAATGGTTTCAATTTTCAAGTGTGGGTAGTTTTCTTTTAGCCATTGCAAGAAGTCGCGCACCGATTGAGTGGAATGTGTGTCTTCGCCTGTGAGTCTGATGGGCATACCCACAACCACACAATCAACGGGTTCTTGTAAGAGATAATCTTTAAACCAGATGGGGAAATCAGCGGTTCTTATGGTTGTGAGGGGTTGAGCAAAGAGGTTTAGCGGATCAGTAATGGCTATTCCTGTCCTTTTTAACCCGAAGTCTATTCCCATGGTTCTTGGCACTGTGCAAAGATAGGTTCAATTTGTGGTTAAACGAAAAGAGGCCGCCCTTTTAAGGCAGCCTCTTTGAAATGTTTGATTTCAGATGATTACATCATGCCGCCCATTCCGCCCATACCGTCCATTCCACCGTGTGAATGTCCTTTTTCTTCTTCGGGGATTTCGCTCAACACACATTCAGTGGTTAAGATCATTCCGCCAATAGAAGCAGCGTTTTCAAGAGCTACACGAGATACTTTCTTCGGATCAATTACACCTGCAGTGATCAAGTTTTCGTAAACATCCGTGCGTGCGTTATATCCAAAGTCGTCTTTACCTTCCAACACTTTTTGAACTACAATGCTACCTTCGCCACCTGCATTAGCAACGATTTGACGCAAAGGCTCTTCTAAAGCACGACGAACAATTTGGATACCCGTATTTTCGTCTTCGTTGGCTCCGGTTAATCCATCCAAAGCTGAAATAGCTCTGATGAAACTTACACCACCACCTGGTACGATACCTTCTTCAACCGCTGCACGAGTAGCATGTAAAGCATCGTCAACACGGTCTTTCTTCTCTTTCATTTCAACCTCAGTTGCAGCACCAATGTAAAGAACTGCTACACCGCCTGACAATTTAGCCAAACGTTCTTGCAATTTTTCACGATCGTAATCGCTGGTAGTATTTTCAATTTGAACCTTGATTTGGTTGATGCGAGCTTGTATTGCGTCCTTCTGACCAGCACCGTTTACAATGGTAGTATTGTCTTTATCGATGGTGATTTTTTCAGCTGTACCTAAGTCAGCCATGGTTGCATCGTCTAACTTGCGGCCTTGCTCTTCAGAGATAACGGTACCACCCGTTAATACAGCGATGTCTTGCAACATTTCTTTTCTGCGATCTCCAAAACCTGGAGCTTTAACAGCAGCGATTTTGAGTGATCCACGGATTTTATTTACCACTAGAGTAGCTAAAGCTTCACCTTCAATGTCTTCAGCGATAATTACCAACGGACGACCAGTTTGAACTACTTTTTCCAACACAGGAAGCAAGTCTTTCATGGTGCTCACTTTCTTGTCGTAGATCAAGATGAATGCATTTTCTAATTCAGCTTCCATCTTTTCAGTGTTGGTAGTGAAATATGCGCTCAAATAACCGCGGTCAAATTGCATACCTTCAACTACTTCAACTGTAGTTTCAAGTCCTTTAGCTTCTTCAACGGTAATTACACCGTCTTTGCCCACTTTCTTCATGGCTTCTGCGATCAATGAACCAATGCTTGGATCGTTGTTAGCAGAAATAGAAGCAACTTGCTCAATTTTGGTGTTATCGTCACCAACAGGGTGAGCCAATTGGTTTAATCTTTCAACAGCAGCTCTGGTTGCTTTTTCGATACCGCGCTTCAGATCCATTGGATTTGCACCAGCGGCAACGTTTTTCAAACCTGCTGTAACGATGGCTTGTGCCAAAACGGTTGCAGTAGTAGTACCATCACCTGCAATATCTGCAGTTTTGCTTGCTACTTCTTTCAACATTTGAGCACCCATGTTTTCAACTGGGTCTTTCAATTCGATTTCCTTTGCAACACTAACACCGTCTTTGGTTACATGTGGAGCACCGAATTTCTTGTCGATAACCACGTTACGACCTTTAGGTCCTAAAGTAACTTTAACTGCATTTGCCAATGCATCCACGCCGCGCTTTAAACCGTCGCGTGCGGTAAGATTGAAATCTATTTTCTTTGCCATAATTTTTTACTTTTTCTGATTAGATGATTGCCAAAATGTCTGTTTCTCTCATGATGAGGTAGTCGTTGCCTTCAACGCTGATTTCAGTACCCGCATACTTGCCGTATAAAACGGTGTCGCCAACTTTAACAGTCATGGGTTCATCGGGCTTGCCTGATCCTACAGCAATTACTTTACCTCTTTGTGGCTTTTCTTTTGCAGTGTCTGGGATAATAATACCTGACGCAGTAGTTTGCTCAGCGGCAACCGGTTCTATCAGAACGCGATCTGCCAAAGGTTTAATGTTAACTGACATATTAGTTTTTACGTTTTGTTCTATGCCGCAGAATTATCTAATTCTATGCCAATCGCTAAAAACGGAAATTTTAGCAGTTTGTCTTGTCATTTTGTCAGTATGTGAGCAGTAATTTCATTTTTTACCTGACTGATTGCCGGAATGTTTTTATTGAAATATTCATTCACTTGATGCCTCAATTCATGAAAATCACTTCTCGTCATGGTGTCTTGTAGTTTTTTAGCAAGTTCATTGATCGAGCTTCCTTGCAAAGCCACACCCTCGTCTACAGATTGTTGTGCCTCTGGGAACTTCTGTGTTTTGGGTCCAAATAAAACAAAACAACCCGCTGCTTGTGCCTCAATAATGTTGTGAAGTCCCGCGCCAAAAGCTCCTCCAACGAGGGCCAAATCACAGCAATGATATACCCTTGATAGCCAGCCCATGGAGTCTAAAATGCCAATTTCAATTATTTCTTTTCGGGGGACATTGACCGCGGAAGAGTCTTTGATTTCCGAAAATCTGAATATATGTTTGTCAGTGCCAGAGAGCGTTGAGATGATATTTTGGATGCGCGTTTCGCTCAAATCGTGAGGTGCAACTATGTATCTAAATGACTCAGCATGCTCCAATTGAGACAGCGTTTCTTTTAGAACTTGCACTTCTTCATCCCAACAAGACCCAATAATGAGCACATCGGAGTTTTGGCAGAATTGCCAGATTGCTGCAGGAATTTCTAGTACCGAATTTCGAAGTTGGGCAGCCCTTAAATAACGGGCATCTCCCAAGATTTCAGTGTTGGTTTTTGGTGAGATCCACTGTTTCAGCAGTTGCACTGTTTCCAAATTTTGGGCGTAGAATTTTTTGCAATTTTTAAGTTCTAAGCGCCATTCATGTCCCCAGAAAGAACCTAAAAAATGATTTTTTCTCAGAAGAATGTTCCAATAAAAGAAAGGAATATTTCTTTTGTTTAATGCCCGAATATGATTGATCCAAAATTCGTATTTAACAAAAATTACCGCCTGGGGATTCAGTTCGTCTAGCCACTGATTGGACTTTTGGGGACTGTCGTTTTGGATGTAATATTTGGAACAATTCTGTGGAATCTTGGCGTTTTCAAACCCCGATGGCGAGAAAAAAGTGATACAACAATGGTATTCCTGATTCATGGTCTGAATCAAGGGAAGGGCCATTTCGAATTCGCCCAGAGAAGCGGCGTGAAACCAAATTCTGGGCTGGGTGGAATCTATATTTTGAATGTCAATCAAGCTGGATTTTCGTCCCCTAAACATTCTAGCAAGTTTGGTTTTTGGCAATGCCAAAGAGGCCAAATTGATAGCGGCATCAATTATCTGAGCGAGGATATTGTAAATCCACCGAATCATTTAATCTATGTAGTATTCTTCCGATGCAGAAATTTGCCCCAGTTTTATAGGAATGATGACACCAATAAAGGCTCCAATACCTAGATCAAAGTAGCCTTGGCTTTGAGGACTTCGGGTGGTGAAGTCGTATGCCCGTTGATGTTTTGTGAAACCCTGTAGGAATTCAAATCCCGCAGAAAGCGAAACCATAGAATTGTTTAAATACTGAAATCTGATTTGTTCAAAAAGTTGAGTGCCAGCCGTGAGCCTGTCATATCCCCCTAAATATTCCTCTTCCAATTGCGGAACCATGTCTAGATCGAAGTTGAATTTGGTGTAATGCCTCGTGTATCCAACACCTCCTCCCAATTGCAATGACCAACGAGCTTCTTTGGCGGCATTGTAATTCAAGGGAATGATTTTTAGAGCGTAGGCTCTTGAAGACCAACCCCTCATGTAATATCTGATCACGGCCGGATAGCCATTAATGTCTCTGAGTGAGCCGTCTTCATCAGTCATATCTGGGAACATACCGGCTGAGTTTACTTGCGAACCGAGATAAAAACTAAAATCTGCTCCAAGAGTGTATTTGTTTTTGTGGTAATATTCCAATCTGAGCGGCAAAGCGGTGTAAGCAGGATATCTATCGGCCCAGTCACCAGCGTTCACGCTGTAGGTTGCTGCCACATGCATGAGAATCCAGCTTTTTTCTTCATCCTTCTTACGGGTAGAATCAGCAGTTGAAGTAAAATCCTTTTGGGCCTTCAAATTAATGAAGCTCGACAGAAGGAGAATAAGAAGCCACCCATTTTTCATGAAAGGCGAAGTTAATTAATAATTTCTTTTACTACTTTCAGAAATTCTTCGGGATTGTCAGCATGTACCCAATGCCCAGCCTTGCTGATGGTGTGGTATCTTGAAAGAGGAAAATGCTCTTCTATAAAGGGTTTGTCTGTTTCTTTGAGATACCCGCTTTTTTCTCCCAAAATAAAATGGGTTTCTTTATCGAAAATGTTTTGAAAATTCAGTCCGCCTATGATGTCATAATAATGATTTTCAATGGCTACAATATTGATTTTTAGTTGGTAGCCCCCTTCAGGTTTAGCTTCCAGATTTTTCAATAAAAATTGTCTCACTCCCATAATGGGAGCATACGGCAGGAATGCATCATCGGCCTCTTTTCGAGATTGGATTTTGCTAAAGTCTATGCTTTTAAATGCTTGAATGTATTCAAGATGTCCGGCGTGATAGGCTTTGGGAGCAATGTCAACCACCAACAGTTTTTTTACTTTTTGGGGATGTTGATCTGCGAAAAGCATAGCGGTTTTTCCACCCATTGAGTGGGCCAAAATATAGGCTTCGTCAATGTTGAATTGAATCATCAGCTGGTTCAAATCGTTGGCCATTGCTTGATAAGAGCAATCAGCATCATGAAATGATTTGCCGTGATTACGGGCATCGTATGTTATAACCCTGTATTTTTCGGACAAGGCTTTAGCGGTTAAATGCCAATTATCGAGCATACCAAATACCCCGTGTAAAATGATCACGGTTTCATGATGCTGTTCGCCGTATACTTTTGAGTTAAGCATTTGTTTTGTTAACGGTGGTCGGTGATCGGTTATCGGTGATCGGTTATCGGTTATCGGTGATCGGTTATCGGTTATCGGTTATCGGTGGTCAGCTAACGGATAACGGCTTTCGGCCGACGGCTATTAGCTTACGGCTGACGACTGACTGTTAATCGCTGACGGCTGATTACAACACCTCGCTAACAGGCGTATAAGGAAGGTTGAATGCTTGGCTAACGCCTTCGTACACTACTTTGCCTTCAACAACGTTGAGTCCGAGGCGGAGGTCAGCGCTGTCAGCGCAAGCTTGTTTCCAACCTTTGTTTGCCAATTGAATAGCGTAGGGAAGGGTTGCGTTTGTTAGGGCAAGGGTAGATGTATATGGAACTGCGCCAGGCATGTTTGCTACACAGTAGTGAACTACACCGTCAACCACATAGGTTGGTTCAGCGTGAGTGGTTGGTTTTGAGGTTTCAAAGCATCCTCCTTGGTCAATGGCAACGTCAACAATGACAGATCCAGGACGCATGGTTGAAAGCATGTCTTTGGTGATTAATTTTGGAGCTTTTGCACCTGGAATCAATACGCCACCAATGACTAGATCTGCGGTTTTTACCGCTTCGCGAATGTTGTAATCATTGCTGTATTGAGTCTTTACGTTAGCGGGCATGATATCGTCAAGTTGACGTAAACGGTTAAGGCTAAGGTCCATGATGGTTACATCTGCGCCAAGGCCTGCGGCCATTTTAGCAGCTTGAGTTCCAACAACACCACCACCTAAAACTACCACATTTGCAGGTTTAACACCAGGTACGCCACCCAAAAGGATACCGCGTCCGCCCATTGGTTTTTCAAGGTATTTTGCGCCTTCTTGGATACTCATACGACCAGCAACTTCACTCATTGGAATCAACAAGGGTAAGGTTCTGTTCACTTCAACTGTTTCATAAGCCAAGCAGATAGCTCTGCTTTTGATCATTGCGTGGGTCAAAGGCTCGTAAGACGCGAAATGGAAATACGTGAACAATAATTGTCCGGCACGCATTAAAGAATATTCCAATTCAATGGGTTCTTTAACCTTAACAATCATTTCGGCGATGCCGTATACTTCCTCTATGGTTGGGAGTAGGTTAGCCCCGGCGTTGGTGTATTCCTCGTCAGAGAAACCACTGCCTAATCCGGCGGTTGATTGAACATAAACTTTGTGTCCATGTTTTACAAATTCACTTACTCCAGCAGGAGTTACTGCAACGCGGTTTTCGTTGTTCTTGATTTCTTTAGGTACCCCGATTATCATGGCTTTGAAAAATTGGGGCAAAGATACGTGGTTTAGGGCATGCTTTGCAACTCTGCAAGTATGCGATTTACAATATCTTCGGTCTTGATGAATTTAGGTTTTGTTTTAGCTGGTTCGGACTTTTTAAACCACCGTCTAAAGGTCTTCTCAAAGTGTAAGTTCAGAGTGTCTACGACTTCAACATCAAACTCTTTAAGAGCTTCAGCGTTGCACCATTGTTCGTACTGTTTGGGTATGGGTATGATAAGTAAAGGCTTCCCCAGAAACAAAGCCTCGGCAGTTGTTTGAAATCCACCAGCAGTGATCACTCCTTTTGATGTGATTAAATCTTGGTCAAATTTTTCACCATCGATGGGGAACCAATGAACGTTAAAATCTTTTTCATACTCTTTTACTTCAGGATGGAAAATGTGGAATTCAACCCCTCTTAGGGCATAAAAATAACGATTGATTTCGCGCTTTGAAATGTGCGGTAAATAGACCGTCACATGTTCATTCTGTGTGGTTGTAGCATCCCAAAAATGCTGTTTGATGGTGGGTGGTAAAATCCAATCTTCGTAACTGTTATAGTGATAACCTATATTGAATTTTGATGCGCAATAATTTTTCAATACCCATTCAGAGGCGGCATGTCTTTTAGGGGGACGTGGAATCAACTTAGAGGCAAAAGAGGCTTGATTGCCAATGTGCAAAAAGGATTTCCCTCTGAGTTTGCAAGCCAAAGCACCAATGAATTCATAATCTACAATAACGTGATCATACTCTTTAACAGGTAATTTGATTGCGTCTCTTACCAAGCGAAAGGGGTTGATTTGTTTGATGATTTTCCACCAATGTAGATTTCCTTCTGGCTTATAAAACAATGACAAACCGTCACTTCTGAATTTGATAGGTAAATCAGGTCTTAAAGATGAATTTGCACCGCTCAAGAAAACGTCAACTTGGGCGTTTTTAATTAAGTATGGGAGTAATTCTATGGCTCTTGAAATATGTCCGTTCCCTGTAGCTTGGATGCAATATAAGATTTTCATGTGATGTAATTAGAGGGCACTTTGTATCCAGAATGCTACTTGTTCTGTAAGTACATCGGGTACTTTTGAGGTGTTGTAATTTTCAATTACGCTTGAACTTTTTTGGGTTGCATTGAGCTGATGGTAGTAAATTTCCCACTGTCCTTTCTGGTATTCTAGCGCAGTAAGATTTTCCAACCAATCACCACTATTGAGGTAAGTTGTTGATTTCCCATTTTGTGTGATGATTCTTTTTTGGGGCTGGTGGATGTGACCACAGATCACATAGTCAAAACCATTTTCAATGGCTAAATCAGCAGCGGTGACTTCAAAGTCACCAATCCATTTGACGGCTTGTTTTACACTGTTTTTTATTTTTTTGGAGAAGCTCCGTTTTTCATAGCCAAGTGCGGTCATGAGTTTGTTGGTCACATGATTTAACCAGATAAGAAAATCATAACCGTGTCCGCCGAGTTTTGCAATGATTTTTGCACTGCCTCTGGTAGTGGCATCGAATATATCACCATGAAAGATCCATGTTTTTTTTCCGTCAAGTTCAAGAACTAGTTTATCGTCGAGAGTGAGATTTCCCAATTTTGTGCCTGAGTATTTGCGAAGGGCTTCGTCGTGGTTTCCGGTGATGTAGTAAACATGGGTTCCTAATTCCATGAGTTTAAACACTTCTCGAATCACTTGAATGTGTGCTGCGGGAAAGTACTTTTTACGGAATTGCCAAATGTCAATAATGTCGCCGTTGAGAACGAGAATTTTTGGTTGTATTGATTTTAGATAGTCAACAATTTCGAGCGCGTGACACCCGAATGTTCCTAGGTGAAGGTCGCTTAAAACGCAAACTTCCAAAGTTTTTCTTTGAGGGCTTTGCATGCTCCTCGAAAAAAGCACTCTACTTAAAATTGGGTATTACTAAAGTTTGAAATGTATGATATTGTGTTGTTAATCAATTGTTAACAGTTAATAAATAATTGATTTTATGGTCACAATTATTTTATGCCGTCTTGGTGAATCATCACAGAAATGGACTTGTAATGAAAATAAGGCATGCTCACAAAAATGTAAACACTTCATGGGTCGAATTTAAACCAATTCTTTGGATTTCGACTTAAACGGTTCGCGAATGATGTATGATTTTGAGCTTCGGAAGTATTTTAAATAAATTCTAAAGAGTGACAGCAAGAACTTAGAGCGGGTGAAAACCACAAAAGAATTTTCAACGGGTTGAGCACCTAAACAGCTCTTGATTTCAGTGCCGGTTCTACCGAAGTTGATGCTTTCTGCTTGGTTTTCAATTCCAAATTCAACCAAATCGAAGAGCATTCGTTGATACAATTTTAAGTCTTCGTTTAGACCTTTTTTCATGCCTAAATGCATAGCAAAAAGGTTGTTTTCGTCAGTGATACATGATATGAAACCCACCAATTCGCCGTTAAGGTGATAACCGAAAACATGGAATTTAGTGCCTATGCTTTTTGCATAACAATGCAGGAGATCAGCCAGATTTTTACCGATAGCAATGGTTTTATCCTGCAGCGATTGATAAAGAAGAGCTGAACATGGAGCAATCCATTCATTGGAAGGTAAATCTGATAATTTGGTTTTAGTCAATTCACCGCTTACAGATAGCACTTTTTGCGCTCGAACTCTGTATTTGGAACTCATTTCTGCAAGATATTCTTTGGTGTTTGTCCAAAGGGGATTGAGATTTAACACCATGAAAGGCTCAGCTTGAACCGTAACAGAATCTGGGAATTGCTCAGAGCCGAGAATATTCACTGAAATGATGGGGCATTTATTTTGGGCAGAATTAAACTGATTGATACCGACGTTTGGCACAAGCTCCGGAAAGATTAGTCCGGGTGCGCATGCATTTCCAACGGTTTGAATCACCCCTTTTCTAGAAAATGCATTGAAAATGGATATGAGTATTTTGTTGACGTATTTTCCGGTGGGGTGGTTGAGTTCCATGATACTCATGGGATATTGATGCTCACCTACTTGTACTTTTCCGGCTTGATTTGACAGGCCTGAGAAGAGTTTGTTTTGGAGGTTTTCTGAAAGTTGAGCAGCGTTTTTCAAGGGTGCGAAGTTGCAAATTATTTTTGTCTTCTTGTGGTGAAAATCGTTCGGTTTGATATTTTCATCGTTAATTTTCAGCAATTCAATGGATGGATTTTTTTTAATGCGCCCATCGGTTAACTTTGTGATTTACGAAAAATTCAAAGAATGAGAATACTTGCTGTTATATTTATGGGGATTTCCGCTTCGCTTGGTGCACAAACTGTGGCGAAAGATTATCCCTTAAAACAAAGACTATCTGTTTACAAGGAAATAAAACTTGAAACCGATACCAATCTCTTGACCTGGGCTGAGAAAAAATGTTTGGTTCACCTAATCAGAGCCGCTCAAAAGGCAGATGAAGTTTTTTGGAAGCAGACTTACATGGAAAAATCAAAAGCCTTGGCTGGAATTAAAGATCCCGATTTGAAGAAATTCATGGAGATTAATTATGGACCTTGGGACCGACTCAATGATGATGCTCCGTTTTTAAAAGGGGCGGGAGTTAAACCTGTGGGTGTTAATTTTTATCCCGAGGGATTTGATGTCTCTCAGGTAGATGAGGGTGTAAAGTTTAGAGTGTTGTCGCCTTACACCGTGGTTAAAAATGCTAGAACCATGCAAGAAATGCAGGAATTGATGAAGAAAGATCCTCAAAACATGCCTCCTCCGATGGAAAAGTTTCCATTAAAAAATGGAAAGGAAGTTGAAATAGGTGATTTCAGTGTTGAATATCAGAAAGAGTGCATTGCAATCATGGAGGAATTGGAGAAAGCGGCTGTGTACATTGAAAAAGAGGATTCTGCGTTTGCAGTTTATTTGAAGGGTCGTGCACAGGCAGTAATGACGAATGATTACCTTAGATCAGATGCTGAGTGGTTGGCGTTGAAATCGCATTTGGATATTGTTATTGGCCCCATTGAGAATTATGAAGATAAATTAGCTGGTGCAAAGACCTCTTTTGAGGCTTACGTATTGGTTAGAGATCGCGAATGGGGCGCAAGATTGGATAGACTCATTGGATATTTACCTGAACTTCAAGCAGGTTTACCTGTTGATGCTCCGTTCAAGCCTTTGTTGGGAGACGATAAAAGTGCCAATGCTGCATCTGGAAATGAGAACGGTGAAGATATGATGAATCAAGGGCCAAACGTCATCGAAATTCCTGGATATCCTCCGTTAGAAAAACCTTCCAAGCCATTGAGTTCACTGGCTGTCTTTGATGTAGTGTATTACGGTGGAGATTGCAATGCAGGAAGTAAGACCATTGCGGTTAACTTGCCTAATGATGAGGTTTTACAACAATATTTTGGCACGCGTAGATCTCAATTAAAGAATACTATGAAGGCCAAATTCGAAGAAATTGTAGTGCCTATTTCAGAGAAATTAATTGTTGCAAATCAACGTAAGAACATCAAGTTTGATGCGTTTTTCAATAACGTGATGTTCCATGAAGTCGCTCACGGTTTGGGTGTAAAGAACTTGGTAAATCAACCAGAAAAAACGGTTAGAGAGGCATTGGGTGCCACTTATTCAGCTATTGAAGAGTGTAAAGCCGATGTTTTGGGGTTGTATATGGTAACCAAACTATTTGAAAAAGGGGAATTGCCAGGAAAATTGGATGATTATTATGTAACTTTTGTTGCTTCAGTTTTCAGATCTGTAAGATTTGGAGCGTCAAGTGCACACGGAAAAGCCAACATGATCACCTTCAATACCCTCATGAGAAACGGATGCGTGAAAAAATCAAACAAGGGTTACGAAGTTGACGTAAATGCTATGAAGTTGGCTATTGAGAAATTGGCTTCAGAACTTTTACAGCTGCAAGGCAATGGTGACTTAACGGGGGTACAAAAAATGTTGGCTGATAGAGGTATTGTACCAGCCGATTTGAAAACAGATTTGCAAGTATTGAGTACTGCAAATATTCCTGTTGATTTGATTTTTGATCAGGGAATTAATACTTTGGGATTGCAAAGATTTGATGCGAAATAATTTATGATGAGAAAGTGGATTTCATTGAGCAGCATTGCGGCGACGATTGTTGTACTCAGCTTTTGTTCTAATAAACCTTTTAACGGCGAAGAACCTCTTTTGAAGCGGTTGGTCTACACTTTAAATAGTCAGCATTATCAGCCTCGTAAGATGGATGATAAGTTTTCGTTGTTGATGTACCAGAATGTACTTGATCGGGTAGATGGAGATAAGCAGTTTTTTACCGTACAAGACATCAAACGTTTTGAAGTCTACAAAACATCCATTGACGATCAAATTTCTGCTGGAAGATTTGATTTCTTTGATACTGTTTGGTCAGTCATGATGAAGAGATTAGATCAAATTGAACCATGGGTGGTTGCTGATTTGTCAAAGCCGTTGAATTATCAAGAGAAGGTAAGTTACGAAGTGAAAGAGAAAGAGGAAAATTGGTCAAAGACGGATGCTGAACTGAAAGAAAAATGGTCTAAATGGTCGCGTTTTCAAACGGTAGATCGTTTGTATCGCAAGATGGAAAATGATTCCACGAAGTCTTATGATACCCTTGAGTTGAAGTCTAGAAATGAAACAGTAAAGTTGGTTCAAGATTGGTTTAAAAGATGGAGAAAAATGGATCGTGCAGATCAAATATCTTTTTACGGTAACACATTAGCAGAGATCTATGATCCGCATACCAATTATTTCCCACCTGCAGATAAAGACAACTTTGATATTTCCATGACAGGAAAATTGGAGGGAATTGGAGCAACCTTGAGTGAGCGTGATGGCTACATTAAAGTGGAGCGAATTGTTCCAGGTTCAGCGAGCTATAAGCAGGGTGATCTAAAGGCGGGTGACCTAATATTAAAGGTGGCTCAAGCCGATGAAGAAGCTGTTGATGTGGTTGACATGAAGTTAGATGACGCCATTCAGTTGATCAGAGGTAAAAAAGGTACCGTTGTTAAATTGACAGTGAAAAAACCAGACGGACAAATTAAAATCATCCCTATCATTAGAGATGTAGTAGTTATAGAAGAAAGTTACGCACGTAGTTTTGTGTTTGAATATCAATCTAAGAAGTTTGGTATGATACAATTGCCCAGTTTTTATGCAGATTTTGCTGCTCGTGGAAGAGGCAGAAATTGTGCCGGAGATGTTCATAACGAGATCGAAAAATTGAAAAAGTTGAATGTAGACGGTATCGTTTTGGATCTGAGAAACAACGGTGGCGGAAGTTTGGCAGATGCCATTGAAATGAGCGGTCTGTTCGTTAAAAATGGTCCAGTGGTTCAAGTCAAAGATCCTCAAGAAAGAATTCAACAAGCCGAAGATCCAGACCCTAATCAACAGTATAAAGGTCCTTTAGTGGTTTTGACGAATACCTACAGTGCTTCTGCGTCAGAAATTTTGGCCGCAGCTTTGCAAGATTATAAAAGGGCTGTGATTATTGGAAGCAAGAGTACCTTTGGTAAAGGAACAGTTCAAACAATGGTACCACTAAGGGGAGAGAAAACGGCGGTTTTCCCTCGTGGATTTGGCGAAGTTAAAGTGACTATCCAGAAGTTTTACAGAATAAATGGCGGTACCACCCAATTGCACGGTGTAATTCCAGATGTAATTGTTCCTGATCCTTATGATTTGGTGGAAAGAGGTGAGAAGGAGTTGGATTTTCATTTGGATTTTGATCAAATTCCGGCGGCTAAGTACGACAATTATGAAACCCAAAGATATAAATTAGCTGCAGCGGTAGGTAAGCAAATGGTATCGAAGGAGCCATATTTTAAAGTGGTTGAAAAGCGTTCGAAAGAAATTGGCGAATCTAGAAAATCAACTATTTATAAGTTGGATTTGGCATCGTACAAGGAGCAACAAGAGTTCTTGAAAAAGCAAGACAAGGCCTTCCGCGACAACAAATATGTTGGTAAGAGCGATACTTTGTATGCATTGCCTACAGATTTGGCTGAAGTTTCGGGCGATTCAACTAAAACCACACAAAGAACGGTTTGGTTTAAAGGCTATAAAACGGATGCCACGTTAGATGTTGCTGCTGAAGTTTTGTTTCAGTGGTGCAGTTACGGTGAAAAACCGGTGGTGAAGAAAGCAGCTAGCTCAGATGCTAAGAAAAAAACTAATCCTTCCAGAGGGAAGTAAACAATACAGAGATCAATACCAATACCAGAACGTCAAGAGAAAAGACTAGTAAGGCATCTGTATTGAACGAGCTCACCAAAATGGGGTTAAAGGCTTTTGAAGAAGCTTTAATGCCCACCAATAAAAAGGGTAGAACAATGGGCAGGCTCAAAACGGGTGCCAGAAATCCTGAGCCTTCTGCCTTGGTAGCTACTGCGCCGATGAAGGTGAAAACAGATGAAATTCCCCCGGTAACCAAGATCAATAATAGGGTATAAGGGAGAACGTGTTCAACGGGAACACCCATGAAAAAGGCAAACATGAGCATGTTTACGATGGTAAGGAAAATCATGTTCAACCATCCGTAAATGATTTTAGACCATAGCATTTCAAGGGGCGCAGAAAGCTGGTTTAAGTATAGCCAACGGCCTTTTGAAATAAGGGTAAAGTTTTTGGAGACGGCGTTAATGCTTCCAAGCACAAGGGTTATCCAAAATAGGGTGTTCCAAGTGGAGGCATTGATTTTTGGTTGGCTGAGCATGCTCAGTAGGGCGGTGATGAACAATTGAAGTATTGCGGAGGCAATGACTCCGGGTTTTTTCGCGTCGAGCTTTAGCTCAAATCGAATCAGCGAATATACCTTGGCAATACTCTTCATCTTAATTACCTTCGCGAAGGTAAATCTATATTTTATGATTTCTAAAGTTCTTATAGCGAATCGCGGCGAAATTGCTCTCAGAGTGATGCGTACCTGCAAAGAAATGGGTATTAAAACAGTGGCTGTTTACAGTGAGGCAGACCAATTGGCGAGGCACGTGCGTTTTGCTGATGAAGCTTATTGTATTGGTGCTGGGCCCAGCAGCGAGAGCTATTTGAAAATGGAAACCATCATTGATTTGTGCAAATCAACTGGTGTACAAGCAGTTCATCCGGGTTATGGTTTTTTATCGGAGAATGCTGTTTTTGCTAGAAGATTGAAAGAAGAGGGACTTATTTTAATTGGGCCCACGGCCGAAGCTATGGAAATGATGGGCAGTAAAATTGCGTCTAAGCAGGCAGTAGAGAAGTACGGCGTTCCTTTGGTTCCTGGTATAAACGAAGCTATTAAAGATGTAGATGCGGCATTGCAAGTGGCTATAAAGGTTGGGTTTCCGGTGTTAATCAAAGCTTCTGCTGGAGGTGGAGGAAAAGGAATGCGCGTGGTTTACGAAGAAAGTGAGTTTTTGTCTTCATTGGTAACCGCTCAGAATGAGGCGAGAAATGCCTTTGGTGATGACAGCGTATTTATTGAAAAATATGTTGGTAATCCAAGGCATATTGAGTTTCAAATATTAGCCGATAATCACGGTAATGTGGTGCATTTATTTGAAAGAGAGTGCAGCATCCAACGGAGACACCAAAAGTTAGTTGAAGAGGCACCAAGTGCCGTGTTGACTAATGAAATGCGTCATAAAATGGGTGATGCCGCAGTAAACGTAGCAAAGGCGTGCAATTATTCGGGTGCGGGCACCGTTGAATTTCTATTGGGCGATGGTGAAGAATTTTATTTCCTAGAAATGAACACCCGCTTGCAAGTGGAACATCCCGTTACTGAAATGATCACCGGTTTGGATTTGGTCAAGCTCCAAATTCAAGTGGCCCAAGGCGAGAAATTGCCCTTTAAACAAGAAGATTTGACCATCAATGGACATTCTTTAGAATTGAGGGTGTGTGCCGAAGATCCATACCAACAATTTTTACCCAATATAGGTACGGTGAAAACGTATGTGATTCCCGCAGGTCCCGGAATTCGTATTGATGACTGTATGGAGCCCCACTTGGAGATTCCCATTTATTATGATAATATGTTGTCTAAGTTGGTAGTTTGGGCGCCCACCCGTCAAGAAGCCATTGAAAGAATGAAACGCGCCATTGAAGAGTATATCATTACAGGAATTCAGACTACATTGCCGTTTGGAACATTTGTGATGAATCACCCCAAATTTATTGAGGGCGATTTTAACACGCATTTCATTCAGAATTATTTTCAACCCGATGCCGAAGCCAGTTTAGTGGGCGAAGGTTTGTTGGATTTAACCTCGGCTGCCGCTTATTTCTGGGAAAATAGAAAAGGTTTTTCCCTTTCGGGGGATGCTTTGACTTCTGGTTCGATTGCTGATTCAAGTTCAACTTCTGCAAGTGGGTCAGGATCAGGATCAGGATCTGGAGTTACGAATGGGTCATCTGATTGGGTACGAAATCGTAAAAATCTTAGATAATGGCTCGAGTACTTATCATCGATGACGTTTATGAATCGTTGGTAAGTGGCCTTGCGGCTGCGGGACATGAGGTATTTTATGAACCTGAAATTTTTAGTATTGATGTTTGCGCGCGTTGTGCAGAATTAAAAGTGGATGGCTTGATTGTGCGAAGTAAGCTGTATTTAAGCGATTCATTTTTTAATCAAGTTTCTAGTTTGAAATGGGTTGGTAGAGCGGGTGCTGGAGTAGATAATATCGATGAAAAATCAGCTAGTGAAAGAGGCATCAAATTGTTTCATGCAGCCGGTGCAAATGCCGATTCTGTTGCAGAGCATGTGATAGGGATGTTACTAGCCTTTAGACACAAATTGATCTTGTCACACAATTCGGTAGTTTCTGGTAAATGGTATAGGGAAGGGCACCGTGGTTTTGAGTTGAAAGGCAAGACGATAGGAATTATTGGTTACGGTCATACGGGTTCTGCAATAGCAAGAAAATTGCGAGGTTTTGAAGTGAATGTTTTGGCCTACGACAGGTTCAATAAAGGATTTGGAAATGAGTATGTTAGGGAGACTGAATTGTCAGACTTGATTCGTCATGCAGATGTCATCTCATTCCATGTTCCTCTAACTGATTTAACTCGAAATTGGGTTGATCAACAGTTTATTTTGGGATGTAAAGAAGGTGTAATATTAATCAATTCATCAAGAGGTGAAGTGTTTGATATTCAATCGATATACGGGTTTTTAGCAACGGGTAAATTAGGTGGATTATTGTTGGATGTATACCCCCAAGAGCCACCCTTGAAGGCAGACAATGAATTGTCACAGTATTTTCATCAACTAAGTAAAAACTGTAATGTAATGTTTTCGCCACATGTTGCTGGTTGGAGTGCAGAAAGCTATCAGAATATTTCGTATGTTTTGTTGTCTAAAATATTGACTGATATTTAATTGACACATTTAATAAGCAAGTTTTTAATTTTGATTTTTTCGTTTCTAGAAAAGTACATCAAAATAAACTTGATAAATCCTTGATTTTTCGATAAACTTGCCGATTAAACCGTGAAAGTGTTGTAACTTTTTAAACACGAGTAATGCAAACAGTTGAATTAATTGATATGATGAAGGATAAACTACTGAAATTGTTATTGTTTTCGGTGTTGTTGATGGGTTTCACAACCGCATTTGGGCAGACAAACTATGCTGACTTCCGCGTAAAAACGCAAGATGGTGATGGAAAGTCGTTGAGTGGGGTGGAAGTGAAAATGTTTTTGAACGACATTGAGAAGGCATCAGACACAACCGATAGCGATGGTAATGCTATCTTCCAAACCTTGAATCCAGGATCTTACAGAGTGGAGATTTCAAAAAATGGTTTCTCAACACAGACGTTCAAAGATGTTGAGTTGACTGGGGGATTGAATGAGCCATTGAAGGTTTCAATGACAACCTCAATGTCTGTAGTAAATATTGTAACACGTTCTAAAGGAAGTGTTATTCAGTTAGAGAAGAACGAGGCCAACGTTTCCGGTAAGGCCATGATCAATAGTGGTCGTCGTGGTATTGGAGCTTTGACTGCTACCAACTCTGCAATCATTGAATCACGTCAAGGTATTTCGGTTCGTGGTACACGTGCTGATGGTAACGGAACATTCGTTGATGGTATGCGTGTCATAGGTAGTGGAGCCGTTCCCAATTTGGGAGTTGACCAGTTGTCAGTGAACATTGGCGGTATTCCTGCCATGTATGGTGACTTAACAGGAGGTGCGTTTTCGTACACTTCTAAAAGTGCGACTGAAAAGTTCATTACTATTTTTGAAGGAATTACCTCTACTGGTTTGGATCCTTATGGGTATAATACTGTCGAAGGATTTGTGTCTGGTCCATTGTGGGTGCAGCGCAAAAAGAACCTTTCTGGTAAAACTGAGTCTTTAGTGAAATTGGGCTTTACCTTGAACGGTAACGTGGGTTACTATGCTGATCCTGGTCCAACGAGAACGGGTGTATATATATTGAAAGAGGAAAAACTTGCTGAGATTGAAAAGAATCCCTTGGTTTTCACTCCAAATGGGTTTGTGCATGCCGCATCTTATTTAAAGGAATCTGATTTTGATTTATTGGCTGCACGTCCAACATCACAACAATACAATGGTAACTTTATAGGTAAGTTGGAGTTTAATCCCAATAAATACATCAATTTGACTGGTTTTGCGAGTTACTTTTATGGCGGTGGTAGAAATGCGACCAATTCTATCATGAACTACAACGAAAATGGAACCAGTGATAACCATACCTTCCGCTCATATTTGCAATTCAGACAAGAATTTAAAGTAAACAAAGAGAGCACTATCAAGAATGCTTTTTACACCATACGTGCTGAATACCAAAATGCTTGGTCTACCAACCAACATCGTGAGCATGGACGAAACTTCTTTGATTATGGTTACATTGGAGAATTTAAGTCTTACCCAACTGAGTTTTTTGCATACTCAAATTATGATGCTCAGCAAAATCCAAATAAAGAGCCTCGTGTGGTTCAAGACCAAAACGGAAATATTGTTCAATTGAGAAACTACTGGGAACATGTAGGTTATACCGATACTTTATTGACATTTAAGAGAAGTGAGTTGAATCCTGTAAGGGCCAATTATACTCAGAATGTATTTGATTTTTATCAAGACCGTGGGTTTAATTTGACCAACCCCTTGCAAGTATTGATGGGTCAAGGTTTGTTGAACGGTTACCAACCCAATAACGTTTATTCTCTATGGGCAACTCCTGGTACATCTGTGGGTGGATGGGGTAAATCCTCTACTGAGAAATATTCTTTGTTTGCTTTAGGACAAATGCAAGTGAAGCCTAAAACAGTGGGTGGACGCGAAAGAACTCCTCACGATTTACAGGCTGGATTTTACTACGAGCAGAACATCAACCGTGGTTATAGCTTAAACGCAAACGGTTTATGGATTTTGATGGGTCAGTTAATGAACAAGCACATTACAGAATTGGATGTTAACAATCCTATTTTGTCCTATGATGAAAACGGTGTTTTCACAGATACTGTACGTTACAATAGATTGGTAAACTATGCCGAGCAATCTCATTTCGATAGAGCGTTCAGAAATCGTTTGATTTCTCAAGGTGCAAGAGATGTCTATGGTAACTTAGTGAATGAGCAAACGTTCATCAATGTGAATAGTTACCAGCCTGGAGACTTTGACATCAAAGACTTCAATGCCAACGAGTTGTTGAATAACGGTAACGGATATGTGAACTACTTTGGATACGATCACCTTGGGAATATTGTTAGGGGTAAGCCATCTATCAACCAATTCTTAAATGATCCTGACAGAAGAACCATTGGTGCTTTTCAACCTATCTACATTGCTGCTTGGTTGCAAGACCAATTCCAGTTTAAGGATTTGATTTTCCGTGTGGGACTTCGTATGGAGCGTTACGACGCAAACCAAATAGTGTTGAAAGACCCTTACAGTTTGTATCCTATCAGAACGGCTGCAGAGGTTTCAAACATCAACGGTTTGACTATTGATCATCCGACCAACATTTCTGAAGATGCATACGTTTACGTAAATGACATGCAGTCACCAACCAAAATCATTGGTTACAGAGAGGGTGATCGTTGGTACAATGCTGATGGTTCTGAATTGAAGAATCCAGAATTGTTGGCCAACCAAACTTCAAACGGTAGAATTGCGCCTTACTTGGTAGATTACAACAAGCAGGAGGTAACAGACAAGACTTTTGTTGACTATACTCCAGCAGTGAATTTGTTGCCACGTATCTGGTTCTCTTTCCCCTTGGAACCCAGAAAGAAAACGTTCTATGTTAGCTATGATATCTTAGCGCAACGCCCTAATGCAGCAGGTTCGTTTGTGTCAATTGACGATATTTATTATTTGAGATTCAGACAAGGTTCTACTTTGGCAAACGGTTCTTTGAACTCTCGTTTGAAGACCGACTATGAAGTGGGATACAAGCAAATCTTTGGTCGCAAGGGCGATAAAGGTTTAGAGTTGAGTGCTTCTTATTCTGAAATCAGAAACGATTTTGGTTTGTATCAAATCAACCAAGGTTATCCAGTAACCTACATCACTTACCGTAACATTGACTTCGCTACCATCACTGGTTTCAGAGGTAATTTCAGTATCAGAGATATTGGTCCTTTGAGCTTATCAGCGAGTTACATGTTGCAATTTGCTGATGGTACTGGATCTAACATTAGTTCTCAGCAGACTCTAATTCAAAGTAATCAACCAAACTTAAGAAACGTCATTCCATTAGGTGAATTAGACATTCGTCATAACTTAAAAGTGAGTGCCACCTGGGAATGGGGCGGAGGAAGAGACCTGAACAAAAAGAATTTGTATAAGGGTCCAGTGGTATTTGGAAAAGAGATTTTCAAGTTTACCAGTTTCAACGTTATTGGAAACACTTACAGCGGAGGTCCATACACACCAACCAATCGTCCAGTGCAGATTGGAGCGGTTGATCGTGCTCAGATCAAAGGTGTTCCATTTGGTGCGAGATTGCCTTGGCAGTATAACTTTGACATCAATATTTCTAAAGCGTTTCAGTTGAACCGCGGAGATGCGAAGAATCCTTTGAGATTTACTGCATTCTTGTGGGTGAACAACGTTTTGAATACATGGAATGTGTTGGGTGTGTTCCCTTACACAGGTCAACCCAACGATGATGGATTCTTGACTTCACCTCAAGGACAATTGTTGATCAAAACACAGATTGATGCACAGTCTTACACTGATTTGTATCGTTTGTTGTTAAATTCTCAAACGGGTAACTGGAATGCTCCAAGAACCATTCGTTTGGGTGTGCGTTTTAGCTTGAATTAATATTTTGGAAAGGGAAATTAGAAAATGAAAAAATTTGGAATTATAGCATTAGGATTTGCGATTGCTTCGCAGGTTTTGGCTAGACCCATTGAAAACATCAATGGTCGTACTACACTTAAAGTGAGCAAACGCGCTGGTTCATTGGCGAACACTTGTGAGCCCGCTTCGCAGTCGGCTGACTTAGATATCAATAACGTTCGTACAAAGCTGTTGAACGGTGGAGATATGTGGTGGGATGTAAACAATCCAAAATACGAAGTACCCAAAGTAAATGACCCTAATGCCGTAAGAAAACATTCTTTATTTGCGGGTGCTATTTGGATTGGAGGTAAAGACAACGGTGGTAACTTAAAATTAGCCGCAATGACATATCGTCAAAATGGTTTTGATTTTTGGCCAGGACCATTAGATACTACCACTGCATCAACTGATCCATTGCGTTGTAAGACTTATGACCGAATGTGGAAGGTGACTCGTGATGAATTGGAAGACTTCGAGAATTCAAAGTATACTAACATCAGTGTAGGAATCAGAGAATGGCCAGGAGGAAGTGATCGTTCTGTTAAACTAGGAGCAGAGTCTGATTATTTAGCACCTTATAAGGTTGTGAACAATGACGGAGTTTACAACCCATTTGACGGAGAACACCCTGTATTGGACGAACGCAGGCCTAACGTAGAAAATGGAGTTGATAGACAACCCGATATGTTCATTTGGTGGGTTTACAATGACAAAGGAAATATTCATTCTGAATCTACTGGTCAACCCATTGGTATTGAGTGTCAAACTACTGCTTTTGCGTTTGCAACCAATGATGAGGTAAATAATATGACCTTTTACACCACCAAAATCATCAACCGTGGTTTCACTACGGTGAATGATTGTTACATGGGGCAATGGGTAGATGCCGATTTGGGTAACTACGCTGACGACTATGTAGGTTGCGATGTTGGGCGGTCTTTAGGTTATTGCTTCAATGGTGATGATGATGATGAAGGAGTTTTGGGTTACGGATTAAATCCACCAACCATTGGTGTTGACTATTTTGAAGGACCAACCGATACAGCTGGTAAACAGATGGGTATGAGTCACTTCATGTATTACAACAATAGCCCCGATCCAGTTTCTGGAAATCCTGATGGAAATAATGCCAATACCTTTTATAACTATCTTAGAGGTAAATGGAAGCAAGGTCAAAACGTGACCTTCGGTGGTAATGGTTTTGGTGGAACTCGTCAGACAAATTACATGTTCTCTGGCGGAACCGATCCAGATTTCCCCGGTGAATGTTGGGATGAGAAGAGCGCGGGTAACCGTCCTGCTGACCGTCGTTTCTTGCAATCTACTGGTCCATTCATTTTACGTCCCGGACAGGTTCAAAGAATCACCGTTGGTGTTGTATGGGCTAGAACTACGAGTGGTGGAGCTGGTGCACCTTGTCAAGGTGCTGCAGGTTCGTTGCAGTTGTTGAAATTGGCTTCTGACAAAGCACAGACCTTGTTCAATAACAACTTTAAGATTTTGGATGGTCCGAATGCACCTGATATTGAAATTCAAGAATTGCGTGAAGAATTGGTTTTGAAATTTTTGAATACCAATTCAGATAAAGTTGAGAACTACACCGAGAAATATAAGGATGCAAACAACAAAGAATTGACCTATAAATTTGAGGGTTACTTGGTTTATCAGTTGAAAGATGCAACTGTAAATACTGGTGATTTGGATAATATTGATAAGGCACGTTTGTTGTACCAGTGTGATATGAAAAATAACCGCGGACAAATCATCAACAAGGTATTTGATCCTAAGTTATCACAAATGGTTCCAGTTGAGAAGGTAGATGGTTCTGATAAAGGTGTACAACACTCGTTTAGCATCAAGAATGATTTATTTGCGACTAACGCGAACACCTCATTGATTGATTTTAGAAACTACTATTATATGGTATTGAGTTATGCAATTTTGTCAGATGACACATTGCAAATTGATCCTAACCAATTCCTTGCTGGTAGAAGAAATATCAAAGTATATCGTGCCACCCCTCATGCTACAGAACCAGAAAACTTTGGAACTGAATTGCAGAGTTCATACGGTTCAGGTCCAAGTTTGACCAGAATCAGCGGACGTGGAAATGGCGGAATGTCTTTGGAGTTTACTGAGGAAACAGTTTCAGATATATTAAGAACTGGATTTTCTGCTAAGCCTAAATATGTTGGTGGCGCAGGACCTGTGAATATAAAGGTTATTGACCCATTGAAAGTGCCAAATGCTAAGTTTGAATTGGTATTGAAAGAGCGTACACCTTCAAACAATACAGGTTTACGTGATTCAATGACTAGAAATACCGGTTGGTTCCTAGTGAAGAGAGACTCAGTTAATGGAAACGATACTATTTTCTCAGATACTACTATTGGAACTCGATTTGAAACCATTCAAGGTCGCCCCGGAAAGAATAATGCTACTAAACAAACTTTGGCTGATTGGGGACTGAGTGTTGAAATCAATCAGGTTTATAATCCAGCTGAAAATGCAACTGCAGATCCAACCAACTCCTTTATTAATTGGGATGTAAAATGGCAAGATAACGGTAAGCAGTGGTTAACGGCAGTAGTTGATAATGATGCGTCTCAAGGATTTAACAACTGGATAAGATCAGGTAATGCTGGAAGAGGAGGTACTTTCAATGGTTACACCTCTGATTTCTTAGCTTCTGATGGAAATCCTTTAGATCCAGGTCAAGCATACGAGCGTATTTGGAATGGTAGAATTGCTCCTTATGGTTTAACTGCGCGTGAAAAATACAGTGCAACAACTGGTCAGAATACTTATGGTTTTGCATGGAGTGGTAACACCACTTGGTTGCAGAATCCTTTGGCTGAATTGAATAGCTTCCAATTGGTAATTACTCCTGATAAGTCAAAATGGACTCGTGCTGTTGTAATGGAGATGGCTGATGATGAGGTTAAGAGCGGAACTGAAGGCAACATGTCTAAGTTCAATATGCGTTGGGGTACATCTAAAGATCAAAACTTTGCCGATGAAGCAGGAAGTCAAGGTTTGAGTTGGTTCCCTGGTTATGCTATTAACCTTGAGACTGGTGAACGTTTGAATATTGGTTTTGGTGAAGATAGTTATCTGCCTGGTGAGAATGGCCGTGACATGATTTGGAATCCAACATCAACGGTATACAATGACAATGGTAATTACCCTGCAGTAGGTGGTAAGCATTTCATTTATATTTTTGGTGCGGGTAGACATGGTATCACTAGAAACGTGATTGGTGAAAGATACTACGGTCCAGAAGATACTTACTTTGATCGTTTCCGTAAGGGATTGCAGTCTACTACCGCCGGTGGTAACCCTGTAAATACTGAAAAGGTTCGTTTATTGTCTCAAGTAAACTGGGTAATTCCTACTTATTTGGCACCTGGTTTTACCATGAAAGACGGTATACCTCCAACTGAAGTTACCATTAATGTGAGAGTTTCAAAGGCTTATACTACCTTTAATACGGGTGATACCAGAAATAATGACCGTCCGATGTACGAATTCGATGGTGCTGAAATAGCGCCAAAGGTTTCAGATAATATTGGAACTAAGAATTTGGATATGGTGAACGTTGTTCCTAACCCTTACAGAGGCTATAGTAAATACGAGAACAGTCCAATTGATTCACGTGTTAAGATTACCAATCTTCCACCAGAGTGTACCATCACTATTTTTGACATGGCGGGTAATACTATTCGTAAGATTAAAAAAGCCGATGAGAGTACCTATTTTGAGTGGGATTTGAAGAATCAGAATAACGTACCTATTGCGAGCGGTCTGTATTTAATACACGTAAAAGCGCCTCGTTTAGGTGAAAAAGTAGTTCGTTGGTACGGTATTATGCATGCCATAGACTTGGATTCGTATTAATAGTTTTAAAGATTAAGATTGATAAAAATGAAATTTAACAAAACACATATAAAGTCTGGTTTATCTGCTCTTTGCTTGGGATTGATGGCTACTTCAGCTTTTGCTGGAAACCCTGAAAGACAAGGACAAGCGGGAGCAATGCAATTGACCATTAATGGTTGGGCACGTTCTGGTGGTTTAGGTTGGTCAGGTGCAGGTGGAGTTAGAGGTTCAGAAGCTATGTTCATGAACGTGGGCGGTTTGGATCGGATGACCAACAAGACAGAATTGGTTTTTGCAAGAACAGAGTGGTTAATGGGTTCTGGAATAGGCATTAACAACCTTGGTTTTGCCGTTAAGATGGGAGAAGACGGAACCGCAGGGACTTTAGGGGTTCAAGTAATGCAGTTTGGTGTACAACCCATCCAAATAACAACCGAAGACAATCCTTACGGCGGAATTGGTACTTACCGAGTGAATATAACCAATATTGGCGTTTCCTATGGAAAGAGCTTTAGTAACAGCATTTCGGCTGGTATTACTGCACGTATGGTGTCTGAAGGAATTCCTGATGCTAGCGCTTCAGGTTTGGCCTTGGATGCTGGAGTTCAATATAGCACCACCTTGTTTGCAAATGCATCGAAATTGAAAAGAAATGATTTTAAATTTGGTGTATCAGTTAAGAACATTGGTCCTGATATGAGCTATAGTGGAGACGGTTTGAGTTATAAAGCTACTTTGCAAAATGGAACTTTCGAGAAAACGTTGCAAGTAAAAACTGACGTAGTGAAGTTGCCTGCATTATTGAATATTGCAGCGTCTTATGATTTGCGTTTAGATAAGGTGCAAGGTTTGTATGATAATCGTTTGACCGTAGGTTTTGCTTTTACCAATCACTCTTTTACTACCAATCAAACAACCGTTTCTTTGGAGTATGCATATAAAGATATGATCATGCTGAGAGGTGGATATTGCTACCAAGAGGGCATCTTTGATGAGGAAACGCGTCCTTCAGCTTTTACTGGTCCATTTGCAGGTTTAAGCTATGATTGGCATGGTAAAGACGGGAATGTGGTTTCTTTAGATTACAATTATCGTGCAACCAATCCTTTTAACGGAGTTCATTCTTTTGGAATTCGTATTGGATTAGGATCGGAAGATTAAGATTTTTAATTATATTTGAATATGTTGCATCAGCAGAAATTGTTGGTGCAACTTTTTTTTTTCAATAAACCTATAGAAATAAAAGATTTGTTATGAGTGACGTACAATATTTTACACGTGAAGGATTAGAGGCTTTAAAGGCTGAATTGAGCAATTTAAAGCACGTTGAGCGTCCTAGAATTATTCAAGCTATCGCTGAAGCAAGAGATAAGGGTGATTTATCTGAGAATGCAGAATACGATGCTGCTAAAGAAGCGCAGGGTCACTTAGAAGATAAGATTGCTCAGATGGATCATTTAATTGCTAATGCTAGAGTGATTGATAGTTCTCAATTAAATACGAATAAGGTGAGCATTTTATGTAAAGTAAAAGTTAAGAATCACAATGTGGGTAAAGAGGCTGTTTATCAGTTAGTATCAGAAACTGAAGCCAATTTGAAGGAGAATAAAATCTCTGTAAAAAGTGCTATTGGGTCTGGACTACTAGGAAAGGCAAAAGGAGATATTGTTGAGATTCAAGTGCCAGCGGGTATTGTGAGATTGGAAGTTTTAGACATCTCTATTTAAATTAAAATTATGAGTACCATCTTCTCAAAAATTGTTTCAGGTGAAATACCCTGTCATAAAATCTATGAAGATGAACATCATCTTGCCTTCTTAGATATCATGCCACTGGTTTTGGGACATGTATTGTGCATTCCCAAGAAGGAGGTTGATTATATTTATGACCTATCTCCTTCTGAATTGTCAGCATTGTGGGCATTTACTCAACCAGTTGCCAATGCCGTGAAACAGGCCATTTCTTGCAAAAGGGTAGGTGTTGCAGTTATTGGATTGGAGGTTCCACATGCACATGTTCATTTGATGCCGTTGAATGAAGTGGAAGATATCAACTTCACTCGTCCAAAATTGAAGCCAACCACAGAGGAATTGAGTCAAATAGCAGAAGATATTAGACGCTTTTTATAAGTTTATTACTTGAAGTTTTCCCAAATCATAGGGCACAGAACTTTGAAAGATAAGTTAAGAGGCAATGTGATTGCTGGAAGAATTCCTCATGCTCAATTGTTTTTGGGGAAATCAGGACATGGTGCCTTGCCGTTGGCTGTTGCTTATGCTCAATTTATTTCTTGTAAAAATAGACTAGATCATGATTCTTGTGGGGAGTGCAGTTCATGCCGAAAGTATGAAACGCTGGCACACCCCGATTTGCATTTTAGTTTTCCGTTTTCAGCTGATAAAGGTAAAATAGCATCAGAAAATTTAGAGACTTGGCGAAAATCGTTTTTATCCAATCCGTATATTGATTACAATTCTTGGATGAGAGATCTTGGCGCTGAGAAAAAGCAAGGAAATATACCCATTGCAGAATGCAGAGACATCATCAAGAGTTTGTCTTTAATGGCTTTTGAGTCAGAGTACAAAGTGTTGATTTTGTGGCTTCCAGAGTTTCTAGGAGATGTGGGGAATACCTTGTTAAAAATTATTGAGGAGCCTCCAGTGAATACCCTTTTCTTATTGGTTGCGGAAAGTTCTGAGAAGGTTTTGGGGACAATATTGTCGCGTACTCAGTCAGTGAGAATTCCACCTATAGAAATGGGGGAGTTGAGAGATCATTTGGTGGCTGAATTTCAATTGAGTGAAGATCAGTCAACCCGAATTGCGTTGATGGCAGATGGTGATTTTAGAGTGGCAATTGATTTAATGCAAGGTGTTGAAAGTCCTTACTTTGAGATGTGGAGAAACTGGATGGGTATGTGCTACCGGGTGAAACCTGCTGAAGCAAATGCATGGACTGATGAATTGGCTACATTAGGAAAAGAAGGTATTAAAGCGTTTTTGTCTTACGGTTTGGCCTTGATGCGATCTGTTTTAGTAGTAGCTCATGTGCCCGAATTGAATACATGGACTGGCAGGGAGGGTGAATTTGTGGAGAGCTTTACAAAATTGCAATTTTCGGTAGATCAAATTGATAAATTGGTCCAAGTCGTGGAACAATGTCTTTTTGAAGTAGAACGAAATGCCCATATGAAAGCTCTATTTACAGATGCAACTTTCAAAATAGCGAGAGTAATGCTCGATAAAAAAAATTAATCAGTCTCAGACAACCTTGAGAAGTTTATGCGCATCTTTAGGGAAATTTGAGGAAATGAACTCATCAAATGACATTGAGTACGGAACAAGAACAAGAGCTGATCAAGAGGTGTATCGATGGAGTATCATCGGCGCAAACTCAGCTTTATCAATTGTTTTCAGCCAAACTCTTTTCCATTTGTTGTCGTTACGCTTCCTCAGATGATCAGGCAAAAGACATGTTTCAAGAATCATTCATACGCATTTTTCAGAAGTTACCTGATTTCAGGTTTGAAGGCTCCTTTGAGGGATGGTTGAAACGTATTACGGTAAATCAATGCCTTGATGCTATTAGAAAAGATAAATCAAAACTTTTTGATGATTTAGAAGATAATGAATCTGTAGAAGTTCAATTCAATACTGCAGCTGATCAACTTCAAGCAAATGATTTGCTTGTTTTATTGTCCAAACTTCCACTTGGGTACAGAACGGTTTTTAACTTGTATGCAATTGAAGGATTTTCACATCAGGAAATTGCGGGTACCCTAGGGATTTCAGAAAGCACCAGCAAAACACAACTTTTTAAGGCCAGAAAATGGCTCCAACAACGATTGAAGAATGACTGACGGCATGGAACATATTGATGAATTATTTCGGTTGAAATTAGGAAATGCCGAGGTTCCCGCACCAACTGGTTCGTTGGAAGCGGTTCAAAGTAATTTGGCTTCGGGTGCTTCACAACAGGTTGTGAGTCAATCTGCTTCATCTGTTTGGAGTAGTGCCATAGGTTTGAAAGTGGCGGGTATGGCTGCGGTTGTAGGACTTTCCATTGGCGGTGTGATTTGGTTGGGAAATGATGAACAGAAACCGGTCAAAACATCCCCCGGAAAACAGAAAGAAGAAAAAGAAATTTCCCTTGAGGTTATTAAAAGCGCACCAAAGATTACTGACTCAATGATCATTGAGTCACATTCAACTGTGAAAAAGTATAGTTTTGGTGATCCTCAGATAGTGGAAATGACAGATCTTTCGGAAGATCAAAGGATTGAAGTGGAGAGGCCACCTATGGAAGATATGGGTCCCATTGTTCAAATCTTTAGAAGCAACGAAAGTCCGAATAATGTCAAAATAGAGGAGGCAGGGGATGATGAAATGGAAGTTCAAACCTTTGGTTTGCCTGAACAAATGAATGCCCAAAATGATATTAAACCCAATGTGTTTACACCTAATGGTGACGGCATTAATGACTCGTTCTTTGTGGAATTGAATACGGCTGAATTTGTTGAGTTGATGGTGTTAAATAGAGCGGGGATGAAGGTTTTTGGGACTACCGATAAGAACCGAAAGTGGGCGGGAGATCACTTAGGTATACCTTGTTCGCCTGGATCTTACCGGGTGATTTTGAAGACCAAAAATACCAAGACACAAGTGTCGGAAGGTGACCAATGGGTGTTAAATTTAATTAGATAAAACATGAAAATGAGTAAATATACAGTAACAAACGACGTCTGGCCTTTGGGTTTCCGACGCAAATCGTTTATTTTTGACAATTTAGTAGAAAAACGTTCAATTATGAAAGGATTTTCCTCAAATCTGAAAGGCTGGCTGGCACTTTTCGTTGTGTCGGTTTTTTCAGTGTTTCAACTGACAGCTCAAACCTGTAACATTACTTTTGATGGTAGTTTGTGCGTAGGTGCGCCAATTACTTTCTTGGGAAGTGCTCAAGGTAGCAATCACAAATGGACATTCAATGATGGTGGTACAGACTTCACCAACAACGGTCCTCAGAATGCTACGTTTGCATTTGCGAAGGCAGGTAATGCAAAGGCAACTTACATTACCACTTTGTCAAACGGTCAGCAATGTACTAGCACGGTGAATTTGGTGATCAAAGAGAAACCAAAAATTAAGATGAATATAGTTACTCTGGATAGTCAGTGTTTTCAGAACAACTTATTCTGTTTCATAGATAGTACTGAAACACCCAGTGGTTCGCCAGTTATTCGAACGCAATATTTGGTTTCTGATGGACAGTTGTTTGATTATGATTTCCCTCCTTCTGTTCTGCCGAATAAGATTTGCTTTTCAATCAAAGATGTTCGTGGAGGGCCTTTTGATCTGTTTGTAGAGGCCGTAGATAAAAATGGATGTACCGATACACAGAATCTGGTTGGAGCAGTTTTTGTGCGAGAGAAAATTGGAGCGGCATTTACCAGTAATAAGCCTATTCAGTGTGACTCTGTCACTGCTTTGGTGAAAAATGTGTCTCGTATAGGAGTAAATGCGGTTGATTCAATTTGGTGGTATTGGGGTGATGGAACAACGTGGATGGAAGCTGATCCCAATATTACTTCCAAAACATGGGGCCCAGATTTAAAGAAAACTTTTTATGGACAAGGCGTTTATAATTCTAAGTTGATTATCAGAACCAAAGACGGTTGTAAGGATTCATTTACAATGACTGCTACAGCAACCGTTTTTGCTTCGAATGTAATCATTTTAGCAAGCAAGGATAGTACTTGTATTTCTGAGCCAACCATTGATTTCAGAACCAATATTGTTCCTTCAGGAGCGAGTGGTTTGTTGTGGACGTTCGGTGACCCGAATTCAGGTCCTCAAAACTTTAACAATAGAACTTGGTCTCCAAGTCATGATTTTACAGGCCTTGGCCCATTCTTAGTTAAGTTGCAATATAAGCACCCAATTTGTGGTGACAGAGAAGTTTATGATACCATCATCATTTTAGGTCCAAGTTCAACCATAGATATTAGGGGTGATCGTATCCCTGATTGGCAGGTGTACCAGTGCCCGAAAGATGTGATGGATACTGTAGGATTTAGAAACTATTCTACATTCTACCATAATGATAAGGACTTCACTGATGATGATAGTACTTTCTACAAAAATGGTACCACTGCATTAGGACATACCTTCCAATGGAATAACGCCACTAAAAAACCCATTCAAATTTGGCAGCCTCCTGTAAGAAAGGAGAGAAATACTAGAGGAGATTCTACTGTTTATGTTCCATCGGGAGGAGCAACTCCAGCCGGTGGAAATGACCCATTGAAACGTGAGAAAACGTGTGTGGTTCGTTTATGGGATTTTGGAGATAATTTCGGTTCGAAATGTACTACAGATGTAGTGAAAAACAAGAACGTAACCGTTAACTGTGCTTTCTCACACGATTCTATTCCTTTTCATTACTATCGTTCTTGGGACTTGGTGATGTTGTCAGACTTCAAGAGAAGTCCAATGGAAGATGCAATTTTCATAGATAGCAACGGATTGTGTAAAAGGGTGCCTGTTTTCGCAGACTCCGTATTTTATGTATATTTTGATTCATTGATGGCCATTCCTCCGTATTGGAATGATACTTTCTTTTTTGATGTAAACACGGGAAAATGGATTGGAAGATGGGAAAAAGACACATTCTCGTATAATGCAAGTGGTGCTTCTGTAAAACCTATCTGGAGATTGGAGAAAAAAGTATTTGGTCCAGCCGAGCGCTACATGGAAGACTACATCAAAGTTCGATTAGGCGCTAAGGATACCATATATGTTGGTACCAAAGGTGCTGAACAGATGTTAGTGGGTCCAAGAGATACTTTACTGAGCCCGAAACAGAATATATTATTAAAAAGTAAAACAGATAGTTTCGAATATTTATTTACACTATATCTCAGACGTGATACCTTACCAAGAAATTTGATGAAAATCAGATGGGCAAAAGGTGAGAACTTAAATATCATTGATTCATTTAAGCGCATACCTCAGGGTAAGGCTGGTTTCGATTACTTCATTAACTACAACCGATTCCGTGAGTTGTATTATTCTCGTATTCCTGCATGTAACAACGTGAAACTGACTCACAAGGATACCTGTCATGTATTAAAATGTGAGAGTGAGGCTGTTAAACAATTGGCATTATTGCATGCAAATGCAGGAGGTGTTGGTAGCGGATTGATCAAAGATGCGGTAGAATGTCTAGGTGCTGCCAATCCTAACTATGGGGTGACCTTTATATTGAGTGACTTGAAGCCAGGATGTTCATTCTCCGAAGTTCAAATCAATTACGATACTTTCTGTAACCCCAACGGTTGGGTGCCATTAGCGGGATTGAATCCCGGTATGCGTCCGTTGAATCCTCCAGCTCCATGGTGGAATACTGCTTACAATGCGAGTGGTAGTGTACCAAGCAGATTCTCTTGGCAGTACCCAGCATCAGGTGTTTGTAATACCAAGACTCAATGTGTGACTGTGGGAATTATTGTAGGTAATGGAATTCAAAAAGTTCCTGGTGCGACACTGTGGACTAAGTGGAACGGAAACAACGGAAAACGCCCTTTGTGTCAAGATACTCATTATTACGACAAGTTTGCTTGCTTCCCTCTGATTGACCCTGCTTCTGAAATTGTTAAGCCAGTTCCTGGGCTTAGTGGTTTCCGTAAGATTTGTAAGTGGGATGAGATCATTGTTCGCGAAATTGCAGCAAACAAGACCAATACTCGCGACTTGAAATCAATGAGATGGATGTTGTCTACCGGTGATGCGGGCCCGTACTATGCAAGAAGCTGGAATTCATTCATTCAAGAAGATTATTTCCACTATCAGAAAGATGTACCTGGTCAAAACAAGAATTATATCTATAATTATGTTGTTCAAACTAGAGGTCGTGAAAGACCTTATCAAGGTGCATGTTCAAATGATTGGTTTGATGGACAAGCAAAAGTGTATGACGGACCTGATACTATTATTACTGCTGAAATCAGAAAATATACTATGGCTGCTGATGTATCCAAAGTTTGGGATAACATTAAGAAGAAATTGGAAGATCGTGGGTTTGATCCTTTCTCTTTAACCGATGCCCAAATCTTTAAAATGATTTGGAACGATACAGGGGTAATTGGTCAACCCAAAACAGGTGCTTATGGATGTATTGATACCACTGGATTCGGTAAAGATATTAGATACTACTATGTGCCAGATCCTGATTCAACCTTTATTTTACATCATAGAGATTCTTGCATAACTCCAATTGACTCATGGACTAATCCTGCAACTAAGAAGAAAATTGCCGCTTATCGTTTTGTTCCTGAATATTCTGGTTTCCACATCATGAGTTTGAGCATGACTTCAAACAACGGAAAATGTGAAGCTATCTGGGGACAACCGATTATTGTGGGTTTCGCGATGATTCAAGATAAGTTTACAGATTCTATTGTTTGTCAAGATCAGGGTGAAAGTCTAGTATTTGCGCCTGATTATCGCTATTTCAATGTAGATCCGCAGAACAACGGTCAGTGGGATTGGAATTACTATTGGAATCCCAATCCTTTAGAAAATCCAACTCAATATGATTATTGGAAAGATGCAAATCGTTACGGTAAAAATCTAGAGCCAAGAACTCGTTGGGATTGGAGCAAAGCTGATGATGATACAAACAACAAAGTGACCATATTCGGAGGTTCTCCTTACGGTGGTACCTCTGTGGGTACAACCAACAATCCTTACATTCAATTGGGTGGAGGTAGTGATTTGTACTACAAGAATGACTCAGGTGTTTACACCTTCAGAAATATTGCAGGTGACTCCACTGGTTGTAAGGATACCATGACTAAACGTTTGTATGTTACCCGTTTGGATGTGAAATTCGGATTGAATCTTGAAGTTCCAAGTTGTAATACTACCATCGAATTCTTTGATAGTTCAATCTTGCATGATCCATGCAGTTGGGCAATGAAGAACTGTACTGGTGCTACTCCAATGTCTTGTGACTTCATCAATAAATGGTACATTGATTGGGGAGATGGTTACAATAATTATTATGAAAGATTGAAGTTCAACGGTGAAGGATTGCCTCCACGTATAGGTCATAAATACACCAGAAATGGTTGGTTTAAGATTCAATATGTATTGTTTACCGATCAAGGTTGTTCAGATACGTTCTCTCGTTGGGTGAAAATTCCTGGTCCCCGTCCTAAGTTCGAGTACACCACCAAAGCTGGAAACTTTGTAACTATCTGTGTAGGAGATTCGATAGAATTTAGCAACTTGTCAGATTCAGCAACTAATGGTGCGGTTTGGACTTGGTACTTTGGCGATGGCAACATCAAGAATGATACTACCGAGAATAAAGTTTGGCATACGTATAACAAAGCTGGGTTGTACGAAATCTACTTGCAGCAGTATGATACCTTATTCTTGCCTCCAAATACCTACAGATATTGTCCAGCCGTTTATCCAGATACTAATTCTTTCCAACAGAAGTTCCAAGTTTTGGTTCTTCCGAGGGACTCTGTCAGAGGTAGTATCTTGAAAGCATCTATTTGTCCTGGTGATTCGAATATCTTCATAGATAATTCAGACACCATTCTCAAAGTTTACAAATGGAAGTTTGTTCATTACAGCAAGAAGTTAGGCACATACGTTACTGATACGGTCACTACTGGATCAAAGCGATATGCGAGAGTGTTTGATGATCCAGGTACGTATACTGTTTATCACTATGCAGACTACGACCCGCAACATCCACGTCCTTGGTGTCCATCAGACATGGATAGCTTGACCTTCTTGGTTGACTCGGTATTTGCAGATTTTGATATCGATTCATCAAATAAGCCAGATTTTGTATTTACTAAAAAAGACGTAAATGGAGTTGAGTTTAGATGGGGTTTTGGTCATCAGAATGATATAGCGAATTCTTTCCCGAAGACATTCTTAGAAAACTTGAAGTCTAATGATGCAAAGGTTACATGGTCTTACGATAGTTCAAATACTTATTGGGTTTGTTTGATCGCCAAGAGTTCAACAGGCTGCGAGGACACAATATGTAAACCAGTGGTAGTTGACCTATTTATTTATTTAGCCAACGTTTTTACACCTGGTAACCAGGACGGTAAAAATGATTACTTCGATGTGCCATTGCAAGGACATGATCACTTCGAGATTCGCATATTTAACCGTTGGGGTGAGCGTGTGTTCAAGAGCGAAGATCCAAAGGTTAAGTGGAACGGACAAATTAACAATGATGGTCCAGATGCGCCTTCTGGAACGTATTTCTACCAGTTAGAATATCGATTCAAGGGTAAGGAGAAGATCAATCGTGTGAATGGTTCGGTCAACTTGATTAGACCTAATTAATACTGAAAAAGCCCGGTGAATTTCACCGGGCTTTTTTTTAGGATTTAATTTTGGATTTTGGTCTTTGGTCTTTGGTCCTTGGTCCTTGGCTGACGGCTGACCGCCGATTGCTGACGGCTGACGGCTGACCGCTGACCGCTGACCGCTGATAGCTGACCGCTGATTGCCGTCTTAAGACAACCCCGTAATCACGCCATCATTGATATCCATTCCCATTGCGGCTGGGTCTTTGGGTAAGCCAGGCATACGCATGATGCTTCCAGCAACAGCAACAATGAACTCTGCACCGGCGTTGATAATTAGGTTGTCAATGGTAATGGTGAAATCTTTTTCAACGCCCACTTTTTTGGCGTTACCTGTGAAGGAAAATTGAGTCTTGGCAATGCATACTGGCCATTGGTCGGCTCCTAGTTCTTTGATTTGTTTCATGCTGGATAGTGCTTTTTCGCCAAGAATGACTTTGGCGCCTCCGTATACCTTTTGAACGATGTTGGTGAGCTTTTCTTCAACTGACTGAGAAAGTTCGTAGGTGTGTTGAATGGGTTTTGAAGGATTCTTTTCTATAGTTTCAACTACTTTTTTAGCCAATTCAACGGCACCGTCACCTCCTTTGGCGAACCCTTGATTTCTTGCAAATGCTGCACCTAATTGATTGCAGAAGTCTTCAACCATTTGAAGTTCTTCTTCGGTGTCAAAGTGGAATTGGTTAAGCGCAACGATGACCGATTGCCCAAAATTTTGAAGGTTTTCAATGTGACGTTGCAAATTGAGCAATCCTTTTGAAAGTCCTTCTTTGTTAGGAAGTTTGATTTCTATTTCAGGAACCATGCCGTGGAGTTTTAAACTTTGAGTGGTGGTTACCAATACGGTGGCTTTTGGTGTGATACCTGCTGCACGACATTTAATATTGAGAAATTTCTCAGCTCCGAGGTCACTCCCAAATCCGGCTTCGGTGATGGCATATTCGCCGTGTTCCAAGGCGGCGTATGTGGCCATGATGCTGTTGCATCCGTGTGCAATGTTCGCGAACGGACCTCCATGGATGAATGCCGCTCCACCTTCCAAGGTTTGTACCAAATTGGGCTTTATAGCGTCTTTTAGTAGTATGGCCAATGCACCAACAGCCCCTAAATCAGCTACGCGGAATGCATGTCCCTCGAAAGTATAACCCAAAAGAATCTGTCCCAAGCGGCGCTTAAGGTCGTCAAAAGATGTTGAGAGACAAAGAATGGCCATGATTTCGCTGGCAGGGGTGATGTCAAATCCAGTTTCTTGAGGAATGCCGTTCGCGCTTCCGCCGAGACCGGTGTTGATGTTGCGCAGAGAGCGGTCATTGACATCGAGAACGCGGCGCCACAAAACGGATTTCAATTGGGTGGGTTTTCCGCGGTGATTATACTGATAGTTGTCAACTAGTGCCGCAAGGGTGTTGTTTGCGGCTGTAATGGCGTGAAAATCGCCTGTAAAATGCAGGTTGATGTCTTCCATGGGAAGTACTTGCGAATATCCGCCGCCTGCGGCACCGCCTTTCATCCCGAAACAGGGTCCCAAAGAAGGCTCCCTAAGAGCAACAATGGCCTTTTTTCCTATTTTCTGTAAGCCCTGCGTCAAAGCCACAGAAGTAGTAGTCTTACCGCTTCCGCTCTTGTTGGGAGTGGTGGCAGTCACTAAAATGAGTTTACTTAGAGCGCGGCGATCTGCATTTTGATTGAATTCAATTTTTGCCTTGTATTTTCCATACGGGTCCAACGATTCATGGCCAATTCCAATTTCACGGGCAATGTCAGCAATGGGCTTTAACTGGGCCTGTTGCGCAATTTCAATATCGGTGAGCATGCGGCTAAGTTAGTAATATTTTCCTTGTATTTTTGCAATATGAACCAACACGAACCCATAGCTGCCATTGCCACCCCAAACGGATTGGGAGCTGTTGGTTTAATCAGGGTCTCTGGCGAAAATTGCATAAATATTGTTGATCAATTTTTGCGAAAATCGCTGGCAGATGTCAACTCTCATTCAGCAGTTTTAAGACGGATTTTCGATGCCGATGGACTCATTGATGAGTGTTTGATTACTGTTTTTCGGGGGATTAAAAGCTATACCGGTCAAGATACTTTAGAAATTGCCTACCACGGTAGTGATTATATTGCGCAGCGATTGTTGAAAGCACTTTTGAAAGGCGGTGTGAGGATGGCTGAACCCGGTGAATTTACCCAGAGAGCCTTCCTGAATGGCAAGCTTGATTTGGCCCAAGCCGAAGCTGTGGCCGATGTCATTGCAGCTGAGCACAAGTTTGCCCATGAGCAGGCACTCAAACAACTTAGGGGTGGATTTTCAAAAGACATCGCCGATTTACGCGATCGTTTGTTGCATTTTGTGTCTCTCATAGAGTTGGAACTTGATTTTGGCGAGGAAGATGTTGAATTTGCGTCTAGGTCAGAACTCGTGAATTTGGTGCAGCAATTGAAGGGTAAGGTAGATCATTTAAAAGATTCTTTTGCCTACGGAAACGCCCTAAAAAAAGGTTTTGCGTTGGTCTTGGCTGGTCGTCCCAACGCCGGAAAAAGCACTTTGTTCAACGCCTTTCTAAACGAAGATCGAGCCATTGTAAGTGACATTGAAGGCACCACTCGAGATGCCATTGAGGAAGTCATGAACCTTGGAGATGTGCGCATTCGCTTGGTTGACACCGCGGGTATTCGCGAGGCCACCGATGCCATTGAGCGCGAGGGTATTAATAGAACTTTCAAGCACATTGAAGCCGGCGGAGCCACGCTGTATTTGTTTGATCCATCGAGTTTGAGCGTGGATGAATTCCGCAGTGATATCCAATTGTTGAGCCAAAAATCGAGTCGAATTTGGGCAGTAGCCAACAAGTTGGATGTTTTTTCGGGGGACTTAAATGCGTACAAAGAGGTTCATTCGGACATCTTGATGGTGATTGCTCGTGACCGACAACAGGTTTTAGATTTAACGGTTGAGTTGCGCAATCGGTTCACCGCTGAATTGCGCTCTTTTGAGGGTGAGACCATTGTCACCAATGCTCGCCACGCACACGCCTTAGGCATTTGCAGCGATGAGTTAGTTCAGCTCTTGTCAGGCATATCTATGTGTATGACAGGAGATTTGCTCTCATTCCACCTCCGATCTGGTATGCGTGCCTTATCATCCATCACCGGTGATATTGACACTGAGGAGATTTTAGGCAATATTTTTAGTAGGTTTTGCATCGGTAAATAAACGCCGATAATCAACGATAAACAAAAACAACAAAAGATAAATAAAACCCTTGATAGTCAAGGGTTTTCGCGTTTTTAGACCAACGGTCATTTTTCGTCATTTTTGGTGTTTTGCATCACTTTTGTTGCTCATCTGTACACCAGATATTTTGAACAACATGCCAGCAACAAATTTAGAACGTAACAAAAAAAATTGCTACACCCTGCACCATGCTGCACCACCGTGCACCATGCTGCTACATAACGGCGAAATGACAATGACTGCTAGTAAACACCCATATCCAAAAATCTGTGTTTTCTGCCAAGAAGCGTTCTTGGCAAGGAAAAGTACCACTTTGTACTGCTCTCACAAATGTGGCTCCAGGGCTTATAAAGAGAACAAAAGACAGGAGAAATTACTCCAAGATAAGACACTTGTAAAAAGTCAATTAACTGCCCCTGTAGTGATGATTCAAGCCAGGGAGGTTTTGAGCGTAAATGAGGTGAGTTTGTTGCTCGGAATCTCCCGGTGGACAGTTGCAAGAATGATTAAAGCCAATAAAATCCGAACCTTTTCTATTGGAACGAGGCGTTTAATCCTGCGTGATGAATTAGATAAAATTATAAAATCCAAATAGTTATGAGAGTTACACTTCGAAAGCGTCTTTTAAAGACAGGCCGGATCAGCCTTTACCTAGATCACTGCCCACCAATTATCCATCCCGAAAGTGGCAAATTAACCCGGTGGGAATACCTCAATATGTATCTCTACAGTCCCCCGAGGGATGAGATGGAGAAACGTCACAACCGAGATATTGAAACCTTGGCTCGATCTATTGCTGCCAATCGTCAACTGGATCGCTTAGCAGGGAAGTTCGGTATCAAACGTAGTTCACAGTTTGATGACTTCCTGCCATTCTATGAAAAGCAAATGAACAAATGGATTGGCAATCCCAATACACATGGTGGTTGGGTTGCATCATATAAAACCTTTGTTCAGTTTTGTAAGGGTCAATGTAATTTCGGCGACATCACTCCACAGTTCATCAATGAGTACAAAGAGTTTTTAGAGAAAAAAGCTACGCGTATCAATTCACCCAAAATGCGTATCTCTCAAAATTCGTGTTACACATATTTCAACAAGCTCAGAGCAACGGTTCGGGAATCAATGGTATATGGTCATATGATTAGTAATCCTTTTGATGCCGTGAAAGGCATTCAACAACCGGAAACTTATAGAGAGTTTTTAACCAAAGAAGAATTGATAAAACTTTACAATACACCTGTTGATTCTGATTTGATGAAACGTACTTGTATGTTTTCTGCTCTCACAGGTTTACGTTTGGGGGATGTGGTGAAACTTCGAGGTGAACAAATACAACACTCCGAAAACTTAGGCTATTTCATTCGCTTTACACAGAGTAAAACAAAAGGCATGGAGACACTGCCTATATCTGATGAAGCATTGAGTTTGTTGGGCCATTATGAAGAGAATGCAGAACGCATATTCGGTGATTACAATTTCCAACGCGACTATGCGAATTTGAATCGGTGGTTGCAAAAGGCTGGTATTCGTAAGAAGATTACCTTTCATAATTTCCGACACACATTTGCTACGTTACAACTAGCGGAAGGAACTGATATCTATACCGTTTCAAAACTCTTAGGACACAAACATATTCATACCACACAGATTTATGGTAAGGTGATGGATACAACGAAAACCAAAGCGATGCAGAGTATTCAATTGGGTATCAAACCTGACAAGAATGAACAACAATAGCGATTTATGGCAGTGACAAATTGGCTGAATGTCAGTATGATACGGAGCAAAAAATTGCTTTCTTGAATTTGCGTACTTGAAAAAACATCTGCGCAAAAGTAGACGGATATGGACTGCTTTTGACACAGTCTGACACACTATGAGACTGAATTCCAGAGCAACTCGAACCCTCTAAACATCGATAAATAAAAAAAGGAAACCACAGCGCTTGGCACGGTTTTATTTTTGATGCATGGTGAGTAAATGTTTCAAATATGAAAGAAAGTATTACTCACCTACAAGCATTCATCACGGAGTTGGTGAATGAAGCTGTTCAGACCGCATTAGAACAGCATCAAGAAACGGCCGTTACAGAACTGGCCGAGAACAATCAGAAAGCAGAAGTGCTCAACGCCGATCAGGCTGCAGAGTTTCTGCACATTGCCAAACAGACCTTGTACTCGATGACGAGTAGAAGAAAAATTCCGTTCTTCAAGAATGGAAAGAAGATTCTATTTCGAAAGGGTGATCTGCAGGAATGGTTAAATTCAGGTAAACATGAACAGATAAGCAAAATCGAAAAAGATGCTAGGAGCTACGTTCGTCAAAATCCAATCAGACGATGAACTCAAAGCAAGAACCACAAACAGAAGAAATTTTTTGGGTTCCTGGTGCAGCTGAAGATACGGAATTGAATTTCGATGATTCCGTATTTGAAATGATTCCTGAGTGTTTACAGCCTCTTTTTATTGTAGCATCTAATAAACAAGAGCGTGATGTAATTCTATTAGGAGCGATTACCATACTATCGGGATGCTTGCCCAATGTTTATGGCATTTATGATAATCGCATAGTGTACCCAAATTTATTCGCCTTTATTGATGCGCCCGCAGGTGCAGGAAAAGGCATTCTGAATTTTGTCCGGTATTTAGCTGCGCCGATTCATAAAGCCAAGCGAGATGAATCTAAAATTCTACAGCAGGAATATGAATTGAAAATGAGTGCCAAGAGAAAGGAAAAGGATACTCAGGAAGGATTTGTGCCACCGCCACCTTGTAAAATGTTATTGATTCCTGCCAATAATAGCGCCAGCTCATTTCTTCATACGTTATCTGAGAATAACGGGGCTGGAATATTATTTAGCACAGAGGCCGATACGCTGAGTAATTCATTATCGCAAGATTGGGGAAATTTTAGTGATGTTTTACGGTGTGCGTTTCATCATGAAACGGTGGAGATTCAGCGCAAGACAAACAAGGAATATATTTCTTTGGAATCGCCCAAGCTCACAGTTTTTCTTACCGGGACACAAGGACAGTTGAAACGATTGATTCCTGATGCAGAGAATGGATTATTTAGTCGTTTCATGTACTATTCCATGCGTAGTGTCCCAAAATTCAGGGATGTGTTTGAGCGCCGTGGGACAATACCGGGACAGGAATTCATGCAATTGGGACAGCAGATATTTATCCTTTACGAGTTATTAAACAGGCTTGGGACACCTTTAGAGTGTCATCTTGAGAAGTCATTACAGGTAGAATTTCAAAACAAGTTTGCGGCATTGTTAGAATCTTATTTTAATGATACAGGTGATCGAATTTTGGCATCCTTGCATCGCACAGGACTGATTTGCTATCGCATTACAATGGTGTTGTCATGTCTGAGATTGTTTATTGATCAAAGAGTAAATCCCTCACACTCCATTCAATTAAACCAGTCCGATTTCAATGTGGCAATGAGTTTAGCAAAGCATTTAATAAGCAACAGTGCTAAACACATGGCAGAAATGCCGGGGGTGAATAACGATATTATCAAATACCGAAAACTCCAGTTTATGATTGAAATGCTCCCCGATACTTTTACCAGGAAAGAAGCCAATGAAATCGGGGAGGGTTTAGAAATATCATTAGCAACCCTCACCAGGTATTTGTCTAGTGATGCCTTTGAACGCATTGGTCATGGAAAGTATCAGAAAAAAGGTGCTCAGAATTGTGACGATGAGCCAATGAGCAATTGAGTATATGAGTAAACCAATTAATAACCATGAATCAAAATTTAATACACCAAGCCCAAGAGCTACAAAAGAAGGGCTACAGCATAAGGCAAATTGCTTCTGAGCTCAATGTAAGCAAGAGCCAGGTATTTCGTTGGCTTAATGGCCAATCAGGCAATGGAGGCAATTCCTTGCCCATTGACCTTATTGCCAAAGCCAACATGCCCAATCATCAAACTAAAAACTATAATAAAATGGAAAACCACAACGACCTCAACCGATTAGAGCGTGAAATCGCTTTGAAGAAATTGCAATTGGAGCACGAGCTCGAATTGCGCAAGCTTGCACAACAGGACAAAGAGCTTGAACTCCGCAAGCGAGAGTTAGAGCTGAAGCATTTGGAAAAGGACGCCATTGCACGTCAACAGCAAATTGAAGAACGCAAAATCAACCATGGCCTAAAAGTATGGATTGAGAAAGAACGTGCGTTACTGTCTGAGTTTGATTACGAAGAAATTGAAATGGATCTGGCAGCCTTCAAACGCAGCTACAAGACGCTAAGCAAACTTTGGGAGCAAGTCCAAGAGCACATGGCAGTCTATGGTATTGATACCGATTCTCATCTAGGGCATTATTATTTCAAATCGCTCATGGACATGTTTAACAAAGCCCTCGATACCGCAAATGACAACGTAGATGATGACGAGGATGAAGATGAATTCATGGTTTCCTACGCATACGATGATGATTCCATAGAATTCCTAGATAATCTCGGAGATTCCGATTTTTTCAGTTGATTTTACCACAAGAATCCCATGGAATGCAGAAAGTTCCGTGGGATTTACTGTGGAATTACTTTTTGTGTGATCAAAAATTATTTAGAAGTCTAAAATGGACAAAATTATTGCTAAAAAGCTAATTTTTTTGGTATATTTGCCAATATATGACAAGTCAATATTAAAACGATGAAAAGTCAATTTGGTGAGAGGGTCAGGGAGCTCAGAGAGAAGCAAAACTTGTATTTGCGGCAGGTAGCACCATTTCTTGAAATGGATACGGCCCAACTGAGTAAAATTGAAAAAGGGAGCAGACTACTTAAAAGGGATCAGATTCCGGTATTGGCTGAAATACTGAAAGCAGATTCCAACGAATTGCTTGTGCTTTGGTTAGCCGATCAGTTGTATGAAGTGGTCAAGGATGAAGATGTTGCACTAAAGGCAATGGATGCTGCTCAAGAAACATTGAAATCGAATAAAAGAAACAAAAGAAATAAATAACTCATGGCTTTAAATACACAATCACTTCAACCAATTATTAACTTTCTCTGGACGGTTGCTGATGATGTTTTAGTTAATACCTATCAGAAGGGTAAATACAAAGATGTTATTCTGCCAATGATTGTTATTCGCAGATTAGACTTACTATTAGAGCCAACGAAAGACCAGGTTCTTAAAACATTTTCGGAGTATAAGGACAAGCTGCAAAATCTTGATTCATTGTTAACGAACAGCAAGCATGGTTCAGGACTGGCCTTTTATAACACCTCGCCATTTACATTAAAGAAGTTAATGCAAGATCCAAAAAACTTGCGTTCTAATTTTGAAAACTACCTCAACGGCTTTTCAGATAATGTACAGGACATTATCAATAAGTTTAAGTTCAGAAATGAAATAGAAACACTTGAAGAAGCTCAAATTCTATTCTCTTTAATCGAAAAGTTTTGTTCTCCCAAAGTTGAACTACATCCAGATAAGCTACCCCCATTAGCTATGGGTTATGTTTATGAAGATTTAGTAAGGCGTTTTAATGAAGAAAATAACGAAGAAGCCGGAGAACACTTTACACCAAGGGAAATCATCGATTTAATGACGCATCTTGTTTTTGTTCCCGTAAAAGATCAAATCAAACAAGGTACATATTTGCTTTACGACCCTTGCGTTGGTTCTGGTGGTATGCTCACAATCGCAAAGAACTTCATGTTGAATCCTGAAGGTCCAATTAGAAGTAACGCAACAGTTCATTTATACGGTCAGGAAAGCACTCCCTTTATATACGCTACCTGCAAAAGCGATATGCTGATAAAAGGGGAAGACCCAAACAAAATTGCCTATGGCAGTACATTAAGTACATACGGTTTTCCTTCTGATTTGAAGTTCGATTTCATGCTCACAAACCCGCCTTATGGCAAAACGTGGGCTCCCGATAAGAAAGCCCTAGGAGTGGGCGAAAAAGGAAAGATCATTGATAAGCGTTTTATCCTGAATGGCTGCTATAAGAATGAAGCTGTAACCAGTCGGGTTAATGATGGTCAGTTGATGTTTGTATTACACATGCTCAGTAAAATGAAGGATACCGAACTCGGCAGTCGTATTGCTTCAGTTCACAATGGTTCAGCCTTATTTACTGGTGATGCAGGACAAGGCGAAAGCGAAATCAGAAAGCATATCATTTCAAATGATTTATTGGAAGCCATCATAGCATTGCCTAATGATATGTTCTACAATACGGGTATTCCCACTTACATTTTCATAATCACCAATAGAAAGGCAAAACACCGTATAGGAAAGGTTCAGCTGATTAATGCTACATCTGAAAAGTTCTACACTAAAATGCGGAAGCCTTTGGGCAAAAAGAGGGTTGAATTTTCAGAAAGTCATATACCGGTAATTGAAAAAATGTACCTCGACTTTGAGGAAAATGAATACAGTAAAATTTTCGATAACGAGGATTTTGGCTACACACAAATTAATGTGAACCGTCCGGAAAGAGATGAAAACGGCAATATCATTTATGCAAGTAAAGGAAAGCCAAAGGCAGATAGCAAATTGAAGGACACAGAGAACATTCCTTTAAAAGAAGACATTCAGGAATTTTTTGAAAGAGAAGTATTGCCTTTTGCTCCTGATGCATGGTGGGATGAAAAGGATAACAAGGTGGGTTATGAAATCAATTTTGCTAAATACTTCTATAAACACCAGCCCCCAAGACCTTTAGATGAAATCGCAAAAGATATTCTGGCTATTGAGGAAGAAACAGAGGGGCTATTAAAAGAAATAATCGAATAAGATGCTGATAACACACATACACTTAAAAAACTTTAAGGGCTTTGAAGAAAAGTCTTTCGAGTTCAAGGAGAGGTTTACTGTGGCCATAGGTAATAATGGACTTGGTAAATCAACCTTGCTCAATGCATTGCAAGTGGGTTTAGGTGCTTTCTTACAATCTATGCCTACATTGCCTGCAAACTATATTTACAGAAGGCAGTTTAAGAAAGGAGAACGGTTTGTAAAATATTACCCCGAAAGAAAAGACTATCTGCCCAACAAAGAAAATCCGTCTTTAATTGTTGCCGCTAAATGGTATCATAACGATGTAGTTGATGAAATACCAGAACCGTTTCGTTGGGAAAGACACTATCTCCCAAGTAATGCCACTACTCATAAAAAAGAGCATTCTGCTGACATTATTCGCTATGCTAATTATTTGTTTGACAATCATTCAACTAAAAAGAATGTGCTATATCCAGTATTAGCTAATTTCTATATTAATCGAACCAATGCACAGGTAAGAAGGGTTGATAAAAAGTGGCGTAGGATGTCTCGTTTGGAGAAAGGGTATTACACTGCACTAGGAGATAGTGTTGATTTCACAGGTGTGTATGAATGGCTATACAGTTACGAAAAGAAGGTAAAAGATGAAGTAGAATTTGAGGGCACAATACAAGCTATGTATGATGCCATTACAACCGCCATACCCTACATAAAAGAAATCGAATACAACTCAAAGTATGATGAGTTTGAAGTATTGGTAGATTTTAATGACGGGCAGCCGGTTGAAAGAAAGATTGCCTCTATGCTAAGCGATGGTATGAAGGCTATGTTGAACATGGTGGCAGAAATTGCTTACCGCTGCATCATGTTGAATGGAAAGTTGGGTTATGATGCAGTTGTGAAAAGCCCTGGCGTGGTTTTGATTGATGAATTAGACATGCATTTGCATCCCACATGGCAGCGGCATGTTATTAAAGATTTGAAAGCGACTTTCCCTAAAATGCAGTTTGTAGTAACAACTCATTCACCTTTTATTGTTCAGAGTTTGAAACAGGAAGAATTAATTAATCTTGACGAATTGCATCCTGATATTAACCCTGTTGATCAACCACTTAACAAAGTCGCTACTGATATTATGGGAGTTAAGAATATTAATAGCGATGATTTTCAAGACAGGCATATGATAGCTTTACGTGTTCTTGAGCAATTAGCAAAGAAACCTGGTGAGATTGGCCAAAACGACTATTTAGTACTAAAACAAATAGTCGATGGAATACTTGTTCAGGACACAACAGATCCTGTTTATAAAGCATATTTGGAAGTAAAAAAGGTTAATGAGAAATGAGGCCAATTACTAAAAAACAACCTGTAAATAAAGCAGGAAAAAAAATTCAATTCGATCACTGGGGTGAGGCAAAGCCATACTTGATAAGGCAGACCTGTCGTTACTGCCATTTTTGTGAAATGCCAATTTTGAATGTTCCAGCTGTTGAGCATATTAAACCGAAAGAGTGTTATGGAAATAAAAATAAGTATGAAAACCTTCGAAATGAATGGAGCAATTTGTTATTAATTTGTCACTATTGTAATAGCACTAAGGGTAATCTAGATATAAAACTGCACAACTATTACTGGCCTCATAAACAAAATACTTTAATTGTTTTTGAGCACCTATCGGGAGTTTTGGTGCCTTCTTCTAAATTAACAGCGAATCAGCCAGTTAAAGCTAATGCAACAATAGCCTTGTATGGTTTAGACAAAAAAGTAAACAGTTCTGGTGGTGTTGATACTAGATTTGAATACAGATTAAAGGCAATTAGTCAGGCTTTAGAAAGGTATGCCGAATATACAAGTGTGCCACGACAAGCAACTTTAAACGGAATTATTGGTCAGGCAGGTGATTCAGGATTCTGGAGTGTGTGGTACAATGTATTCAATGCAATGCCAGAGGTAAGAGCTGCATTAGTAAAACAATTTAAGGCATCAAAAGAATGCTTTAATGTTAATAACAATCCTATTCACCGAAATCAAGACGATCCCGTTGATACAATTTAGAAGTTATGACAGCAGCGGCAGTAAACAAAAAAAAGATAGCTTGGCTGGGTGATTTCCCCTCACACTGGCAGGTGCTTCGCATTAAAAATCTGTTTCAGGAGGTAGATAACCGAAGTGAAACAGGTAGTGAAGAACTACTTTCTGTTTCACATTATACTGGAGTTACCCTCAAGAGAGAAAGTCTGGAAAGTGATGATGAGCATTTAACCAATGCCGAAAGCCTTGTAGGTTATAAGATGGTAGAAACGGGTGATTTGGTAGTAAACATTATGCTGGCGTGGAATGGGAGTATGGGCATTTCGCCACACAACGGAATTACCAGCCCTGCCTATTGTGTGTATCGTGTGAAGGGTGACAATAACCCGGAATATTTTGGCTATTTGTTTACTACCGCATTATTTAAAGCTGAGTTCCGAAGACACAGCACTGGTATTATTGACAGCCGTTTACGACTATACTCCGATAAGTTTTTCAGCATTTTTGCCTTAGTGCCGCCCAAAACCGAGCAAGACGAAATTGTGCAATACATCAAAGCACAAGAGGAAAAGGTAAACCGCTTTATTGAAAAGAAACAACGGTTTATAGAGCTGTTGAAGGAGCAGAAGTTTTCAATGATTTACAAAATCATAACAAATGGCTTGAATGATAAAGTATCATTTAAAAACTCTGAAATTCCTTTTGCTGAAAAGTTTCCCATTCACTATAAAATTGAAAAGTTCAACAAATACGTTTTTCTAAGGCATGGATTTCAGTTTAGAGATTATGACTTTACAGATGAAGGTGTCAAAATTGTTAAGATAACTCAGCTCAATCCCAATGGTTATTTGGACTTGACGAAAGCTAATACAATTGATGAAAGTAGAATAGATGAGTTTCGTGACATAATTATAAATGAAGGTGACATTTTAATGGCTCTTACAGGTGGGACAATTGGAAAGATTATCCGTGCAGATATTAAGGATGAAATTCTATTGCAAAATTACCGTGTTGGTAATTTCATCCCATTAGAGCCAGAAGAACTCGACAAGGATTATTTGTATTTACAATTGAGTTCCCCATTTATTCAAAAACAAATCAATTATCATGTTCGAGAGACTGGTCAGCCAAACATAGGTAAAGGTGATTTTCGAAAAATATTTTTGACAATTCCACCAATCGATGAACAAAAAATAATTGTATCACACATAAGAACCGAAACCGCCTCCATAGACACAGCAATAGCTAAAGCCGAACGTGAAATTGAATTAATCAGAGAACATAAAGAAGCGATGATAGCCGAAGCGGTGATGGGAAAAAGAAAAACAGTTTAAATGGACAAAGGTGCAAGATATTATAAATGTGACTTTCAGGTTCACACCCCGAGAGACCTTCAGTTCTCTGGGCAGGCTTATGTTTCTGATGCCGAAAGAATTGCTTATTCAGAGCGGTTTATTAAGGCTTGTAGAGAAAAAAGAATTGATGCGGTAGCAATTACAGATCACCACGATTTGTGTTTTTACAATTACATCAAAGAAGCTAGCAATAATGATAAGGACGTACATGGACATCCAATACCTGAGCATGAACGAATAGTTGTCTTCCCGGGAATGGAATTGACGCTTGATGTTCCCTGTCAGGCTCTTTTGATTTTTGACGCTGATTTAGTAATAGATGATGAAACGAGAATAAAAATCTATACCGCACTTGGAATTTCAGGTTACACAAGTAAATCAGAGTCAAAAACAGGGCAAACTAATAGGCTGTCGTTTAAAAGCATCAATGATGTCTATGATGCTCTAAACGGTGTAAAAGACCTCAAAGGTCGCTTTATAGTGTTTCCGAATATCAAAGACGGTGGAAGTGATTCAATTTTCCGTGAAAACTTTTATAACGAATATGCCAAAGGGATTTTCGTGGGTGGCTATTTAGACAGGGAACTTTATGTAAAGCACAAAAAGAAGGAAGGATGGAATAATATCATTGAAGGTAAAGTTCCTGCTTATGGAAACAGATCAATTGGTTTTTTTCAAACATCAGACAATAGAACAGATACATTTGAACATTTAGGTTTTTCTGCCACCTGGGTAAAATGGTCAACACCAACTGCAGAAGGTTTACGGCAAGCCTGCCTGGCAAAAAAGTCCAGAATTTTACAGGAAGAGCCAAAGTTACCATCCACCAGAATTAGTGAAGTGATAATATCGGGCAGCAGCTTCTTGAAAGACTTAGAAATTAAATTTAACCCTCAGTTTAATGTGTGTATTGGAGGTAGAGGAACAGGAAAGTCTTCTTTGCTCCAATATATTTCATGGGCTTTGGGTAAAGACAGTAATGAGGAGAAGAAAGCAGACCTTGAGACGTTTATTAGTAATACACTGGGCACGGGTAGCGTTGAAGTTGTAATTATTAAAACTGGTACCACCCATATCATCAGGCGGTCAATTAATTCTTACAAAATAAAGATTGGCAATGAAGACTGGCAGCCAACCAATAGTCAAAATGTTGTTTCAATTATTCGTGCAGATTCATTTGCACAAAAAGAACTTAGTAAACATGAGAAAGACAAGACGGTACAACTTACAAGGATCATTGAGAATGCTGTAAATAGTGGTGTTGAATCAATAAAAAGACAGATCAACGAAAATGGCAACAGGATTAAGGAAGTAGCTGCTTCTTATGAAACCTATCTTTCTAATCTAAAATCGTCAGAAGATTTAAGGACACAAATTGAATCAATTGAGGAACAAATTAATTCCTTGAATGAGCAATTGTCTGATGTTCCTTCAGGCGACCAAACAATAATCAAAAACAATAGTCTTGTTGCTAACGAAAAATTGATAATAAAATCTTCTGAAGCTCAGATTGCAGCACTCTTTAATCAGATAGGTAATATCCTTACAAATGGAAATTTCAACGGGTTACAATTTGATGCAAATAATGTGAAGAATATAGCGGAGATTAAAAAGTTTGCTGCCAGCCATGACGAGATAGTTAAAAATATAAAAGCCGCATTGGAGGATGCACGAAGCAAGACAAGTTCTTCAGATTTAGTTGCTGATAAGACCCTATTAACTGATTTGCATGGTATACATGATGCTGAGTATGTTGAAGCAAAAGGCAGACAGACAAAGTTTGAGCAGATAATAAAGGAACTTGAAGAACTCAGAAAACGTTTGGCTGTTTTGATTGAGGATAGGAACAGGATACTTGAAACTTTGGAATCTGAAAAGGGTGTTAGACGGAATTTGCAGAAGCTGTTTTACCAGAGGCATCAATTAAATATAAGTTTGCACACTTTAATTAACAGTGCAGTATCTGAAATATGCAGTAAAAGCGAAGGTTCTCTTGAAATTGAGTTAACACCGTTAGATGATATAGAGCATATTATTAAAGATTTCTTAGCTAAAGTTACTGGAAGTAAAGGCCAGCCAGCAAGGACACAATCGTTTTTCCAGACTCTCTTAAAGGGAGAAAATACCTATAAAGAACTGTTGAAGTTGTGGTTCTCAATTTACAAGGCTCAAACTGAAAATCTAAAAATCGAAAACATAATTTCAGAGTATGGCTTGCAAAATGCCTCACTTCTTGAAACTGATTTTGAAAGAATTAATGAAAGTCTGAATACATCAGACATAATTGACTTTGCGTTGGAACTTCCTACTTATGATTTAAAACTTCTTTATTGTAAAGACCCTTCAAATAAAATTCCGTTTGAAGATGCCTCTTATGGTCAGCAAGCTGGTTCAATCCTAACGATACTGTTAAATCAGGAATTTGGCCCCTTAATTATTGACCAGCCTGAGGATGATCTTGATAACAAAGTTATTCACCAGATAACCGAGAATATTGTTTCGGCTAAACATAAGCGACAGCTCATATTCAGTAGTCATAATGCAAATATTGCAGTAAATGGTGATGCAGAGTTAATCCTAACATTTGACCATAATTCTGATAAATCCGCAGGTGAGATTATTGGTAGTGGTTCAATTGATAAGGATGAAATCAAATTGCAAGTAAAAGACATTATGGAAGGTGGTGTTATTGCCTTTGAGATGCGTAAAACAAAATATGACTTTTAAGTAATGAAAACAGATACATCAGAAAAAGGATTAGAAGCGCTTATTGCAGCGTATCTCTGCGATACGATTGCCGGTAATTCATTTCAACTTCGCCATCATGCCCAGTACAATCGTGTAGAGTGTGTCGATGAAGAAATGCTTTTCGGTTTTTTTGAAGCAACACAGGAGAAAGCAGTTCAAAAATTGCAGGCCATCCATGGCAGCAATTACAGAATTAAAGTGTTGTACCGCCTCAATAGTCAAATCAAATTGCTGGGCATTATCGAGGTTTTGCGTAAAGGAATTACTGACAATAATATAAAGCTGAAATTGTTTTATGATAAACCCGTTTCTAACCTCAACCAGCAAGACACTGAACTTTACAATAAGAATATATTCTCTGTAATCCGACAGGTGCATTACAGCACACAAAATGAAAATAGCCTCGATATGGTTATTTTCATCAATGGCTTACCCATCATCACTTTTGAATTAAAAAATGAGCTTACCAAGCAGAATGTAAAAGATGCTATCAAACAATACAAAACAACCAGAGATAGCAAAGAAGAACTGTTTCGCCTCGGCAGATGCATGGTGCACTTTGCCGTAGATACAGAGCAGGTTTGGATGACCACTCACTTAAAAAATGGCAGCACATATTTTCTGCCCTTCAATAAAGGACATAATAATGGAGCAGGTAATCCCCCCAATTCATCGGGCATTAAAACTGACTACTTGTGGAAGGAAATATTGACTAAAGACAGCATAACCAATATCATTCAGAATTATGTGCAGTTGTTTGAAGAGGAAGTAGAGAAGATATTGCCTGATGGTAAAATCAAAAAGGAGAAAGTCAAGAAACTCATATTTCCTCGTTATCACCAGTTGTTAGCAGTAAACAGTCTGTTGCAAAATGCAAAACTAAATGGGGCTGGCCGCAGATATCTTATTCAACATTCCGCTGGTTCAGGTAAGAGTAACTCAATCAGCTGGCTGGCTCACCAGTTAGTAGGTTTATTTGATAACTCAAATACCAATACTGTATTTGATACGGTCATTGTAGTTACCGACCGCAAAGTACTGGATGCTCAGATACGGAATAACATCAAACAATTTGAGCAGGTAAAAGGAGTTGTAGAAGCCATTACCGAAGGTAGTAAGCAGCTAAAAACTGCCTTAGAAGAAGGCAAGAAGATAATTATTACGACTATTCAGAAGTTTCCCTACATCGTTAATGAAATTGGAGAGTTGCCGGGCAACAAGTTTGCTGTCATCATTGATGAAGCACATAGTAGCCAAAGTGGTAATACTGCTGGTAAGCTCAATGAAACCCTGGCCAAAGATTTTGAAAAAGTACAAGTGGATGGTGATGATTACATTTTTGTGGACAAAGACCAGTATGATGAACTTACTTCTGAAGATTTGGTGGTAGATATTGTAAAAGGTAGGAAGATGCTGACCAATGCCAGCTACTTCGCCTTTACTGCCACTCCTAAAAACAAAACACTGGAATTGTTTGGTGAGAAGTTTAACGATAACGGTAAAGAAAAATTCAGGGCGTTTCATTTATACTCAATGAAGCAAGCCATTGAAGAAAACTTCATTCGGGATGTGCTGGAAAATTATACTACCTACCAAAGTTTTTATGGGTTATACAAACGCATTGAAGATGATCCACTGTTCGATAAAGTAAAGGCACAAAAGAAACTACGCATCTATGTAGAAAGCCATGACCTGGCTATTGAGAAGAAAACTGCCATCATGATTGAACACTTCATGGATTCGGTGATTAAGCGAAAAAAAATAAATGGTTTGGCAAAAGCGATGCTGGTTACCAGCAGCCGTAAAAATGCAGTTAAGTATAAAAAAGCATTCGATAGATATCTTACAGATACGGGAAACCCTTTCAAAGCTATTGTTGCATTTTCAGGTGAAATAGGCGGGCAAACCGAAGCCTCATTGAATGGCTTTTCAAGTTCAGCAATACCAGATGAGTTTAAGAAATCAGAGTATCGCTTTCTGATTGTTGCCAACAAATATCAAACAGGGTTCGACCAGCCACTATTACATACAATGTATGTTGATAAGAAATTGGGAGGTGTAAATGCTGTTCAAACCCTTTCAAGACTGAACAGAACCACGGCTGGTAAAACAGATACATTCGTATTAGACTTTGCAAACAAGGCAGAAGACATCAAAAAGTCTTTCGACCCATTCTACGAAACCACGATTTTGGGTGAGGCAACAGACCCTAATAAACTATTCGACCTGCAATCGGCTTTAGATGCTTTTCAGGTTTATACACCCGAACAAGTGCAGGAGTTTTCACAACGCCTAATTGCCAATGTTCCGGTTGATCAGTTACACAGCATTTTGGATGCCGCTGCCGAAGTTTTCAGAAGCCACTTGAACGAAGAACAGCAAGAAGATTTCCGTGCCAAATGCAAAACGTTTGTTCGTCTCTATGTTTTCCTTGCTCAAATAGTTCCTTTTATCAACCCATATCTGGAAAGGCTATACCTATTCTTAAACCATTTACAGAATAAGTTAGGCCGTCAGAAGGAGGAAGATTTAGCACAAGGCATTTTGGATAACATAGACATGGAGAACCTTCGATATCAATTAGAGGCAACCACCAATATTGCACTTGAGCAGGGTGATGAATTAAAACCTATCCCCACCGAGATGAGAGGTGGAGTTGCCGAGCCTGAAATGGAGTATTTGTCTAACATTGTAAAAGCATTTAACGACAGATTTGGTACTGCCTTTACCAATGAAGATAAGGTGAAGAAAATGACAGAAGATTTAATGCAAGATGTAGCCAATGATAGTGAGTTTGTTAATGCTTTCCAGCACTCAGACACCCAAAATGCCAGGATTACATTTGAAGATGTACTAAAGCGGAAACTAATAGACCACATCGAGACCAATTTCGAGGTATTCAAGGAGTATAATGATAACAAGGAGTTCAGGGATTTCTTTGCCGGAACCATGTTCCAGATAATGCAGAGAGATTTTATGAAGTTCAATGCCAATAAGTAAGCGTTAAAAAAATAAGTAATTTAAAATGAGTGATACACCACAACATAACGACATCATTTTTTACAACACCCCCACCGGTGATGTGAAAATTGAGGTGATTTTTAATGACGAAACCTTTTGGCTTACTCAAAAGCGGATGGCAGAACTCTTTGGTGTGGAAGTTCCTGCTATCAACAAACACCTGAGTAATATTTACCAAACAGGCGAATTAGTCGAAAAGGCAACTATTTCCATTTTGGAAACAGTTCAGCAGGAAGGCACCCGAATGGTAAAGCGGAATGTGGAGTTTTACAATCTGGATGCCATAATAGCCGTGGGCTACAGGGTAAACAGCCATCAGGCTACCCAGTTCCGTATTTGGGCTACTAAAACCCTTAGGGAGTTCATAATCAAGGGGTTTGTGCTGGACGATGAAAGGCTTAAACAGGGAAAACGCTTTGGCAAGGACTACTTTGACGAACTCTTGGAACGTATCCGGGAGATAAGAGCCAGTGAAAGGCGTTTCTACCTCAAAATAACCGACATATACGAGCAGTGCAGTATCGACTATAACAAGGATGCAGAAATAACCCAAAAGTTCTTTAAAACGGTTCAGAACAAGCTGCATTGGGCCATTACCGGCAAAACAGCAGCCGAATTGATTGCAGACCGAGCCGATGCCTCACAGCCCAACATGGGCTTAACCACATGGAAGAATGCCCCTAACGGGAAAATCTTGAAAACCGATATTGGTACAGCCAAAAATTACCTACAGGAAAAGGAAATCAAAGAACTGGAACGAATCGTTACCATGTACCTCGATTTTGCTGAACTTCAAGCCGAAAGACAGATCCCGATGAAAATGGCAGATTGGGTTACACGTTTAGATGCTTTCCTTCAATTTAATGAGTATAACATTCTCAGGGATGCAGGTAAAGTAAGTCATGATGTGGCTATGAGATTAGCGGAGAAAGAGTTTGAAAAATTTAGAGTATCTCAAGATCAAAACTTTGTAAGTGATTTTGAGAACGAAGTCAAAAAAATGAAGGAATCAAATGTCAATTCGCCTGCAAATAAGAAGAAAAAATAATGGGTAAAGGTTCATTTACAATAATATCTAAAGTTCAAGATATAGAAGTTAAGGAACAAGAAATTATTGCATCATCGGATGCATTGAATTCTTATTTAACTATTCCAGTTAATGTTAAATTTCGACTTCCACAGGCAAATATGTCAATTGATTTTCTGGGTTCTGAATCGACTTTGTTATTTGGCGAAAATCAAATGTTATGTTCTCAATTTAATAAGAATATAGGGTACTCTTATTTTGATGATTCAAAATTTAGAATAGATTTAAAATTTAATTTAACTAAGGATGTAATCAGTCAAATTGAAAAATTACGTCATTCAAGTTTGAGATTTACGATCAAAATGAAATTTTTAATTGCACTTAAGAATAGGATAGTCTTAAATTCAGATGTAACATTGTGGTCATCCAATTATCTTCAAAACCAAGACTCTCAAATTGAAATTGAAATACCCAAATCAACTTGGGTTGAGTCCCTAATGCTAAGCTTAGGCTATAATAATATACGTCTTATTGAAATACCGAAAACGCACAATCAATTAACAGATGAATATCAAAAAATAAAAAAAGAGTTTGATACAGCTGAAGACTATTTCAATAAAAAAGATTATAATAAGTGTATTTCACATTGTAGAAATGTACTTGATGCATTAAACCGAAATCTTAAAAAGAATAAAAACCAAAAACCTTTGGAATCAACATTCGGTTGGCTAAATAGTATGTCCCAAAGTTCATATGCTTGGATAGATAGTGTATGTAGTGCTACTCATGTATTAGCGTCGAAGACACATCACCCTGGAGATTATGAAGATTTTACGAGACAAGAGGCAGAATCAATATTCTTAGTAGTACTCGGGTTGATTAATTTTATTGCGCATGAAAGGGAGAAGTATGAATTATTTTTATAAAAGTTGGGTTAATTATTTCATTATTGATCTTAAAATTGATTTCATTAGCCTCTTTGTTTTGCCTGTTCCATATTGCTGCGTAGCCTTCATCAACGCATCAGCATTAAAACTACGTACATTGTGCGGTAGTTTATCTAGAGCTTGGGTTTGGTCTTCAGCTAGATTGTCCAAATTGTTTAGTAAATCAACAAGCAAATATTCTCTTGAGATATTTTTAGGAAAAGAGGATTTTAATTTGAATTCAAATGTCTTACCATTTAGTTGAAACTCGCCTTTGCGCTTATGGTTGTAAACCCATGTGGTATTGTAAAGCTGTGTTAGTCCTAGCCCTAATGAATTAAAGCTATTTGGGGATACCAAAAGAAAATCTTCGTCCTTCAGAAAACGTTCTACTACCTGGCGGTCATCCGGGGGTACAGCCCCAAATTTTGATTGTTTGGGCGCGTAATACAATCCCTGATTAAGTTTTATCAATGTTCCATCTTTGGTGAGCTGTGCCAAATGCCTATCTATGGCCGTGGAATAATATTCCAGGTCAGAACGGCGATACACTTCACCTTGCTTTATATGTTGACGGAGTAAATCCATTGGTTAAATACAAAAGGTAGTGAGTTTTTTAGAAATGCATGAAAAAATCGGAAAAAATCATGCATATTTGTATTGCTAACTGTGAATTAGCAATATGCATTTTTTGCATATCACATACTTTTGTCAATAATCAACCAATAATGAAGCGAGTCTAGACACCAATTGCGTTCGAGTAACGCCAACGGGTTCGATGTTAAGTCTCCGCTCAATCTCCATGAATTCTTTGGCGTATTGATTGAATTTTTCGCTGATAATAAATTCAGAAAGCCAAGCGGTAAAATCAAGAAGATCAGTGTCAGAATGTTTGTAAATAAGATTGTTAAAAAGCTTGGGGTTCTCAAAGTGTAGATGTTCACTTATTTCTAAATCCATGAGTTCCTTACCAAAAAATTTATTGAAGAGAACGGTATTTGCAAAAAAGGTTTCTAAGGCCCTTTTCTCTGCCTCTTTACGTTTGTTATTTTTGAACAATGTGATAGTCCATTCAAATAAAAAAATGGAGTAACCAGAATCGTTATTGAAATTCTTATGAAACCAATTGAAATACCTCATGGCTCCTTTATAATCTTGCAGCTGTAGGTATGAAGCCGGCGGAAGATATCGAAGTCCTCCACTATCATGATAGCCGCCCCACAGCTTTTTGTCAGCTGCGAGTTCACGTTTTATCTTGGCGATCTTGGTTTGAATCCTTTCGATTTGATTTGGTGTCATGAATTATAAAATCAATTTCTTAAATCTACTTATGACTAAATCAGTATACCCAACTTTAAATTCATCTGATAAAAAACTTTGTTCAATCCACGAAATCCAAATGGGTAATACGGCTTCAAATCTTTTGTAAATTGCCTCGAGTGATTTATTGGTGATTTTCAGTGATGTTGCTAATACTTGAAAATCGTTACGAGTTAATTTTCTCTTCTTCCCATTAATGGTGAGTGCCGATTCTTCTTTGTCTTCGGGCATGACAATGGCTGTATTTAGAAGGTCATATGCGGGTGAAAGTTCATATTCACCAAGAACATTTTCAATCAGTGAGAAATTTTTCAAGTGCATATCTGCATTGCCGGTTAGATAGCAAAATAAAACCAATTCAAAAAGTCGTTGCGCCTCGTATCCCTGATTTCTGGTAAATAAAATTACCAGTTTGCCTATTTTCTCTATGGAGCCCCTATACTTATGTTCCGTGAGGTTTTCGCTCAATTGACAAAAATCCTCTACAGCAACTTTAGCTCCCTTTTTACGATCAAAACGCTTGGTGATGTATGCTAATTCTCCCGACTTTAATCGAATTAATCCATGCTGGGCAGTTTTGATGTTAACTAATTCTGCCAGATGCATGGTGATGTCTTCATTCTCTGGAAGTTCCCTGAATTGAGACGTTGGTGGTTTTAATATGTAATCTCCATGTAAACCTACAATGGTTAATCTTGCGGGTTCGTTTCTCTGCTTTTCGACATTTATTGACAGCTTTGGCTGTACTCCAGTTACGGCTTTACTTTTAATAATATTTTGTTTGGCCAACTCTTCCAAATCCTGAAAGTCAAAGTCGATTTCAGGCACCTGTGTAGTGCCGAATAGTTTTTTGGCACAGGATGGATGATAATCATTTTGCTCTTTTTCTAGAGATTTATAGCAATACAAGCATTTACTCATGATACCAGTTCATTAGAAATGATAGAAACACAACCTATGCAGTCCTTGCACAAGGTCAAGAGTAAACTAAATCGATCGTTTGGATTGATTTTCCAATTGTTTAGGGCAATATTCAATAGCCAACCTTCTGGAATTAAACCATCAAAAAATGGGAATAACACCTTGCTTGTAAATGGTTTTTGTTGCAATGGCAACGTAAGGCTCACGGGTTTCGATTTAGGATTTTCTAAATATTCACCGTCATACTGAAAGATATAGCCTTCATCCGTTTCCTGAATGATGCCTGCAAATTCATCTTTGTAGAATACGTGCGCTTGTCTCATGATTCAGTTTTTTGAATTACACCTAATTCACTGCCAAATAAGGCCAATACTTGGTTCACTTTATTGATTTGAACCGTTTGTTTCCCCTGCTCTAATTCACGCACAAATCGAAGTCCCACACCCGCTCTTTCAGCCAATTCAGGCTGCGTGAGCTTCAGTTGCTTTCTTCTCTCTTTGATAAACATAGCTATATTGGAACTCATTTTTATACCCTATTGGGTGCAAATTTAATTAAAAATATCAAATATGTACCTTTTAGGGTATAAAATTTCGGAAATTGATAAAAATATACCCTAAAGGGTACTAAATTAAAGTTAAACTTTAAAGATCAATCAACCCAAAACTGATCTTCTTTTGGGATATCCTTACTCCGTCCCACCGCAAACGGATTGAATTTTCGCTTCGTGAATAGGTACCAAGCACCACCGGAAATGGCGATTTTCGTATGGGCAGTTGGCCAAAGTTGACCGTCGCCGTAATGCGTTCCAGGGTTGCTGGAATAGGGGAAACCAGCTGCACTGCTGTCAGATGCCGATATCATCAAGCAATTTTCCATTTCCAGAAGATATTTGTCTCTATCCATGGTTCTGTTGGCAAAATGAAAGGCAAGAGTCATCTGCCCGGTGCCCTCAAACCACACCGCATCTCGGTCTTCATCGAAACAATATCCTGTTATTTCTTTGTTTGTTGCGGTGGACTTTCGGATGGTCAAGTGTCGATTTGCCGAAGTTAACGTGTAGTCAGGGAAGTTTTCAAAAATCAAGAAACTCCAGGGGTGTAAATCCAAGGCGTATAGGTATGGCGGATTTTCGGGCCAAGCAACCAAAGATTTATCAGAACCCATCCATCTCAGTTTCTGTAAAAAATTGAGCAGGTTTCTGTGGAAATCGGTGTAACCCTCCACCGCATTGAAGGCATCAATCATGCCTTCGGTGACTTTGTAGTTCAGGAGCTTTCCACTGGCATCATATCCCGCGAAAAGTCCGCCATCAGCGTCTTGGAGTTTGATCAACCACTGGCTGATGTGATAGGATAATGTGTCGAAACGGATGTTACTGGTGCGTTTTTTGTAATTGTTCAAAGCAATCAATAGCCAAGCGTTATCACCTATCCAGCGGTGGTTATTGGGTGCACCCGAACGGTCTCTCAGTTGGGAAAATCCCCCGACGCCAGCCTTTAATTCGGAATGAATTCGTTGATTGAAAAAATCAAAAATCTTTTCGGCTTTTTCATAGTCGCCATATTCCATAAATACCAGCGAGGCTAAGGCATTATCGTAGAGTGAAACTACATTCCCATCTTCGATGCTTTCCAATAAGCCGTTAGGTAATGCTTGGTTTTGGAACCACTGATAAACCTTTTTTTCAATGGGTTGGAATGGTAATTTTGTTGGCGGTGGAATTTCTTTGCCGCAAGCAAAAAATAGACTTGTAATTAGAAACAAATTGTAGATTAAGATTCTCAATTTCTAAATATTATTGAGAATTTAAATCTTAATGATATAATTCAAAACCACCGCTGGATTCAAAGGTGAGAAGGCGGTGCCGCTACCGGTATTTCCGATGGTGCCTGAGGCAGTGACCGTGTGACTGTGGCTGTCTGAGCCAGTATTGATGTTACTGGGACTGGTGCTGTGGGTATTGCTGGAAGTTCTCCAATAAAAGTTGTTGTCTGTGTCGGTGTTGGCGCTGGTGCCGTAGCGAGCATTACCGCCAGTACCTCCGCTGAAATTTTCGGCAAAATAAGCATCCTGATATGTGTGAGTATGAGCATCAGATGATGTAGTCACCTGACTACCTGTAAACGTATGATTGTGTGATGGAAGGTTGGTGGTAGCCAAAGTAATACTCTGTGATCCGCCGGTGGCGCCCAATGTATTGTTGGCACTGATTCCACCTGTGGTAGTTAAACGATTTGCAGCTGTACCGCCCATGTTGTCTAGTCCAAAAACAGTGCGTCCCCTTAAATCAGGGAGGTTGAAAGTGGTGGAACCATTACCGGCGCCATATAAAGTACCAATGTTTGAAAATAGGTCTGAATAGGTGGTTCTGCTCACAGCGGAGCCATCGCAAAGCAACCACCCTGAAGGAGCAGTGCTTCCAGCAAATGAAACTACAGTGCCGCTGGGTACTGAGCTAGAGGCAGAGGTATTGGATAGGTTGGTCCATGAGCTTCCATTGTAATAATAGAAACCCTGGGTAGCATCGGTTTGAAAAACCAAAAGTCCTGTCGCAGGATTGGTAATGCTGGTTCTTTGCGCCGATGTCATTCGTGGCGTTAAAAGTCCCTTAGAACTGCTGCTGACATCCAATTGTGCACTAGCGTCTGGAGAAGTGGTTCCAATTCCTACTTGAGAAAAAAGAGGGGCAGTGAATAATAAAAAGACGGCAGCAAGAGTTCTCATATCAAGTGATTTACAATGAAGTAAATACAAAATTACGATTTTCTAGAACAAATCACCAAAGTCGAAACCATTGTTCATACGCTCTTTGCCCAATTTTTGATGTTCGGCAAGGGCCCACAATACGAACTCTTTCAAAAACAGTTGATCTTGAACAGGAAAATCGGGTTGGTACTGCTGCACCAAATCGTTTAAAGCGGCAATTTTATTGAGTGATTCTATGTATTCAGCGTCTTCACAATCGTCGTAGAGGAACAATCCGCCTTCGGCGATTAATTCAGCGAGTAGTTCATCGTACGGGGTGGAATCGGTCTTTTTGGAAAGTTTTTCGATGCGCGGAAATAGCGAAGGAAACAACGATTTCACGGCAGATCCCAATAATTGTTCTGCCACAAAAGTGGCTCCTTCTTGCTCGCCTTCATAAACCAATTCAACTTTACCTGTAATGGCGGGGATGATTCCCATGAAATCCGACAAACGAACGGAAGTATTCGACTCTTTATTGATTAGGGAACGGCGTTCGGCGGTGCTGACCAAGTTTTCGAGCATGGATATACTCATACGAGCGCTGACGCCGCTTTTGTTATCGATGTATTCGTTGCTGCGGGCCTCAAAAATGATTTGTTCTAACAGGTCAAGGGCTAGCTCGGGAACGTGAATTTTTTCTGATTGAGACGGATGAATTTTTGCTTCTTGAGCGGATATTTTGCGGGCCACTTCCACGCTTTCTGGGTAGTGGGTCAAGATTTGAGATCCGATTCGGTCTTTCAGCGGAGTTACGATGCTTCCGCGATTGGTATAATCTTCTGGATTGGTCGTGAAAATGAATTGAATGTCCAACGGAAGTCTCAACTTAAATCCCCTGATTTGAATATCGCCTTCTTGGAGGATGTTGAACAGGGCAACTTGAATGCGCGCTTGCAGATCGGGAATTTCGTTGATGACAAAGATGCACCGGTTTGAACGGGGTATCATGCCGTAGTGAATCACACGGTCATCGGCGTAAGATAATTTCAAATTTGCGGCTTTGATGGGATCTACATCGCCTATTAGGTCAGCTACGGTCACGTCTGGCGTAGCCAATTTTTCGGTAAAACGGTCGTTGCGGTGCAACCATGCAATGGGGGTGTTATCGCCTTTTTCAGCAATGAGTTCACAGGCATAACGGGAAATGGGATTGAACGGATCGTCGTTGATTTCAGAGCCTTGAACGTATGGAATGTATTCATCGAGCAGATGCACCATAAGTCTGGCCAAACGTGTTTTTGCCTGGCCTCTAAGTCCCAAGAAATTGATGTTGTGCCTGGAAAGGATGGCTCTTTCTAGTTCGGGAATGACGGTTTTCTCAAAGCCGTGAACCCCTTCAAAAGAGTTGATGCCAGATTGAATGTTGCGAATGAGGTTTTCGCGCAATTCATCTTTGATGGATTTTGGGGTGTAACCTGATTTTTTGAGTTCGCCGAATGTAGAAATCATATTATTTGAGTCGTTTTTTTCTGTTTGTTTCATAGTCTTGGAAAATCATTTCGCCTAGACCTTTTAGGCCGGTGTAGAATGCTTTTCCTTGGTTGGCTTCGGTGAATTTATCTACAAATTGTTGCAAATAAGGGTCTCGAGCAATCATAAACGTAGTGATGGGAATGTGCAATTTTCGGGCTTGTGCGGCTTGGGTGTAACACTGCTCAGTGATGTAAGGGTCAAGTCCGTTGCTGTTCATGTAGTAGCGTCCGTCACGCTCTCTGATGCAGCTGGGCTTACCATCGGTGATCATGAAAATCTGTTTGTGGGTGTTTTTCTTCCTTCGGAGGATGTCCATAGCGAGTTGCAAACCTGCCACGGTATTGGTATGGTAAGGGCCTACTTTTAGATAGGGGATGTCTTTGATGGATATTCGCCAAGCGTCGTTTCCAAAAACCAAAATATCGATGGAGTCTTTGGGATAGCGGGTAGTGATGAGTTCGGCAAGGGCCATGGCCACCTTTTTGGCGGGAGTAATTCGGTCTTCGCCATAGAGAATCATGGAATGACTGATGTCAATCATGAGAACGGTGCTCATTTGAGTTTGGAACTTGGTGTCTTCAACAACCAGATCGTCTTCAGAGAGTATGATATCACCTAGTCCTTTACTAATTTGCGCATTTCTGAGACTTTCGGTCATTGATATGCGTTCAAGTCCGTCACCAAAGCGATAGCTTCTAAATTCACCGGTGAGTTCTTCACCTTGCCCGGCGGCCTTGCTTTTGTGATTTCCGGCGCCACTTTTGTGGAGGTTACCAAAAATCTGGTCTAGGGCAGTTTGTCTAATGGCGCGCTCGGTTTTCGGGGTGATTCCCAATCCTGAGCCCGAGGGGTTGTCGAGCTCTTCTTTTATATACCCACGTTCTTTGAGGTCTTCAATGAATTGGTCTACCGAATAGTTTTCGTCGGTGAGTTGGTATTCTTTATCCAACTCACGAAGCCAGGAGATGGCTTCATCAAAATCACCTGCTGTGTGGGTTATGAGTTCTTTAAAAATGTCAAAAAGAGCATCGAAAGGGTCTAAGCTCTTTGGTTCAAATTCTTTGAAGTAAAAACCTTTGTTCCCTGAAGATGATATCATTCAAGATAGAACGGCGGAACCCCTGAAATTGTTCAGTGAGGGTTACTGTTTTTTACGCACATTGATGGCGGCTTCGCCTTTGGGACTTCTTTCTATTTCATATTCAACTTCAGCATCCATTCTTAGATCTGGAGGCAGGTTGCTCATATGAACAAAAACACGGTCTTGTGATTTATAGTCTTGAATAAATCCATAACCTTTTTGTTCGTTGAAATAGGTGATTTTTCCTTTGCGGGTATTGGTAACCACATTGTGCACCACTTGATAACCGCTAACCGAAATTTCTTCGGCTGTTATTTCTACCAATTTGGTAGGATCTGCAGGTCGATCTGAAATGTTACCATTCTCATCAACATAAGCGAGCATGTCTTCGAATGATTTACCTTTATTGTTCTCAAATTTGCGCTGAGCCATTTTTTCTTGTTTCTCTTGGCGCTTTTGAATTTTCTTTTTTTCTTTTTCTTTTTTGGAGAATGTGGTTTGGGATTTAGCCATTGGATTGATTAGGGAGGGAAAAAAAGCCGCCTTTTGAGGGGCGGCTTGGAGGGTCAAAATTACCAGCGTGAATTACGATTCTGATTGAATCCGCCACGAGCGGGTCTTTCAGTTCGTTCTTTAGCTTCAGAAACTGAGATTGTTCTTTCGTTCAGCTCAGATCCATTTAACGCAGTCATGGCAGCTTGCGCTTCCTCGTCTGAGTCCATTTCTACAAAGCCAAATCCACGAGATCTTCCGGTTTCGCGGTCTTTGATAATTCGGGCAGATGCTACGTTCCCATACGCGGAGAACGCCTGCATCAATTCATCGTCACCTGTTCTAAAATTCAGGTTTGAAACGTACAAGTTCATTTAAAATACTAGTTAAAATTTGTGGCTCTTTCCACTCTCGCAAGGTAGGACGAATATTTGGTAAAAAATAATTAAATCTTTTTAACGAAATCACTTTTTAATCCCATAGCTCCAAAACCGGGAACTTTACAGTCAATATTGTGATCGCCTTCTACTAACCTGATGTTTGTAACTTTTGTCCCTACTTTGATGCTTTTGGATGCACCCTTTACGGGTAAGTCTTTTATAATCAGAACACTATCTCCGTTTTGAAGTATATTTCCATTAGAATCTTTCACAATAATTCCTTCGTCTACGCTAGATTTTTCATCTTCTGGATTCCATTCGTGTGCACACTCAGGGCATACAAATAAATTTTCATCGAGAGGGTAGGTGTAATCACACTTGCACGTTGGACAGGGGTAAATGATGTCGCTCATGGGGGCAAAGATAGTAATCGGCTTTCGGTTTTCGGCTTTCAGCTTATCGCTGACCGCTGATAGCTGACCGCTGATAGCTGACCGCTGTTTATTGCATTCTATGCCATTGCTCGTAGGTTTCAAAGTTAATTTCAGACCTTGCTTCAAGCTTGGAGAGGATTTGTTTTTTGAGTGTTTCAGGAATAATGGATTTCAGGGGTTGAGCTGCAAAAACTTTGGATTTTGAGCCTGATCCGTAGCTGAGGAATAAAATGGGATTTTCAGAGGTGAAATCATCGGAAATAAGTGCACTTACAGCAGCCATAAAAATAGATCCAGTGTACAGATTTCCTAATTGAGATGAAAGGGTCTCAGTGCGGGCAATTGTTGATTGTACGAATTTTTTATATTCAGTACACTTCGCAAGAGATTTCCACCATTCCGCGCTTTCTGGCAATGAATTTATCTCTTGATTGATTTTTTGAACGAGTTCAGGTTGGTGCTTTGCAATGTGTTCCCACCAATTTTTTGATGCAGTTCTGCGCCCTTGAAAAGCATATGGAAGATGGAAAATCCAAGTGGAAAATTGAGATATGGGTGTTGAGTGTTTCTTTGAAAATCTATTCAATGCTTGAGCTATGCGATCTTCATAACAATCGTTTGAATGTTTACCATCGTATACGGGTTGTTTTCGATGGACGTGAATAGTGTCCTCCGGAAGATTCCAAAAAGAGGATATTACTCCTTCTAGAGAGCCCTCTTTGAAGGGGACTTTTTCATGGTTTAAATCAAATATTGCTTGTGAGATTTTGTCATCCGAACAACCCAACCTGTGGGCAGCTTCGCGCAGAAGTTGTTCCTTAGAAAAGGATCTTAACGGTTTATAAAAGTCAAAGTCGTTGGCGGTACTTACTCCAACTGTAGATGAATCAATTTCTAAAATGGAAGGTTTATGAGTAATGAGAACGGCTATGGCTCCTGCACCTTGAGTGTATTCGCCTCCGGTTTCCAAGTCATAAATGGCGTTATCTGAAACAACGACGATGCATTTTTTAGACGGATTAAGTCTTACATAATCTACACAAATCAACATGGCATCAATTCCACCAATACAGGCAAAGGTCATATCTAGAAAGTCGATGTGCGTCAAATCACAATGCAAATTGGCCTTTAAATGCTCAATTGCGTAGGTAATACTGGGTTTTGCACTATCAATGCTACTTTCTGTACCTAGATAGATCTTATCTACGTCGTTGAAGTCAAATTTTTGACCTGTTTTTTGTTCCCATTCATTGCAAAGATCTAAAATTGATTGTGCTGCCATGAAATCAGTCGTTTCATGCTTTTCACAAACGGCCATGCTTTTTAATCCCAATCCAAGGGTCAACTTTTCGGATGGAATATTTCTTTTTAGTGCTAGTTTTTCTATAGGAAGAAAGTGCTTTGGGATGTAAAATCCGAAGGCATCAATACCGACGGAGGTAGATGAATTCATTCCTTTAGAACAAATAAAAGATTATAAGGTTCATAAGTGTCTTATTGACACGAATTATAACGGTGATCAGTGATCGGTTTTCAGATGTCAGATATCAGCTATCAGCAATCAGCTATCAGCTGACGGCTGACCACAGACCGCAGACCGCTGACTGCTGACTGCTGATAACTGATCACCGATCACCGATCACCGATCACCGAAAACCAATCAAAATCTATCCAAATTCATTAACTTGTTCCAAGCGGCTGCGAAATCTTTGATAAATTTCGCTTCGCCGTCTGTGAAGGCGTAAACTTCGGCGATGGCGCGAAGCTCTGAATTTGAACCAAAGATAAGGTCAACGCGGGTACCAGTGTACTTAACAGTTCCGGTGGCGCGATCGCTTCCCTCAAAGGTATCTTTGTGGTCTGAGGTGGGTTTCCAAGTGATATTGAAATCAAGCAGATTCTTGAAGAAGTCGTTTGATAATACACCTGGTCTGTCAGTGAATATACCGTGCTTTGAACCGTCCCAGTTGGCGTTTAATGCACGCATACCACCTACTAAAACAGTCATTTCAGGAGCAGTAAGAGTCATTAACTGAGCCTTGTCAATTAACATTTCTTCAGCCGAAACGCTGTAACGTTTTTTGCTGTAGTTGCGGAAACCGTCTGCTTGAGGTTCAAGAACGCCGAATGATTCAACATCGGTGTGTTCTTGTGAAGCATCTGCTCTTCCTGGTGTGAATGGAACCGAAATTGTATGTCCTGCATCGCTAGCTGCTTTTTCAACGGCTGCACATCCCCCGAGAACAATCAAATCAGCCATTGAAACCTGCTTGCCGTTCGACTGAGCGGAGTTGAATTTCGACTGAATGGAGCTGAAGGTATCAAGCACTTTGCTCAACTGTGAAGGATTGTTAGCTTCCCAGAATTTTTGGGGAGCTAAACGCAAACGTCCGCCGTTGGCACCGCCGCGCTTGTCTGAACCTCTAAAGGTAGAAGCTGACGCCCAAGCAGTTGAAACTAATTCAGATACGGTCAAGCCGCTGTTCAATATTTCCGTTTTCAAGGATGCAACATCGCTTGAATCTATGATAGGGTGGTTTACTGCAGGAATTGGGTCTTGCCAAATAAGGTCTTCGGCGGGGACTTCTGGACCCACGTAAAGGGTTTTCGGACCCATATCTCTGTGGGTTAATTTGAACCAAGCTCGAGCAAAAGCATCGGCGAATTGGTCTGGGTTTTCGTAAAATCTGCGAGAAATTTTTTCGTATGCAGGATCCATGATCAACGCCAAATCAGTAGTCAACATGGTTGGAGCATGGCTTTTTGATGGATTGTGAGCATCTGGAACGGTTCCAGCACCTGCGTTGTTTTTTGGTCTCCACTGGTGAGCGCCTGCAGGGCTTTTGAACAATTCCCACTCGTATGAGAAAAGGTTTTCGAAATAGTTGTTGCTCCATTTGGTTGGAGTGGTAGTCCATGTGCCTTCAAGTCCTGAAGTGATGGTGTTTTCACCGTGTCCAGTACCCATGGTATTTCTCCATCCCAATCCTTGTTCTTCGATAGGGGCACCGGCTGGTTCGGGACCTACGTATTTGCTTGGATCTCCAGCACCGTGTGTTTTTCCGAATGTGTGTCCCCCGGCGATCAAAGCCACTGTTTCTTCGTCGTTCATGGCCATGCGGGCAAAGGTTTCGCGGATGTCGCGAGCCGATGCAATGGGATCTGGATTGGCGTTAGGTCCCTCGGGATTTACATAAATCAACCCCATTTGAACCGCGGCCAATGGATTTTCTAGGTCGCGATCACCGGAGTAGCGCTTGTCTGCGAGCCACTCGTGTTCGTTACCCCAATAGATATCTTCTTCTGGCTCCCAGATGTCTTCACGTCCGCCACCAAAACCGAAAGTTTTGAATCCCATAGATTCAAGAGCTACGTTACCGGCCAAAATCATTAGATCTGCCCAAGATAATTTCTTGCCGTATTTCTGTTTGATGGGCCAAAGCAGTAAACGTGCTTTGTCAAGGTTGGTATTGTCGGGCCAGCTGTTAAGGGGAGCAAAACGTTGGGTTCCTGTTCCTGCGCCACCACGACCGTCGCCGGTTCTGTAGGTACCTGCCGAGTGCCAAGACATACGAATGAAGAAGGGACCATAATGACCGAAGTCAGCGGGCCACCAGTCTTTAGAGTCGGTCATGACTTTTTCTATGTCTGCTTTAACTTCGATCAAGTTCAATGAGGCGAATTCTTGACGGTAGTTGAAGCTTTCGTCCATGGGATTCGATTTGTTCGAATGCTGGCGAAGAATGTTCAATGGGAGCTGATTGGGCCACCAATCACGGTTTTTAGTGCCTTTTCCTGCTGCGTTGGATGCAACTGCCCCAGTAAATGGGCATTTTCCTTCTGAGTTAGATCCGTGTTCTGACATATAGATTTTTTTGTTATTGGTCTTTGGTCCTTGGTCTTTGGTGAGTTGTTGAAGATTTAACAATTTGTTTGCTAGTTTAGTTCAACAGACAAATTTACATAATTTTTGCGCGAAAAATCATAAATAGAAACAATAGTTCATTTATAAAATAAATATAAAGTACTTGTGTGTGACAAAAGTCCTTATTGGTAAAAAACTGGCCGGCAGACGATTTATTTGTTCGTAAATTTGTTGATTATTAAATCTCTGTTTAAATGATGAAATTAGAACTTCGCGGTAACAAGACCTTGGTGAGATCAGTGGTTTTGGGGATTGCAGCTATCTTGTTGAGTGTGTTTATCTCTAAAAAGTTGTCTGCTCCCAAAGAGACAAAGGCTCCTTTGACTTCGTTCAGAACCAAGACGGTGGAAGTGAGTGAGGTGATTTTGCAAAGCAATAGGCTCAATGTTGTAGCTTCAGGAAGGTTGAAAGCACAAAATAGATTTGAGGTTTATGCAGAAGTTACTGGGGTGTTGCAGAATGCAAACTTTAGGAAAGGGGCTCGTATAGGAGAAGGTTCACCGATTGCTGTTATTGATTCCAAGGAATTTGAAGGACAGTTGAAATCACAACGTTCAGCGTTTTTAGGTTTGGTTTCTCAAGTGATGCCCGACATTCAAATAGATCATTCTAGTGAATTTGCTTCTTGGGAGGCATTCATCCAGAAAATTCAAGTTGAGAAATCATTGCCTGAATTGCCTGTGGTAAATTCAACTTCATTGAAGAAGTTTTTATCAGCTAGAAGTGTTTTAACTAATTATTATAACATTAAAAGTTTGGAAGAGAGATTAGCCAAATACAGAATAGCCGCACCTTACTTAGGGGTTTTGGTAGAGACCAATATTGAACCAGGCGCATTAGTGAGAGCAGGGCAAAAAATTGGAACATTCGTGCAGCCAGGTGTTTTTGAATTGGAAGCTTCTGTGGTTCCTAGTCAGCTTAAGTATCTGAGAGAAGGACAAAGCGTACAATTAACTTCTGAAGGCAAAGCGTATTTAGGGCGAATTCTCAGATTTAATGAAGTAGTTGATTTGCAAACTCAGATGGTGAGCGTAATCATTCAAATTAATCACCCCGAATTGAAAGAGGGGCAATTTTTTGAAATGAATATTGCCGCAGCAGAGGTTAATGGTAGCATTGAAATTGCAAGGAACCTATTGAGCAATGAACAAACCGTATTTTTAGTAAATGATAAAGATTCTACCTTGGTTGTTAAACCCGTGATTGTTCATGGATATAAAGGGCAGAAAGCCTTAGTGTCGGGGTTGGAAGCGGGCACAATTTTAGTGAGTCAGCAAATTTCTGGTGGATTTGAAGGAATGAAAGTTGTGCCACAAATGGCGGGTAAATGATGAAAAAGCTGATCACATATTTTATAAAATATCCGGTTTCGGTCAATACCTTATTGGTAATTTTGACCATGTCTGGATTTGTGGCGTATTCAAAGATGACAGCGAGTTTTTTTCCTTTGGTAGACAGCCGAATCATCAATGTAAATTTGGTTTATCCTGGTGCGTCACCTGAAGAATTAGAAGATGGGGTTGTAGCCATAGTAGAGGAGAAGTTACAAGGAGTTAGCGGAATTGAGAGAGTAACTTCAAAGAGTAAAGAGAATCTAGCCATCGTAACTGTGGAGGTAGAGAAAGGTTATAGTACTTCTCAGGCATTGGAGGATGTACAGAATGCAGTCAATAGCATCAATAATTTCCCCACAGACTTGGAGCGGCCGCTGGTATTTCTGAGAGAGAACATCAATTTTACCATCAATTACGGCATTTCTGGAAATGAAATTTCTTTGAGTGCATTAAAGAGTTATGCCCGAAGAGTGGAGAAAGACTTATTGAAGTTTGAAGGGATTTCAAAAGTGGAGTTGTCTGGATTTCCTCAGGAAGAAATAGAAATTTCCTTTGATGACGCCTCGTTAAGACGCCATAATTTGACCTTGGAGCAGGCGGGTTTATTGATTAAAAGCAGCAATATTGATATTACCGGTGGAACCGTAAAGACTCCGCAAGAAGAATTATTGATACGCAGCAGAAATAAAGGATATCACGCTCAAGAGTTAGAGAATCTGGTGCTGATAACGCAGTCTAACGGATCATTGGTGCGTTTGAAAGATGTAGCCACTGTAAAAGATAAGTGGGCAGAAGATCCTAATAGAATCTTTATTGACGGAAAGCCAGCGGTGGAGGTGTTAGTGCAAAGCACAGATAGGGAAGATTTATTAAAAAATGCCGCCTTTGTGAGAGAGTACTTTGCTGAATTTCAAGAACAAAATCCTCAGTTAAAAGCCACACTCATTAGAGACCAGTCTGAAACCTTAAATGAAAGAAAGCAACTTCTCATTGACAATGGAATCATTGGTATGATTCTGGTTTTGGTGCTGCTTTCCATGTTTTTAAACATTCGTATTGCCTTTTGGGTGGCCATGGGAATTCCCGTTGCTTTCTTGGGGATGTTTATTCTGGCTTACTGGTCAGGGGTTACAATCAATGTAATATCGCTCTTTGGGATGATTGTAGTGGTTGGTATTTTGGTAGATGATGGCATAGTCATCAGTGAAAATATATACAGTCACTACGAGCAAGGAAAATCAGCGATCAGAGCTGCTATTGATGGTACTGTTGAGGTTATGCCAGCAGTGTTTTCATCGGTGGTTACCACAATGGTGGCATTCAGTTTTTTCTTTTTGGTGGATGGCCGTGCAGGTGATTTTTTCAGTGAATTGGCATTTGTGGTCATTGCTACTTTGTTTGTTTCACTAGTTGAGGCTTTGATGTTTTTGCCTTCTCATATGGCACATTCAAAAGCACTAACTGCCGAAGGCAACAATAAGAACGTCTTTGAGCGATTTTCTGACAAGTTGATGAGTTTCATGAGAGACCGTCTATATTCTCCCGTTTTGAGGTTTGCCTTGGGACATAAATGGTTTGCATTTTTATTCATGGTTGGTTTGGTGATTATAACTGTGGGAGGTGCCAAAGGCGGATGGATTAAGTTTACCTTTTTTCCCGTTTTGGAACGAAACGATGTTCCTATTGAACTAACCATGCCTTCCGGAACCCGAGAAGAGATAACTAACGAACGTTTGGTTCGTATTGAAGAGGCGGTTAAGAGGGTTAACAGTCAATTGTCCTCAAAAAGAACCGACGGAAAAGAAGTAGTAACTAAAATTGAGCGAAAAGTAGGACCGTCTGCCAGCCAAGGAAGTGTAAATGCCATTTTGTTGCCGTCTGAATTTAGGGGAATTAGTTCTATGGATTTAGCGGCACTTTTTAGAAAAGAACTCGGGTCGATGGATGATGCTGAGAAATTGACTTTCGGACAAGCGAGTGCCTTTGGAAAGCCCGTTTCAGTGACCCTTTTGAGCAGCAATACCAAAGAATTGGATGCTGCAAAATCAGAGTTACGTGAGAAAATGTCGGCCATTCCTGAGTTAAAGGATGTAATTGAGAGCATCCAACAGGGCCGAAAAGAAATTAATTTGAAACTCACAGACAAAGCATATTCTTTGGGTTTTAACGAAGCTCAGTTATTGGCGCAAGTGAGACGCGGGTATTTTGGTTATGAAGCCCAAAGATTGCAGCGCGGAAAAGACGAAGTAAAGGTATGGGTTAGATACAACGAGGAACAAAGAAATAGTGTTCAAAGAATGGAAGATATGCGCATCCGAACAACTGATGGTAGAGACGTACCATTAAAGGAGTTGGCACAAATATCTATCAAACGTGGGGTAGTGGATATAGATCATTTAGACGGACAAAGGCAAGTGACTATTGAAGCTGAGTTGAGCAATGCTATGGTGTCAGCGCCCGAAATAATTTCGCGCATAAAGGCTGAATTGATGCCCCCACTGTTGGCGAAATACCCCAGCGTATCGCCGTTGTTTGAGGGGCAGAATCGCGAAGCTGCAAAAACCCAGAAGAGTTCAAAATTTGCTTTGCCTTTTGTATTGTTGAGTATTTTAGCCATCATCACTCTGACTTTTAGAAGTTTATCACAGGCGCTGGTCATTATGGTGTTTTTAGTTCCTTTTAGTTTGATTGGTGTTGCATGGGGACACGTCATTCATGGACAACAAATGAGTATTCTGAGTTTCTTGGGAGTGGTTGCATTAATAGGGATTATTGTGAATGATAGTTTGGTGTTGATTGATAAAATGAATGGTTTCCTAAAAGAAGGAATGCCCTTCAAAGACGCAGTATATCAAGCAGGTTATTCTAGATTCAGAGCCATATTTTTGACCAGTGCCACCACGGTTGCAGGTTTAGCTCCGCTGATCTTAGAAAAAAGCTTTCAAGCTCAGTTCTTGATTCCCATGGCCATATCAGTGGCTTATGGAATTGCTTTAGCAACTATATTGACCCTCATCATGTTGCCGGTATTCTTGAGCGCATGGAATAACATTAAACGATTTGGTTGGTTTGTATGGGACGCTGGTGAAATACCATCGGCTGAATCCGTTGAACCTGCTATTATAGAATTGAGATCTGAATTGGAGGAGCTGAAAAATGATTAAGAAGTTTTGTTTATTGGCAGGGATTGTAAGCTCATTTACGGGTCTGCAGTCACAATCTCTAGATAGTTTTAACCTATCAGATGCCATTGCAATGGCATTGAAAAATAACCTTGATGTTCAAGTAGCAGACTTGCGAACTTTACAGTCAGCTAATTTATCTACCTTGGGACAGGCAGGGTATTTTCCATCCTTAAATGCTACTGGAAATGGGTCTTTCAGTCAAAATAATACTCGTTTGGAATTTGCAGGAGGATTGCCGGATGTTGAACGTGACGGAGCCGTAAATACCAGTTTTGGGGGTAATTTGGGGTTAAGCTATGTTGCATTTAACGGATTTGGCCGGAAATTCACTTACCAGAACTTAAAAAAACAGTGGGGATTATCAGAAGTTCAATCAGAATTATTGGGAGAGAATACCGCTTTCGAGGTTATAAATAAATATGCGAATATCCAGCAAAACCGTTTAGATATCGCTGCGTTAGAAGTGAATTTACGAATTTCGGCGGAAAGGTTCAAGTACACCAAATTGGCATATCAATCGGGAACTAAAACATCCTTGGATGTGATGAATGCTGAAATGGATTATCGCAATGATAGCTTAAGTTTATTTCAGAGAAATGTAGGTTTGGAGAAGGAAACATTGGCCTTGAAGTTGTTGATGGGACAATCACCTGATTTTATGGCTGCCATTAGCAATGAGTTGCCGGTGCCCCTGGTAGGGAGTTTAGATGAGGTCATGGAAAAGGCATTGAAGAGCAATGTGAATTTGAAATTGGCTGAGTTGACTTTAGAAATTTCCCAAAATAATGTGGGAATATCACGGAGCAGGATGTTGCCTCAGTTGACTTTAAATGCGGGTTATGGGGCGCAACAATCCCAGAATGGCGCAGGTATTATTTTGGCACAAAGTACCTTGGGAATAAATAGTTCTGCAGCATTGGCGGTACCCATTTTCAATGGTGGGCAGCTTTCTGCAGCGCTAAAGAATACTCAATTGCAAGTGGTGATTTCAGAAAAAGAACGCGAGCAAGCACGTTTAGAAATTCAGCATTGGGTTACCAATGCATTTTTAGATCAGTCAACTTTGGAGATGAATATTTCGACTCTTATGGGTTCGGTAGATTTGGCAAATTTGGCTGTCAAACGCGCACAAAAAAGTTATCAAGAGGGGTTGATTGGTTATAATGATTTGCGGCAAGTGCAGCTAAATGCGCTACAAGTTCAGAACGCTTTAAATACCGCGCAATTGAACTTGTTGAAGCTGAGATATTCAATACTCAGATTGAGTGGGGAGTTGTTGATGGGTAAATAGTTGGAGTCTTACCAAATAAACTCCGGATCTGTGCTGACCATGCCTTCCACGTATTTGGAAGATTTATTCAATTGAAGGGGTAGGAAATCACCGCTGATGAGATTTTCGCTGGGACTTTTGAGCTCAATGATGATGTGGTCATGGTGAGAAATTGTTTCAAATTGGCAGTTATAATACTGTAACTCAGTGTCAATGGTGATTCTCACTTGGTTGTCTAAACTCATGTAATAAGACCTGTGATATCTATTGATGAGGGTGGGGTGTTGTTGAATGACGTTCCAAAAAAGTCCATCTTGATCATTCTCAAGAAGTCGTTCTGAGATTTCTAAATATAAGTTGAGGGTTTCTTGGTAATTTGAAAAATTGAATGAGCCCAGTTTGATGGAGTTTTTTCGATTGACGTCGTCTGATTTTATCTTCTGTTCAGCGGTAATTTGAATATTGCCAAAGGTTTCGCCGTACCATCTAAAACGAGTTTTTACGCGGAGTGAAAGTCCATCCATATTTTCGTGAAGACTTCGCATGTCGTCAAAATCAGTGTAAATATTGTTGATCCAACGAGGCTGATAGATAGGCGATGCACCACGGCTTTGGATGTAGTTTTCAATAAACATTAGGTCATTGACAGAAGCAACGAACTTTTTTTCGAATCTAAAATCTGTATTATTTTTTGGTTGCTCTGCCGAATTCATTTCCGTATAGTTTTGATTCAACGTCTTTAATCATCACAATCTTTTTTCCGCCGTGTTTAATGATAGATTTTCGCTGAAATAAATATTTCTTGGTGTTAAGATCTTGGTCTGATTGAATGCTTGCTGGCCCATATTCTGGTTTTTTAACAAAAGCTGCGTAATCAAGTTGATTGTTGGTGAGTTTATTTGATGATTCTTTGAGTACGCTCAAATCTTTGGAAACAAAGGCAATGGCACATGAATCAATGGTGTTGTGGTGAGCTATAAATTGGCTCTTTTCTCCGGAAGAAATGGTCTTGTCTTGAACAAAATTGAAATGAGAATGAGTCACAGTGATATTGCTTCCTGATCCGTCTACACCATCATTACCAATGTTTGAGAATGTACATTGATTGACAGTCCCCGAAGAGAAATCTGAATCAAATGCATCAGATAATATGTTCTCAAAACTGCATTGCCACATGTTGAAATTATTACAGCCAAATAGGTTTAACATGTCGTCGCCTTTACGGTTGTTTTTGAAAGTGCAATTCAGTAACTGGGCATAGTGCGATTCATGAATGGTTATTCCCGCGGGAGTGGACCAAATTCCGTCAGAAAGGCTGGAAAATCCGTCGAAAATACAATGTATAAGTTGAAGTTTCCCTTGGTTTTGAATGAACAAGCTGCCGTTTGTTTGAGGAGCTACCAGCCATATAATGGGTAGAGACTTGGTGCCTTGAGACTGCGTGCTTCCAAGAAGTTTTACCACACAGTTTTTACCGGTAAAAAGTATTTGTGTGCCTGGTTCAATGATGAGTGTTTGGTTTTCCTTGAGGGTAAATCCGTTTTCATTTAAAACCACGTTATTTTTCCAACGAATGATGTTATTGGCAGCCGTATTTGATTCTTCTCGATAGTTTTGAGTGGGAATCTTTAGGAGCTCAGCAGACCTCATTTTTAAAACATCTATGATGCCTTTTTGAGCCTGTTGAAATCTAGCTGGTAACATTTCATAGGGCTTTTGATATGGATAATGATTGATTTTCTGTTGAACGGCTTGAGCCACTTTCAACACATTTTGATCCAATTTCTGCAAAAACAAAGGATCTGTTTTACTCAAAAACTGGGTGTATGAATTTATGAAATTTGGCAGTCCATGTGCGATGGTTTTGTGGTAATAATCAAACTGAAATTGGTAATGATCAATGCGGTCTTGGGCGGACTTGATTTCTTTTTTAAAACCAAAATCAGGGTACATTCCCACTTCTCTGATGAGGGGTTCTAATTTGTGATTGACGGGATTGTAATACCAGTGGAGGTTAATGTCTACCAAGTGGTGCCAACTCTTAAAGAAAATTCCAATGGCTAACATCCCTAAGAATTTTTCTTTGTCGACCATCTTGAACAAAGTATCTGAAGGTTTGTTGAAATGTCTCCAAAGGGTATTTTTTAGAGCCGCCTGTCTGCTTGAATCGGGGAATTCATAGTTGAAATCACCTTGAGGTGATTCTTTCTCATAACCAGGCAGGTGTTTGAGCCCACCAGCAAAGCCTTTTTCGAAGATGACACTTTCACGTTTTCGGTTGCGCTCAATGAGGAATTTATCGAAATTCTCTTCTCTAAGCGTGAGTACGGGTTGATTCTTGCGAAATTGAACAATAACGGGATTGTATTGAAGCGCTATTCCGTTGAACAAGGTTTTGTAGAGGTCATTGGCAAGAGGGTCAATGATGATGCTACGGGTTTCAGGCAAGATGAGATTAACGGCTTTGCTGCCAAAGATTCTATTATCATCTGACAATTTGAGTTTTATGGAGAATCGTTGCAAGTTGGGATGGTGGTCTGTCCACATTCCCACCATAGATATTTTGGCCTTGTGCCATTTATGGTCTCCGTTGATGTGTTTTACTTGAACCGGGTATTTCCCTTTTTTTTCTACCCAAGGTGAGCCGTCAAGTTGGTGCTTATTTTTGTAAAACTCAAGCCACTCGTCATTCATCGCAGCAAAATCAACCTGAGTCATTTCAATTTTAAGGGTGTCTTTCACGTCATACGGATTTTCTTGGTTCTCTTCAACGTAGTTTTTGAGTTCCCAGCCTTTATGTCGGATATCAAAATCTACTCCCAACTGAATGAGTTTTGGGAGATGAATGTTGTATTTAGCGAAACTGAAAATTTCGAGCAGGCCAAATCCCAGCAGGATTAATGCGGTAATTTTCCAAAAAGAGTGTTTCTTGGCTGATTGTTTGGTAATCAATGCAAGAACAGATTATGCGTTGCCGCCTGAAATACGAATGTTGGGTTCAGAAATTTGATTGTTCTGAAATGCAGCATGAATTTTAGGTACGATTTCTAGATTTGAATTGTCTAGTTTGAATAAAATTCTATACTGATTGGCACTGTTAAAGTCGTAATTGTGGATGCTTGAAATCTCATCAAAATTGCTCAATGTTTGAATGCAATTTTGGGCCTTTTGATGGTCAGATTCGCTGAATGTGATCATGAGGAAGTCATTGTGCAACCGGTTTTTTGAGGATAGAAATTTATTTCGGGTGGCTGAAATGATGCTGAATACTAAAACTGAAATGGTGCTTACTATGTATTGTTCAGCTGCTAATGATATGGCAACGGCTGTAAGTGCCAGCAAGAATATGATTTGTTCGGGTTCTTTGATGGCGGTTCTAAAACGAATGATGGAAAGGGCGCCAACCAATCCCAAAGAAAGAGCCAACGAAGACTTGATGGTAGTGATGATTAAATAAATGGCTACGGAAAAAAACATGAAATTGGACGCAAAAACATCTCTATTCGATGCAACTAATGCAAATTTTCTGAATAAAACTTGAAATATAAGGGTATAAATGATGAGTAAAGCCAAGCCCAGAGACCAATTAGCGTAATTTATAGCGCTAAGAAGTTGAGCATCTTTCAATAAATTCTCCATTTTGCGAATTTAAAGAATAATAATTTAGCGGTAATGATTAATTCACATTCTGCTTAATTTAATAGACTCTACTACCGAAGGATCTAATAGAGTGGAGGTGTCTCCAAGGCTATTTAATTCACCCTCGGCAATTTTTCTTAAGATTCTACGCATGATTTTCCCGCTTCGGGTTTTAGGTAGTCCAGTTACAAATTGAATTTTATCGGGTTTTGCAATGGGGCCAATGACCTCCGAAACTGTTCTCAGAATTTGAATTCTCAGGTTTGAAGCCATTTCTTCGTCGGCAATCTCCTTATTTAAAATAACATAAGCATAAATACCTTGTCCTTTAATGTCATGCGAAAAACCAACCACGGCACTTTCAACCACTAGAGGGTTCATGTTGATGGCATTTTCAACTTCGGCAGTTCCAATTCTGTGTCCGCTGACGTTGAGCACATCGTCAACACGACCAGTGATTCTGTATAGGCCATCTTCGTCTCTCAAGCATCCGTCGCCAGTGAAATAATATCCCTTATAGGCAGAGAAATAGGTATCAATACATCGCTGGTGGTCGCCAAAGGTAGTGCGAATCATGCCGGGCCAAGGTTTAGCAATACATAAATTTCCGGAAACTGAATTTCCTTCCAATATTTTACCGTTTTCATCCATGAGAACGGGAAAAATACCGGGCAACGGCAATGTTGCAAATGAAGGTTTGGAAGGGGTGATACCAGCTAAGTTGGAAATCATGATTCCACCGGTTTCGGTTTGCCACCAAGTGTCAACAATGGGAGCATTGTTTTTACCCACTTTGTCATCATACCAGTGCCAAGCTTCCTCATTGATGGGTTCACCCACGGTTCCTAAAACTTTTAGATGTCTCAGGTCTTTGTTTTTCAGAGGCTCATCGCCAAAAACCATGAGAGATCTAATGGCCGTTGGAGCGGTGTAAAGAATATCAACAGAGTGTTTTTGACAAATATCCCAAAATCTTCCTGCATCCGGCCAAGTGGGAATGCCTTCGAACATCAGGGTGGTTGCGCCAGCGCTTAATGGACCATACAAAATGTATGTGTGTCCTGTAATCCAGCCAATGTCAGCGGTGCAAAAATGCACTTGCTTGGGTTGGTATTGGAAGACATTCACGAAGGTATAATTGGCCCAAACCATATAGCCAGCCGTTGAATGTACCACACCCTTAGGTTTTCCAGTTGAGCCAGATGTATAAAGAATGAACAAGGGGTCTTCTGCGTCTACTCTTTCAGGTTCTTCCCAAGGAATACCCACTTCAATTATTTCATTGACTTGTTCGTGCCACCAAAGGTCTCTGCCCTTGGTCATGTTAACGGTGGTGCCTGTATGTTTAAATACCACAACTTCACTGACGGTATCGCATAACTTTAGTGCTTGGTCAACTACGGGTTTTAGTGGGATTTCTTTGTTTCCGCGGTAAGCGCCATCGCAGGTGATGATGCAACTGGCTTGGGCATCAATGACTCTGTCTGCAATGCTTTGCGCTGAAAATCCCCCGAAAATAACCGAATGAATGGCCCCAATACGGGCGCAGGCCAAGACGGCGATAGCGAGTTCGGGAATCATGCCCATATAAATACAAACACGATCGCTTTTTTGTATGCCAATATTGGTTAACACCGTTGAAAATTCAGCCACTCTATCATACAATTCTTGATAGGTGAGGGTCTGAGAAGGTTTGTTTGGGTCGTTGGGCTCAAAAACAATGGCAGGTTGATTGCCTCGTTCTTCGAGATGTCTATCAAGGCAGTTTTCGGTGATGTTGAGTTTTGCGCCTTCAAACCAGATAGTTTTTGCCGTTAGAAAGTCAGAATGAACTACCGAATTCCAAGTTTCATGCCACTCAAAATGCTCTGCGATGGAACCCCAAAATTCATCGGGATTTTCTATACTTTTTTGATAATCGCTGTAATATTGATCTAAGTTTTGAATTTGGTACGGGTATTTCATGCCCTAAAAATAGGTGCCCCCATTCAATAGAACAAATTTGATCTTCAATTTGATACCAATGGGTGAAATTTACATGTATTTGTCGGCGTAAAGTTTCTTTACAATGGCATCGGCGAGGCCAATTTTTGGGACAAATATTTGATCACAACTTCCCCATTTCATGATGTGCATATAGATGTGCAAGGCAGGAACAATCACATTTGCACGGTCTTCTCTAAGATTGTATTGATGAATTCTTTCTTCTAGGGTTAGCGGCTCTAGGATGGAGTGTATCTTTTTGATGTAATTTAAACTAACAGGTTGGCCGTCTTTGTTTTTTGACATCGAAAAGATTTTATTGATATTTCCTCCAGAACCAATCAATTGGAAACGTTCGGTTTTGAGGTATTTCTTGCAAAATTCTTTCATTTGATGCCATTCGAAATCAGAAGAATGGTCGTTCAAAACCCTAATGGTGCCAACGTTGAATGAGTGTTTCTGGATGAGCTGCTGGTTGCCATATAGGGTAATTTCTGTGCTCCCGCCACCCACATCCACAAATGCTTGAAACGGTTCATCGTTCAGGTTTGAAGATACGTGATTTTCATAGAGAATGCTGGCTTCTTCATCGCCTGAGATAATTTCAATCTTTAGCCCTGTTTCAGTTTCAATCATAGCCGCCACTTCCGCAGAATTACTGGCATCTCTCATGGCTGAAGTTGCGCAGATTCGATAATCTTGAACCTTGTAAATTTCCATCAGCTCTTTAAAAACCTGCATGGTCTTTACGAAGGTTTCTGTTTTTTCGGGGGATATTTTCCCGGTTTCAAAAACGTCGAATCCTAATTGTAAAGGAATTCTAAGGAGATTTAATTTGGAGTAATCTGTGGGAGATTTGATTTCGGCAATCAGTAACCTCGCTGCGTTTGAGCCAATGTCAATGCTTGCCAGTTTCATCTGGTGCGAATTTAGTATTCCTTGTCTATTAAATAATTATAAATCTCAATCTGCGATCTGCAATCTTGGTCAGAATCCTCGTTTTTAACATAGCGATTGTGCTGGTTAGAATCGAGAATTCTGGCTTTTACATTTTCTCTGAGTTGTATTTCGTAAATATCGATGAGTTCTTTTCTAAAAGTTTCAGAAAAAATAGGACATGCCACTTCCACCCTATGATTTAAATTTCTCATCATCCAATCGGCGCTAGAAATATAAACTTTTGGGTCACCGTCATTGTTAAAAATAAAAACACGTGCATGTTCTAAATATTGATCTACAATGCTAATGGCTTTAATGGGCTTTTTGAATTTTTCTTGATGGATATCAGCGGTGAATATTCCTCTTACAATTAAGTCTACTTCAACGCCTTCTTTTGCGGCCTTGTAAATTTCTTGAATCATGGTTGGATCAACCAAACTATTCAATTTTACAATCATTCGGCGTCCTTTTTTCTTTTGTTGGATTTCTTTCTTTATGGCAGCTTGAAAGAATGGACGCATCTGATGAGGGGTAGTAATCAGTGTCTTACACTCCTTCAATAGATTTAAATCAGGGGTGGGTGATGACAAGCACTGGAAAACCCTTTGAATGTCTTGAACAATGTTGGGTCTAGTGGTCATCAATAGATGGTCACCATAAAGTCCTGCGGTTCCTTCGTGGAAGTTTCCTGTAGAAATAAAACCGTAGCTGATGGTTTTATTGAATTCACGCTTTTTAATGAGACATAGCTTTGCGTGCACTTTCTTTTCAGGTACTCCAACAAAAACTTGAATACCTTCTTCTTCAAGTATTGTTTTCCATTGCAAATTGGCTTCCTCGTCAAATCGGGCTTTAAGTTCAAGAATGACCGTAACTTTTTTCCCGTTTCTTACGGCATTGAGCAATGCGTTTATGACCTTTGAATCTTTTGCCAATCTGTATACCGTCATATGAATACTCTGAACGGCAGGGTCTATGGCTGCTTCTCTCAATAAATCGATGACAGAGTCGAAAGAATGATAGGGGAAATGCAACAAAACATCGCGTTTTTCGATCACACTCATGATTCTACATGGTTGCTTCAATAAAGGATGTACAAATGACTTTGGACGCGGAATAATATCGCTAAAAACTTCTTTTGGGAAGTTCATGAAGGCTTTAAAGTTGTGAATTCTTCCACCCGCAATAAGATTTGCATTTTTGCTCAAATCGAGGCGTCTGGTTAAGTATTCCAACAATTGTGGATCCATGCGTTTGTCATACACAAAACGAGTGGCCTTACCTGTAGATCTTTTTTTAAGGTTTTTCCGTAGTTCGGTGATGAGGTCTGAATGGAATCCATTGTCCATATCCATATCTGCATCTCTTGTTACCTTTATGATGTAACTTTTGAATCGGTCAAATCCAAAGGGAGCAAATAAATTATGAAGGTTTCCGCGAATCACATCTTCCAATAGAATGATGTGAGTTTCATTGCCTGAAAAAGGCAATTTAATGAATCGGGGAAGGGTGTTTTCAGGAACTTCAATGAGTGCAAAGCGTTGAAGCATGCTATTCAAAGAACTGCCTAGCATACAAGCAAGATAGATGGATCTATCTCTTAACATGGGAGTTTTAGGCATACTCTCAATCATAAGAGGCACAATTTGGGTTCTTACTTTTTCTTCAAAGTAGTGTTTTACCCACTGTTTTTGTTCAGGATTTAATTGACGCTCATTTCTAAGATACACTTTATACTGGCCACCCAATGTTTTGATGATCTGAGCGAATGTGCGATCAAATTGTCCTTGAAGTTTCTGAGTAGTCTCAAGTATGCTCTGCAAGATTAGCTCAGGATGATCTTCTAAGTGAATCTTGGCCGTATTTTTATTGAGCGTGAGCATTTTGGTTAGAGTTCCAACCCTAACTCTATAAAATTCATCTAAATTATTGGAAAAAATCCCTAAGAATCGAAGTCGGTCATAAATATGAACATCATCGTCTTGTGCTTCTTGCAAAACTCTTTGGTTGAATGCCAACCAGGATATATCGCGTTTGATTTTCATTTAATTCGGTTTTCGGTTATCGGCTGTTGGCTGGCCGTTAATAGCCATTTTTAAAAGAGGCCATCCTTGTGAGACAGCCTCTTAATTCTCTATTTTTGATTTGCGATCAACTTACAGTGTGTAAGAGAATTTCAATTGGAAATTACGGCCCGGACTTAAACGGGTGAAAATTTGATCAGTAGCATTAAAGCCAGTGAAGATTTGTTCACGTTTGTCGTTTAAGATATTGGTCACCTTGAAGCCTAAATTCATGCGGTCTTTCTCGCCAAATTTATAAGTAGCGTTGAAGTTTAAGCTGTGGAAAGGAACCGAGTATACGTCAGTTTTGTTGTTGAATCCAACAAACTGAAGAGTAGGGCCTTGTACATTGTAAAATAAACCAGATTCAAAGCTCTTGTCTTTTGTAATGTGCGATAATCCAACATTCACAATGTAGGGAGCTTGACCTGCCATATCACGGGTTCTTTCAATGGTTTGTCCTTTACGCTTTGTTAGGTCGCGCGATAAGAATTCGGTTTCAGTGATTGAGATACGAGAATCTGTCAGGGTAAGGTTAGTATTGAATGAGAAGTTTTTCAATGAAGGTGAAAGTCCTTCTAAATTTTTACGCATTTCAAGTTCTAATCCAAGAATAGTTGCGTTACCTACGTTGCGGGGTTGGAAACTACCAGCATCAGCCAAAAACTGAACAATTTCAATAGGATTACGTAAAGTTTTGAAGAATACACCAGCTGATATCATATCTCCACGCTTTTCGAATTTTTCCCAGCGAATGTCAAAGTTATTGATGTTTGTAGACTTTAAGTTACCATCCCAAAGTTGAATATCCTGTCCGTTGATATTGGTGTTTTCGGTGTATTTACCTCCAATAAATGTACGACCTGTAATTGGGTCAAGAATTTCAGCATAAGAAAGTTCTTTCAATGATGGACGAGCAATGGTATGTGCATAAGAAATCCTTAAATTGGCTTTTTTGCTGATATTGTACATCATATTAGCCGTTGGGAAAAGGTTGAAATCATTCATTACTGCTTCATTGTCAAGTTCAAAAGGTCTACCAGTAAGAGGGTTTTTGGTTTGACTTATACCAGTGTACAGCTGTAAATAATGCTCGGCTCTAAGTCCAACAACAGCCTTTAATTGAGGAGTGAGTTGCCAATCGTTTGAGCCATATACGGAGGTGTGGTTCACCATAGCTTTGAACTCGTTGGGATTGTTGGGAATGAACATTGCGTCGTAACGAACTCCGTTGGTTTGAGTTGAGCTAACTAGGTTTTCTTCGTTGAAAATTTCGTTGGGATCACCTGTGAATTTAATGTTACCTACGGTGATTTGGAAGTTTTGAATATTAAAGTCGCGGTGTTTGAAAGTGTATGCAGCCCCAAATTTTAAATGCGCTTTCTTTCCCATTAATCTGTAGTTACGAGCCACATCAATGCGATTGGAAATATTATATTCAACGAGGTTTCTCCAAATTCTCTCTGGTTTTCCTACTTCAGTTCCAATGTTATTATCTGGAATACGGAAACGGGTAAATCTTACGTCTGGATCTTTGATTGCTGAACGAGTAGGTGATATTTTCCAATCAATTTGCCACTTGCCCTTATTTCTAGAGTGAGTTCCAGCAATCAGCATATTGGTTAAGGAACGTTGGTTGTAATCTAAGTTGTATTGTTTTGCTTCGAAAGTAGCACCTAAGTTGGTGTTTAAAAAGATGAACTCACCAGCTTTAGATTCTCCGTTTTGTATATGTAAAAGGTTTAATTTTACTTTATTATTTTCTGATTTTATTGCAACGGTTCCCAAAGCACCCAAAAGGACGTTGTTTGTTCCAAAAGTACCTTTTTGACGTTCCAAAGGAGTCAATTCGGTAACTTCGTAATTAATGTCTTTCGCATACATATTGTATTCAGCATCTTCGTATAATTCTGTTTCGTTGCGGTAAGTCATAGAGGCTTGATATCCTAATGAATAGCGCTTTGATATTTTACGGGTGTTAGAGTATGACGCTCCCATATTCACATTCATCAAACTGGTTTTTTGGCTAGGTCCCATGGTTGGATTGAATGCTCTGGTGATTCTTTGAAATTCTGTTCCTTTTGTTCCGTTAGGACTTCCAATAAAATCTGTATAAGTAGGAATATTGTCTACTCCTTGAGTAGGGATGTCGCGTTGGCCGTTATCAAATCCCAAGAAATCAGTGCCACTGCCTTTGTAAGTAAGGTAGTTGCTTTTGAAATTCATATTGGGGTTATAACCTAATCCTAAACTAAAATTCCAGTTCTTTTTATCTGGGAAGTCTTTAGTTCCGATATCTACTACACCTCCAGTAAAGTCAGCGGGAAGATCAGCAGTAAAGGTTTTTGATACCACGATGTTATCAATGACGCTTGTTGGGAATAGGTCCATCTGAATGGTATTTCTGTCTGGATCTAGACCAGGTATGTCCATTCCGTTCAAGGTGGTTTTGGTATAACGATCACCAAGTCCACGCACGTAAACGTATTTACCACCTTCCACAGATACACCAGTAACGCGAGACATAGCAGAAGCTGCATCACCATCGCCAATGCGTTTGAATCCGGCGCTAGATATACCGTCAATCATATTAGGTGCAATTTTCTTAGCAGAAAGAAGAGCTTCTTCGGTGTTGCTCATGCGTTTAACAGAGACCTTTACTTGGCCAATGCCTTCAACCGCTGGAGAGAGTTTAATGTCGTTTTCTATTACAAAAATCTGGTTTTCATTCACTTGAATTTCGCTGATGCTTACAGAATTGTAGGCTTCAAAATCAGCGGTAAGTGTATGGATACCAACTGGAACGGTGAGCTCGAATTTTCCGTCGAGGTCAGTGTTTGTCTTGGTTGATTCTGAGATACTAACAGTAGCTCCTTTTATGGCTTTTGACGTAGTCTCGTCAACTACTTTACCACGTATTGTACCTGTCTGAGCAGAGAGGTAGTTTGCGCCTAAAGAGGCAATGATTCCGATTATTTTTATTACGTTTTTCATTCTTTTAACACGTTGATCGCAAAAACTCGAGAAGGAGGCCGTTCAATGACCTCCTTTCCGAGAGTGTTTTAGAGAATATGATTAAAATTTAGTTTCAAAAAAATTATTTCAATGCACCCGCTTTATCAGCCCAAGTCCAACTAGCAAATGCTACTACGCTTCCTACAGTGTTGGTTGTAACTTTAGTTGCTTTTGCAGCTACACCGTCCAAAAAGATTTTTGAAAGATTGGTTGAGTCAGTTTTAACTTCTAATTTGTCGAAGTTCAAAGTAGTTCCATTGTTAGGAGCAGAAGTTGCGTCCAAATCTAAGTCACCACGACCGTCTTTCATACCAGCATCAAAGTTGAAGAAGTAGATAGAAGAAAAGTTACCTTGAGCATTAGATCTCCAGTTGCCCATTTCAGCCGCCGCCGAACCTTTAACCCAACCGTTTTTCACGTTGTGACCAGCATTAGCAGAACCTTCTGGACCGTCAATTTCTAAAGCGTGGTCAGTGTTGTCACCACAGATAACTGCAAATCCATCCAAAGTACCAGACCAAGCTTGGTCAGTATCGATAGCGTCGTCACCAGCATTCCAAACCAATACGTTTTTAGCGTTTACAGTACCACCGAAGAACTCAACTCCGTCGTCTTGGTTAGCAATAACTTCAATATTTTCAATTACAGTACCTGCACCAACACCTCCTAAAGTAAGTCCGTTGATCTCGTTACCTTCTCCAATATTAGCACCACCGTGACGAATAGAGATATATTTCAATACACCAGAATTATCATTTGCATCTGTTCCACCGTATAAACCGTTAGCATCAGTTGGAGGAATACCTTCAATTGCAGCCTCAACAACGTCTCCGCTCAATGAAGCAGGTGCTTTACCCATAATCAATAAACCACCCCAAAGACCGTCTACGTTAGGGTCCATGTTAGGAGATGCGATTTCACCAGATTTGATTTCATCAGCAACTGAAGTGAAGATGATAGGCATTGTAGGTGTACCTTCAGCCAAGATCTTTGCACCACGTGCAATAATTAAAGCTGTAGCGTTTGCACCAGAACCAGCCTGACCCTTGATAACGGTACCAGCTTCAATAGTTAAAGTGTTTCCTGCAGTTACAGCAATACGTCCTGCTAAGATGTAAACCTTGTCTTTTGTCCAAGTTGTACTTGCCGTTACGTTAGAAGTTACAATAACTTCACCAGAAGTATTGTTGTTGTTGTCACCACCGTTGTTGTCGTCGCCACAAGCGTTGAATAACATGGTAGAGCCGAATAAAGCTGCTACTGTTAAAAGTGAATGAATTTTTTTCATGTAATGGTAATTTAATTTTAATAATTACAAAATAAATAGCATTGAATTACCTTAATGTTATCTAAGGGTTATTCAATTGTAATATTACTGGTTTACCCTAAAAAATACCGATTCCAATCCTTCAACATCAGCAGAGATTTCTTGCTCTATTTCAGCAAAATAAGCTGATGTAGCTGCACCAGCCATCACATACATGCCTTTTTTCAGTGGGATGTTGTATTGTTTTGCTAAACGAGTTGCTGCTGCTAGGGCTTTCCATGGATTGCCAAGAATGTCCGCAGAACTACCAGTTTCAACGGCTTCACCGTTTATGTTTAACTGAATTTTATTGTTGTTTAACGGATTGTTAACATCTTCAGAGATGATACCCACTACGAGTGCTGCTGAAGAACAATTGTCTGCAACCACGTCTGAAAGTGAAAATTTGAAGTTTTTATATCTAGAATCAATGATTTCAATGGCAGCTGCAATACCTGAAACTTTGCTTTTTACCTCATTTTCATCTAAAACCTCGTTAATGTCATCGTTTAAAATGAAGCAAATTTCTGGTTCCACACGCGGGTGTATGAATTCAGATAACGACATGGTTCCACCGTTGGTATTTAACATGTCTGATGTTAACATTCCAATGATCATGTCGTTCACACCCATCTGTTTCATTTTCGCTTCAGAAGTAAAACCCATCTTTACACCAATTAATTGATGCCCTTGACTAAGTCTATGTTCAATGACTTGGTGTTGAATTTGATAAGCTTCCTCTAAACTGAATTCTTGATTCAATGTTAATTGATCGACAGAAGTGCGGGTCAAAGCGGCTTGATGGAGAGTTGATGCGGCAGAGGAGATAAAGCTCATTAAGGTGCAAAGTTCGTTTTTTTTGTTTAAACATGCATACTAACTTTGATTCGAAATTTAATAATGTCATTAGAAACGTTTATTGAAGAGGCGGCACTTGCCTTGAGAGAAGCAGAAATCAATAGAATACCTTGCTCTCCCGTAAGGCAACTGATTGGTGATCAGAATATTGAGGCTGCATACAAAGTGCAAGAAATCAATGTGGATTGGGCTCTGCAAAACGGAAAAAGTCTTTGTGGATCTAAAATTGGACTCACCTCTGCGGCAGTACAAAAGCAGTTGGGCGTTGATCAACCCGACTTTGGCGTGCTCTACAGCCATACTCAAATTGAAAATAATACAGGCATCAGCCATACAGAACTCATGCAGCCAAAAGCAGAAGCTGAAATTGCTTTTGTGTTAAAAAGTGGTTTTGAACAACCAGTAACCGATATTCAACAAATCATCGATGCCACTGATTTTATCACCGCATCCATTGAAGTGGTAGGTTCAAGAGTCGCAAATTGGGACATTCGCATTACTGATACCATTGCAGACAATGCTTCGGCGAGTCATTTTGTTTTGGGGTGCAACGAGGTAAGTGCGAAGGATTTTGACTTCGAAAATTGCCAAATGAAATTACTTAGAAACGGGGAAATGGTTTCTCAAGGAAGTGGTGCTGCTTGCATGGGCAATCCTCTTAATGCGGTAATGTGGCTGGCAAATACACGTTTAATGTTGGGCAATCCGCTAAAAGCCGGGGAGATTATTCTTTCAGGTGCACTAGGCCCCATGGTTCCCGCTGTTTCGGGGGATACTTTTACGGCTGAAATTGACGGATTGGGCGCTGTATCCTTTTCAATTACTGATTGATGCGAAAATTTAAGGTAGCTATTATTGGTCCCGGAAATATTGGGACAGACCTTATGATTAAGGTCATGAGATACTCTGATATTTTAGAAATGGGTGCTATGGTGGGAATTGATCCAGCTTCTGATGGACTTGCGCGTGCTCAGAGAATGGGCGTTCCAACCACACACGAAGGTATTCAAGGTCTCATAAATATGCCTCAATGGGGAGAAATTGATTTTGTTTTCGATGCCACCTCAGCAAAAGCGCACATATCAAACGCCGCTGTCATCAGACAGTTTCCAGGTAAGAAAATGATTGACCTCACACCTGCGGCTATTGGTCCGTTCGTGATTCCACCTGTAAATTTTGAGAATCTTGACTTAGAATCGGTTGATAATGTGAACATGGTTACTTGTGGGGGACAAGCAACCATTCCCATGGTAGCAGCTGTCTACAGGGTGGCGAAGGTGCATTACGGGGAAATAGTGGCATCCATTGCGTCAAAATCGGCCGGCCCAGGTACGCGAGCGAACATTGATGAATTCACTGAAACCACGTCCCACGGAATAGAAAAAGTGGGCGGAGCCGAGCGCGGAAAGGCCATCATAGTCTTGAATCCCGCAGAACCGCCTTTGGTGATGCGCGATACGGTGTTTACACTCAGTGAATTTGCAGATCGTGATGCTATCAGAAAAAGCATTAATGAAATGGTAACAGAGGTGCAGAAATACGTGCCAGGCTACCAATTGCATCAGGAGGTGCAATTTGAGGATATTCCTGAAAGCAATCCTGTGTTTATTGAAGGACTTGGACATCGTTGGGGACTTAAAACGTCTATATTTCTGAGAGTGGTGGGTGCAGGACATTACCTTCCAGAATATGCAGGGAACCTTGATATTATGACGAGTGCCGCAAAAGCAACGGCCGAACGTTGGGCTCAATACTTAATGAAATGACCAAGAGATTTTACATTCAAGATGTCACTCTGCGTGACGGACAACACGCCATCAGACATCAATACAGTGTTGATAAGGCCGTAGAAATTGCTAAATCGCTAGATGAAGCGGGTGTTGATGCCATTGAAGTGGCTCACGGCGACGGACTTTCCGGCGGAAGCTTCAACTACGGATTTGGCGCTCACACCGATTGGGAGTGGATTGGAGCCGTTTCGAAAGTCTTGAAAAATGCCAAACTCACTACGTTGCTCCTCCCGGGAATAGGCACCATTGAAAATTTGAAGAAGGCTAGTGATTTGGGGGTCAAATCTGTTCGAATAGCAACCCATTGCACGGAAGCAGATATTTCTGCACAACACATTGCAGCTGCCCGTTCTTTGGGGATGGATGTTGCTGGATTTTTGATGATGGCTCACATGAACACTCCTGAAAAACTTGCTGAACAGGCCAAATTGATGGAAAGTTATGGCGCTCATTGTGTTTATGTTACTGACAGTGCAGGCGCTTTGACCATGGACGGCGTGCGAGATCGCATTCAAGCCTTCAAATCAGTTTTGATGCCTGAAACAGAATTAGGTATTCATTGCCACCACAACTTATCGTTAGGGGTTGCAAATACTGTGGTGGCCCTTCAAGAGGGTGCTACTCGTTTAGATGCTTCGTTGGCAGGTATGGGAGCCGGCGCAGGAAACGCACCTCTCGAAGTATTGATTGCTGTTATGAATCGTATGGATGCAAAACACGGGTGTGATTTATACGCCCTAATGGATGCCGCCGATGACTTGATTCGCCCTTTGCAAACCCGTCCGGTTCGAGTTGATCGTGAAACTTTGAGTTTGGGATATGCTGGAGTATATTCCAGTTTCTTGCTTCACGCCGAGCGCGCTAGCCAGATCTATGGGGTAGACACCCGCGATATATTGGAAGAGTTGGGAAATCGCAAGATGGTTGGCGGACAAGAAGATATGATTGTTGATGTGGCGTTGCAGTTGAAAAAGTGATGGGTGATCGGTTATCGGTGATCGGTGTTCAAACTTCAGTGGTTAGCCTAAATCTGACTTCTTGCTACCGATCACCGACTACCGATCACGGGTCAATTTGTCCAAAAAACATGACAATCAGTTAGAAGTTGGTTTTTAGTCGATGATGGGGGAACTTTTTGGTGAGTGTGTACGTTATATTTGCAAGACTTATAATTATGAATTTAAATTCATTTAAAACTGTATCTTTTGCTTTGATTGGCGCTGTTGCCATGAGCAGTTGCATTAACTCGAAAGAGGCTTACGAGAAGTCAAAATTGTCTGGATTTGTGGCTGAACAAACCCAAGATATCTTGAAGAAAAATCCTCCACAAGTAGATTTATCTGGTGTTGAGGCAAAAATTTCTACGGTAGATATGAAGGTGAAAGCCATGGATGAGAACAATGCAAAAGCGCAAGCAGTTGTGGCAAAGTTAGAAGACAAATTAAAGTCCATTGAAACATTAGAAAAGGAATCTAAGGCTGAATTTGAACGTTCAAACACAGCAGTCATCTTTTTTGAAGTGAATTCATCAGTGCTTTCTACTAGCGCTATGCAAGAAATGTTCCGTTGGAAGTCGGCTTTGGATATTGCTTCTTCAGCTTATAGCTATGAGATTAATGTCTTTACATCGGCAGATAAAACCGGTTCGGATGCAACCAATGACCGTTTGAGAGCTCGCAGAGCTGAGTCTGTACGTAAGTTTTTGACTGAAGTTTTGGGTGTTAAAGCTAAAATTAACATCACTACGGTGCAGCCTGCACACTCGCAAAGCTTAACGTTAGATCGCAGAGCGGTTATTAGTATCGATTGTAAGTAGTTGATTTTTTGATATTTTGTGGAGGCCGCCTCAAAAGGGCGGCCTCTTTTTTTATCTTTGAGGAATGAAGTCGTTTTTCTTCGCGCTAGCTTCCGTTCTGTTAATAGATGCAAACGCCCAAATTGAATTTGTCAATCCGATGGTTGGTACCGGTGGACATGGACATACGTTTCCAGGCCCAGTAACGCCTTTTGGGATGGTGCAGCTTAGTCCAGATACCCGTAATGATAATTCTTGGGATGCCTGCGGCGGATATTATTATCACGACTCTTTTATTTTGGGTTTTTCTCATACCCATTTAAGTGGAACTGGAGTCTCTGATTTGGGAGATGTGCTTTTTCAGCCAGCGAATGCGCCAGAATTTGATTCCAAGAAATACAAGCAAAGCTTTGATCATGTTAATGAACGAGCAGAAGTTGGTTACTATAAAGTTTTATTGAATGAAACTAAAACCTTGGTTGAATTGACCGCGTCAGAATATGGAGGGTTTCAGAAGTACAGTTATCCCCAGGGAAAAGAAGAATGGGTCATATTGGATTTGGAACACCGCGACGCCCTGCTGTCTTTTTCTTTGGAAATGCAAGACGGCAATTTAAAGTTGCGCGGACACAGGCAAAGCAAGGCTTGGGCCGAAAATCAGTGGGTGTTTTTTGAGACGGAGTTCTCCCGACCTTGGCAGAAATACGTGATGAACGAAGCAAAAACCAAGGTGGCCATTTATTTTGGAGAATCAAATAGACGACCTTTGTTGGTTAAAACGGTCCTTTCATTCACCGACTATGATGGAGTAAAGCAAAATTCCAATCAGGTGAATTCGTGGATGATTCATAGAAAGGATTTTAATGAATTTGCACCCAAGAATTGGCAAGTAAACGCCCAAGAGTTGTTTGATTTGTGTAAAGAACGCACGGGTCAATTGTGGTCTGCAGAAATGAGCCATTTGCAAGTAGACCATGAGGCATTTAAGAAGGAAAAACAGCACGATTCTGTGTTGAATGTTTTCTATACCGCTTGGTATCACTGTTTGATTCATCCGTCGTTGGCGTCTGATGCTGATTTCCGCTACAGGGGAAGAGATCAGAAAATTCACCAAGCCACACATAATGTGTATCATGTGTTTTCGTTGTGGGACACCTACCGGGCGCTGCATCCCTTGTTGACTCTCACTCACCGAACCCGCACCCGTGAGTTTGTGCAAAGTATGCTCTTGCAATATCAAGACGGTGGAAGACTACCTGTTTGGGAGTTGGGAAGTTCAGAAACCAACTGCATGATCGGTTTTCACAGCGTTCCGGTGATTTTGGAAGCCATCCAAAAGGGCATATTGGTTGACTTTGATACGGCCCAATTGATTCGGGCTATTCGACATAGTTCTGATGAAAAAGAAAAGGATTATAAGTATCAAATTCCCATAGCGCGAGAATTATTGACCCTGTATTTCGCGAATTTGGGATATATAGATGTTCTTAAGGAGGCTGAATCAGTATCCAAAACCTTGGAGTATGCCTACGATGATTGGTGTGTTTATAAAATCATAGGCTTGCTTCAGCCAGATTCATTGCTTGCCCAGAATATTTATTTGAATCGCAGTAAACGTTTCTTGGGACTTTTTGACCCGGAAACTAAGACTATGCGTCCTCGCCGAAACGGGCAGTTTTTAACTCCCTACAAACCCGGTGAAGTTAACAATCACTACACCGAAGCAAATGCATGGCAGTATTCGTTTTACGTGCCGCATAAGATAGATCAATTGATTTCGCTGATGGGCGGAAAAGAGGCCTTTCATGCCCAATTAGACAGCCTTTTTTATGGCTCTGAGGGACTTTCAGGCAGGGAACAAGCTGATATTTCGGGATTGATTGGGCAATATGCTCACGGAAACGAGCCTAGCCATCATATGGCCTATTTGTATAACAACGCTGGAAGTCCCCAGAAAACACAGAAATTGATCAAGCGCATCATGAAAGATTTCTATTCAAACACCCCAAGCGGATTGATAGGAAACGAAGATTGCGGACAAATGAGCGCGTGGTACGTGATGTCAGCATTGGGTATTTATGCCGTGGCACCTGGCAGCAACGAGTATTCGTTGGGGTATCCGTTGTTTCCTAGAATCACGTTAAGGAACGAAATGGGTGAGGTGCTGACGTTTGAACGTCCATCGGAAACAAAATCAGACATCCCTTTAGGAGTCAGTGGCATGGATATTTTAACCAACTATACACGCAAGTTTGGCGAAACAGTTTCAATAGAGGTTGACCCAGGGCGAGTGTATTATCAAATTCCCTATGATTGGATATTGATGAATGACGGGTTGAAATTTAGTTATACCGTGAATAAATCAAGAGATCTTCCTGAAGTTCAATCGGGATGGGAGAGGGTTGACATTGTTGCTCCGCAGCAGGTGGAGAAGGATTCATTGTATAGGGTGAATGTGAGAACGTTTACCAATAAGGCTGTGGGTTCTGAGTTGCATGTTTTTGTGAGATACATCGATTCGCCCTTTGTATTCAAGCCGGAATTACCGGGCAGAGTGGTTCATAAATACGTGAAAAGTACAACAGGTTCGGTAAATTTAGACTTGAAAGGTTCGGTATTGGTTTGGGCTTGCTTAGGTGATCCTAATGGGAAATTTACCGAATTTACGGCTACCTATATCACCGAGAAACCCAATAATTTTGAGGTAAAATCAATTGCTGGAAAATACAATCCGCAATATTCTGGCGGTGGCCCCAATGCTTTGGTTGACGGCGTTTTAGGCACTGAACAGTGGCGCAGCGGAGGCTGGCAAGGGTATCAGTCTCAAGATTTTGAAGCGGTGATTGATTTGAAGAAGATCATACCCATAAAATACTTAGGTGCTCGCTTTCTAACCGATGAGCGTGCTTGGATTTTTCTTCCGAAGGACATTCGATTGGAGTATTCCATCGATGGTAATGAGTTCTTTATGTTTAACGAATTTACCTTTAATTCATCTCAACGATGGCCAGATGCAGGTGTAGTTCCTATTATTTTGGGTCCGAGAGTTATGCAAAAGAAGGGTCGCAAGAAACACTTTTTAAAAGAGGTTCAAGCGCGTTATATACGGGTTAGCGCTTCAAACTTTGGCAAACTTCCTTACGGGCATCCAGGTTATGATTATAACGGCAATGCATTCATCTTTATTGATGAGGTAGTAATCAATCCGGAGGTGTCGGAGGTGTTGTTGGAGAAGTAGGACTTACGCTTCGCTGCTGCTTTGAGTAAAGGGTTTATAGTTGAGTTTAGAGTTTAGAGTTTAGAGTTTAGAGTTGAGAGTTTAGAGTTTAGAGTTGAGTGTCGATGCCTAAATAACGTTGACCGTTTTCCCTCTTTTCAATTTGATATTATTGCAAATAATACATCTTGATTCTGAGGCTTTGTTTGCTCAATTAACTGGGGCTCGATGCCCCATTTAATTGTACTTTGCGTCAAATGACTCTTTC